>NZ_DOEH01000029.1 GCF_003533305.1 Providencia sp. | reverse complement strand
TGGGTGGCTTTTTTGCGTTGGGGATTTGAGCAATCCGATGCGGAAACGTTGAATCGCGGACAAACCGTAATGACAGTCAAGCCCTCGCTGAGGGAGAGTCGATGGCCGTTTAAACATTGACAATGACTCCATCAAAATACGCAAACAACCATGCGAAATTAAATCGATACCCTTCGGTGATTAAGGCTCAGCTCCACTTGAATAAAGGCTCGGGGCTGACGAAAAAAATTTGAATTTTGAATAGCCTACAGATTGATGAATTTGATCTTAGTGGTTTTTTTTACTATAGCGTTAGTATTGTTTAAACATATCATTCTTAATACTAAAAGCTTTGACTCAACTTCATAAGATATCACCTGCTATGTTTGATATACTGCAACCTAGTGAGTGAAGTCAAAACTAGAGTAAAATTGAAATCTCCATTATGTAGGAACTCGAAACGTGGCGAAAAGAACCTATTCTGTTCGATATATAGCAGGTCAGCCCGCTGAGCGTATTCAACCTATGGCTGTACATATGTTAGGGGAGTCGCTGCCGATTGGATTACCTTTATTTGCTGCGGGCGAGACTCTTGATGTGGTGATTTGGAATATTTATAAGCAACAGCGGCCAAATTGGAAGATTGTCTTAGCTGAGCTAATTAAAGATAAAAAATTAATACTGCTACAAGAGGCTCAAATGTCTCCTGAGCTTGTTAGTTTTGCGGCTTTCCATAAATTAATTGCAGATCAGGTTCCCGCATTGCCTTTTTCACCTCACCCTGCTGGCGTGATGACGCTTGCGACTGCGCATCCTATCTATTGTTGTCCTTTACGTGAAAAAGAACCCTTATTACGTTTGGCCAAATCGGCCTTGATTACTGTCTACCCGCTTCCTAATGGGAAACAGCTGATGGTAGCGAATGTTCATGCAATTAATTTTAGTTTTGGTGTTGATGTTTATACAAGGCAACTTAACAAACTTGGGGAGCAGATTGGAAAGCATGTAGGCCCTGTTATCCTAGCGGGAGACTTTAATGCTTGGAGTCGCCAAAGGGTGAATGCGCTTAAGCGTTTTGTACGTAGCATTGGATTGAAAGAAATAAATTATAATGATGATCAGCGTACAAAAGCATTTGGTCGGCCTTTAGATTATTTATTTTATCGTGGCTTACAAGCTAACGATAGCCATGTGTTAAATACCGATGCTTCTGATCACAATCCTATCATTACACAATTTAGTTTGCTTAATATTTAGGATTTTAACACCTTATTTTTCTTCATAATTGTTGTAGATTTTATAATCAACATTTGTGGGGATTAATGATTGAAACTATTATTGTCGCTAACTATTTTATTGTGTTCTTCCTATGCAATAGGCAACACAAGCCTTGAATTAGCTAAGTACGCGGAACAGCTTCCTCGCCTCGTCATGTATGATTCTTCATACAGAAAAATAACTTATCCAAATGGTGATGTACCTGAAAACTACGGAGTTTGTTCTGATGTAGTTATCCGTAGTTATCGTAAATTAGGTATTGACCTACAGCAGCGTTTGCATGAAGACATAAAAAATAATTTCAGCCAATATCCAAGTAAACGTATGTGGGGTCTAAATAAGCCAGATACCAATATTGATCATCGGCGTGTACCTAATTTAGAGACATTTTTTGCTCGAAAGGGAATGAATAAGCCTATTACTCAAAATGTAAAAGATTATATTCCAGGGGATATAGTTTCATGGCGTTTGGATAATGGTCGACCTCATATTGGTATTGTGACATCGATAAAATCTACCAATAACCAAAACTATCTTATTATGCATAACATTGGGTATGGTCAGGTTTCTGAGGATGTTTTATTTCAATGGAAAATAGTGGGTCATTACTCATATATAAAATAAATCAGTGATACAGTTTCTATTTGAAATAGTAATTGAAATAATTATTTTTATGTTTATTTATTCTGATGGTTTTATATTTTAATGTGATTAGTTTTTCTTGTTATTTAGCTAATTATATTCAATTTATTGTATAGGTTATTATTTAAAATAACCTATATTTATAGGAGGAAGTGCATGCTCTATTGGTAATTTTATTAAGTTAAGGTGATGAAATATCATGATAAATATAGTTATTGTTGGTGGTGGTACCGGTGGGACAATGCTGGCCAATATTTTGGCAAGAAAACTTAATAAAGATATTTTCTCTAAAAAAATAAAAATAACGTTAATTACTGATAATCCTATGCATTATTATAAGCCTGCATTTATGTATGTGGCTTTTAATCTTTTCTTTAAAGAAGAGTTGAGCCGTAGTGAACAATCATTATTACGCCCTGAGATTGAATTAGTGATTGATAAAGTCGAGTTATTTGATTTTAAAAATAAAGAACTTAAATCAATAAAGGGTAAAAAGTATAATTATGATTATTTGGTTGTCGCTACAGGATGCGTACCAAGACCTGACAAAATTGAAGGGTTGAAAGAGATCGGGAATCATTTTTATGCATATGAACCTGCTCGAAAATTAGCAGATCAATTATCTAAAATTGAGAAAGGGCGGATTTTTATTACTGTATCTTTTCCAGAAACACCTAATGTTCCTCATCAATGTGGAATTGCACCAATGGAAACAACGTTGATGTTGGATGATTTTTTACGTAAACGTCGGGTAAGAGATAATATTGAGATTGTTTATACTTACCCAACGGTATCTCAATTATTACGTAATTGTCTCTTCATGCAACAGCCTGTTTGTGAAGTTATCCCAGAAATATTTAATATTAAAAATATTAAGGCGCAGCGTGGGTTTACATTAAGTAATGTTGATCCGGAGAAAAAAATTGCGTATTCAAAAGAAGGTGATGAACAACCATTTGATATTTTAATTAGCACACCACCAATTACTGCGGTTGAGGCGGTTATTAATACAGGTCTAAGCGAACACAATAATGGTGAGGGTTGGCTACCAACCGACCATGAAACGATGCAAGTTTATGGTGTTGATGGCGTTTATGTCATTGGTGATACAGTCGACCTTCCTATTAGTAAGGCAGGTGGTAGCTGCCATAATCAGGCGGCTATTATTGCTGATAATATTTGCGGTGAGATAACTTATGGTTATCCAGCTGCAATTTATGATGGACGCGTTCAGGCGGTTGCACAAATGGGATTATATTCAGGTATGCCACTGCAATATGATTATAAGCATGACGTGATCCCAACCCCCCCAACTAAATTAGGTGGATTATTAAGAAATGGCTTCAATAGAGGTATTTATTGGGCAGCTATTCGTGGTTTAGTGTAATAGGAAAATAATTATGTCTAATGATAATCCGCAAACAAAATTGATAGAGTTACTTAGCTCTGAATCAGGCGAACATTTTGCCGAAAAAATTGCACCACTATTACAGTTGAAACGTTTAGATAATATCGTTGATTTACTTTCTTTAGTATCTGATATGGTCGATATTTTGGATGCAGGTACAGTAGAAAAACTCTCTAATGCTTTTGAGGATACATTGACCCCGGTCTGGGAGTTTAGTACCGCTTATAATATGGCAAAAATGGAAGCGGTCTATGATGATAAATCCCATAATTTTCGTTCAGTATATAGTTTATTAAAAGATCCAGATACATTGCGTGGAATTAGTACCGTTTTAAGAACATTACAAATTGTTGGTTCTCGATTATCTCAGACCAAGGAGCGGTAATTTTTTGGAGGTGGTATGAATTTAGATAAAGTAAGTGCTTTTGAAACTCGAATAATACATAGTCATTATAGTCAGAATGAAAATTTAGGCGCATTGGCATCACCGATATATCAAACATCTACTTATGTATTTAGTAGTGTAGAAGAGGGGGCCGCATGTTTCAGTGGGGATAGGGAAGGATATATTTATACCCGAATTAATAATCCTACATTGAATTTGTTGGAGAAACGAATTGCGGATTTAGAAGAAGGTGAGGCTGCTGTCGTTTTTTCGTCAGGAATGGGCGCAATTACTTCAACTTTTTGGTCACTGCTAAATCCGGGAGACGAGCTCTTAGTTGATATGACAGTGTATGGTTGTACCTATGCTTTTTTCCATCATGGGCTTGCACGTTTTGGTGTTAACGTTCGCCATATTGATATGAGTGACCCTCATCAGGTTGAACAACAAATAACCGACAAAACGAAGATGATTTTTTTTGAATCTCCAGCAAATCCCAATATGCGTTTAGTCGATATCAAAGTCGTAAGCGAAATCGCGCATCAGCATAATATTATAGTTGTTGTCGATAATACTTACTGTACGCCTTACATCCAGAAACCGCTCGTTTTGGGTGCTGATGTCGTGCTCCATTCTTTGACTAAGTATATGAATGGACATGGTGATGTCATGGCGGGAGCTGCTGTCACGACTGCAGAGATAGCAAAACAGATTCGATTAGTTGGCTTAAAGGATATGACGGGGGCATGTTTATCTCCTCATGATGCGAATTTAGTTCTTAGGGGAATGAAAACGCTCCCTATACGGATGGATCGTATTGTTGAGAATGCCATGCTTGTTGCTAAGTATCTTGACTCTCATCCAGAGGTTGATCATGTTATGTATCCTGGTCTTGAGAGCTTTGAGCAATATCAATTGGTTAAAAAACAAATGCGGTTAGCAGGTGGCATGATAGCGTTTGAGTTAAAGGGGGGGATTGAGGCAGGTAAACGCTTTTTAAATCAGCTTAATTTATTTTCTCGAGCTGTAAGTTTAGGTGATTGTGAATCATTGGCTCAACATCCAGCGAGTATGACTCATTCGACTTATTCTGCAGAAGAAAGACAGCAATATGGGATTAGTGATGGCCTTATTCGGCTCTCAATTGGCTTAGAAAATGTTGATGATTTAGTCGCGGACCTTAAACAAGCGTTAGCGCATTAATGATAAAAAATGCCCCATATTTTTATTAATATAGGGCATTTAAATGGTTTAAATACTATTTTGCTAGCGTGATAATAGTTTAATTTTGCTCACTTTTATTTTTCTGAAATATTCTCATGAATAAGAAAGCGATGCTGAGTATTGCCACCCAAGCAAATCCAACAATTAACGCAATTTGCGTATCTTTAAAAAAGCCTAATAGTGCGATGACAAAGACCATAAATGCAATGGTGATTGCAGGCCCGATAGGCCAAAAAGGAATCGGGAATTTTAGCTTTTTCACTTCTTCTTTGCTCATTTGGCGACGCATTGCAACTTGTGAAAGCAATATCATCAGCCAAACCCAGACTGTCGCGAAGGTTGCGATGGACGCAATGATAACGAAAATTTTCTCAGGTAATAAAAAGTTTAGATATACGCCAAGCAGCATAACAACTGACATTACGAGTACAGTAACCCATGGCACGCCATTGCGAGTCAGTTTAGTAAATATTTTTGGTGCTTGTCTATCTTGCGCCATACCATACATCATTCGACCTGCACCAAAAATATCACTGTTAATGGCCGAAATGGCTGCGGTTATAACGACAACATTTAAGATATTCGCCGCAGAAGAAATATTTAGACTGGAGAATATTTGTACAAATGGGCTACCATTTTGACCAACTTGGTTCCATGGATAAATACACATCAATATAAATAAGGTTAATCCATAGAATAATAGAATACGGACTGGTACGGCATTAATGGCTTTAGGAATTGTTTTTTCTGGATCTTGCGCTTCGCTAGCAGTAATACCAATAACTTCAATACCACCAAAAGCAAACATTACAATGGCGAGTGAGGCAATAACGCCTTCAATACCATTCGGCATGAAACCACCATGTTGCCAGAGGTTCTGAATGCCAACGGCATGGTCTGTTTCTTTACCAAATCCGTAGAACATTAAGAAAGCACCGCCAACGATCATGGCAATAATAGCGCTGACTTTTATTATGGATAGCCAAAACTCCATTTCACCGAAAATTTTAACATGGCATAAATTGAGTGCGCCTATAAATAGTACAATACTTAATACCCATATCCATTGGTCCACATCAGGGAACCAGAATCCCATATACATACCAAAAGCAGTAATATCGGCTAAGCATACGACTAGCATTTCAAAAATATAATTCCAGCCTGTTAAGAAGCCCGCTAATGGCCCCATGTAATGGCTTGCATAATGGGAGAAAGAGCCTGGAACTGGATTATGGACCGCCATTTCACCAAGCGCTCGCATTACCATAAATACAGCGGCACCGCCGACCATATAGGCAATCAACACTGCAGGCCCTGCTGCTTGAATTGCAGATGCAGAACCATAAAATAAACCGGTTCCGATCGCTGACCCTAAAGCCATAAAGCGAATGTGCCTGACACTCAGTCCCTTTCTGAGTTGATTTTGTTCACTACTTTGCATATCTTTTCCTGTCTTTGCCTTAGCACTAGTTATTGCACCGAATATTGTTTCGGTTTCGTTTATTGAACTAGACGTACTTTATTAAGCTCAAGGTTGCTACATTATCACAAAGTGCCTTGTTCATGAGATAGATATCTGCAATATAATGTGCCCCTTATTAACTATTTTAGGTGTGATATGAAATACCCAATTAATGAAATCTTTCAAACATTACAGGGAGAAGGCGTTTTTACTGGTGTTCCGGCTGTTTTTATTCGTTTGCAAGGCTGTCCAGTGGGATGTAGTTGGTGCGATACAAAACAGACGTGGGAAAAAGATCCAAGTAAAGAAACGACACTTGGTGACATTGCATTAAAAACGCTAGATAGCGATGAGTGGGCAATGTCGGATACAAATACATTGATAGATTTGATGAGAGAGAAAAAATATAGCGCTAAACATATTGTTATTACGGGAGGTGAACCCTGTATTTATGATTTAACGCTGCTAACGAACGAGCTCGAATTAAATGGCTATCAATGTCAAATAGAAACCAGCGGGACATATCCAATTCAATGCTCAGATAATACATGGGTGACTGTTTCTCCAAAAGTGGGTATGAAAGGTGGCTTAAAAGTATTAAAGCAGGCAGTAAATCGAGCTAATGAAATAAAACACCCCGTAGCAAGGGAAAAAGATATCCAAGCACTAGATGAATTACTGGCTATGAGAACACTAGAAACTCCGCCTGTAGTTGCACTACAGCCAATTAGCCAAAAGGCCTCGGCGACAAAATTGTGTATTGATACCTGTATTGAGCGTAATTGGCGGCTATCAATTCAGACGCATAAGTATTTAGCTATCCCCTAATTCTTGTTGTTCGTCATATTTCGAGTTATAGGGATGTTGGCTACGCGAAACTAACCCTAGTCACATACTTATTGTATGCTCCCAGGGCTTAGTTTCACTTGCCGCCTTGCTATAACTCGAACTATTTAGAATAATGATTTTATAATGAAAAAATTGGTTTTTATTTTGAGAAATAAAGGTTTGTTATTTAGCACTATGCTTATATAGATAGTTTTATCTCTGTATTTTTTGAGTTAGCTTATTTCATTAAAACTAATTTTCACCGCGATAGATACAACCCGCAGTGCAGGTTTCTTTGACAGTCACTGCGCTTAATTGTGGCAATAGAGGTTTAGTTTGTAGCCAAATCCAACGGGAAAGCACTTCGCTGGTTGGATTTTCAAGTCCGGTAATATCATTCAGATAATGGTGATCGAGTTGCTCTAAAATAGGTTTAAACACTTTTTTGACGTCAGAAAAATCAATAATCCAACCGCTATAGGCATCAACTTCCCCTGTAATTTCTAAACGTACCATGAAAGAATGACCATGGAGGCGACCACACTTATGACCTTCTGGAACATGAGGAAGCTTGTGCGCCGCTTCAAAAGTGAAATCCTTATAGATTGTTGTGCTCATAAATGTCTTCTCATTGATAATAAATAGCGCATTGTACGGTAATTTCCCTTCAAAATATCTTTATTTGCCAAATTATTACTAACCTTTTTTATCGATATCAATCATCGAATATAGTCTTTAGGCTTTTTAGCTATTAGATATGGCTAGAGTGTCTTATATCAATATCATGGGTTGTTATAACCTGTTTGTCCAAAACCTAAATTTTAAAGATAAAAAATAAACAACAAGTTATAAATTTTTTAAGTTGATGGTGGAACTTGCGGGTTAATGCAACTTAATTATTTGGGTCATATTCAATGATGAGTAATTCTGAGGTTAAAGGATAATGACGAAAAAACAGTCCCCGATATCAGCATTGCCTGTATCGGTAGAGCAACTTACGCGTTTACAGACTGCGGTAGATGATTTTTCATCTCATCAGCTAGCTTGGTTGTCGGGTTATTTGTGGGGAATGGTAAATCAAACGCCAAGCGTTGATACAGCTGCCAATGCACCTATCGCACCTGAAGAAACGGTCACTATTATTTCAGCCTCGCAAACAGGTAATGCCCGCCGTTTATCTGAACAACTTAGAGAGCGATTAATTAATGAAAAAATTAACGTTAACTTGGTAAATGCAGGTGACTATAAATTTAAACAGATAGATAAAGAAAAGTTGCTTGTGATAGTCGCGTCGACCCAAGGTGAAGGGGAGCCTGCTGAAGAAGCTGTTTCTTTGTATAAATATCTTTATTCAAAGAAAGCGCCAAATTTAGCAGAAACATGCTACGCCATTTTTGCGCTTGGTGACTCTTCTTATGAAAAATTCTGCCAAGCAGGAAAAGATTTTGACAATCAACTCGCTCAGTTAGGTGCAACGTCATTGCTTGAGCGGATTGATGCAGATGTAGAATATCAAGCTATTGCTGATGAGTGGGTCGATAATTTAACTCAGATACTAAAAGCAAGAGTGCCGGCGCAAAGTGCAAGCCAATTATTGACGACGCAAGCAGGGAGCGTGAATGAAATTCATTCATCACCTTATAGTAAAACTGCACCGTTAACTGCGTCATTACTCAGTAATCAAAAAATAACCAGTCGTGATTCTCAAAAAGATGTTAGGCATATTGAGATTGATTTGGGTGATTCAGGCTTACGTTATCAACCGGGTGATTCACTTGGTGTATGGTTTGATAATGATCCAGCATTAGTGGATGAGCTGGTGGCATTATTGTGGTTACAAGGCGATGAAGACGTTTTTATTGGCAAGCAACGTCATTCTTTACGTGATGCATTAATTTACCAATTAGAGTTAACTCAAAATACGCATCTTATTGTCGAAAAATATGCGCAATTGTCTAAGGATGATGCACTTCTAGCACTGATTAGCGATAAAAAAGCCATCTTACATTATGCGCAAACAATGCCGATTGTGGATATGGTTCGCCAAGCTGCGGCACAACCAACGGCTCAAGAGTTTGTTGATCTCCTGCGTCCATTAACACCGCGTTTATATTCAATTTCATCATCACAAGCAGAGTCAGAAGATGAAGTACATGCAACTGTCGGTGTTGTTCGCTATGACATTGATGGAAAAGCACGTACTGGCGGTGCTTCTGGCTTTTTAGCTGATCGCTTGAATGAAGGTGATGAATTACGTGTTTTCATTGAACACAATGATAATTTTCGTTTGCCAAGTGATGAATCTAAACCCGTTATCATGATAGGGCCAGGAACGGGGATCGCGCCTTTTCGCGCCTTTTTACAGCAAAGAGATAACGACGGCGCAACGGGTAAAAATTGGCTGTTTTTTGGTAATCCACATTTTGTTGATGATTTTCTCTATCAAGTCGAGTGGCAACGCTACGTTAAAGATGGTTTGCTAACTCGCATTTCACTCGCTTGGTCACGAGATCAGGCTCAAAAAATCTATGTACAAGATAAGTTGCGGGAACAAGGTAAAGAGGTGTGGGACTGGCTAGAACAAGGTGCCCATATTTACGTCTGTGGTGATGCCAACCGTATGGCAAAAGATGTAGAACAGGCTTTATTGGATATCATCAGTCAGTATGGAAGCATGGATAGCGAGCAAGCTGATGAATTTTTAAGTGAGCTGCGTGTGACGCGCCGTTATCAGAGGGATGTTTATTAATGAGCAATGAACAAGAAAAATCCTTACAAGATAAGCCCTTAGTTGTTGAAGGTAAACTTGCCGATAGTGAACGTATGAAAGTAAATAGTAATTATTTGCGTGGCACTATCAAAGACGATTTGAAAAATGGTTTAACGGGTGGCTTTGAGGGGGATAATTTTTTATTGATCCGCTTTCATGGCATGTATCAGCAAGACGATCGTGATATTCGTGCGGAACGTGTCGAGCAAAAATTAGAGCCGCGTCATGCGATGATGTTGCGTTGTCGTTTGCCGGGTGGAATCATTTCACCTAAGCAATGGCTTGATATTGACCAATTTGCAACAGAACACACATTATATGGCAGTGTTCGCATCACTAACCGACAAACATTCCAATTTCATGGGATTTTAAAAGGGGATGTGAAACCCGCTCACCAAATGCTAAACCATGTTGGGCTGGATGCCTTAGCGACCGCCAATGATGTTAACCGTAATGTGCTTTGTACTTCAAATCCTGTTCAGTCAGAACTGCATCAGCAAGCGTATGAATGGGCGAAAAAAATCTCTGAGCATCTTTTGCCTCGCACTACAGCCTATGCAGAGATATGGCTCGATAAAGAAAAAATCGTGACCACGGATGAAGAGCCGATACTCGGACAAACGTATTTACCTCGTAAATTTAAAACTACGGTGGTGATCCCGCCTTTGAATGATGTGGATCTTCATGCAAACGATATGAATTTTATCGCTATTGCCAAAGAGGGTGAACTCATTGGCTTTAACGTCCTTGTGGGGGGCGGGTTGGCGATGACTCATGGCGATACGGCGACATTCCCTCGTCTAGCCAGTGAGTTTGGTTTTATTCCATTGGATAAAACATTAGCGATTGCACAAGCGATTGTGACTACGCAGCGTGATTGGGGAAATAGAACAGAACGCAAAAATGCGAAAACCAAATATACCCTTGAGCGTGTTGGTGTTGAGACATTTAAAGCTGAGGTTGAAAGGCGTTCTGGGGTGATCTTTGAACCTATCAAGCCTTATGAATTTACTGATCGTGGCGACAAAATTGGTTGGTTAAAAGGTATTGATAATCGCTGGCATTTAACTCTATTTATTGAAAATGGTCGATTAATTGATACGGAGGATAAGCCGCTAAAGACTGGAGTCGCAGAGATTGCTCGTATTCATAAAGGGGATTTTCGTTTAACGGCAAACCAAAATTTAATTGTGGCGGGTGTGCCTGAAGAAGATAAAGCGTTGATTGAACAAATCGCGCGTTCTCATGGATTAATGAGTGACGGTATTAGTCACCAACGTGAAAATTCAATGGCTTGCGTATCATTTCCGACTTGTCCATTAGCAATGGCAGAGGCTGAGCGCTTTTTACCTGCCTTTACGGACGATATCGAAAAAATAATGGCATTCCATCATGTTGCGGATGAACATATTGTTCTACGTATTACGGGTTGTCCAAATGGCTGTGGTCGCGCAATGTTGGCAGAAGTGGGGCTAGTTGGTAAAGCTATGGATAGGTATAACCTGCATTTAGGCGGTAATCGTATTGGAACACGTATTCCTCGATTATTTCGTGAAAATATTACCAGTGCGGAAATTTTATCTATTTTAGACGAACTCATCGGACGTTGGGCTAAAGAGCGGCAAGCAGAGGAAGGATTTGGCGATTTTGTTATTCGTTCCGGTATTGTGAAGCCTGTGCTCAATTCCGCAGTTGATTTTTATGAGGTCAAGGAGGCGGTATGACTCGGCTTCAATTAGCTGAAATACAAAATTTAAGTAAAGAGCAGCAGATTCAAAATTTATCTGCATTCAATGTGCAGTTGGAATCGATGAGTGCTCTACAACGTATTGAGTGGGCAGCTGAATATTTACCGACAGAGTTTGTGTTGAGTTCAAGTTTTGGTATTCAAGCTGCATTGACTTTGCATATGGTGACGCAGGTCATGCCTGATATTCCTGTAATACTAACGGATACGGGGTATTTATTTCCAGAAACTTATCAATTTATTGAGCAGCTGACTGATAGGTTAAAGCTAAATTTAAAAGTATATCGCTCGACGCTATCACCTGCGTGGCAAGAAGCGATTCATGGGCAACTATGGACTCAAGGAATAGAAGGAATTGAGCGTTACAATCAATTGAATAAAGTAGAGCCGATGGATAGAGCGTTACAGGAATTACAAGCCGAAAGTTGGTTTTCAGGGCTAAGACGAGAGCAGTCGGCAAGTCGAGCATCTCTCTGTGTGCTGGGAATTGGACGTGGTATTTTTAAATTGTTACCTGTGATTGATTGGAATAATAAGCAAGTTTATGAATATTTAACGCAGCATCAATTGCCTTATCATCCTTTATGGGACCAAGGTTATTTATCTGTTGGTGATACCCACACGACGCGAAAATGGGAAGCAGGAATGAGTGAGGAAGATACACGTTTCTTTGGTTTGAAACGTGAATGTGGCCTTCATGAAAATTAGTCTGTAATAGGGTTATTGTTACAGGCGATCTACTAATTTATATATCATTAATAATATTTGTTTAATTACAAAGAGATAGTTGTATTTCTAAATTAAGTTATCTCTTTTTTTATATTGATTTTTTTATTATCAAGAAATGATGATATTTGATATTAGTTTGTTCTTTTTATCTATTTTAATGTTTTTTAGCCGATCTTAATGATTTTTTATTTGCTTATGCTTTTGAGTTACAAGTAATGATTTTTTGGCATTTCAAACCGGCCTCTTCAGGCCATATAGTCAAATCAATTAACTTATAAAAAAAATATATAACAGCATATAACTATGGATGAGCAATATGGATTACTTACCGTTATTTGTGGATCTTCGAACCCGTAAAGTCGTACTTATTGGCGGTGGTGTTGTGGCTGCTCGCAAGGCGGAGCTATTACTGAAAGCTCATGCTGCACTGGTTATTGTATCTCCAGAGCTGTGTCCACAGTTACAGCAAGAATATCAACAACAGAAATTTATTTGGCTGCAACATGACTATCAATCACATCATTTAAATGATGCTTATTTAGTCATAGCTGCAACGGATGATGGAAAATTGAATGAGAGAATTTTTCATGATGCAAATGAGCGAAAAATCTTTGCTAACGTCGTTGATGATCAACCGCTGTGCTCGTTTATTGTGCCATCCATTATTGATCGTTCTCCCGTTATTGTCGCAATTTCCTCTGGCGGAACAGCCCCGGTATTAGCGCGTCTTCTTAGAGAAAAATTGGAAACTATGCTGCCGACATCTTTAGGCAAAATGGCTGAAATTGCCGGCCGTTGGCGTGGCAAGGTGAAAGAGTCCTTAACTAATTTACGAGAAAGAAAACGTTTCTGGGAAAAAAGCTTTAGTGGCCACTTTGCTTCATTGGTTGAAAATGGGCAATTGGGCGCAGCCGAACAGCAACTAGAACGTCAGCTTTATCAGCAAGATAACAGCGGAGAGCTTATTTTAGTGGGCGCCGGTCCAGGTGATGCGGGTTTGTTAACGTTAAAAGGCTTACGCGTCTTACAAAGTGCTGATGTGGTTTTATACGACCACTTGGTTAGCGAAGAGATATTAGAACTGGTTCGTCGTGATGCTGACAAAGTTTGTGTCGGTAAACGCGCGGGTAATCACTCGGTTTCTCAAGAAGAAACCAATGAATTGATCGTTAAATATGCTCTGCAAGGTAAAAAAGTAGTTCGCTTGAAAGGTGGCGACCCATTTGTATTCGGGCGCGGTGGGGAAGAGCTACAAGTTGCAGCTCAAGCCGGTATTCCATTTCAAGTAGTGCCAGGTGTGACGGCGGCAATTGGTGCAACTGCTTATGCGGGAATACCGCTGACTCATCGTGAATATTCTCAAAGCATCACTTTCATTACCGGTCACTGTCGCGATGAGGGTGCCGAATTAGATTGGCAGGCGCTTTCTCGCGGAAATCAAACTCTTGCTATTTATATGGGAACGGTCAAGGCGGCGAATATTAGTCAGCAATTGATTCACTTTGGTCGTGATCGAGAAACACCTATTGCTGTTATTGGTTGCGGGACAAGGCGTAACCAGAAGGTGGTGACGGGGCAACTTCATGAATTGGATACATTAGCGCAGCAAGCCCCTGCTCCCGCATTAATCGTTATTGGCGAGGTCGCCGCATTACATCATCAACTTGTGTGGTTTGGTCAACAAACTGAAGACATCAGATGGCGCAGCGCCGTGCTGGAATTGGCTTAATTAAGGAGGCCATCATGAACGAGAAACGATTGACACATTTACAGCAATTAGAAGCCGAAAGTATTCATATTATTCGAGAAGTTGCCGCAGAATTTGCTAACCCAGTGATGCTTTATTCGATAGGTAAAGACTCATCTGTGATGTTGCATTTAGCGCGTAAAGCCTTTTATCCCGGCAAGCTACCCTTTCCATTATTGCACGTTGATACAGGATGGAAATTTCGTGAAATGTATGAGTTTCGTGATGAGACTGCGCGAAAATATGGTTTTGAGTTATTGATTCACCGTAACCCGGAAGGGGAAAGATTGGGGATCAACCCGTTTATTCACGGTAGTGCTAAGCACACTGATATCATGAAAACGGAAGGGTTGAAGCAAGCGTTAGATAAATACGGTTTTGATGCTGCTTTTGGTGGTGCGCGTCGTGATGAAGAAAAATCACGAGCCAAAGAGCGTATTTATTCGTTTCGAGATAGGTCTCATCGTTGGGATCCTAAAAATCAGCGCCCTGAGTTATGGCATAACTATAATGGCCAAATTAATAAAGGGGAAAGTATTCGCGTTTTCCCATTGTCTAATTGGACAGAACTGGATATTTGGCAATATATCTATTTAGAAAATATCGATATTGTTCCTTTATATTTCGCTAAAGAGCGCCCTGTAATTGAACGCGATGGTGCTTTATTGATGGTCGATGACGATCGTATTGATTTGAAATCAGGTGAAATGATCGCTAAGCAAAAAGTACGTTTCCGTACTTTAGGCTGCTGGCCACTCACTGGAGCTGTGGAGTCAAATGCGCAAACTCTGCCAGAAATTATTGAAGAAATGCTGATTTCAACCACAAGTGAGCGCCAAGGGCGTTTAATTGATAGTGACCAATCCGCTTCCATGGAGCTGAAAAAGCGCCAAGGGTACTTTTAATGATCAAGCGTATTTAGTCTTTGCGGGCATTGAGTTATCAACGGAATAGGGAGCAAAATCATGGCACAAGTTGCTTATAACGAATCTATTGCACAACAAATTGAACTACAAGGTGGTGTTGAGGCTTATTTACTCGCTCAACAACAAAAAGGTTTACTACGATTTCTCACCTGTGGAAATGTGGATGATGGTAAAAGCACGCTCATAGGCCGCTTATTACATGATACCCGCCAAATTTATCAAGATCAGCTATCCGTACTGCAAAGTGACAGTAAACGTATTGGCACTCAGGGTGAAAAATTAGATTTAGCGTTGCTAGTGGATGGTCTTGCGGCTGAACGTGAGCAAGGGATCACTATTGATGTGGCTTATCGCTATTTTTCAACAGAAAAACGTAAGTTTATTATCGCCGATACCCCAGGACATGAGCAATATACGCGCAATATGGCGACAGGTGCATCAACTTGCTCACTTTCTATTTTGTTGATCGATGCTCGAAAAGGAGTACAAGAGCAAACTCGTCGTCACAGTTTTATTAGTACATTGCTCGGAATTCGCCATTTAATTGTTGCAGTGAATAAGATGGATTTGGTGGATTACAGCCAAGAAGCTTTTGAAAAAATCAAACAAGACTATCAAAAATTTGTCACCGAGCTGCCTGTAGAATTGGATGTGTGGTTTGTACCGATATCAGCTCTTGATGGCGATAACATTGTCGATAAAAGTGATAGGTTGCCTTGGTATCAGGGGGAAACGTTACTTGATATTTTAGAAACTGTGCAAGTGAAGCAAAATGCATCTGAACAAGCTCTGCGTTTCCCTGTGCAATATGTTAATCGACCAAATTTAGATTTTAGAGGCTATAGCGGTACATTGTCCTCGGGGATCTTGCGTGTTGGACAAAAGGTTAAAATATTACCCGCAGGATCAATTTCCAAAATCAAACAAATAGTCACATTTTCGGGTACACAAGATTTTGCTGTACCGGGGGAAGCGATTACTTTGGTACTTGACGATGAAATTGATATTAGCCGTGGTGATTTAATTGTGGCTGAAGATGAATCTTTGCAAAGTACTCAGCACGCATTAATTGATGTCGTTTGGATGTCTGAGCAACCTTTAGTACAAGGGCAACAACTAGATATTAAAATCGCGGGGAAACGTAGCCGTGCAAAAGTCGAAAACATTCAATATCAAGTGGATGTGAATAATTTGACTCAAAAGGTTTCCACAGAGTTACCGTTAAATGGGATTGGTTTAGTCGAGTTTTCATTTGATGAACCACTATTGTTGGAGAACTATCAACGTAATGCCGAAACGGGAGGGATGATTTTAATCGATCGTTTAACCAATGTGACGGTGGGCGCCGGTCTGGTACGCGATACACAAACACAATTCTTTGAACAAAAAAGTGCGTTTAGTGAGTTTGAGATTGAACTTAATCAGCTAATCCGTCGACATTTCCCGCATTGGGGTGCGCGTGATGTACTTGGTGGGAAATAACGTCAATGACACAAAAAAATGACAATATTGTTTGGCATCCTCATCTTGTGACTCGCCAGCATCGTGAGGTTACTAATGGACACAAAGGCGCAGTGTTATGGTTTACCGGTCTATCAGGCTCAGGAAAATCAACACTCGCCGGTGCTGTTGAGCATCAATTAGCATTAATGGGTGTGAAAACCTATTTACTTGATGGTGATAATATTCGTCATGGATTATGTGGCGATTTGGGTTTTAGTGAGTCAGATAGACAAGAAAATATTCGAAGGATAGGTGAGGTGGCAAAGTTGATGGTAGATGCAGGTTTAGTTGTTGCTACTGCATTTATTTCACCTTATCAGGCTGATCGGCAAAAAGTACGTGATTTATTCGAACAAGACCAATTTTTTGAATTGCATGTTGCTACCCCTATTGAAATTTGTGAGCAGCGCGATCCTAAAGGTTTATATCAGCAGGCAAGAGAAGGAAAAATAACGCAGTTCACTGGTATTGATTCCCCCTATGAAACGCCTGAAAATCCTGAATTACAGATAGATGGACTGAACCCAGTTATCGATTCTGTTTCTCAAATAGTGGATTTACTCGTTCGTAAAAATATCATTCAAGCCACCTATTGATTGGGCAAAAATATCATCTTTTTTTATTTAATTATAAAATTGGATGATATATAACCTATTCTTACCTGAATTATTCTGACTTTTTACCACAATATTTGTATCACAGTAGCGTCATGGGCTCAGTTATGGGATGATTAGCAAATCATTTTAGGGGGCAAGATGGGCAAATTAACGTTACTGTTAATCGCAATATTAGCATGGTTACAGTATTCCTTATGGCTAGGAAAAAATGGCATACATGATTATGTTCGCGTCAAAGATGATGTCGCCGCTCAAGAAATCGTTAATTCACGCCTAAAAATGCGTAATGAGCAGCTATTTGCTGAAATCAATGATTTGAATGATGGTCAAGATGCAATAGAAGAACGAGCCCGAAGCGAATTAGGTATGTTAAAACCTGGGGAATCATTCTATCGAATGGTCAAAGAAAATAATAACCAGAATTCATCCCAGTGACCTGATACCAGATTGTATTACCTGTAACTATACCCATTAGCCTAATAATTTCTGATGTAAGACTCAAATAAATAATGATAAATCCAACAACTCATGGTGCCTCACCCATTGTCGCGTTAATTCCTGCTGCGGGTATCGGTAGCCGGATGAATGCTGATTGTCCTAAACAATATTTGCAGATAGCAGGTAAAACAATTATTGAGCATACGATTAATGCGCTGCTATTAAATCCTTTAATTCAATGTATTATTGTCGTGCTGAGTGCTGAAGATGATTGTTTTCAGCAACTTGAAATCGCAAAAGAGGCTCGTATTATCACGGTTATTGGTGGTAAAGAAAGGGCGGATTCGGTTCTGGCAGGTTTAGATTTTCTAGCAAAAAATGCAGATTATCTCAATAGCTGGGTGTTAGTACATGATGCAGCTCGCCCTTGTCTTCATCAAGATGATTTGAACCAAATTATTCAATTAGCAACTAACAAAGATTGCTGTGGTGGCATACTCGCAGCACCTGTTCGCGATACGATGAAGCGAAGTGTGAAAATTGATCAGCTTATTGATCATACTGTTGAGCGTGAAGCACTTTGGCATGCATTGACGCCACAATTTTTTCCGTTGTTGTTGTTACGTGACTGTCTAAGCAAGGCCTTGAAAGAAAAAACGATCATAACTGATGAAGCTTCTGCGCTCGAATATTGTGGTTATCAGCCTAAATTGGTAGTAGGGAGAGCGGATAATTTAAAAATAACGCAACCTGAAGATTTAGCGCTGGCGGAATTTTATCTTTCAAGAATTAAATAATAAGGAAAAGAAAATGAGAATTGGACACGGTTTTGATGTGCACAAATTTGGTGGTGAAGGTCCGATTATTATCGCTGGTGTTCGTGTACCTTATGAGCAAGGCCTACTTGCACATTCTGATGGTGATGTTGTATTACACGCCGCGACTGACGCTATTCTAGGTGCCGCAGCACTTGGCGATATTGGAAAATTATTTCCAGATACTGACCCTGCTTATAAAGGGGCTGATAGCCGTGTACTATTGAGAGAAGCATTTCGCCGGGTTCGTGAAAAAGGTTATAGCATTGGCAATATTGACATTACAATTATGGCTCAAGCACCTAAAATGTTGCCACATATTCCACAGATGCGGGTCAATATCGCTGAAGATCTTGAATGCCACATGGACGATGTTAACGTCAAAGCGACCACAACAGAGCAACTTGGTTTTGTGGGTCGTAAAGAAGGGATTGCTTGTGCGGCAGTCGTTTTATTAGTTAAAGACAACAGTAATGACACTCATGAATGTACAGTACCTGCATGGTAAACCACTTTCTTTAGGTACACTGAAAAGTATTCCTGAAGATTTTATTGTAAAAGAAGATTTAGGTTTTGAGCTTGATGGCGATGGCGAGCATGTGATGGTTCGCGTCGAAAAAATCGGCTGTAATACCTCTTTTGTTGCAGAGCAATTGGCAAAGTTTGCTAAAATTTCTGCTAAATCAGTTAGCTATGCCGGCCTAAAAGATAGGCATGCAGTGACTGAACAATGGTTTTGTTTACAAATGCCAGGTAAAGAAACGCCTGACTTTTCTGTGTGGCAGCTAGAAGGTTGCCGAGTACTTGCAACAACAAGGCAAAAAAGAAAATTGCGTATTGGTACCTTGAAAGGAAACCAGTTTGAAATAACGCTGCGCAATATTTCGGTGCCTGATGATGTTGAACAACGCCTACAAAAAATCGCCTCATTAGGTGTTCCTAATTATTTTGGCGAACAGCGTTTTGGTCGTGGTGGCCAAAATTTAATTCAAGCACTTCGTTGGGCAAACCAAGAGATTCAGGTTCGCGAACGGAGTAAACGTAGCTTTTATTTATCTGCTGCGCGTAGTGCAATGTTTAATTATATTGCAAGTGAACGTATTGAGAATAATACTGCTCAGCAGGCATTATTAGGCGATGCTTTACAGCTAACAGGGCGAGGAAGTTGGTTTGTTGCAACCGCTGATGAACTGCCGGCACTTCAAGCACGCTTGTTATCATCTGAGCTCAGTGTCACCGCACCACTACCCGGTGATGGCGAGTTGGGTACGCAGGATGATGCCTTAGCATTTGAAACTCAGTGTTTGGAAAATTATCAGCCTTTTCTTGCACTGATGAAAAGTGAGCGTGTATCTCCCGCAAGAAGAGCCATAATCATAAAACCACAAAATTTACAGTGGGAATGGCTGGATGACTCAACGCTGAAATTGCACTTTTTCCTAAATTCAGGCAGTTTTGCAACCAGTTTAGTGCGAGAAATTATCAGTCAGGACAATCAGGACAGTGTTGATGCTAAAGATTTTATTGAGTAATGACGACGGTGTTACTGCACCAGGAATTCAAACATTAGCGGCGGCGCTACGTCAACATTATCATGTTCAGGTGATCGCCCCTGATCGCAATCGTAGCGGTGCATCTAATGCATTGACATTAGATAAACCACTTAAAATTCAAACCTTAAGCAATGGGGATCTTTCTGTTTTAGACGGAACACCAACAGATTGCGTTTATATTGGTGTGAATAAAGTGGTTCGCCCTCGACCTGACATTGTGGTTTCAGGTATTAACTGTGGCCCTAATTTGGGCGATGATGTTATTTACTCGGGAACGGTGGCAGCGGCAACGGAAGGGCGTCATTTAGGATTGCCTTCTATTGCGGTTTCGTTAGATGGTGAAATTCATTATGAAACTGCCGCTAAAGTCACTTGTGATATTTTAGCCATGTTGCAGAAAAATCCGTTGCGTGCGGGCAATATTCTCAATATTAATGTACCTGATGTGCCTTATGACGAGATTAAGGGTATAAAAGTGACGCATTGTGGTAGTCGCCATGCAGCATCAGAAGTGTATAATCTTGAAGATCCAAAAGGTAACATGCTCTATTGGCTGGGGCCTGTTGGCGAAATTCGAGATGCAGGGCCGGGTACTGACTTTGAAGCGGTACAACAGGGTTATGTTTCAATCACACCACTGCAAGTCGATTTGACGGCATATAAGGCGCATTCGTTAATTGAAGAGTGGCTGGGAAAATCAGGAGTGACGGTAAAATGAAAACAGGGCTCATGAAAGATCTTTTGGCACAACTGCGCCAACAGGGAATTCACGATGAGCGCCTATTAGATGCGATATCACAAGTTCCTCGTGAACGGTTTGTTGATGAAGCTCTATCTCATAAAGCCTATGATAATATTCCATTACCTATTGGTCATGGACAAACTATTTCTCAACCTTATATTGTTGCGAAAATGACGGCATTACTTGCATTAATGCCTAATGATCAAGTGCTTGAAATTGGGACTGGGTCAGGATATCAAACCGCCGTACTTGCGCATTTAGCCCACCATGTATTTTCTGTTGAGCGTGTTAAAAGCTTACAATGGACGGCTAAGCGTCGTTTAAAACAGCTTGATTTGCATAATGTTTCGACTCGTCATGGTGATGGGTGGGAAGGATGGCAATCCAAAGGCCCTTTTGATGCCATTATTGTAACGGCTGCACCGAATGAAATTCCTAAATTATTGCTAAATCAGCTGAAAGACGGTGGTCGTTTAGTTTTACCGGTAGGCGATAAAGAGCAAGCTTTAAAATTGATTACACGTCGCGGAAATGATTATCACAGTAATGTGATTGAAAAAGTACGTTTCGTTCCTCTTATCGCTGGCGATTTAATCTAGCGTATCCTCATTATTTGGGTTTGTCGTATTTTTAGGTTTAACTCGAAAAAAAGTAATCCTAAAAGTTAAACAAACTCACATCAGCAGCAAAACTAGTCTAAATATGCTACTTTAGCTGTCTTAAATTGAACTATTTGGCTAAATTATTGAGTCATAATCTCAAATTGTTATATTTTTGATATATTTAACTTGTTCATTATTTTGTATTTCTGCTTTAATAAGCAAAATATTTTAAGAATCTCTATGCTGCTGACATGAGCTTAAATGTCACATCAGATTTTTCTTCTTGGGAGAAGATGCATGAAAATTGTTAGCCCTATAAGCAGAGCTCGATGGGCAGTGATCTTTTCATTTAGTGGAGTTTTATTAGCTGGGTGTTCAACCCCATATCATACTGCTGCGCCAATTTCGAGTGTGAATGACGGGCAATCTAGCCAACAGACCGCTCAAAGAACGAGCGTTAATACGACGTCGAACACGGGTATGAGTACGGCAATGCCTTCTTCTCGACCTAATCTGTCGAGCAATACTCAATCAGTTAATAGGGCATCAAGCCAAATCAATACCTCGACTGATGGACGCATTGTCTATAACCGTGATTATGGCAGTATTCCTAAAGGAAGTTATAACGGTAATAGCTATACCGTTCAGCGCGGTGATACTTTATTTTACATCGCTTATATAACTGGTAATGATTTCCGAGAGTTAGCATCTAAAAACGGTATTGCAGAGCCTTATAGTTTGAATGTCGGGCAAGTTATCAATATTGGTAACACAAATGTGAACTCGAACACTCAAATCGCCTCAAATTCATCAAATAGTCATCAGCAAGCGGTTGATCTTCGAACAACTAATGAGTATCCTGAAAATAGTGGTGGTCAAACTTCAGGTAAAATGTTGCCGAATAATAAGAAACCTGCAACGCAAGTTTCAACGACAACAAATAACACGACGACTACTGCTTCAACAGCAGCAAGTAGCACTAATAATTCGTCAATAAAATGGCGTTGGCCGGCTGATGGGAAAATGATTGAAGGTTTCTCTGATGCACAAGGCGGGAATAAGGGCGTCGATATCGCAGGTTCTCGTGGTCAAGCTGTTCTTGCTTCTGCTCCAGGAAAAGTCGTTTATGCAGGTAATGCACTGCGTGGATATGGAAATCTCATAATAATAAAGCATAACGATGACTACTTAAGTGCTTACGCACATAACGATACGTTGCTGGTGCGCGATCAACAGGATGTTACTGAGGGTCAAAAAATAGCGACGATGGGTAGTACTGGCACAAGCTCAGTCAGATTACATTTTGAAATTCGTTACAAGGGAAAATCAGTAAACCCGTTGCGTTACTTACCGCAACGATAAACTGGGCAGAGTGCTTTGACATTCTGTCCGCATTATCTAGGGTAGGAGTCACTGATGAGCCAAAGTTCACTGAAAGTTAACGAGTTATACAATGACCTCGATGAAAGTAATGCGGATGATGCTTTTGACGAGAGTCAGTTTAAAGAAGAGGATCTGATTTCTGAGCTAGAAGATGAAATGGATTTACACCAGAGCACGACTCTACGTGTTTTGGATGCGACCCAAATTTATCTCAGTGAAATTGGATTCTCTCCGCTCTTGACAGCTGAGGAAGAGGTTTTCTATGCCCGAAGGGCCTTACACGGTGATATTCCATCACGTCAGCGTATGATAGAAAGTAATCTTCGTTTAGTTGTAAAAATATCTCGTCGTTATAATAACCGAGGACTTGCCTTACTTGATTTGATTGAGGAAGGGAATCTTGGGTTGATACGTGCTGTCGAAAAATTCGATCCAGAAAAGGGATTTCGTTTTTCGACTTATGCAACTTGGTGGATACGTCAAACCATCGAGCGTGCGATCATGAATCAAACCCGAACTATTCGTCTTCCAATTCATATCGTAAAAGAACTTAATATTTACCTTCGAACTGCTCGTGAATTAGCTCAAAAGTTAGATCATGAACCGAGTCCTGAGGAAATCGCACAGCAGCTAGATAAACCTGTTGAAGACGTTAGCCGTATGTTGCGTCTGAATGAACGTATCACCTCGGTTGATACGCCAGTTGCAGGGGATTCAGAAAAGTCGTTGCTTGAGATTTTATCTGATGAAAATGACTCCGGTCCAGAAAATACAATTCAAGACAATGATTTAAAAGATAATATTGTTAAATGGTTATTTGAACTGAATCCAAAACAGCGAGAAGTTTTAGCACGTCGTTTTGGGCTTTTAGGTTATGAAGCTGAAACTTTAGAAGAGGTTGGGCGCGAAATTGGGCTCACTCGTGAAAGAGTTCGACAAATTCAGGTTGAAGGTTTAAGGCGTCTGAAAGACATATTGCATAATGAAGAATTAACATTGGAATCATTATTCAATTTGTAGGATGCTTTTTAGAAATTAAAAGTCCCCGTTGTTATATTAACTGCGGGGACTTATTTTTACTTAATTACTTTATCTTACTTATTTTATTGCCTAATTTCCGATATTAATATCAATAGGCACACCACTGTGAAATTTAAAGTCACTATCAGGTGTCGAAATTAACTCTGCTTCGATAACTCCGAAATAATGCACTCGCTCAGTAATATCCTGCTTATTAATTAATTGAGCTAATTGTAAATAATCTTGGTAATGGCGTGCTTCTGAGCGCAATAACGAAGTATAAAAATCAGCGAGCTTCTCATCTAAAAATGGGGCTAATTTTGCAAATCGTTCACAGGATCGAGCTTCTATATAGGCACCAATAATTAGTTTATCAACCAATGTACTTGGGTCATGGGGACTAATATGACTAAATAACCCTTTAGCATAACGTCCAGCGGTTATGCCGTCATAGGGAATATTTCGTTCATGCATTATCTCCAACACTTGGTAAAAGTGATGTAATTCTTCTTTAATTAATAATACCATTTTATCAATCAGATCTTGGCTATAGGCCGACTGCTTTCTTGCGAGTATTTGTTTTGAGATCTGGTTTTTATTTCTTAATGTATCAATGTTACCAATTTTATCATAAGCAAATGATTCATAAGGTTTGAACCATTCAAGTAATATAGCAGCGCTATCTTTATCTACCGCATATTTTCGAATTAAAAACATCGCACTCTGGGCTGCTTTAAGCTCACATAAAAGATGATCTTTTAAAATAATGGGTAAGTTTTCGGGACGGCTAGCTTTAAACACCCATGAGTCAGGCGTTTCACAGTGCAAAAAGTGCCTGATCGGCGCTAATAATTCAGCGTACTCATCCATATTACTTATTCATTTCCTTTAAACGATAGAGCCAATCAAGCGCTTGGCGCGGTGTTAGCTTGTCGGGATCAATTTCATCTAAAGTGGTGATTACCGGAGACGGCTCTTCTTCTTTGGTGGTTAAGAAACTTAATTGTGCGCTATCAACATGGCTTGTATTCGCACTACTAGAAATAATTTCGAGTTCTTTGAGTTTTTGTTTTGCGCGTTTTATGACTTCTTTTGGTACACCTGCAAGCGAAGCTACGGCTAAACCGTAACTTTTACTTGCTGCGCCTTCTTGGACATTATGCATAAAAGCAATAGTATCACCGTGCTCAATCGCATCGAGGTGAATATTGACAGCGCCTTCCAATTTTTCTGGTAAGGTGGTTAATTCAAAATAGTGAGTAGCAAATAAAGTCATCGCTTTGATACGATTAACTAAATTTTCAGCACAAGCCCAAGCAAGCGATAGGCCATCATAAGTTGATGTTCCTCGACCAATTTCATCCATCAATACCAAACTATGCTCAGTGGCATTGTGTAAAATATTTGCGGTTTCTGTCATCTCGACCATAAACGTTGAGCGCCCAGAGGCAAGATCGTCTGATGCGCCTACGCGGGTAAATATGCGGTCAATAGGGCCAATAATAGCTTTGCTTGCTGGTACAAAACTACCAATGTAAGCCAATAGCGCAATCAATGCAGTTTGACGCATATAAGTACTTTTACCGCCCATATTTGGCCCCGTAATGATCAAAAGGCGGCGTTGCGGCGATAAAGATAATGGATTAGAAATAAACGGTTCACTAAGGACTTGTTCAACCACTGGATGACGGCCTTCGGTGATTTGAATACCGGGCTTGTCGGTGAGTTGTGGGCAGGCGTAACCGAGCGTTTCAGCTCTTTCGGCAAGATTAACGAGCACGTCAAGTTCAGCAAGTGCTTCGGCACTGGTTTGTAGTGCGGCTAAATGTGGTAGCAGCATATCAAACAGGGCATCATAAAGCGCTTTTTCAATGGCTAATGCTTTTCCTTTTGAGGTCAATACCTTATCTTCATGTTCTTTTAATTCAGGAATAATATAGCGTTCAGCATTTTTTAATGTTTGACGACGTACATAGTGAATTGGCGTTAAGTGACTTTGTCCTCGGCTGACTTGAATATAGTAGCCATGTATGGCGTTATAGCCGACTTTTAAAGTGTCTATCCCTAAATTTTCTCTTTCACGAATTTCCAGCTTATCAAGATAATCGGTAGCACCATCAGCCAATGCACGCCACTCATCTAATTCACTGTTGTAGCCCGGAGCAATGACACCGCCGTCTCGAATTAATACCGGTGGCGCATCAATAATTGCGTTTTCAAGTAATGCTTGTAGTTCATCAAATTGACTAATGCGGCTTTGTAATTCTTGTAAGTAGGTGCTGTTCGATTGGCCTAAAATTTGATGGATATCGTGATATTGCTGAAAAGCATGACGCATACGAGTTAGGTCACGAGGACGAGCGGAACGTAGTGCAAGACGTGCAAGAACGCGCTCTAGGTCGCCAATCTGGCGCAAGAAAGGTTGTAATTCAGAACCCTGTTCTTGTAAGGCACCGATAGCTTGTTGGCGGTTATTGAGTATTTGAGTATTACGCAGCGGTGTATGGATCCAGCGCTTTAACATGCGGCTACCCATTGGGGTTACGCACATGTCTAATATTGACGCGAGGGTATTTTCTGTTCCTCCAGCCAAATTTTGGGTTAATTCTAAATTACGGCGCGTGGTCGCATCTAGAATGACATTATCATTTTGTTTTTCCATGATAATGCTGCGAATATGGGGCAGTGAAGTTCGCTGGGTATCTTTGACGTATTGCAATAGACAACCCGCTGCTCTAAGGGCTCTATTTGCATTTTCTACACCAAAACCAATTAAGTCTTTGGTGCCAAATTGTAAGCCAAGCTGTTGTTTAGCCGTATCGAGCTCATATTCCCATAATGGTCGACGTCTCAACCCTTTGCCGCGCTCTATTAATGGCATACTCGCAAAGTCTTCTGGATAGAGAAGTTCAGCGGGGCGGGTACGCTGCAACTGTGCTTGCAATGCTTCTTCATCGGCAATTTCGCTAATAATGAAACGGCCTGAGGTAATGTCTAAAGTGGCAAATCCATAGCCTTGAGCGTCTTGCCAAATCGCTGCTAATAAGTTGTCTTGTCTTTCATTTAATAAAGCTTCATCTGTAATGGTGCCGGGAGTGACAATACGTACAACTTGGCGTTCAACGGGACCTTTGCTGGTGGCAGGATCTCCAATTTGTTCACAGATAGCAACGGACTCACCTTGTTGGACTAATTTGGCCAGATAATTTTCAGCTGCATGGTAGGGGATCCCCGCCATCGGAATGGGCTGGCCTGCTGATTGACCTCGTTTAGTTAGCGTAATATCAAGTAGCTGTGATGCTTTTTTGGCATCATCAAAAAATAATTCGTAAAAATCACCCATACGATAAAACAGTAGTATGTCTGAATGTTGTGCTTTTAGTTTTAAATACTGCTGCATCATTGGGGTGTGTGATTCTAAATTCCGGTTGTCTGTCATAAGGTTATCTATCTTAACTTATTGAATTTGTTTGCTTCTGTGTTTATTTGTTGTCTCATGTAATAACATGATGTCTTATGAAATATCACAGAATCTCATATAAAAGTGTAGGTTGAAGTGTAGGTTGTTGATGGTGACATGGTATAATGAGCATAACAAAACTAGCAACCTACACTTTTTACTAAAAATCGTTAATTATCTTATAGTCAGCGCTAAACAAGGTAATACCTATGAGCCAAAAAACACAAGCTAAGCCCTTATCCGCAAAAGCCATTGAAGCGATGAAACCTAACTGTAATGTTAGGACTGATACAGGCGAAAACACAGGTTTACGAGTATCTTGTGGTGCGACTGGTATTAAGACATTTATTTATCGATATAGTAGCCCAGTTACACATAAACTTGTACAGATAAAAATCGGTAATTTTCCTCAAATATCGTTGAGTGAAGCGAGAGTTAAGCTACAAGAATTAAAACAATTACGCCAATTAGGACGATGTCCCGCTACAGAGCTAAAAGAAGAAAAACAGCACCAAAAGCAAGTTCAGTTAGAACCACTAGAAACGAAATTGACAGTTAAAGATCTTATTGAGCTTTACTTAATTGAACGTATTGAAGATCGTAAAGGTAAAGACGGTAAAATCATTGCAGGAGCAAGAAAGAAAAAAGGGCAAATAGAAGTCCGTCGTATGCTTGAAGCTGATGTTATTCGTGTCTTAGGTGAACGAATGGCACATGAAGTTAACATCACCTAAGTAAAAACGACTTTTTGATTTGGCATTGATTTCCCTTGTTGTACTATCGATTAAATATCCCTTATTTTAGCTTGCCTGTTTTTTGAATAATACCGTGAACTCAACGTCGTTAAAAACGGTTAAACTTACATACTAATTTGATTTTTTTCTGATTTCGATATTAAATTCTAAAATATTTTAATTTTTATATTTAATATATCGAGCTATATTGCTTTGATAATCATGATATTAAGGTTTTTTATTATTAATTGGTGTTATATTGATATAAATCAAATGATTAGAAGGTGTTTTTAAGTTTGTAATACTTCGTTACATAGTTTATTTTCATGTACATTAGAACTTACTGGGCTTATTGCAGTTTCGCTCGTTCTTTGCTCGATGATTGTTCTGATATTACTCGGTTTTAGTGCTTTTTTTAGAGTTATATGGCGGTGTTTCAACCGGTTTACGCTAAGTCACTTATCCTAGGGAGATGCGGCAAGGTCGATAGATTTACAACCCACTCATAAGCTTTTATTATCCTTTATGCCAATCTTACCGTGCGCACTGGCTGAGATGACTTAAATTAATAGGTAATTATATCTACCTAACTCAACTTGTCATTTTTGATAAAGGATATCGCTATGCCAACTCCATGTTATATTTCCATTGAAGGAAAAACCCAAGGCAACATCACTGCGGGTGCATTTACAGCAGAATCGGTGGGGAATATTTTTGTACAAGGTCATGAAGACCAAATGCTGGTGCAAGAGTTCTCTCACGTGGTCACCGTCCCGACAGACCCGCAATCCGGTCAACCTTCAGGCCAACGTGCACATAAACCTTTCCGCTTTACTGTCGCGTTGAATAAATCCGTGCCATTACTGTATAACGCGTTAGCATCTGGCGAAATGCTGCCAAAAGTAGAATTGAAATGGTACCGTACCTCGGTAGAAGGTAAACAAGAGCATTTCTTCACCACCACACTAACGGATGCGACTATCGTTAACATCGATTGCCAAATGCCACATTGCCAAGACCCTGCAAAGTCTGATTTTACCCAACTGATTGAAGTGTCCCTGTCTTACCGTAAAGTAGACTGGGAGCACACCGTTGCTGGCACATCCGGTGCCGATGACTGGCGTGCGCCACTCGAAGCGTAAGCCATACTCTAGCGAGCCTTTCGGGGCTCGTTTGTGTTTTTAGTCTTTTTTCCCGTAGAGAAAATTCACATGTCTTTGATAGATCCTAACAAAAATAGAAGACTTGGCAACCCTGAAAATAACGCGCTCATTCATGGCGGGGGATACACGGGGGGCGTTGGCAGAACCTATGCACAAGACCGAGCCCTGCAAGAAGCGCATGGCAAGCTGTTAGACCAGATAGCCAATGGTGAAACGGGGACTGGGTTAGTCTTCACTTGCACTATCGGCGGGCTGCCTGAAAACACCTTTCAGGTGACCCAGTTTGATTTGCAAGAAGGGCTTTCCCAACTCTTTTCATTGTCGATTCAGGCGGTCAGCCCGTTACCCGAGATTGATTTTCAAACGTTATTGGGGGCTGCTTCTTCGTTGACAGTAAAGCGAGATGGAAAAATTCTTCGCACGGTACAAGGTATCTTAGCAGGTGCAGAGCAAGGGAATACGGATGGGGTAAAAACCTGGTATCACTTTGTGATACGCCCTGAAATGTGGGTAATGACACTCAAGCAAGACAGCCGTATTTTTCAAAATATGACGGTGCCTCAGGTACTGAAAACGTTGTTGGATGAAGCCCGTGTTAAACATGACAACGGCTTCTACCATGCCGAGGAGCACCTAGAGCGTCGATATCTCACACAAAAACGCGAAACGATGTATGCATTTTGGTGCCGACTTGCGGCAGAAGAAGGGATTAATTTTTGGTTCGAAGAGGGTCCTCAACTGTTTTACAGTGACCGCCATTTAGGCATGAAAGCGGGGATATCGCTTACCTATAATCCGCAATTTGAGACGGATATTACCGACAGTACTGCCACCACATGGCGTTATGCCGAGCAGCTGTGTAGCGATATTCGTGTGGATAAAGATTACAATCAACTTAGACCATCTTACCCCTTGAGGCACCAAGTTACCGGTGATGTTCACCAACAACACGAAGTCTTTGAAAGCTATGGGCGTTTTCAAGAAGATGCTGAAGGTAAACCACTGAATCAACTTCGCTACGAACAATCACAAAACCAGCGGCAAGTAGGCTCGGCAACGACGAACTGTATTGAATTAGCCCCGGGGCGTATTTTTACCTTATCTCATCACCCGAGTGCACGCATGAATACGACATGGCAGGTGATTAGTGTCTCTCACCACGGCGTGCAACCCCTTGCGGATAACAGTGGCGGTGAAGGCACCCAACTGAGTAACCAACTCTCTTTTATTCCCAGCACGCAAGAATGGCGTCCACCTTACCACTATAAACCTCTTGCGGATGGCGATGAAATCGCCACAGTCGTGGGGCCGGAAGGGGAAGAAATCTACACCAATAAAAAAGGGGAAGTGACGGTCTATTTCCATTGGGATAGGCGCGGCGTATCTGACCACAGTGCGTCTTGCTGGGTGCCCGTGACGCACGGCTGGAGTGGTAACGGCTATGGGTTTATGAGCATTCCCCATGTTGGGCAGCAGGTTTTAATTAGTTACCTGAATGGTGATATTGACCGACCCGTCATCACGGGGTGCTTGTACAATGGACGCAATGCGCCACCGCTAGACTTACCCGCACAAAAAACGCGTACCACCTTTAAAACCTGTACCCATAAAGGTGAGGGGTTTAACGAATTGCGCTTTGAAGATCAAGCGGGGCAAGAGGAAGTCTATATCCATGCTCAGCGCGACATGAATGTGCATATTCAACATGATAGCCATACCCATGTCCAACATGATGTCAAACAGCGTATTGACCAACACCGTTTTACCGATATTCAAGGAGATGACCATCTTCACGTTAAAGGCACGCACAAGGCCCTGACAGAAGGTGACCTCTCTGAACAAGTGCTCGGCAGTTATCATCAGCACATCAGTGGTGCACTGGTGAGTGAAAGTGGTCAAGAGACCCACATCACCAGTCAAGGCAAAGTGGTGATTGATGCAGCGACGGAAATTACACTTAAAGTGGGCGGCAGTTTTGTGCGGGTGACGCCGGGTAATGTGTTTACGTCAGGCAATGTGGCCATTGGTGACAGTGCGGGAGGCTCAGGGCAAGCGGTGAATATTCAATTGCCGGATGGGGTTGACCCTTTTGCAGTACCACCTTACCCGATTAAACCCTATTGCGCGATGCAAGCCCAGGCCACGGGTAGTTGGGTGATTAAACCCAATGGAGGGCAGTGATGAAATCAACGGATTGGACAAAATGGTTAACCGAGCCGAATACTGACCCAGTGTATTTGCTGCTTAACATGTTAGCCACACCGAACCCCACCGATTTATTGTTTGCCAACGATTGGGTTGAACAGGCATTCCCTCTCTACAACGGCACTGCGATGGCCCATTTAATCGGTCAGAGTCCGTGGCTTGTGAAGTTAAAACCGAGTGCGTATGCCCCATTAGGGCAACTGCTTGACCGTAAAGGCTTCAGTGATAACTCGTGGGGCTGGGCGTATCGTAGCTCGCTGGATTGGCAATACCAATTACGTCATTGGCAAAACCGCCAATTGGTGACACTTAACGACGAACTCGTGGTGCTGCGCTTAATGGATACGCGCATTGCGAATGTCCTTATTCCTAAAATGCGTGAAATGGATTGGTCTGTGCTGATGACGCCTGTCCATGAGGTGATGTTAGAGACGGCAAGTGCCCCTGCTTTTTTTGAATCGCCCACGCGTCATAATCCCTTACCGATATCTGAATTGCAACGGCGTCCGTTCATGATGGGTGAGCACTTACAAGCCGCGTGGGAAAGCTCGGCGCAGTTTATCCTGCTATTAGCGGAAAATATGGCGTGTGAGCTGTGGGAAAATCAGTCTGAGACAGCCATTACCCTCGACATGCCAGAAGGTCAACTTCACCAACGTTTGGTGGATTGGTTACACGTGCATCCCTCGCAAGCGGGCGACATTAACACGCGCACCCTTACCCAGTTTACGGACTATGCGCAGCAACAAGGCTGGCTAACCACGACAACGGAGCCGTCATGAGTCAGAAAATCGAATCTTGCATTATCTGTGAAAACTACCGATTTTGGTTAGAGCTGCAATTGGTGGATGACAAGGGACAACCCTTAGCCAATGTGCCGTATACACTCGCGGAGCGAGGGACAGGCCGCACGTTACAAGGCAGCAGCGACCCTCAGGGGTTGATTAAAGCGGAAGGATTAACCGCACGCCCCTATACTCTGAGTCTTGAGCCGCAACCTTTGGCGGATACCCTCACCGCGATGTTACCTCCGGCAGCAATCCAAGGCAAAGATAAGGCACTGAGTGATTTTTGCCGTGAACAGGGTTATCTCCTGAGTGAAAATAACCGAGCAGGGGCCTTTAACCCCAATGTGCCCATCACTGTCCATCGCATGACGGCGGGGCAAATTAGCCGTTCAGCCCACTACCAGCAACGGGATAACGGTTATCCCTTGTTGTTTCCTTATGACCATCGCCGTGTGATTGCGATTAAGCGGATAGCAGAGCCTGTATTTGCCAAATCTGTGTTACGCGGTGAAGGTAATACCGATGCGGGCGAAAATCCTGAAATCAGTAACTACTTTGGTTCTACAGCCGTTTACCAAGTTCAACCCAAACTCATACCGTCCGAGCAGGCTAAACCTGCTGAGTTCTCCATCGCCTCTTTATTTGGTATTTCGACGGCTGAAGCGAATCCCTTTATACTCATCTCATTAGCAACAATGTTCCTTCAGCAAATGGCGGTATCCGGCGGTGCTGTACAGAGTCAAAATACGTGGCAATCTTCGAATGATGATTTTAGCGATGACTTTTCATCCAGTGCATCCCATTCACACATTGCAAATACCCCTTCAGTCTTATCAGCATTGAGTATCGTTGTGAGTATGGGGTATGTGGGCATGTTTACGCGTACAGAATCGAGTGACCCTAGCGATTTGCTCACTTACGATGACTTAAAAGAAAAAGCACTTGCTAATGAAACCGCGACCACTCGAATACGTATGGGAATCGATGAAGATGGTCAAGTGGTCGGCTATCATACCTCAACGGAGAGTGGGCAAGACCAAGTTCCTGTAAGGATGATGGAACTCGCTTCAGAAGCGGAGACGCAAAAAGTCCGTTCATTGGCGGTCTATCAAGCATCAGAAGGCTTACGATATGCGGGTAGTACAGCAGATGTGTACAAATTTACTACCGATGACAGAGAAGACGTTTTTATCAGTTATGCGAAAAATGGTAATTTTGTGGGCATTCAATCACAAATCCATGAGGGGGAAGGCCGAATTCATACGGGGCACCCGCCGTCACAACCTTTAGATGTTAGACCGCATACGGGTGGCAATCAGCTACCTGAGCCTGTT
>NZ_DOEH01000012.1:62377-101460 GCF_003533305.1 Providencia sp. | reverse complement strand
GATTTAAAATCAGTGCTTGGTTTTGTGCTGAATGTAACACTGTCTACCACACCACGAGCTCCTGATGTACCAGCACCATTTGACGTTGCGGTTACTGTATCTGGAGCTATAACTTGTAGTGTTTCTGGTCTTGATGATTGGCTATTTGCAGTGATAACAATATTGTGTGAACCACTTTGCTGACCTAACAATGTTCCGATATAACTACCATTTGCTTGTTGGGTAACGGCAACTTTTAAGGGTTGTTGCTGACCGATTTTAACGTCAACCTGTGTGATGCCAGTGACTGGGTGACCATTTTTATCCGTCAGGGATACCGTGAAGGTGCTTTCGGCGCCGGCTGCTGCTGGTGCGATGTTATTGATATCAATTTTATGGATAGCATTACTGCCTAACTGTGGCTTGACATCAATAATAATCGTTGGGCTTTGTATCTTATTTGCGGTGATAAATAAATGGTCTTGTCCCAATTGCATTAAGGCTAAGTTGGCCGTATAAGTTCCATCTTTTTGTGCTACCCAAGTGACTTTACCTGTTTGCTTATGGGTAAGTGATTGCGCTAAATCGACGCCAGTTAGTGAGTTATCAAAAGCATCTTTTAACGTAGCCGTTAGCTTTAACGTATCGCCAGACTTCAAGTCTTTGCTTGGTGAAACGGTGAGTATCGCGGTGTTGACCACACCACGAGAACCTTTTTTACCACTGTTATTGTTGGCTATAGCTGTCGGTGAGGTGACTGTTAAGGTTGATTCAGCAGATTTAACACCGCCAACCGTTACGATGACTTTATGGTCTCCTGATTTTTGGCCAGAAAGGGTACCGGTATAGGTTCCTTTGTTGACGGTTTCAGTGATCTTAAGCAACTCTTCAGCACCATCGATAGAGGCTATTACGTTATTATCTATCCCTGTGATGGGTTGGTTGTTGTCATCAGTAAGTGCCAGTGTTATAGCACTGGTTTCACCAGCGGCTGGTGTAGTGATGCTGTTAATTTTAACTTGTTTGATTTGGGTGGTTCCGGTGGCATTACCGATATTAATAACAAGTGGCGAAGTTGTTATTTGGTTCACTTTTACCGTTAAATTGTCTTGGCCAATTTTTGTTAGTGGCAAAAGAGTGGTGTAGCTACCGTTGTGTTGGTCTGACCAAATAAGGTTGCCAGATATTTTTTGCTGATGCTGTAACTGAATATTGGAACCATTGAGCCCTTCAAGAGGGTTATCAAAGGCATCTTTGAGTACCATAGATAACTGTAATGATTGGCCTGATTTGAGATTTTTGGTCGATGAAGAGGTTAACTCGATGGTTTTAATGACACCACGTTGATTTTCTACACCACTACCATCCTTTTTATTAACGGAGATCGTTCTCGTCGCTTTTACTATCCAAATTTGTGATGCTATTTTGTTATTGGCATTAACTTCAATGGTATATTTACCCGAATTTTTTGCTGGTAATTCAGCGGTATAAGTACCTTTCTCAGTCAATGAATCCACTAAAGTAATTGCTGCTGATTTTCCATTGATCTTAATTGCAATCTTGCTTGAGATAGCTGTAACGGGATGCTGGTATAAATCGCTGACTTTTACCGTGATAGTTTGCTTTTCACCCGCTTCGCTAGGGCTGATTGTATCAAGTACGATATTGCTGACTTTATTGAAATCAGTCGCATTATTAACTTCAACTTTGGTTATTGGTGTTTTATGGCCATTAATAGACGCAGATAAGTCATTCGAACCTATTTGCGCTAATGGTAAAGCGATAGTGTAAGAGCCATCACCATTGTCAGTCCATTTCAACGAACTTGTCTTATACCCATCGAGAATGATATTGCTTGTGTCGATAGCCGTTAACGGATTATTAAATGCATCAACTAAGGTTACCGTGATATCCAGTTTGTCACCTGATTGCAGGCGTGTGATATCACCTGTAGTCAGGGTAATGTTATTGATAACGCCACGTTCACCACTATTACCCGTTCCGCTTGAATTATTCGAGCTAATTGGGGCCGGTTTTTTCACCTCCAAAGTATCTTTAGCGGAGTTTTGTCCATTCACCGTGGCAGTAATTTTATGGTCACCTGCTTGCAGTGCTGGTAGCGTGACTTCATAAATACCCGGTTTCCCTTCTTTCGCGGGGAGGGTATGCGGCTTGCCATCAATATTGACAGTCATTTCAGTTTCAGCGACTACCGGGCTGCCATGTTTATCGGTTAATGTGACGGTTATTGTGCTGTTAGAGCCCGCGGCAGGTTGTTCTTTTTTCGTGATGACAACTTTGCTAACCTTGTCTTTCCCGTTGGCATGGTTAACTTGAATTGTCTTTGTAGGTGTTTTATTACCATTAATTGAAGCGATTAAATCTTTTGTGCCAACCTCGGTTAATGTGAGAGTTGTCGTGTAAGCCCCATCACCTTTATCGTTCCAGACTAACGTTCCGTTATATCCTTCAAGTTTGATGTTGTTGGTGTCGAGTTCCGTTAAACCGTTACCAAAAGCATCGATGATAGAGACAGTAATCTCTAATTTATCATCAGACTGTAGGTTAGCGGTATTGCCCGTCATTATGGTAATTTTATCAACAACCCCTTGTTCACCTTTGTTGCCTGTCCCTTTGGGGTTTTTCGGTTTAACTGGGGTGGGTTTTGCCACCACTAATGTATTTTCGATTGAATCTTTGCCATTAACGCTAGCGCTAATGTTGTGGTTACCCGCTTGAAGTGCTGGCAGAGTGATTTCATAAATACCGTCAGTTTTTTCCGTTGCGGCTAGTTTGTGCGGTTGTCCTCCAATATTAACGGTAATTTCCTTTTCACCGATCACTGGGTTGCCATATTTATCTGTCAGCTTGATGGTGAGATTACCCTCTGTACCGGCAGGCGGTGTTTTGATGGTAAGGATCTCGATTTTACTGACTTTATCTGTACCCGTCGCATTACCGACTTGAACTTGTACTATGGGTGTTTTATGACCATTAATGGAAGCGATTAAGCTATTACTGCCCGCTTCGGTTAACGTGATATTGGCTGAGTATGAACCATCACCTTTATCAACCCATGTGAGACTGCCTGCTTTGTGCCCATCTAGGGTGATATTGCTAGTATCAATATCTTTTAATGCATTACCAAATGCATCAGTTAACGTGACGATGACCTCAAGCTTATCCCCTGATTGCAGATGCGTAATATTGCCAGTGGTTATCGCAATTTTATCGATAACCCCTTTTTCACCTTTATGACCAGTACCGTTAGCGTTTTCCGATTTAATCGAGGTGGGTTGTGCGACTACCAATGTGTTTTTAGTTGAATCTTTGCCATTAACGCTAGCACTAATATTGTGGTCTCCCGCGAGCAGTGCTGGCAGTGTGACTTCATAAATACCGGGCTTACTTTCTTTCGCTGGCAGAGTGTGTTTGCTGCCATCAATATCAACAATAATCTCTTTTTCACCAACGACAGGGTGGCTATTTTTATCAGTTAATTCGACAATTAATGTGCTGCTTGAGCCCGCTGCGGGTTGTTCTGTGAGGGTTATTTTAACTTCGCTGACCTTATCTTTACCTGTTGCATTGTTGACATGGATTTGTACAGGAAGTGTTTTCTGGTTATTGATAGATGCGGTTAAGTCATTAATGCCTAGTTCGGTTAATGTGATAGTCGTTGTGTACTTACCATCGCCTTTATCAACCCATGTTAAGGTGTCGCCTTTATGATTACCAATATCTATCTTATTGGTATCTAAACCAACTAATCCGTTACCAAAGGTATCTGAAATAGAAACTGTGATGTCTAATAAATCACCTGAATGTAGATTGCTCGTATTGCCAGTTGTAATTTCTATTTTATCGACAACCCCTTGTTCACCTTTTTGCCCCGTACCGCTAGGGTCTTTAGGTTGAATAGGTTGCGGTTTGTCGACAATCAGTAACTCTTTTGGTGACTCCTCACCGTTAATTGTGGCCGAAATACTATGGTTACCCGCATGCTGCCCACTAATAGTGGTTTCATAAATTCCTGGGGATTTTTCTGTCACAGGTAAGATGTGAGGCTTTCCATCAATATTGATAGTGATCTCTGTTTCGCCGACGACAGGGTTACCATTTTTATCGGTTAATTCGATGGTGATGGTGCTATCTGCTCCTGCCACAGGTTTGGTGATATTTGTAATTTCGACTTTATCCACATTGGTTGTGCCTGTGGCATTTTCAACTTGGACTTGAGTTTGTGGGCTAGTAGTGCCATTGATTGAGGCGGTTAAATCTTTATTACCAACGTCGGTTAACGGTAAGGTGGTGGTGTATGAACCATCTTTATTATCCGTCCAATGCAAAGAATCCCCTTTGTGATCGCCAATATTGATATTATTGGTATCTAAACCAGATAAACCATTATCAAATGCATCGGTGATCGTCACCGTGAGCTCAAGCGTATCGCCTGATTGCAAACCATGGCTTTTATTTGGGGTAATAATGATGCTGTTAATAACACCTTGTTCACCTTTTGGACCTGTACCGTTAGGATTCGCCGGCGATATCGGTTTAGGCGGTTCAATGATCATGGTTTCTGATGGTGAGACTTGGCCGTCAACGGTTACAGTTACTGTTGGTTTCCCCATTTGTTGTCCCGGCAAGCTGCCGATATAAATTCCACTACCTGGATGGGTCTCGGTAATGATAACGGGTGTTTCTGTACCATCGATATTCACCATGACTGTGCCATCAGCTCCTGACACAGGGTTACCATGGGTATCCGTTAACGAAATGGTAATAGTACTATCATCCCCAGCAGCGGCTTGCGAGATATCCGTAATGACAACATGTGCTAATTGACCGAAGACAAAATTGACGGTTGCAGTGACATTCTGCTCATTGAGGCTCGCTGTGATATTGGTTGACCCAGCAATCAGGGTGCTTACGTCAACTTCGGTGTTACCTTGTTCATCACTAGGATTAACTTGTGTCACCGTGGCATTTTTCGAGTCAAGATGCAGCATAACCCCTTTAATCGGATGGTTATTGTTATCGGTGATATGGAAGTTGATTTTATTTTTTGCTTTTCCATCGGCAACGGCGTTATCACTGATTATATTGAAAGCATTAATATGAGCTTGTTGGGTATCGGCGATAAAGACAAAAATAGACTCAATTGGCGTACCTTTGCCCGCTGTGGCTTGAATGCGATGCTCGCCTGTGACCAGAGAAGTGAACTGAATTGATGCTTCACCTTTCATGTTAGTGACAATGTCATATTTTTGTTTAGTGGTTGATTTTGCCGCCTGCATTTTTTTGAATAGGTTGCTAAAAGCCATACTTGAAGAGGTGGCTTTTTGGGTCACTAATTTGAGTTCAGGGGGCAAAGTAAAAGTAACATTGGCATTTGGCGCTACATTACCAAGGGGATCTCTGGCAACGATAGTGAGGGTGTTAACATCCTGACCATTGGCTAACGTATTGCCTTTTTGAGTGATTTCATTTTGACGAATAGATAATACGCCCGAATTGGTCACTTCAATCAGTGTTGTTGCTTGTGGTGAAATATTTCCTTTGGTGTCAGATGCGGTTACTGTGAGTCGATAGAGGTTGATTTTTTGCCTTTCTTGCTCAGTCATCGCGACTTTGTAGGAAGGCAATTTGACTTGTGTTGCGGCACCATTGAGGTTGATTTTTCCGCCTGCACTTAGAAATTCAGGGGCTTGTACCACAAGGTTATCTAAAGGATATTTGGTTGTTAATGCATTGATTATTGGTAACTCATCTCCAGATTGTCCTTGAATTTTTGCAGGCAATGAGAGGGATATGAGCGTTTTTTTCTGATATTCCAACACAATGTTATTATTGCGATTAACAAAATCATAGCGATTACCCATTAGGCGGCGTGAGTCACCCACTTTGGTCGGATCAAGCTGCTCAGCTAGGGTTTTACCCAATGCCCACGTAAATTGAACTTTGGCGCTAGTTTCACTTAATTTACCGCTGATTTTGTGCTCTGCGTTTAGGGTAACGAGTGAGAATGGGGTCCAGTTAACGCCAACAGTGGTGGCGAGTGGGTCTTTTTGGCGTTTATCTTTGCCAAATAGGGCGACATCATCGCCGAAATACTGCTCAAATTTCAGGTTTCCGCCAATATTAGGATAAGACGGTAACCAACCTTCGGCTTGTAGATCCCATCCATTGGCAGGACGTGCATTATAATCGTTATCTAATTCTGATGCGCTACGCCATGAAGACGTGCGCATATAAGTATTGGCGCTAAGTTTTAAAAAGTCTTGTGCATATTCTGCGCCAAAACCTAAGCGTGAGTGATAGCGAGATAAATCATGGTCAAAAAAGGCATTGACGCCCATCATGCGCTCAGGAGTAAAGTGACGCACACCAATACCATTATTGGTTTGTAATCGGCCATCAGTGCGGTGAATGTTATGTTGGCTAAAGAGTAATAAATCCGGTTGGTCATACCAAGGGATTAACCAATCTAATTGGGTATTTTTAATGGACAGTTTTTTGTCTACGTCAACACTGAACTTGGCATTACCTGTTTTCGATAGCCAACGATTGATTTCGTTAGTTGCAGTATGTGTTACTTTATTGCGTGCATAATCTTGCGCGATATCGGCAAGGTCTTTAGTACTTTTTTTATCTGCAATAAAGTGTGCTGCACTCTGACTATATTCAGCGATAAATTGCTCAACTTTATGATCATCAGTAGGTGCTGAATCACTACCCAGTGTTGGTAGTTCATCGGGACTTAGCATTTTTGCATAGCTCGGTGTGATTGGTACAATCACCGAAGACCAAATTGCCGTAAATAGCACAAAGCCGTTTGAGAGCTTGTGTTTCAGTGTTGGCTTTTGTGTTGACGTAGCGGGGTTCATTCAATTCATTCCTAGTTTTAATATTAACGTAGCTATTGTGGAATGCTTATATAGGTAAGAGCTTGTGAATTAGTTTGACTTAAACAGAAGCCAAATTTTCAATAAGGAATAACGCGGAATTGACGACGTTTATTGATAAGCGTGAAAACGCACAATAAAATGCAGTTGAAACAGGCTTAATTCGTTTGGGAAAAGACCTTACCTTAATGAAAACAATAAGATAATTAATGGATTTAAGTTTGAAAGCGGTGTAGGTATATGGTCTTAAATAACCATTAAAATGAATGATTTCATCGGTATGATAATCAATTTCGTCGGTGTTAGAAGAAACCTTGTATAGGTGAGTTTCGGATGAAAAAAGCCCCAATGAAGGGGCTAAAGATTAAATAAGTTATGCCTATGTTATTAGTTTTACCGCGATTCAATTTTTTGGAACAGCTGGTTTAATAAACTCCACGGTGAGTATTTTTGGGGTGTTGGCTTATTTATCGGCTGTCTAAGTTGTGTACCTGTATAAGGATGGCGGGCCTGTTGGGATTCAGTGAGTGTGGTATTCGCTGAGGTCCCTGAAATAAAGTTAACCTGAGCCGTTGTCGTACTGCCATTAACGGTTGCAATAATATCAATTGGGCCTGCGACTAAGCTGCTAATTTCTATTTCCGTATTGCCTTGTTCATCGGTTAGTTTCGTTGGAAAGATAATGGCGTTTTTAGCTTCAAAATGTACGAATGCACCTTTGAGAGCTTGCCTATTGTTATTTACGATATGAAACTTAACTTTATTTTTCGCTATACCATTGGCGACTGAATTATTTTGCAGTATTCGGGTACTGCTAATAAATGATTGCTCAATATCGGGCTTAAAGTTGAACATCTCTTCAATTTCTTCTCCATGGCTCGAGCTCGCTTTAATCATATAGTCCCCAGCGATGAGTGCAGTAAACTCAATAGATGCCTCCCCTTTACTATTTGCGACAATATTTTGCTTTTGTTCTGAGACGGATTTCGCTGCTTGGGTTTTCCACATGAAATGATTGAATAAAGAGCGATATTCATCATTTTTTTGGCTCACGGATTTGAGGCCATTTGGTAAGGTAAAAGTCACTTTGGCATTGGGAACAATGTGTCCAAGTGTATCTTTAATCACCACAGAGAATGTATTGGCATCTTTTCCATTGGCTATTGCATTATTCTTTTTAAAAGCACTTTCATGACTGATAGAAAGGGCACCTGTATCGGTGACTTCTATTAGGGTTTCCGCTTTCGGTGAAACATTACCTTTGGTGTCATAAGCTGTTACTGTGAGGCGATAAAGATTATGTTTTTGATTCTCTAATTTATTGGCCGCGATTTTGTAAGAGGGTAATTTTATTGAGCTCGCGGTGCCATTAAGTGTCAGAACCCCGCCCGCTGCAATTAATTCAGGAGCTTCTATGATGATTTTCTCAAGGGGATATTCGGTCGTTAAATTTCGAATAATAGGGAGTTCTTGCCCAGTTACACCTTGAATAATTTTGGGCAAGGACAATGAAATCAGCGTGTTCTTTTGGTATTCCAAAACAATGTTGTTATTACGGTTAACAAAATCATAGCGGCTATTGGAGATATGACGGGTGGCCGCAACTGCTGAGGTATCAAGATGCTGTGCTAGGCTCTTGCCTAATAACCAAGTGAATGCAATTTTTGCATGTGTTTCATTTTTACCCCCATTTCCCATGCGATGCTCCGTATTGAGCGCAAGCAGCGGGAAGGGTGACCAGTTGATTCCGACGGTGGCGGCTATTGGATTTTTTTGGCGTTCATCTTTGCCAAATAAAGCCACATCATCGCCGTAATACTGTTCTAGTTTTAAGTTAGCGCCGAGATTTGGATAACTGGGCAACCAACCTTCGGCTTGTAGATCCCAGCCGTTGGCAGGGCGGGCATTATAATCGTATTCTAATTCAGATGCACTGCGCCAAGAAGATAACCCTAAATAGCTATTTGCACTAATTTTGAGGTAATCCTGTGCATATTCTGCACCGAATCCTAAGCGTGAATGGTAATGGGATAAGTCATGATCAAAAAAAGCATTCAACCCCATCATACTATCTTGATTAAAGCGACGTAAACCAATGCCGTTATTCATCTGTACTCGGCCATCGGTGCGATGAATACTATGTTGGGTAAAGAGTAGTAAATCTGGTTTATCATACCAAGGGACTAACCAATCTAGCTGAGAGTTTTTAATGGATAGTTTTTTATCAAGGTTAATACTGAGTTTGGCGTTGCCTGCTTTAGATAGCCAATGGGTAATTTCATCAGTGGCAGCATTGGCAGCTTGATTGCGTACGTACTCTTGGGCCATTTCAGCTAAGTTTTTGGTGTTTTTTTCTTCAGCGGAAAAATTTGCTGCATTTTGGCCATATTCAGCTAAAAAACGTTCAGTGCTATCTTCAGGCTGAATCTCTTCGAATTGAATTGCATCGCTACCTAATGTAGGCAGATCTTCTAAATTGAGCATTTTGGCATAGCTCGGCATGGCTGGCACAATAGCAGCAGACCAGATAGCGGTAAATAATACAAAGCTATTTGATAGCTTTAATTTCAATGTTGACGAAGAGGGGCCCATCGGATTTATTCCTGATATCAATATTAACATTGCTATTGTTGAATATTTATATAGGTAAGAGCTTGGGAATTAGTTGGACTAATTGAGAAGGGAAATTGAAACTTTGGAATAGTTCAGAATTGGCAACTTTAATTAACAACAGTAACATATTAAATATAAAGCGGATAAAATAGACAGATTATTCATTGGAATAAATCTTACTCAAATAAAAACAATGCGTTAAAGAAGGAAATTATGGAATTAACTTTTTTAGGAACCAGTGCCGGAGTACCGACAAAGCAGCGTAATGTCACTAGTATGATATTAAATTTAGTCGGTATTCGAAAAAGTTATTGGCTGTTTGATTGCGGCGAAGGTACGCAACACCAAATATTGAATAGTGAGTTTAAAATACCCAGAATTGATAAAATTTTTATTACTCATTTACATGGAGACCATATTTTTGGTCTACCTGGTTTATTATGTAGTCGCTCAATGAGTGGCTCAACTGACCCATTAACCTTATATGGCCCAAAAGGGCTGAAGCAATATATTGAGACGGCACTTTTGATTAGTGCATCTTATCTCACCTATCCATTGGATATTGTGGAGATTACAGCTGGACAATTATTTGATGATGGTGAATTGATTGTTACGGCATATTCTTTAGATCATCGTGTGGAGTGTTATGGATATCGTATCGAGGAATACCCTAAAAATGGCATGCTTAATGCGATAAAACTGGCTAATGATGGTATTCCTCGAGGTCCGTGGATGCAGGCGCTTAAAGCCGGAGAAACCATTACTTTGGACGATGGCCGAGTGATTAATGGCGCTGATTACCTTGGCGACCCGATAGCCGGCAAAGTGATTGCTATCTTCGGTGATACTGAACCAACAGCGCAGGCAGTATTATTAGCGAAAGACGCTGATGTGATGGTACACGAAACTACACTTGAATCTGCATTTGAAGCCAAAGCTAATGAACGGGGTCACTCGACAACTTGCCAAGCAGCCCAGCTAGCACGAGATGCAGGGGCTAAACGTTTCATCGCCACCCATATCAGTGGTCGATACAGTGAAAAAGATATTCCTATGCTGTTAGCCGAATGTCAGGCTATTTTCCCCGCGACAGAAATCGCAGTGGATTATTTAACCGTGAAAATTTGACATTTTTTTCTGCAGAATTGAGAGGATGTCAATGTGAGCTTTTTGTTATTAGTCATAGGGTATGTATTGGTTTTGATCGCTGTTCATTAAATCAATTAATTTATGATTAACAAAAAGTTTTTCTCTTCCTGATTGAATTTCATTTAATACATTAATATCGCAAAGTTTTTTTAAGTAATCAGATGCGGTTTGTCTTTTTGCTATATTTTTATCAACTAAGTTTTTTATTCGGCAATAAGGTTGTTCGAAAATACACTGTAGTAATTCATAACTGTAGATATCATTATGTGTATTTCTAATATGCAAAGCGGTGTGATCCATTAATGTGCGAATTGTATTTATTTTATCAACTGTCCACCTTGATGTGTGCTCAACAGCAGATAGGATATATAAAACCCAAGACTCCCAATCTTGCTCTTTAGTGACGTTCAATAGGTGAGAGTAATAGTCGTTTCTATTTTTAATGATGTAACGACTTAAATAGAGGATAGGTAAGGTTATTAATTTTTTCTCGATTAAAAAGAGTATGTTTATAACTCTTCCTGTACGGCCGTTACCGTCGGTAAAAGGGTGAATTGCTTCAAATTGATAATGGGTAATCGCGAGCTTTACTAAAGGGTCTAAATCATCCTCTTGGTGGATAAACTTTTCCCAATTAGTGAGAAGCTCGATAATTATTTGTTCACCTAGTGGTGGTGTATAAATAACTTCTCCCGTTACTTGATTTTTTAATGCTGTTCCCGGTAATTTTCTGATATCCATTCGTGTATTTTTAATCGTATTACAGACCGTTAGGGCTGTATTTGCGCACAATGGTCTATTTTTTAAATCTGTATAACCTTCGTATAGCGCAGTTCTATAGCGAAGCGCTTCTTTAGTCATTGGGTCTGCATGACTATCTTCATTGACATACTGAAAAAGTTTATCGGTAGTTGTCACGATATTTTCAATTTCGGAGCTGTCTTTAGCCTCAAGGATGGGAATGAGATTAATGAGTAAATTTTGATTGGGTAATAATTCACCAGCTTGTCTAAGACCTTCAAGCGCGGTTCTTGCTTGTATGCATGCTTTTAATACTTTTTTTGTTTCAATAGCTTGGTAAGGGGGTAATAAGGGGAGGTTATTATAGGGTTGTGCAGGATTCCACATAATATATTTCTCAATCATTTTATATAAATAGTATGAAGTTGAATTTACCACTTTATATTTAACGTGTCGAAAAATATCCTAAAAATGTACATAATTGAAAGATATGTTGATTGTATCGACACATCAATAAAACGTGTCGAAAAAGATCCTTAAAACGTACATGTTTGGACATTATGTCGATTGTATCGACACATCAATAAAACGTGTCGAAAATTAGCTTAAAAACGTACATATTATTTTTCTAATAGATGACTTTCACAAAACCATTTCGGCAGTAAGCTTCATATTCATCAGATAACTGCCGATTGGTTACAACGACATCAAACTGAGACAGCTCGCCCATATTGGCTGTGGCTACTTCATCAAATAAGTTGTATTGCACTAATAATATTTTACGAATGGATTTCTCCATCGCTTTTTTCTTCATTGGTAAATCATCAATGTTATAGCAGGTGACTCCATAGGTACTGTGTACACCAGATGCAGAGATGAATGCTTTTTTGGGATTTATTGAATCAAGAAGGGATGGCAAGGTTGGGTTATAAAATGAATCACTTTTAGGACGATATTCACCGCCACATAAAAGGGCAGTGGCATTTTTTTTCTGACTTAAAGCAAGAAAAACGTTATGAGAGTAACAAATTCCTGTGAAATTTATTTCATCAGGGATAAGTGAAATTAGTGTAGCCATTTCAATGCCGTTATCAAAAAAGATCACATCATCATCGGTGACCATACTGGCGGCTAAATTGGGTATATACAATTCTTCAGTTTGATCTGGCGTGAAAACATCTGCTTGCGGCTCATTGGTGGCAAGTGTGCCAGGTTGTGTGACAGAAACAATATAACCCCCAAGCAGAGACATGGGGATAGGGCCTTCAGTATCAGCACCTAAATCTCGACGGATTGTCATTTCAGAGACTTCAAGTATACGGGCCGCTTCTTTAAGATGAATGCGTCCTGAACGTTTCAGACATTCACTTAAGCGGCGAAGGCGTTCTTTTTGTTTTGTTTCTATCACCGATCCATCCTTTTTATAACGGCGCGGACTTGCCGCGCCACACCGTTTAGTAATCACTTGGTGTTGTATTGTCTCCGGTTACAATCGAGACACTCGCACTTGCGCCAACACGGTTAGCACCCGCTTTAATCATTTTGATTGCGGTTTCACGGTCACGAACGCCACCTGATGCTTTAACACCAATTTCATCACCAACCACTTTACGCATTAATGCAACATGGTGCTCAGTGGCACCCATTGTACTGAAACCTGTTGAAGTTTTCACAAAACCGACTTTAATTGTGCGGCAAATTTCACAAACTTGTGTAATTTCTTCATCAGTTAACAGACAATTTTCTAAAATAACTTTTAATGTTGCTTTACCACAAGCCGCAAATACTGCTTCAATATCTTTGCGAACGAATTCTAAATCACCACTTTTTAGCATACCGACATTGATAACCATGTCGACTTCATCAGCGCCACGGCGAACTGCTTCAGCAGCTTCAAATGCTTTTGCTTCTGTTAAACAAGCGCCTAACGGAAAGCCTACCACACAGCAGACCTTAACATCGCTATTTTTTAAGCATTCACTCGCTAAAGGAACGTTAGCCGTATTCACACAAACTGATGCAAAATGATGTTCTGCGGCTTCTGCACATAGCTGTTTGATGTCACTCACGGTAGCATTAGCAGCAAGTAGAGTGTGGTCAATATATTTTGCTAAATCTTGCATTTTTAAACCTTCCTATATAAATGTGGATTAGGTAACAAAGAATGATGAAATGTTGCAGATATAACACTTGTACATTCGTTATTCGAGATCTTAATCACAAATGATATTATTGCAACATGATAGTGTTACTATCATATCATTATGTGATTTATTTAACACGAGGGACATTATGGATATAGCAGTTATAGGCTCAAATATGGTCGATTTGATCACTTACATCGATCAGATGCCAAAAGAAGGCGAAACATTAGAAGCGCCAGCGTTCAAAATTGGTTGTGGTGGGAAAGGGGCTAATCAAGCGGTTGCCGCTGCGAAGCTTAACTCAAAAGTGATTATGTTAACAAAAGTGGGCGATGATATTTTTGCCGATAATACCATTCGTAATCTTGAGTCCTATGGCATCAATACGCGCTATGTTGAAAAAGTACCTTGTACATCAAGTGGTGTCGCGCCCATTTTTGTCAATCAAAACTCATCTAACAGTATTTTGATTGTGAAAGGTGCCAATAAATTTTTGTCACCAGAAGATATCGAACGTGCAGCTGAAGACTTAAAAAAATGTAAGTTAATTGTATTGCAGCTTGAAGTGCAACTTGAAACTGTTTATCACGCTATCGCATTCGGCAATAAAAACGGTATTCCTGTTTTACTTAATCCTGCACCTGCTCAGCGTACTTTAGATCTTGATTTTGCTTGCCGTTGCGATTTCTTTGTTCCTAATGAAACTGAACTGGAAATTTTAACCAATATGCCAGTTAACACTATGGATAATGTTCGTCGTGCAGCGCAGTCTCTTCTCGACAAAGGGTTGAAAAATCTTATTGTGACATTAGGCGAAAAAGGCGTGTTGTGGATGACGCGTGACAGTGAGTTGTATCTTCCTGCGATTGAAGTGAACGCCATTGATACGAGCGGCGCTGGCGATGCTTTTATCGGATGCTTTGCACATTATTATGTACACACGGGCAATATTGAAGAAGCACTGAAAAAAGCGGTGATGTTTTCTGCATTTAGTGTGACAGGTAAAGGCACCCAATCGTCTTATCCAAGTATTGAGCAGTTTAGTGAGTTTGTTCAACTTAATAGCTGATATTCGTTATCTTTCAGATGCAGATTTCGGTATCTCTTACCGACTTCTTGCACTCGAATGATTTTGAGTAAACACCGACTGAACTCAAATGCTGCCAATAGAGCAATAAAGCAGGGTTCAGTGGGTTAATATTATAACTATACACACATAATTCGGGATGCATGTAGGTGGCAAGTGAAACAATTCGATAAGCATACATTATTAAGTATGTGACTCGGAGGGATAAGTGCAGCCAACGATCAAGCATCTGGAAGTATGATAAGTATATAAGGGTACCCTATGAACATTAATAAGATCACTCAGCTACCTGATGGTTACCTGAGTAAGACACCTCTATTTCAATTTATCCTACTGTCTTGCCTTTTTCCGCTATGGGGATGTGCTGCGGCACTAAATGATATTCTCATCACTCAGTTTAAAAGTGTTTTTGAACTGAGTAACTTTGCTTCTGCGTTAGTGCAAAGTGCCTTCTATGGTGGTTACTTTTTGATAGCGATCCCTGCGTCATTAGTGATTAAAAAAACCAGTTATAAATACGCCATTATGGTTGGGCTTATTCTTTATATCGCAGGTTGTTCCTTATTTTTCCCTGCTTCTCACATGGCTACCTATACCATGTTTTTAGCTGCAATATTTGCGATTGCTATTGGTTTGAGTTTCCTTGAAACCGCAGCGAACACATATAGTTCAATGATTGGTCCAAGGGAATATGCCACATTACGTCTTAATATTAGCCAGACTTTTTACCCAATTGGTGCCGCGGGCGGTATTTTGTTAGGTAAGTATTTAGTGTTCTCTGAAGGGGATAGCCTGCAAAACCAAATGGCGGGCATGAATCCAGAGCAACTCCATGCATTTCGCTTGGAAATGTTAGAAAATACCCTTGAGCCATATCGTTATATGATTATGGTGCTAGTGGTCGTAATGGCATTGTTTTTAATCACTAAATTCCCTAAATGTAAAGTTGCTGAGACTAAAGATCATAAACGCCCATCAGCCATGGACACATTAAAATATTTAGCAAAAAATAGTCGTTTCAGAAAAGGCATTATTGCTCAGTTTTTATATGTGGGAATGCAGGTAGCGGTTTGGTCATTCACTATTCGTTTAGCGCTCGAAATGGGTGATATTAATGAACGTGATGCATCTAACTTTATGGTGTATAGCTTCGCGTGCTTCTTTATTGGTAAGTTTATCGCTAATATTTTAATGACACGTTTTAATGCTGAAAAAGTATTGATTATTTACTCAGTAATTGGCGCGTTATTCCTCATTTATGTTGCCTTTATTCCTAGTTTTACCGCGGTATACGCAGCGGTTATGGTGAGTATTCTATTTGGACCTTGCTGGGCAACTATTTACGCTGGCACATTGGAAACGGTTGATAACGAACATACTGAAATGGCCGGCGCTGTGATTGTGATGGCAATTGTTGGTGCCGCAGTTGTACCTGCCATTCAAGGCTACGTTGCCGATGTACTACATTCCTTACAACTTTCATTCCTAGTTTCTATGTTCTGTTTTGTCTATGTCGGTATCTATTTTGTTAGTGAGCGTCGTTTCAAAACAAAACAATTAGCGAAATAATAGATTTAATAAATCTTGGGTAGGTTTACCTGCCCAAATTCACCTAACTAAACCGTGAGTATGAAAATGAATACAATAATTCCGCTTCACAAACGCTTATTTACGGAAAAGTCGTCATTAATTTTGAAAAATAACCAGTTTTCTGTCACTGCATTTACTTATAGCAGTGGTGTTGAAGGACTGAGAATTGAAAACCAACAAGGTTATTTAACTATTTTACCATTTTTAGGCCAAATGATTTGGGATGCAGAATTTTGTGGCCAAAATCTGAAAATGGAAAATATGTTTTCAGAGCCTAAACGCGTTCCAACGGTTATTGAAACTTATGGCTGTTTTGCTTTTCATTCAGGTTTAATCAGTAATGGCTGCCCATCACCAGAGGACACCCACCCACTACATGGCGAAATGCCTTGTGCATCAATGGATAATGCATGGCTTGAGATTAATGAAACTAGCATTCGTATTTGTGGTGAATATGAGTATGTGATGGGTTTTGGACATCACTATCGTGCTGCACCATCAGTATTATTAAATGCGGGTAGTTCATTATTTGATATTCATATGTCAGTCACTAATCTGGCGTCTGTCCCTATGCCGCTACAATATATGTGTCATATGAATTATGCCTATGTAGATAACGCATCACTGAGTCAAAATATCCCAGAAAACGCAATAAGATTGCGTGAGTCTATACCGGGGCATGTTCACCCAACTCAGCAGTGGTTAGATTTTAATGAATCATTGAAATCTGGTGATATTAAATTAAATCAGCTCAACCAGCCGCAGATGTGCGACCCTGAAATTGTCTTTTTTATGGATAATTTGGCTCAGTATACCGCAGAGCCTGAGTTTAAGATGACATCACCAGCAGGCAATACCTTTGTGACACGTTTTAAATCTAATGAGCTGAACTATGCAACTCGTTGGATTTTATATAATGGCGACCAAAAAGTGGGTGCATTTGTTCTTCCTGCGACTTGTCGTCCTGAAGGTTTTCTTGCTGCCAAAAATAATCAAACATTAATTTGGTTAGATGCTGGTGAAAATCGTCAATTTACTGTGACAACAGGTGTTGAAAGTTAAGGTTATTCTCTGTGCAAACAGGTAGTTATAAATAGATGGTCATAAACTGCTTGTTTGCTCGGAATTAAAATAATTCATCAAGTAAAATATAGTAACGAATTTTATCCCAGTCAGGGGTTAAATTAAGTTCATCGAATAATAAATTTGTATAATTATTGATGGATTTATTGGATGGAAGGTCATGTAAGATACTACGATAACAGAGTGCAATATCTTGATAGACATCTGATAAACCAGCTCTCCCCAAATCGATAAAACCTGAAATGTCATTGTTCTCGATAAATATATTAGGGAAGCAATAATCGCCATGAGAAAAGACTAATGTTTCACTAGGACGATTATCTTTTAACCACATTAATAGCGCCGCTGGATCAGCAAAACCCTCTTCGCCATAAGTGCCAGTTTCGGCATCTTCAATGTCACATAAACCTTGTTCAATTCGTTTTTGTGCCAGTTCAAGCTTATAATCTAAATCGCAGAGAAAGGGGCAATCCTGAGTATCGAGCACCCATAACTTTTTTAAGCCTTGGGCAAGTGTTTTAATTAATACATCTGGCTGTTGCAGAAATTGTTTATCTTCAGCCATTTGTCCATTCAAACGACTCATCAATAAGTATTGATGAGTATCACTATAAGCGGTTTCAATAATATTTGGGACAGGCAGCTTCCCTTGAAGCCAACTCATTACCTTATATTCTTGCTGAGATTCTTCATTGATTGTTTCAATTTTTAACACACAATCTGAAAAAAGATATAAATCAGATGCTGATAGCCCAACTACGCTTTTTTGATAGGGGCGGTTATTGATGATTTTTTGAATAGCCGGAGGTACAGAAATAATGTGCGTCATATTATTAATGCTTAATAGTATCTATTGTGGATAACAATAGATAAAGACTAACATTATTTTATGAAGAGATTAGCTTTATTGCTGCTTTGTTCATGAGTGATTAGCCATTTTTTACGCGCAATACCACCGCCATAGCCAGTCATTGCCCCATCTTTGCCAATAACACGATGACAAGGAACTATGATTGAAATTCGATTTGCTCCATTTGCTGCGGCAACAGCACGTACCGCTGTCGGTTTACTTATATTTTCAGCAAGTAAAGCATAATGGGTAGTTTCACCATAAGGAATTTTTTGCAGTTGTTGCCAAACTGTTTGTTGAAACTCACTACCAATGCTATCAATTGCTACATCAAAATATTGCCTTTTCCCCTTGAAATACTCTCCTATTTCTTTTTCTACTTGCCGAGTATGCTTATTTTTACCTGAAATAATGCGAGCTTTTAGGGAACGCTGTAAATCACGAAATTCAGTTTCTAGCATTGGGCGATCAGTAAATTCGAGTAAGCAGACTCCTCGCTCTGTTGTACAAACAAACATAGGGCCAAGCGGTGTTGTAAAACGATGGATCATAATAACTTGGCTTTGCTTGGTAGGGGAGACACCAGTCAGTTTTTTATAGATGTAGCCAAAACCACTCAAGGAATCGTAGCCATTATCAAAAGCGACATCTGTAGTTTTGTGTCCCTCTTTTAGTTCTTGAAAAGCCACATTGACGCGTAACATTCGTTGAAAGGTATGAAAGGTAAGTCCATGGTTCTGTAAGAACCAACGACGTACACGTTCGGGGCTAATCTTTTGTTCACGAAGCTCAGTATCGCTAATACGAACTTTGGGGTTATCACTGATTAGCTTTAAAACTTGTTCAATAAACACTGGGGCAGTATGCGCATTTTCCGTAGGGTGGCAGATTTTGCAAGGGCGAAAACCTGCATCAAGGGCAAATTTAATGCTTTGATAAAATTCGACGTTTTCACGTTTCGGTTTACGGGCTCGACAGACTGAAAGACAAAAAACACCTGTTGTTTTAACGCCGACATAAAATACACCGGTATATTTCGAATCACGTTCAAGTAATGCTTGATACCAGATATCACATTGGTCGCTATCAAAGACTCTCATGACTGAAAACCTCGCTAAAAGATTGCTGCGACATTATGGTTAACATTAATGTTTTAAGCTGTGAGTGTACCGTAGCATGAATAAAGTTACCCATTGAAATGCGACTTACGCCTAAACTTTTGAGTTGTTCAAAATCAGGTAAATTAGGCACGCACATTACATTGAGTGGCAATGCGACTTCGTTAGTGATGGTTTTAATATCGTTGCTTTGTGTGATACAAGGAACAAAAAGACTATCAGCCCCTGATTTTGCATATAATTGGCCACGATATAATGTTTCTTGCAAAGCTTGCTCATGATTGAGTAGGAAAGTATCGGTGCGGATGTTAAAGAATAAGGGATGACCTTCAAGATTTAATTTCAGACGAACTTGTTTTAATTTATTGGCAAATACAGTTGCATCAGTTAGCTGTCTGACGGCATTAACTATTTTACTATCTTCAAGATTCACGCCTACAACGCCAAGGCATGAAAGCTGCTTAAGGTTTTCGACAATCTTGTCAGCGCTTTCACCAAACCCAGCTTCTAGATCAACACTCAATGGTAAATGACTCACAGCCTTGATGCGTTTGACGATATATAATAATTCATCGAAAGACATCATTTCGCCATCATCGTAGCCTAACATAGCCGCAATTGCTGCGCTGGATGTCCCTAGTGCTTGATAGCCTGACTGTTGTGCAATTATCGCACTAGTTGCATCCCAAACATTTGCGATGAGTAATGGTTTTTTTTGATGGTGAAGTTCATTGAAATTCATAATTATTTCCTATTTAAGTTTAGGGAATAACTATAGGCAGGGGAAAAAATAGCGACAACCGAAAATTAGACGACTATTTTTAAGTTAAATAATTTGCTGAGTGATCCCATTGATTCATGATCTAAAACGTTATTGATAATTATTGGGAAAATTATATTTATAATTGTTATCTTAGTGACAAGATTTATAAATTACAGCATATAGCAAATGTAAGTTGACTAAAATAATACCATTAGAATGAAGTCATAGGGCGATTAAGTATGATAGAAACACTACTCGAAAAATATGCAGTGGGCATGACGATTATTGCTGTTGGTCTCGCATTATTTGTTGTTTTCGAGGCGATGAGTAAAAGACATAAGCATAAACGAAAAAGTATTTTAGTGCATGTCATCCAAACTGCTGTTTTATGTGCAATTGTGGTGGTTGCTGCTCAATATTTGGATATGGCTTCTAGTGATTTTGATTTAACTTTTATTTCTACACCACTAGTTAATTTTCTGACAACTGCGTTAATTGCATTGATTTTAATGCGGAAACTATTTCAACTCGCTAATCGGTTAGAGAAAAAACAGATTAAAAAAGGCAGCGACCCTACCTCTGCCCGTATTGTTGCTCGTGTGTTTAAAACTGCGGTTTTTGTCCTCATCATTTTATTGTTTGGTGAGCATTTTGGCATGAGCTTGTCAGGGTTGATGACATTTGGGGGAATTGGCGGTATTGCTATTGGTATGGCCGGTAAGGATGTCCTGAGTAACTTTTTTTCAGGGTTAATGCTCTACTTTGATAGGCCATTCAACATTGGTGATTGGGTGAGTTCACCAGATAGAAATATAGAAGGTACTGTTGTGGAAATTGGCTGGCGGATCACAAAAATTGTCACGTTTGACCACCGCCCACTTTATATTCCTAACTCGGTATTTTCATCTATTAGTGTGGAAAACCCAGGACGCATGACTAATCGTCGTATTAAAACTGAACTGGGTTTACGTTACGAAGATGCCGATAAAATGGGTGCGATTGTAGATGAAATTCGTAGCATGCTACAACAAGATGAAAACATTGATACGGGGCAAACGTTATTAGTGTATTTCGATGCATTTGCTGATTCATCATTGAATATTATGGTGTATTGTTTTACAAAAACCACCGTGTGGTCAGAATGGTTGGCGGCTCAGCAAGTGGTCTATTTAAAAATTATTGAAATAGTTAAACGCCATGGTGCCGACTTTGCTTATCCAACACAGACTCTGTATATAGAAAAAAACAACTAACGTCCCAATCACCTTAAATCAGCCGACTAATAGACTGTTGAATAATTATTTATTAGTCGGTTAATCTGATAATATTATTTTTAATGAAATTTATTTCTAATGGTACGAGTGATAGCTTTTAGGATTTTTATGCTATTAACCAGAGGCTTATAAAAAATAATTCGCTTAATCAATCTTGAATATTTTTGCATTCATTCTGTTAATTCCAATCTTGTTATCTATCAAGTATATTGACCGCCTCTTTTCCTCAGCTAACCAAGAGCCAGACTGCTATGAAAACAATCAATGTGGCATGTAGCCAGGGGGTCGCAACCTATTTCACTGATGAATTTCAGTGGGTAGACATTCGCGATGCGCAGTTCAACAATATTGCCGCTGTAGTGCTATCTGAACAAGATGCTAATCAAGGGCTGTGGAAAAGGGTTGCTGAAAGTAAGCTCAGTATTCCGCTGTTTATTATTAGTGATAAACAGCTACCAAATAATGAAAAAAAACCGCCATATTTGACAGCATTATTGCTACCCGCAGTTGCTGCTCGTGATGAAAATAGCCAACAGTTGCTTGATGCTGCAAATCAGTATCTTGAACAGTTATTACCGCCATTTTTTGCACGAATGATGGATTATGCTGCGGGACATAATGTGACTTTTGCTTGCCCAGGTCACCAAGGCGGGCAATTTTTCCGCCGTCACCCGACGGGAGAACAGTTTTATCAATTTTATGGTGAAAACTTGTTTCGTACGGATTTATGTAACGCAGACGTCGCCATGGGAGATTTACTTATCCATGAAGGTGCGGCAAAAGAGGCTCAAAAATTCGCCGCTCGTGTATTTAATGCAGACAAAACTTATTTTGTTCTAAATGGAACCTCCTCATCAAATAAAGTGGTACTTAATGCTTTATTGACGCCGGGTGATCTCGTATTGTTTGATCGAAATAACCACAAATCAAACCATCATGGGGCGCTTATTCAAGCCGGTGCGACCCCCGTTTATCTTGAAACTGCACGTAATCCGTTTGGTTTTATTGGTGGTATTGATGCTCATTGCTTCGATGAAAATTATTTACGTCAGTTGATAACTGATGTAATGCCTGAAAAATCTACTGCTGCCAGACCATTTCGTTTGGCTGTAATCCAACTTGGTACCTATGATGGAACTGTCTATAACGCAAGGCAAGTGGTTGATAAAATAGGTCATTTATGTGACTACATTTTATTTGATTCTGCTTGGGTTGGTTATGAACAATTCATTCCGATGATGCGCCAATGTTCGCCATTATTACTTGAATTGAATGAAAATGATCCGGGTATTATGGTGACACAATCAGTACATAAGCAGTTAGCAGGTTTCTCACAAGCATCTCAAATTCATAAAAAAGATAATCATATTAAAGGGCAAGAGCGTTTTGTTTCCCATAAAAAGCTTAATAATGCTTTTATGATGCACGCCTCAACAAGCCCATTTTACCCATTGTTTGCATCGCTAGATGTTAATGCCCGTATGCATCAAGGGGAAGCGGGGGAAATGATGTGGATGGATTGTGTGATGCAAGGCATAGAAGTTAGAAAATCAATTATTAAGCATTGTCGTTATTTCAGGCCTTTTGTGCCTGAATTCGTTGACGGTTTACCGTGGCATGAATATTCAACCGAGCAAATTGCATCGCAGCAGCGTTTTTTTAATTTTATTCCTCATGAACGTTGGCATGCTTTTGATGGCTATGCACAAGATCAATATTTTGTTGATCCGTGTAAATTGATGCTGACGACACCGGGTATTGATGTTGAAAGTGGTGAATATGAATCTTTTGGTGTTCCTGCGACGATTTTGGCGCACTTTTTACGTGAACACGGCGTTATTCCTGAAAAATGCGATCTGAATTCCATTTTATTTTTGCTCACACCGGCAGAAACGAGAGAAAAATTGGAGTTGCTAGTTTCTCATTTAGTACGATTTGAACAGTTACTGGATGAAGATGCATTATTAGAAGAAGTATTACCTTCTGTTTATGTACGTTATCAGGAACATTACCAAGGCTATACATTACGCCGCTTGTGCCAAGAAATGCATCAGTTAAGTGTGAACGACAATATTAAGCAATTACAAAAAGAGATGTTTCGTAAAAAACATTTCCCTGTTGTGAAAATGAACCCACAACAGGCGCATTTAGAGTTTATTCGCGGTAATTGTGAGTTATTACCTCTTGATGAGTTAGAGGGCCGGATTGCGGTAGAAGGTGCTTTGCCATATCCACCGGGTGTTTTATGTGTGGTGCCAGGAGAAGTATGGTCAGGGCCTGTATTGCGCTACTTTAAGGCATTAGAAGCGGGTATTAATGCGTTACCGGGCTTTGCACCTGAGTTACAAGGTGTCTATATTTCGAAAGATGAAGATGCTCCTAAGCGTGTGTATGCACATGTTTTAAAATAAATTTTTTGCATTCAGACATAACGCATAGATTTTACCTTATCAGATAGTTAAATTGGAGTCAGACTAGGAGTTGTTGATCTTTGATGGTTGTTGTAAAAATAAGCAGTAAAGATCAACAGTCCCTAACAATAGCTGACTCCATTTTTATGTTAAGGGTAAGGTTATGACAAAAAAGATAATTCTTGATTGCGATCCCGGTCATGATGATGCAATCGCTTTATTATTAGCTTACGGTAATCCTGACATTGATTTACTCGCAGTCACCACCGTTGTGGGTAACCAAACACTTGAAAAAGTTACACATAACGCGCTGGCTATTGCTGAAATGGCAAATATTCGCGGTATTCCTTTTGCAGCAGGTGCTGTTCGTCCTTTAGTTCGAGAAGTGGAGGTTGCTCCAGATATTCATGGAGACTCAGGGCTTGATGGGCCTACATTGCCAACCCCGACGTTAACGCTTGATAAGCGACATGCGGTTACCTTGATTATTGACACCATTATGTCTCACCCACCGAAAACCATCACATTAGTGCCAACAGGGGCGCTGACAAATATTGCTCTTGCTGCCAGACTTGAACCTCGTATTGTTGAGCGAGTAAAAGAAGTGGTATTGATGGGCGGTGGCTACCATGTCGGTAATTGGAGCCCTGTCGCTGAATTTAATATCAAGATAGATCCAGAAGCTGCACATATTGTTTTTAATGAAAAATGGCCACTAACTATGGTGGGTTTAGATCTTACTCACCAAGCTTTAGCAACACCTGATGTTGTGGCTAAAATTGCCAGTCTTAATACAAATTGCTCACAGTTCGTGGTTGAGTTATTAGACTTTTTTGGAAAAATGTACAAACAGGCTCAAGGATTTGATGCGCCGCCAGTACATGACCCTTGCGCGGTTGCTTATGTGATTGACCCATCTGTGATGACAACACAAAAGGTGCCTATTGATATTGAACTAACTGGCTCGTTGACTCTAGGGATGACGGTCGCCGATTTTCGTCATCCTGCCCCAATAGATTGCCATACACAGGTCGCAGTAAAATTGGATCACGATAAATTTTGGTCGTTGATTATTAATGCACTAAAAAATATTGGTTGATACAGTAAAATTGTGAAAACCTAAAAAGAGAACGTAAATTTTCATTCTGAAAAATGCATAATTGCACAGTGCTGTTGTGCGTTTTTTATTTCAATGCTATTGTCTCTCGTAAACTCTATCAACATGGATTGTTCATCAGGGAGGCTTGTGTGAATGGAAAGGGTGATTGTCGTTTATATTTTAGGGATGAGTATCTGAGATTGTTCTATGTTTACGGTAAATTAAATAAATTGATACCAACCACAATGAATTCTGTCCTAGCACGTAAGTTAGATATGTTAAATGCGGCGACAACATTACGCGATTTTAAAAGCCCACCCGGAAACAGATTTAAACAGCTAAAACCACCTTTAGATAGTTATTATTCCATCCGCGTGAATGGGCAGTATAGATTAATATTTAAATGGGATGATGCTGTTACTGCGTTATATTTAGACCCTCATAAAGATGTATAAATTAAAAGAAAATGTTGTAAAACAATAACAAGAAACGTTGATTATTAAATATTAAAGCCATAAACAAGGGGTTAACCATGCAGGCAACAAGAAAACCAGCAAGTGTAGGAGATATATTACTTTATGAATATCTCATACCTACTGGCATGAAGATCAATGAGTTATCTGAATTGTTAGGTGTTCATCGAAATACAATAAGCTCTTTGGTTAATAACAATAGAAAGCTATCTATCGATATGGCTTTTAAGTTGGCGAAAGCTTTTGATACAAGCTTACAGTTTTGGATAAACCTACAGCAAGCTATTGATATATGGGAAGTTAACAATGACCCTAGGTTGCAAGAAGAAATTAACAAAATTATGTATTACGAGGATTTTTTAAAAGCAAAATCTAAAAAAGTTGCATAAAAGGTGATGCTGTTATTATTGTCATAAAAGGAAGCCACAGTATGAGTTAGTGGCTTTTGCCATAATGTGTTTTTTTGATTTTGTTATCTGTTTTGCCTAAATGATGAATACATAACGAAATATGCAAAATAAATAAATATATTTTTGAGAAATGCCATTCTATTGATACTCTGATAGCGAAAAATAAGATAATTATTAAATAATTGAAGTTCTTATAGGCGGGTTTAAATTTTATGAAACAAGTAAAACGATTTATCGCAATGCTTAAAGTATTACAGCGCCTCATGGTGATATTTTTATTGTCATTATCTTATATTGGGTTTATTGGCTGGGTGGAATAAAAAGTCTTTAATTTCAAGTTATTATGATTTTTTAGCTACAATGTCAATTAATGCATGCATTGGAATACAACCTAGAAAAAGTAAAAAAAATCTAAATGATTTGAAAAATATCCTCTAAAATTATGATGATAAGATAATTTGGTTAATATAATGACACGAACAAGAGGAGTTGATGATGAACAAGGCAATGTTAACGTTTTTATTTCTATTTTTATCGGGTTGTACAACATCAAATAATCAAGCAAATACGCCGAATGAAAAAGATGTAAAAATAGATCCCTATACAGATAGTGTGCTAAATAGCATTAAAGAAAATCAAAATATTAATAGAGAACAGCAACTGCGTAAGCCCTATTAACTCCCTTCATCTTCACCTAGTTGATCAAATACGGCAATGTATCAGCCTATCTAGTTGGTAGGTTTACGCTTATTAAACTCATTTACTGTTTTAATGAATTAATTATTGCTCAGTTAAATGATCAATTTTTTTCTATTCTATTAACTCTAATGTTGTTCAATTTATTTGAATATGAACAGTCATTTTATTAGCTTTAACCTAAACTGTATTTGAGGGTATGATAGTTTCATCGAAGGTAACAAGGGTTACCTCCCTAAATATACAATGAAGGAATAAGAGAATGAACATGATTAAAACTTTGATGGCAGCTTCTATATTATCCATGATGGCATTTGGTGCATCTGCGGCTACATTAACTGCAACAGGCGATACACTTGATTCTACTGAAGCGGTTATCGCAGCAAAAGCGAAAGCGATTGGTGCAGAAAGTTATACTATTACTAGTGCTCGAGTTGGTAATATTGTCACAATGAGCGCAGAAACTAAATAACTATATTTACTCAGGAATATCATTGAAATTATTTCGATAAAAAACTTATTGAGTAATTTTAAGTGTAATAGTTAAATATCATTGTTATGTCATTAAACCTAATTTAATAACAGTAATGTTTGGCTCATAACTTGCTTTGATATTTTGCCAGTTTCAATTTGTTATCATGTGATAGTCCTCAATTATTGGATGGCCAATATTGGGGACTATTTGTTTTTAAAAGAAAATATTTTTATTTAAACGGTATCAATTCGGGTGTTAATGAATTTATGGCTCATCAATTCTGACAACCAATAGCACTGTGGTATCTCTATGCTACAATACTTTATTATTTGTATTCTTTTATCTGCTCGGGCTAGTCTCGTAGCCGTAAAATCGACATAGACCTGAAAAATAAACATGCCACAAAATCAAACTATAGAACACAGCCAAGTTACAGCTCAAACCACGCCATTAACAAAGAGTCGTGGCTATCAAAATCTCAATCGATTCTCCGTTGCGCCGATGCTCGACTGGACTGACCGCCATTGTCGTTACTTCCATCGTTTATTGAGTAAAAACACTTTGCTCTATACTGAAATGGTAACCACTGGTGCAATCATTTATGGAAAAGGTGACTATCTTGCTTTTAGTGAGGAAGAACATCCTGTTGCACTGCAACTTGGGGGAAGTGACCCTGCGGCTTTAGCACAGTGTGCCAAGTTGGCACAAGAACGTGGTTATGATGAAATTAATTTAAACGTAGGCTGTCCGTCAGATAGAGTACAAAATGGCCGTTTTGGTGCTTGTTTGATGGGGGATGCACAGTTAGTTGCTGATTGTATAAAAGCAATGCAAGACGTTGTTTCAATTCCCGTTACAGTAAAAACGCGCATTGGTATTGATGAACAAGATAGTTATGAATTTTTGTGTGATTTTATCGATACGGTTTCAACTAAGGGTGGTTGTGAGATGTTTATTATCCACGCACGTAAAGCGTGGTTATCGGGTCTGAGTCCGAAAGAAAATAGAGAAATTCCACCCCTTGATTATCCTCGCGTTTATCAGCTAAAACGTGATTTTTCGCACTTAACAATGGCAATTAATGGTGGAGTGAAAACACTAGAAGAAGCTAAAGAACACCTAAAGCACCTGGATGGTGTGATGGTTGGACGAGAAGCTTATCAAAATCCATCGATTCTTACTGCTGTGGATAACCAATTGTTTGATGATAAATACCCTGTCGTTAATGGTATTGAAGCCGTTAGGCAGATGTACCCATATATTGAAAATGAACTCTCAAAAGGGGCTTATTTGGGGCACATGACACGTCACATGTTAGGTATTTTCCAAGGCATACCCGGAGCACGTCAGTGGCGTCGATACTTGAGTGAGAATGCTCATAAAAAAGGTGCTGACTTGGCGGTTGTTGAGCAGGCACTTGCCCTAGTGACTCAAGGTGAATAAGTAAATTCAAAAAGGCGTCAATGCATTTAACTTTAATATTGACGCCCTTTTAATCACTTAAGGAATTAACAAACTTGATCCTTGAGTATGTCTTTGCTCGATGATGCGGTGAGCTTGCTGTGCATCTTTTAGTGCAAATATTTGCGATTCAGGAACATCAACATTGAGTTTCCCACTTAATATCATGTCAAACAATGCTTTGCTGGCTTGATCTAATTCTGCTCTATTTGTCACATAGCCGCTAAGTGAAGGCCTTGTGACGTACAAAGAACCCTTTTGATTTAAAATGCCTAAATTCACCCCAGTAACGGGACCTGATGCATTACCAAAGCTGACCATTAAACCTTTGCGCTTCAATGAGTCAAGTGATGCTAGCCATGTAGCTTGACCTACAGAGTCATAAACGACATTGACTTTTTCACCATCTGTTATTTCTTTAACGCGAGCAGCGATATCTTCTGTTTGGTAGTTAATCACTTGCCAAGCGCCAGCATCTTTGGCTCGTAATGCTTTTTCATCTGAACCCACTGTTCCTATCATCTTGGCACCGAGTGCTTTTGCCCACTGACAAGCGATGAGACCAACACCGCCAGCGGCGGCATGGAATAAAAATATCTCATCACGCTTAACTTGATAGGTCTGGTTGAGCAAATAGTAAACAGTCATTCCTTTCAACGAGCAGGCAGCAGCTTGTTTAAATGAAATATCATTAGGTAAATGGGCGACTGCACTTTCAGGTACATTGTGAATTTCACTGTAAGCGCCTAAAGGGCCTTGTGCATAAACAACGCGGTCTCCAGGTCTGAAGCCTGTTACTTGGGAGCCTGTTTTTACGACAATACCGGCGGCTTCTGTGCCAAGGCCTGCGGGTAAATTGGCAACAGGATATAACCCACTGCGGACATAAGTATCGATAAAATTGATGCCGATAGCGTGATTTTCTATTTGTATTTCGTTATCTGTAGGCTCGTTCGGGGAATAATCTACAAAGTTCAGAACTTCAGGACCGCCTGCTTGTGCGAATTCAATACGTTTTGCCATGACAATCTCCAACGGGTATAAGTGCATTTATTTTCATGTGTATGCATTAACAATATCAATCGTATGAGTTTAACGCTATACACAATAACAATAATTATGAGTTAGCATATTGTACTCTTTAGTTTCCTTTAAGGGACGAAGAAAGAAAGCCGCAACAAGCGCAAGATTGGCGTATACTAACGGTCGGTTAATTATAGACGTGGATAACGAAGAATGGCTAAAAAACCCTATTCAGATTACAAGGCAAGCGCGCCGCGAGATCACCAAATGGAAGGACTGAAACTTCCACCGCATTCTCTCGAAGCGGAGCAGTCTGTTTTAGGGGGACTGATGCTTGATAATGAGCGTTGGGATACGGTTTCTGAGCGTGTTGCTCAGGCAGACTTTTTTAGTCGACCACATCGTACTATTTTTTCGCAGATGCAATTTTTGCTCGAACAAAGCAAACCTATTGACTTAATTACCCTTTCGGAATCACTGGAACAACAGGGTGAATTAGATAGTGTAGGCGGATTCGCTTATTTAGCCGAATTGTCAAAAAATACACCAAGTGCGGCGAATATAAACGCTTATGCAGATATCGTCCGTGAACGTGCCATTGTTCGTGACATGATTTCGGTCGCAAATGAAATTGCGGATGCAGGCTATGATCCCCAAGGGCGTAGTAGTGAAGATTTACTTGATTTAGCGGAAAGTAAAGTTTTCCAAATTGCCGAATCAAGAGCGAATAAAGATGAAGGGCCAAAAGGTATTGAAGCTATTTTGTCTGAAACAGTAGAAAAAATTGAGCAGCTTTACCAGCAGCCTCATGATGGTGTGACAGGGGTTTCTACTGGTTATCAAGATCTTGATAAGAAAACAGCAGGCTTACAAGGCTCTGATTTAATAATTGTTGCGGCTCGCCCATCAATGGGTAAAACCACATTTGCTATGAACTTGTGTGAAAATGCGGCAATGACTGAAGAAAAACCAGTTCTTATTTTCAGCTTGGAGATGCCCGGTAACCAAATCATGATGCGTATGTTAGCGTCACTATCTCGAGTAGACCAAACACGTATCCGTACAGGTCAATTGGATGATGAAGATTGGGCGCGTATTTCGAGCACAATGGGTATATTGATGGAAAAACGCAATATGTACATCGATGACTCTTCAGGGTTAACACCAACCGAAGTCCGTTCTCGTGCGCGACGTATTTATCGTGAGCATGGGGGCCTAAGCCTTATCATGATTGACTATTTACAGTTGATGCGGGTGCCTTCGTTATCAGATAACCGCACGTTAGAAATCGCAGAAATTTCTCGTTCTCTGAAAGCATTAGCCAAAGAACTAAACGTTCCAGTGGTTGCACTGTCGCAGCTTAATCGTAGTCTTGAGCAACGGGCAGATAAACGACCAGTAAACTCCGATTTACGTGAATCAGGTTCCATCGAGCAAGATGCTGACTTAATTATGTTTATCTATCGTGATGAGGTATATCACGAAAATAGTGAGCTTAAAGGTGTCGCAGAAATTATTCTAGGTAAGCAGCGTAACGGACCTATCGGCAGTGTGAGGCTGACGTTTAATGGGCAGTGGTCACGGTTTGATAATTATGCAGGGCCTGCGTATAACGATGATGAATAATCTTCCTCGTCATATTTTGAGTTGTAGCGTTGTTGGCTTCATTCTATGGCTCTAGGAACAACTCAAACTATTTAGAGTATTAAAATTAAATAACGCACTAAAACTAAATAATTTTAAGAATGTCATTGGATTATTTATGGAATAATTTTTTATTCATAAAGAAACAATATCGAATGGAATTTGGTATTTTTTAGCGTATAACAAATAAGAGAACAGACTAAGCTGCCATAGTGCAGCTTAATTTTTAGTGGGTTTAGATAAAAACGAATGAGGAAAAAATGAAAGCGGCAACTGCATTAATAAACCGCCGCGCTCTGCGACACAATCTGCAACGTGTTAGAGAATTGGCACCCAATAGCCGTCTCATTGCAGTTGTTAAAGCAAACGCTTATGGTCATGGATTAGTTGGAGTCGGGATAGCAGTTCAAGAGTTAGTGGATGGTTTTGGTGTTGCTCGCCTTAATGAGGCCATCTTACTGAGAGAACATGGTGTGACCAAACCCATTGTATTGCTTGAAGGTTTTTTTGAGCCTGCTGATTTACAGTTAATGGTTAAGTACCATATTGACACCGTGATCCATTGTACTGAACAGCTCGAAATGCTGGAAAACGCTGAATTGTCTAAATCGCTTAATGTTTGGATGAAGCTCGATACTGGTATGCACCGCTTAGGTGTACTGCCTAAAGATGCCGAAGCATTTTATCAACGTTTACAGTCTTGCGAAAATGTTGAATTGCCTATCAATATTGTTAGCCATTTTTGTCAGGCTGATGCGCCTGAATTAGCGACTACAGCGAATCAAATAGCCTGCTTTAAACAATTTATTGCTAACAAAGCGGGAGCTAAATCCATTGCCGCGTCAGCGGGTATTTTATTGTGGCCAGAAGCGCATTATGACTGGGTTCGCCCAGGTATCATCATGTATGGTGCATCTCCACAAGAAGGCAAAAGTGCCCAAGATTTTGGTTTACAGCCTGTTATGACATTAAAATCTTCACTCATAGCGGTCAGAGAGCATTTCGCTGGGCAAAGCGTTGGTTATGGCGAAACGTGGTGCAGTGAAAGAGATACTCGTTTAGGTGTGGTGGCAATAGGTTATGGGGACGGATATCCGCGTAATGTGCCGTCGGGCACACCAGTATTAATTAATGGTCGAAAAGTGCCTATCATTGGTCGGATTTCAATGGATATGACTGTCGTTGATTTAGGTCCTAATGCAGAAGATAAAGTGGGCGATAATGTTATTTTATGGGGAAGTGAACTACCTGTGGAAGAAATTGCAGCACAAACAGGCATCATCAACTATGAACTCTTAACTAAGCTGACATCACGAGTTGCAATGGAATATGTAGACGAATAGCTGACAAAGGGTTATTTTCACAATACAAAGCAAAATGATAACAATCCAGTAGGAGATATCCTGTGTTCCAACATGTTGATGCATACCCGGGCGATCCAATTTTATCGCTGATGGATGAATTTAATAAAGATACTCGCGATAACAAAATCAATTTAAGTATCGGTTTGTACTATGATGGTGAGGGCAAAACGCCTGAGCTTGGTACAGTCGGTACAGCTAAAGCGAAACTGCAAAAACTGCCCGCGAGCGCTTCATTATATTTACCGATGGAAGGTTTTAAAGATTATCGTACTGAGTTACAAAAATTAGTATTTGGTGAAGATTGCCCGTTACTTGCACAGGAACGCATTGCTACTGTTCAAACTATTGGTGGCTCAGGTGCATTAAAGTTGGGTGCTGATTTTTTAAGTATCTACTTCCCTAATTCTGACGTTTGGTGTAGCGATCCTACATGGGAAAATCACGCCTCCATTTTTTCTGGTGCAGGGACGAAAGTCCATTATTACCCTTATTTTGATGAGAAAACCAAAGGGGTAAAATTTGATGAAATGTTGGCAACCTTTAAGACATTGCCAGCAGATAGCATCATTTTAATGCATCCGTGTTGTCATAATCCTACAGGTTCTGATTTGACGCCTGCTCAGTGGGATGAAGTTACCAAAGTTGCACTTGAACACAAACTTATTCCATTCTTAGACATTGCTTATCAAGGCTTTGCGCAAGGGATTGATGAAGATGCATATGCCATTAGAACAATGGTAAAAGCAGGATTACCTGTCTTTGTGAGTAATTCATTCTCTAAAATTTTTGGTATCTATGGTGAACGTGCCGGTGGCTTATCTGTTATTTGTAAAAATACAGATGAACGCGACCGTGTACTGGGACAATTAAAAGCGGGTGTACGTCGCCTGTATTCAAGCCCTCCATCAAATGGTGCAAAAATTGTTGCTGCGGTTTTAACTGATAGTGCGGAAAAAGCGAAATGGTTGGAAGAAGTTGAAGCAATGCGATTGCGTATTTTAGAGATGCGTACCGTATTGGTTGATGAATTGAAAAAAGCACTACCAGAGAAAAATTTTGATCATCTGTTAAAACAACGTGGTATGTTCAGTTATACGGGCTTTTCTAAAGAACAAGTTGCGCGTTTAAAAGATGAATTTGCGGTGTATTTAGTTGGTACAGGCCGTGTTTGTATGGCAGGTGTTAACCGTCGAAACGTACCACGTATTGTTGAAGCGTTTGCAGCGGTAAACCAATAATGAGCTTATTGATGACGTGATAAATTGATACGTTATCAGCTATAAAAAAACGCAGGATTTTCCTGCGTTTTTTATTGTCAAAAATGGCCTCAACCAAAAATAACTCTCGATATACGAGAAATCAGTAGCCACGATCCAAGATAGCTTTTAAGAAAGGTGCTGTATGAGACTTTTTACACTCAGCCACTTCTTCTGGGGTGCCTGCAATTAGAATTTCACCACCACCGCTACCCCCTTCAGGGCCTAAATCGACAATCCAGTCAGCGGTTTTAATGACATCAAGGTTATGTTCAATAACCACAATTGTATTACCTTGATCACGTAGTTGATGTAAAACAACTAAAAGCTGTTGAATATCCGCAAAATGCAGACCCGTTGTTGGTTCATCAAGGATATAAATGGTTTGTCCTGTCCCGCGCTTAGAAAGCTCTCGAGATAACTTAACTCGCTGCGCTTCACCGCCTGACAATGTGGTAGCAGATTGACCAAGACGAATATAAGATAGCCCGACATCCATTAAGGTTTGCAGCCTACGAGCAAGTGCTGGTACGGCATCAAAGAATTCACGAGACTCTTCGATAGTCATATCTAACACTTCATGAATACTCTTACCTTTATATTTAATTTCTAGGGTTTCGCGATTATAGCGTTTACCTTTACATTGGTCGCAAGGTACATAAACATCAGGTAAAAAGTGCATTTCAACTTTAATTACACCATCACCCTGACAGGCTTCACAACGGCCACCCTTGACGTTAAAGCTGAAGCGTCCTGGATTATAACCACGTGTACGTGATTCAGGAACGCCTGAAAATAGCTCACGGATGGGGGTAAAAATACCCGTATAAGTAGCTGGATTTGAGCGAGGCGTACGACCGATAGGACTTTGGTCGATATCAATCACTTTATCGAAGTGCTCTAATCCTTCAACATCTAAGTAAGGCGCAGGTGTAATGACGGTTGCACCGTTCAGTTGGCGCTGTGCAATAGGGAACAAAGTATCATTGATCAGTGTCGATTTACCTGATCCAGAAACGCCCGTTACGCAAGTAAATAGACCGACAGGTATTTTCAATGTGACATTTTTAAGGTTATTACCTTTTGCCCCAAACACCGTGAGCGTTTTATCTTTATTGATAGGCACGCGTTTTTCAGGAATTTCTATTCTACGTTCGCCGCTTAAAAACTTACCGGTTAATGAGTCAGGGTTAGAAAGAATATCGTCTAATTTACCTTGAGCAACAATTTGCCCACCGTGAACACCGGCACCCGGTCCGATATCAATGACATGATCGGCTGCACGAATCGCATCTTCATCATGTTCAACAACAATGACAGTATTACCCAAATTACGTAGGTGAATCAGCGTTTCAAGTAAACGATCGTTATCACGTTGATGCAAGCCGATTGAAGGTTCATCAAGGACATACATGACGCCCACAAGACCCGCACCGATTTGGCTTGCAAGACGGATACGTTGAGCTTCACCACCTGATAAGGTATCCGCTGAACGGGAAAGAGAGAGATAATTTAGTCCAACATTGACTAAAAACTTCAAGCGGTCGCCAATTTCTTTTAAGATTTTTTCAGCAATTTGTGCCCGTTGCCCACTGAGTTTCAAGTTTTGGAAAAACGTCATTGCATGACCAATACTGTAATCAGCAATTTCAGGTAAGGTGGTATTTTCAACAAAAACAAAACGTGCTTCTTTACGTAAACGTGCTCCATTACAGGAGATACAAGGGCGATTACTGATATATTTTGCTAATTCTTCGCGAACTGCTGTTGATTCAGTCTCTTTATAACGGCGCTCCATATTGTTGAGCACCCCTTCGAATGGATGATGGCGAACGGTAATATCACCTCTATCATTACGATATTTGAATTCGATGGTCTCTTTGCCTGAACCGGAAAGAATAATTTTTTGAATCTCAGGGGACAGCTCGTCATAAGGTGTTTCAACATTGAATTTATAATGTTCCGCTAATGACATAAGCATTTGGAAGTAATAGAAATTACGACGATCCCAACCACGAATAGCGCCACCTGCAAGTGAAATTTCGCTATTTTGGATGACTCTTTCAGGATCAAAAAATTGTTGCACACCTAAACCATCACAACTTGGGCAAGCCCCTGCCGGATTGTTAAATGAAAACAAACGTGGTTCAAGTTCCATCATGCTATAACCACAAATGGAACAAGCAAAGTTAGCTGAAAAAATTAACTCTTCAGCGCTGGGATCGTCCATATCCGCAACAATGGCAGTACCGCCCGAGAGTTCTAAGGCAGTTTCGAATGATTCGGCTAAACGTTGGGCAATATCATCACGAATTTTGAAACGATCGACCACAACTTCAATGGTATGTTTTTTTTGTAATTCAAGTTTAGGAGGATCGGAAAGATCGCAAACTTCACCATCGATTCTAGCGCGGATATAGCCTTGGGTTGCCAAGTTATCGAGTAACTTAACATGCTCACCTTTACGTTCTTTAACCACAGGCGCAAGTAGCATCATACGACGATCACTTGTCAACGCTAAAACGTTATCAACCATTTGGCTGACCGTTTGTGCAGCAAGCGGAATATCATGATCAGGACAGCGTGGTTCACCAACACGGGCAAACAATAAACGCAAATAGTCATGAATTTCAGTAATCGTCCCCACCGTTGAGCGTGGATTATGAGAGGTTGATTTTTGTTCAATCGAAATCGCAGGTGACAGACCTTCTATATGGTCAACATCAGGCTTTTCCATTAAAGATAGAAATTGCCGCGCATAGGCAGATAGAGACTCAACATAGCGACGCTGCCCCTCTGCGTACAGGGTATCAAATGCGAGTGATGATTTTCCTGAGCCAGATAAACCTGTAATAACAATCAGTTTGTCACGAGGGATGGTGAGATTGATATTTTTCAGATTATGAGTGCGGGCACCGCGTACTTCTATATTATCCATTTACCACTTCCCGGATGATTTGATAGTGAACAATCTTCAGTCAGATATTATCTCATAGTTTTTCCTGATTGGATATACAGTGTTTCTATACTCGTCATATTTATACTCGTCATATTTCAAGCCGCAGCGTTGTTGGCTGCATTCGCTAACCTCGGTCACATACTTGTGTATGCTCCCAAGGATTAACTCAATTGCCGCCTAGCTGCAACTTGAACTATTTAGAGTATATGTCATGAAGGTTAGGTCATATTTCAAGCCGCAGCGTTGTTGGCTGCAACTTGAACTATTTAGAGTATATGTCATGAATGTTAGGTTATATTTCAAGCCACAGCGTTGTTGTCTACCGTTCTAATTATTTAGTGCCTATACTGAAATTAGCACGACAAATCTTGCTGCGATTTGGAAAGCGCTTCGCAAGTTAAATTTCTTGTTGTCAATTTCGTGGTGCAATACAGACAGGTCGTGGTAAACTTCACCGCTAATCCAAAGATTAAATTGAATGCATCAGGAGTGTTAAATGGCCAGCAGAGGCGTAAATAAAGTAATTCTAATCGGGAACCTAGGACAAGATCCAGAAATCCGTTATATGCCTAACGGCGGAGCCGTGGCTAACCTGACTCTGGCAACTTCTGAAAGCTGGCGCGATAAGCAAACCGGTGAAACTCGTGAAAAAACAGAATGGCACCGTGTTGCTATCTTCGGAAAACTTGCTGAAATCGCTGGCGAATATCTGAAAAAAGGTTCACAAGTTTATATCGAAGGTGCTTTGCAGACGCGTAAATGGCAAGACCAGAGCGGTCAAGATCGCTATACCACAGAAGTTGTTGTTAATGTTGGCGGTTCAATGCAAATGCTTGGTGGACGTGGCGGCGACATGCCATCACAAAGCCAAGGTGGCCAAGGTGGTTGGGGTCAACCTCAGCAACCTCAAGCTCCAGCTCAACAATTTAGCGGCGGTGGTGCACCAGCACGTTCATCTGCGCCAGCACCACAAACTAATGAGCCACCAATCGACTTTGATGACGATATCCCATTCTAAATGATATAAACAAATTCTTGTTAAGAAATTTTTGAATTTTTTTATTTAATTAGTTGTTTTTTAAGTAAATAAATAGAATGCAAAGCCCTTTGAGTGTGTAAACATTTAAAGGGTTTTTGTTTTTATCAGCTTTGTTGTTATCTGGAATCGTATAAATAATCATCTTGTAAAGATAAAGTTTCGTAGCTATTCTTATTTTGTAAATAAGGGGGGGTAATGGTCTAATAAAACTGGCCACCGTTTTAGAGTTTCTCCGGTATCGCTTTTCCTATTCGTTTGGTGATAACCTCCCGTTATATTCATACGGTTTGTATATGTTGTAATAGCCGATGGTATAGTCCGCTATTGCATGGGCAGCATCACTAACCACCACTCGTTCTTCAGACTCCTGGAGAAGTGCTCCATTGGACTATTTTGGGCTATTGAGTAGTATTATCGTCTATTGACGCTGGGTTTGTATGAACATGAGGGCGATGTGACTCAACGAATCGATGAGAAAAAAATCAATGTCGGGAAATGAAACTTACTCATTGAAATACGATATTGTTCAGCTGAAATGCGGACATACACATTGTCAGTATTGCAATGTGGCCTTAATTTGCACTTCCGCTATATTAGATGAGCAGCCTTTAACCAAAAAAAGATAGAAAAATGACTGATCTCGCTAATTACTATGATTGGTGGATTTTTAAATCGTGTGTTGCTGTGTCGTTTTTGTTGTGAACGTTATGTTCAATCTGCCTCCCTTTATTTTGATTTTGTGTCTTTTTAATACTATATTCGTTTACATATTGGGGCTTTAATTTTACTAGGAGGGTCATTACTTATAGATAATAAATTGTTCGGTTTTAGGGATAGAACCAAGGCAAGGGTGGCTGTAATAAGATGTATCTATTTATATAATATTATTAATAAATTGATTTTTTTGGAGTTTTTCTATTAAGTGTTTAATCAGTTTATTTTGTCATTATTGACTATTTTTTATTTGGTGTAAATTAAGTGTGTTATTTTAGGGGAAACCCTTCACAAGAGTTATCTGTTTTGTTAGAATTATCACACTAGTTTTAACTTAAATTTTACATATCAAGTGATGTAGGTTAATTGTGCCACTATATTTATAGTATTATATAAATAGGAATATATGATATATCTCATAAACAATGATGTTGAGTTTATTTATGAAAAGAATATTTTACGTTCTCGTGAGTTAGGCGTTGACCAAGTTTTATTAGTTCCTTCTTCACGGATTTTAAAATTTCTCATCGAGAACGAAGGAGATTTAATTAGCCAAAAAGAATTATTTAAAGTTGGTTGGGGGGATAAAATAGAGTATGTAACAAACAATGCCTTTTATCAAAATATTTTATTGCTCAGGAAAGCTTTTGAGAGTTTAAATCAACCTAATAATATTATTATTAATATTCCTAGAAAGGGATATAGATTAAATGAAAATATTGTTATTGATAAAATAGTTGAAAGTATTGAAAGTATTGAA
>NZ_DOEH01000012.1:8132-62309 GCF_003533305.1 Providencia sp. | reverse complement strand
AAAGTATTGAAAGTATTGAAAGTGTTGAAAGTGTTAAAGATAAATTTTTAATCAATAAAATAAATATTGTTTTTTTTCTAATTTCAATATTTTTTATTATTTTATTGTTTTATTACTTTTTTATTTTTGAAATAAACAATAAAATACATAATTATTATTATTGCGGAAATGTTAATGATGTTGATTTTTTTTGCAATGAAAATGGGTATAAAAATAAAAAACATTTTAAATATATTGAGGATGAGATTAAATTATCTGAATTCAAATATAAGTATGTTTATTTAGATAACTATAAGTACAATGGTGGTAGCTATTCATTTTTATATTGCGAGCATAAGTTTGGCTATTTGAATTTATTTGAAAACAGTTGTTTATCCTATTATATTATTGAGGCTGAACATGAGTAAGATTAAACTTGTTTTTTTTACGTCTTTTTTATTTTTGTTTTTAATTTTTTTCTTTTTTGTTTTTTTTACTAAAAGTGATTTATCAAAAATAAATTGTGATTCAAGAATAAATTTCATGGATATCAATAATAAATTGAATGCGAAGATTTATTATACTTTTAATCTTGATGAAAACGGAGGGTGGCTAAAAATAAATGGAGAAATAAATAAAGATAAAATAGAATATAAAATTAATAGAAAATTATATTTTAGCTATCAAAGAAATAAAAATATTTTTACATTATTAGTAAATAAAATAACAATTTGGTCTGATAATTCACCTGATTCATTATTATCAGATATTCTACCTTTAGCTTATATGCATGAAGGTGCAAAAATGGATATTTTTATTTACCCACAAAACTATGGGGGATATTTATTCACATCTAGTAATTTTAATAGCACTTATTGTCAAAATTAATCTTTAAGTGAATGATATTTAATTAATTTATTTATATACAATGTATTATTCATGAGGTTGCTTAATAGTTATGATGGGTACTTGTCATGAATGAGGTATGATTTTATTAGCTTAGAGCTGTAGTTTATCAGAAATAGGGAGCCTATATATTCAAATAAATTTTTGTTTATCTCTTATTCTTAGTAAATGGAAAAAATAGAAATGTCTATTTTTTTGATCGTTTTTTTTAAAGATATTTCAGATTGAAAACATTGAATCATAAAAAATGATATTTAGAATAAAAATTTACTTCATCGCTAAAAAAATACCCTACGGAAAAATAACGCTTCAATTTTTGATACATTACATATCAATTCAAAAAATGTTGATAGTCATAAATTATTCAAACTAGCACTGCTATTTATCTGGATACATATCGGGTAGATCTCCTTATATAATAGATTATCAGATTGATATGCTCCTAGCTGAATGAGGTAAATGGCACAGTAATTATTCGTATATCTTAGCTCACTTATACTTCAGTTCCATATTTCCATAGTTATCTTGATTATTACGCTAAATTCAATAATTTTTATGACTTTGGTTGTTATATTCTAATACATAGAAAATATAAGTGTTTAAACTAGTGTAAATTAAAGGTATACCAAAATACCTAGATCTCACATAGAAATATGCTATTTTCAAAATATCAGTAATGTTGTAATCAAATATTGTTAGTCAACGAGTAGTTACAAGTAAATGTACATTAGTTAGAGAGTATAACGAAATCCTTCTCTGATTTGTACGGTTTTTGTCCGCCCCCCATTAATTAAGGCACACCAACTTAGCATTTTCTAACTGTTTATGATATGCCTCCGGTGGGAGGTGATTTAAATTTTCAAGCGTTCGATTTTGGTTATAGTCTTGCAGCCAAAACCACGCTATTTCTCTGACCTGACTGAGTGATTCAAATAAGTAGGCATTTAAAAACTCACATCGAAACGAGGCATTAAAGCGTTCAATAATTTAGCTGAAATTAGTTCAGGACCATTATCCATGCGAATTTGTTTCAGTATTTCTGTCGATTTTTATTCGTTCTAGCACTCTGATAACATGCTCAGCTGTTAATAAGATATTTACTTTAATCGCCAGACATTCACGTGTTCCCTCATCAATAATATTCAATGTTCTGAATTGATTACCACAATAAAATTTGAATTATTATCTTAATTTTAATCTCAATCTTTGTCTCAATCTTTGTCTCAATCTTTGTCTCAATCTTTGTCTCAATCTCAAATAAGAGCATTTACCATAATGATTTTAAAGTGATTTTTTATTTTCACTCGTTTTTTGGTTTTTTTTTTGCATGTTAATAATTTATTATTTTTAGCGTTGAAGTGAGCAACTATTCTGTAAGCGTCAAATAGAGCTCAAATTTGGAAGTAGATAATTACTTGGTTATTTTTTTAGCAATTTTTATTGTGAAAAAAATATATGAGATTATATTCAAGTTATTGTTTATATGGGTTAATTTATAAATAAGTTAAGTGTTTTCATAAGAGATAAATCAGCTTAGTACAAAGTTAGCTAAGGAACGTTATTTTAGTTATGTTTTTAGCTACATTATCTATTTCTTAATATATAAAATGGAATACCGATTTGCTAAATTTTTTCACTATAAATATTTAAAATACAATTTAATCACAAATTGTTACAATTTTATTATTTTATTGCTTCTTAATGATTTTTAACATTATTGCAACATGTTTAAATAGTATCTTATTGTTTATTTTATTTATCTATATTGATAACGCTTTTTGGTTGTTCTTTTGTACGCTTTAAAATTTGCTATTTATTTTTCATATAATTTCTTTGTTTTATTTTACTTTTAATTTACACGGAGTAATTGTAATCTGAAGACGTTCTAGAAACCGATATGGAAATATTTTTGATGATTTAATGGTAATAAAATGAATAATGAAATTATTAGTTCTTTTTCTGTATTAAATGATAGATATGTTATGAAAAACATAATCGCAAGAAATGTTGGTACTAAAATCAGAAATCTTCGACAAAAATATAAAATAAGTGGTTTGGAACTAGCTAATGTTATTGGTGTATCTCAGCAGCAAGTATCTAAGTATGAAAAAGGCCTTGTTGATATTTCTATATCAAAAATAATGCTTATTTCAATTTATTTTAATGTGAATGTTGAATATTTTTTTAATAAATAAGTGTTAATTTGAAATGATATTTTTATTAGGTGAGTTAAATTATGAATAATAAAATTTCCTTAAACAAAGATATTGGTCGATTTATAAGAGAGTCTAGGAAAAATAAATCCTTAACTACTGAACAATTAGGTCGTTTAGTTAAATTGAGTCAGCAACAGATTTCTCGTTATGAACTTGGCGTTACAACTATTAATGTTGAAATGCTAGATGTTTTTTTAACAGTATTAGGTAAAAACTGGTCAGATTTTATTTTTAATGTAATGGTGTGTCATTCAGATGAAGTTGAAAGATTAAAGAATGATAAATTTATATTGTAATGATATTAAGTTAGCTTGATGGGTTTTAGTGTTTTTTAAGTATTCTAGTGTGTTTATTTAATATTAAAATATTTTTTATAATGGTTTTTATTTTTCAACAAATTGAAAATAAATGAACTTTATTTTCAACTATTTACTTTTATCTTTATATTAAGGAAATGATAATGAAATTATCTCAAATAGCAATTGCAACTGTATTTTCTACATCTCTTATCTCTTTTAATACAATGGCAGATAATACAGGAACTATTAAATTTACGGGCTCGGTAGTGAATACACCATGTAATATTGAGCAAACATCACTGAAACAATTGGTTGATTTTGGGCAGTTATCTCGTAAAGCATTGGAAAGTGGTAAGGCTGCTGAAGCTGACTTTGATATTAAATTTACAGGCTGTGATTTTACTAATTTTAGTGAAGGTAGTGAAGGTAAGCCTGCTCCAGTGAAGTCAATGGAATTAGTTTTTACAGGACAAAACTATGCGGATAGTTCAAGTACATTACTAGCTACATCTACAGGTAATACTAATAATTTAGGTGTTTCAATTGATGGTTTTGAGTTTGGTAAAGCAAAAGATCTTTTGCCTAGCATAGTTAACCAAAAAGGTGATAACACTTTAACGTTTAAAGCACTTGCTAAGGCTATCGATGCATCTAAACCTGTCTCTGAAGGCCAATTTAGTGCGATATCTAATTTTCGCATTACTTATCAGTAAATCATAACTTAAGCCGCTAGGTGTTTACTAGCGGTTTTCTTTGTGTTGGCGAAGGATATATGTAGTGGCAATAGTTCAACGTTCTAGTCTTCAAATAACAATATTTTTGTTCTTATTTGTCTTTAACGGAGTTTCTACATTGTATGCAAAAGCAATTAATTTATCTTTTGAAGGGGGCGCTAAGCTTGTCGGTAGTGTGATTTCAACACCTTGTTCGATAGCTATGACGAGTCGTTATCAAACGGTGGATTTTTCTTCTTTAGCATTGCCGAAATTATCGACAATTTCGATAAGGGAACAAGAGGCTCATCCATTCGAAATTGAGCTTCGTGATTGTGGCAGCGTGTATAGCGCCATAGACAGCAAGACATGGACCATCCGTTTTGACGGGCAACGAGATGAAAAAATTGATGCATTTTTATTAGAAGGGCCTTCACAAGGTTTGGTAATTTCGGTTCTTGATAATGCTAAAAATACATTAATGCCAGGAAAAACGTATTCGTTATTTGACAGCATATTACGACAAGAAAAATCAGGCCAAACACTTTTTTTACGTTACTTTATACAGCTGAAATTATCAGGAAAACCTTTGAAATCAGGTCAGTATAAAGGATTGGTTCGTTTTTTTATCGATTATCAATAAGGCAGAAATGAATAGCTTTGATAGTACTATATTGAAGTGACATTCTGTTGTCTTTGGAGTGATGCAGAGCATGATGTTCAAACTTAGCAATATAAGGCTGGCTTTCGTATTGGCGTTTAGTTTCAGTATATGTACGTCGTATGCTACAGAGTTCAATACTGATGTACTAGATGCTGATGATATTCAAAATGTGGATATGAGCCAATTTTCCGTTGCGGGTTATGTACCTCCAGGACATTATGTTTTAACTGTTTTTGTTAATGGACAACGCCTTGGTGCTCCTCGTGATATTGTTGTATTTGATGAAAGCCAAAATAACCTAGAGCAAAATATTTCTCAAGTAATTTGTATCCCAACGGATCTTCTTATTTTGCTAGGGTTTAAAGAATCAACGATAAAAAAAGTCACTACCTCCAATGAAGGTCAATGCCTAAATTTGTCTCAGCTTACAGGATTACAGGTTAAAGTTGAATTATCAACGTTATCCCTCAAAATGACCATTCCACAAACATGGATGGAGTACCGTGATCCTAATTGGACTCCTCCGGCATTATGGGAAGAAGGGCTTGTTGGAGCATTTGTAGATTATAATGCGAATGCATCAATCATTGAAGAAAATAGTGGTTCAAAGAACAGTTATTTATCGACCAATGGTACGGTGGGGATTAACCTAGATACTTGGCGTTTTCGTGGAGATTATAATGCCTCTTATCAAAAAAGAAGTGGTAATAGTAACACACAAGAAACACATAACTTTGATTTTAGCCGACTTTATGCTTTTACCTCATTGAAAAAAATTGCCTCTTTGTTAACGATTGGAGAGAGCTATTTTTATTCCGATGTCTTTGAATCATGGCAATACAGCGGCATTTCACTCGAAAGTGATGACCGTATGCTCCCCCCTAAGCTGGTTGGTTATGCTCCTGAAATTATTGGCGTTGCAAACACGAACGCAACCGTTATTGTTCGCAGCCAAGATCGCATTATTTTAGAAACCACAGTGCCTCCGGGGCCTTTTCGTATTCAATCCCTCGATAGTGGTGTTCGGGGCGTACTAGATGTGACGGTGCGTGAAGAAAATGGTGAAGAGAATAAATTTAGTATCAATACGGCGTCATTACCTTACTTAACGCGTCCTGGGCGAATTATTTATAAAATCGTTGCGGGTAAAACACGTTACAGCGGCCATGATCTAACAGGGCAACCAGTAATTGGAGGTGAGTTATCCTATGGTTTATCCAATGAGTGGTCTTTGTATGGGGGCGGGCAGCTTAATGGTGATTACCAAGCCGCGGCTGTTGGTATCGGACGAGATTTATTTGTTTTTGGTGCCTTATCTTTAGATATTACGCAATCAGCGGCTCACTTGACTAATCAAACATTGCAGGGGCGCTCTTACCGGCTCAATTATGCTAAATCGTTTGATGATTTACGTACAGATATTACCTTTGCAGGATATCGATTTGCAGATCAGAGTTACCGTACATTAACGCAATTTATGGAGCAAGATCGCACTGGATATGTTGCTCGCGCACCAAAACAAAATTACCAAATCTATTTGAATAAGTATTTTGATAATTTTAATTTATCACTGAATTATCAATACAGTACTTACTGGGAAGATAAACCACAGATGCAATATGGCTTATATGGTAGTACTAACATTTCCATTCCAGGGCTATCTCAGCAAGATGCTAATATTTCACTATCAGCAACTCGAACAGAACGTGAAAATGGCTATAAAGACGATGCAATTAATTTGTATTTAACGATACCATTTTATAGCGGACACAATATTACGTTCTCTGAATTATATTCTCGTACCGGGGGTGACAATCAATATAACCACAACGTGGGTTATAGCAGCTATAGCGATCGCGATAACTATAGTTTGAACGTGGGTTATAACCAGGGGAAAAACATGGATAATCAATCGAGTATCAGCGGCTATTATTCACGTGATTTTTCTCAAGCCAATATCTCGGCCAACGCCAGTTATGTCCCACAGCAATATCGCAGTTTTGGTGCGTCAATTAGCAGTGGTATTACAGGGACAGTTCACGGTGTTGCATTACACCGCAGTGCAAATGGTGATACGCGTTTAATGGTTGAAACGCCAGGGGTCAGTGACGTACCGCTTGACAGTGGTGTCATTAAAACCAATCGGTTTGGACTTGCTGTCATTCCTAACATGAATAGCTACCGTAAATCTACAGCATCGATTAATACCAGCCAGCTCCCTGACAACTTAGAAACGTTAGAGTCATCGACGGACATTACGTTAACAAAAGGCGCGATTGGTTACCGCAGTTTATCGGTGATGAAAGGAGAAAAACTGTTTGCCATTTTATCACTGAGTAATGGAAAAAATCCGCCTTTTGGTGCCAGTGTACGTAACGCAGATAACCGCGAGTTAGGTATTGTCGGAGAAGACGGGGTGACATGGCTCGTCGGGATTTCATCTAAAGAAACATTATTTGTTTCTTGGGGCGGCAATAAGCAGTGTGAAATACAGTTACCTGAAAAACTAGAATCATTATCGAGCATGTTATTACTACCATGTTCATCAATTACAACAGCAATGACCGCTGTAGCTAGTTCTACACCGTCTTAAAAATTTTTATGAGGTTAAATATGTTGGATTTACATTTACGCCAAGGGCTGCTTGGCATACTTTTTTGTCTTATCTCATTGGTATCAATAAGTGCATATAGTGCGGTGACTTTAGACCGGACTCGGATTATTTTTCCGGGTGCGGCTAAATCCATTAATGTCACGATCACTAATGATAACCCTGAAGAAGCCTACCTAGCTCAAAGCTGGATTGAAGACCTACAAGGTAAAAAATTAACTAAAGGGGCGATTCTTGCCACTCCTCCTTTGCAGCGTATTGAACCAAGCAGTAATAGCTTGGTGCGTTTAAGCTTAACGCCTGAGTTCAGTAAATTACCCCAAGACAGAGAATCGGTATTTTATTTCAATTTACGTGAAGTACCACCGAGATCAATAGATGGGAATACATTACAAATTGCACTGCAATCACGAGTAAAGCTGTTCTACCGACCTGCCAGTATTTTGTCCGAATCAGAAACAAAATGGGCGCATAAAGTTACATTAACGAAAATAGCAAAAGGCTACCGTATCAATAATACCACACCATTTTACTTAACCGTGATTGGATTAGGGAAAAGCAAAACGGCCGCAGAGCAAAATGCTTTTAATGTGGTGATGGTGCCGCCAAAGTCTACGCATGATCTTGAGTCACCTTTATTAGCGACGCCTTATCTGACTTATATTAATGATTATGGCGGAAAACCTACACTTCAATTTCGTTGTCAAGGTGATATTTGCTCAGTCACGGGTGAATAGTCATTCTTCATACGTATTGGCTGGCAGGGCAATGATGACCAATAAACAAAAAAATTTTATAGAAGTTAAATGGTTCTACACGGTATTACTCATAGTTGGCTGCGGGTTGAGCCAATTAGTGATGGCTGAAAGCGCTGTTGTGAGTCCGCCTGTCAGTCAATTGAACTATGACGCATTACATCAAGGTAGAATACAAGTGAATGTCACTTTGTTTCATGCCCCTTGTAATTTGTCTTTCCAAGAAACTTGGAGTTTGACGGGGTGTGGCGCTGGACGGGATTATCAACAAATGAATTTGTCTGATGTGATGGCGAATACACCAGCTACTGTCCAATTTTACGATGTGCAACGGGGGGTGTCTTCTTCGCGTTATCCTCTTTCATTATTAAATGGTAATAACTTAATTTATTTGCCTGCATTGGTGAAAGATAAGCAGACGCTACGTTTAGAGGTGAACTATGAATAGGGAGGTCATCTCATTTGGTGTTTTCTTTGCTGCTATTTTAGGTTGGCAGTCTCAGGTCTTGGCGGCAAACAGTTTAGATGTCGAGTTTAGTGGTGAGCTAGTGAGAACCTCATGCAAAGTTGCGACCGAATCAATTAATAAAAAAATCACACTTTATAACTTACGGTGGCAACAGATAAATGAACATGAAACCAGTGCGGTGACACCGTTTACTATCGCTATTGATAAATGCAGCGAATCCGATTTACGAAAAAGCATAAAATTAACTTGGCAAAGCAATAGCTTAATCAATATTGGCAGCAATAGTTTTTTAACCACTAAAGGGGATAGTGGGGTATTACTGGGACTGAACGATCAGAATGAAAAACCCATTGTATGGAATACACCGGTAGTGATTAGTGATGTCAGTGTTATTGAAGGATTACAACAGATTGGTTTTGGTGTTTTTGTCCGTAAACCGGCTACCGGTGAAGCCAGAATTGGTGACTTCTCAGGTATAGTAACCTTCAATGTGGAGTATGAATAATGAGACTACTCAGTATAGTTAAAAATGTTTTTTGGTGGTTATGGGTAGTACCGCTGGGGAGTCATGCTGATGTTTTGGTTGATGTTACAGCCACAATGGTTGTTCCCGCCTGTAATATTCGTAGTGAAAATAGCAGCTCCCCCCTAAAGATTGGTTTTAACAGGGTCAACCTTGAGAATCTAAATAATACTGAGGTCGTGAAAGATTTTTCACTCTATATTTCAGGTTGTAATTTCAGTAATGAATTAGCAATACTGTTAAATCCAAAAGAGGGAAGCACTTTGTTGTATAACGGAAAAAATATATTAGCAACTAGTACTAAAGGGCTAGGTATTGATTTTAAAGATATAACAGGTGAAACAGTACGCCCATTGGAAATGGGCAAAAAACAACGTATTTATCCTGAACGAATTGAGGCTACCCTCTATCGTATGAGTATTCAAGCGCAGTTAGTCAGTGCTATTCCGGTTAATCAATTAGAGCAAGGAAAGTTTACTTCAACGGTAACGCTTTCTGTAACTTATAACTAGTGAGTATTTTGTGATGTTTACATTGGAATCCCAGTTTTTGCGGTGGAAGAAGATAAGTCTTTTAATCGCGTTAGCCTTGTTGACGGGTGGGCTTTTACTGAGCCATCAGGCTAATGCGGACTATGCGCCACGCATTCAAGATCCTAGCACGGGCTATATAATCAAGTTAGCAAGTGATTCTATCATTGCACAAAACCCTATCAAAGGCACGAATGGTAAAAATTACTATCGTGTTGGTGAACCTATCTCTATCAATGAAAACAGTATAGGAGTCAGTGTTACTGGACTTGTAAAATGTACTGGAACAAGTTGGTGGGGGGTATGGCCTGGTGGTACGGATATTCCAGCGAAGAGTGCTCATCATCGCTTGTTTATGTTTGCACCAATGGCAGGTACCGATATCGATGGTAAAGTGGCATACCGTATTAACAATAACTTAGTGATGACGGTTGACACACGTATTATGCAATGGATAAACATTGAAGGTGGGGCATGTTCACTGTCTACACCGTCGTCAACTTTGAACGCATCTGATTTTACCGTACAATTTCCTATTACGGTGACGTTTTATATTAATGAACGAATTATTGATGGGCAATTACCCATTGCTGGGATGGAGCTCGGTGGATATGTGCGCGCCTTTACTCGTTCAGGGCTAGCGCCACCTCAAACGTCATGGCCATTAAGCGATTCTTCTGTACCAATGCGTCTAGCTGCATCACAACTAAATGTGGGGTCGTCTTGCTCGACAATGACGAGCACAGGGCAAGCTGGGACGGTCAACTTACGGCATGGACAGTTAAATAGCTTAAACTACAATAGTACAGTGACAGAAAATGTTATTTATACCTGCAAATTTTCACAATCAACAAAAGTGCGATTACGTCTGGATTATGCGACTGATAGCGACCCTCAACAACGATTGCCAATGAAATCTGGTCAAAATAAAATATATAGTGAATTAACAATGATGGATGAAGTATCAGGCCAAACAGGAAAAGATTTTAAAATTGATATTCAAGATTTGAGAACGATTAAAATTAGTAGTCATATTCAAGGGACTAATGCAGTTGCTGGAGAGTATAAAGGTTCTGCTTGGCTGATCGCTACATTTGATTAAGGAACTTGCAGCAAAATGAGCTTTGTGAAAAAGAAGACAAATCCTCATAATATAAATGTCTTAAATGGGATCATTTTGCTTCTAACATTATCATGAGATTGCCGCAGCTCTAAAAGACTTATTATGACCAGTTTTTTGTAAAAATTAAGTTGATAATGAGCACTGACACATTCATCTGTTTGTTGGGTAATCCACTTTTAGCATTAGAGCTCGAAGTGGATTATAGGCCAAACATGGCTCTATGAGCTACAGAAGTAAAACTGGTGGTGAGGTTATCACTACAACTATATACGTAATATTTTTCGTAATTGAGCTTGGCGGTGATGTCTTTCCTATTAATTTTTTCTTATCATTGTTAGGATATTGCTGTTAACAGTGGCACAGATTCGCTTCAAAATATGAATAAGTTATATTTAAAGTGAATAGATCCCATTATCAAAGTGTTCGAGTTTATAAGCTATAAATCGTTACAGTTTTATTAGACCATTACAAATCGATGTGAGACAGTCCAGTAGAGCTCTACTCCAAGAGTGTGAATCATCCGCTTTTACGTATTATTATCGCAATATGGTAACAATATTAGCTGAGAGAAATATCATGATAATTAGAAACCTGATTAATGGGGAAGAAATGCAGTTATTTAAGGTCTTTAGCTGCGCAATACATGATATCGCATCAAAGGATTATACTCAGGAACAGATAAATGCATGGGTACCTAAAAATACCGACATGGCTTTATGGGCCTCTCGTATCAGAGCGTTAAAGCCTTATGTTGCGGTTATTAATGAGGAAATTGTTGGATATTCCGATCTACAACCTAATGGTTATATTGACCATTTTTTTGTTTCAGGAGAATATGCCAGACAAGGCGTTGGTACATCACTCATGAAGCATATTCATGAAGAGGCTAAGCTTCGTGGTATTAGCACTCTGACTGCAGATGTTAGTAAAACCGCCGAGGCATTTTTTCTACATAATGGCTTTTATGTTGTTGAGCGAAAATTTCCTGTGCGACATGGGGTTGTATTAGAAAATGCATCAATGAAAAAAATACTTATATCTTAACTAAAACATTAAAAATAACGCCTATCATTGAGTTTTACTCAAGACAAAGCCTGCAACAGTAGCAAATCAAACATCATCACTAAATTTGATTCGAATGAAGATATTTCAATAGTATCATTGTGATAGCTCACAGCATCGTCATAGATAGGGAAATGCAAATCTGACATGGACGCTAAACTGTTTGCGCTTGCACGGGTAAAGGCTACTACCGTCATACCTATTGTTTTTGCTATGCGTACTTTTTCTAAAACTTGCTCAGTTTCTCCTGAGCGCGAAACCGCTAAAAATACTGAGTAGCGAGATGCATTATTTATAAAGATATTTTTGCTATCACTGAGCCCAGATAAAAAGGCTTCTTTGCCTAATAACTGTAAACGCTTACTGATATATTGGGCAAATATATGCGAAAACCCCGCTCCATAAATAAAAAAAGCATTTTGTTCATTAATTAATTTAATAAAGGCGTGTTTTGTTACATCAGGTATTAAAGATTGTGTGTTTTGGTAATTGAGCTGAAATTGAGAAAATAAAGGATCGCGATTTTCAATGGATGATAAAGCTGGGCGCTCTTTTTGTGGGTTTGCAAGTTGTTGCTTACAGTAATAAATTAGTTCACTGTAACCAGAAAAATCGAGCTTTTTACACAGCCGCATAATGGTAGTGGTAGAAACATAGTTGAGCGCTGCGAGCTCTCGGATCGTAAGCTGTCCTATTTTTTCAGGATGATGAGTCAGAAAAGAGAGTATGCGGTATTCAGCTTTCGTTAAATCACCGGCCTTTGCAACCAAAGAGGCTAATCGATTGGACACTGAGATTTTCCCCTCTTCAAGTCATCTGAGAAATAAGATAAAAGAATGCTGATTGATAGTTAAGATTATCAGCATTCTTTATCCATTTCAGATGAAGTGCAAGTAAAGAGTTGTTTCTCTATTTAAGTCACAACCTTTGACGCTGATTACGCTATCAATTTACCTTCTTGATATTGTTTACGCAGCTCAGGCCAATAAGCTTTGTTCTCTTCAATCATATCATCCAGAATTTTTTTCGCGTGAACCATAGATGGAACGGTCTTATTTAATGTAAAAGCTTGTAACGCTTTTTCGTAATTTCCTTCAAGAGTCGCTTCAACTAATAGTTGTTCAGAGGCTAATTGTTGTTCTAACAGCGCTTGATGGAAACGTGGAATTTCACCAATACGAATTGGTTCTGGACCATGGGCTGTAATGTAAGCGGGAACTTCGACCATTGCATCGAAAGGTAGGCTAGCAATTGCCCCTTTATTTTCAACAATCACTAGATGACGTTGACGTAAATTAAAGGCTAATGAGCAAGCAACATCAACGATAAAGGAACCATGGACACCAACGTGGAAAGCATCAGGTAAAATACCGGTTTCTTTATAAACGCGAGCCGCTTCGAATAAACGCTTTTCACGACCATCCATCACTTCATTGGCACGAGTATACTCAGGATTTTGGTGCTCAACCATATCATTAGCCATTAAATAATATTGCAGATATGGGTTAGGAATATAATCTGGGAATGCTTCCATTAGAGGCTGAATATTACGCCAAGTTTTGACCCATGAAGGGTCTGAGTGTTGTGGATCTGTTTGTGCGGCATCTTCCGTTAATAAGCCAAATTTTGCGATGTGCTCACGTAACTGAGGCAGTTTCTCTTCACCTTTAACGCGTATAGATGTGAACCAACCAAAGTGATTTAGTCCAAAATAGTCTACATCAAGGTCATGGCGGTCAACATTGAGGATCGCTGCCATATTACGCATCGCGGCGACTGGCATGTCACAAATATTGAGTACTTTGGCATGAGGGCGTAAACGGCGAACCCCTTCTGCCACAATAGCTGCGGGGTTAGAATAGTTCACAATCCATGCGTTATTAGCATATTTTTCTACAAAATCAATTAACTCAACCATTGGCAAAATGGTACGCAGTCCATAGGCTAGACCACCAGGGCCGCAAGTTTCTTGACCTACAACACCATGGCGCAGTGGGATTTTTTCATCTTGTTCACGCATGGCATATTGGCCTACGCGCATTTGAGCAAACACAAAATGTGCTCCACTGAATGCCGTTTCTGGATCTGTGGTGACGGTAAATTTAATGGTTTCGCTATGATCACGAATCACTTTTTCTACTACTGGTGCGATAACATTTTGGCGATTAGCATCAATATCGTACAACCGAATTTCAGCAATTGGAAAGTCAGTTAAGCGCACCATTAGGCTTTTTACAATTCCTGGCGTATAGGTACTGCCGCCACCCGCGATACTCAGAATGAATGGGGGTTTATTCATGTTATTTCTCCTATTAAAGTACGGCTTCAACCGCTTCTCTCATTTTTTTGACATGCAGTCCATAGACTACCTGTACACTATTCCCATGGCGCACAACGCCTTTGGCACCTGTTTGTTTTAACGTTTCTTCATTGATGACATCAGCATCTTTTACAGTGACTCGCAAACGGGTGTAGCAGTTGTCAACACTGTCGATATTTTCTCTTCCACCCAGTCCTGCAATAATTTGCTCACCGACAGGTCCGGTTTCAGTAAGCGGTGTCGTGGACGATGCAGTAGATTGTGGTTGTTGCTGATAATCCGCTTTACTATAGAGGCGCGTTTCTTCGTCATCAGCTTCACGTCCTGGTGTTTTAAGGTTGAATCTCAAAATTAGGAAACGGAAGGTGACAAAATAGAGCGCAGCCATAATCACACCGACTAAGATATACATAGGCCAGTTTGACTTTTCGATGCCTAATGGCAGGTTATATAAGACAAAATCGATGACGCCATTTGCGCCGATAGCATGGACATCGAATAGGTAGAACAGCATCATGCCGATGCCTGTTAAAATGGCATGAGCAAAGAAAAGGATTGGGGCGACAAAGAGAAATGAAAATTCTAAAGGTTCGGTGACACCCAGTAAAAGGGACGTTGCAGCAGCTGGGATCAAAATAGCCTTGGCGATTTGTTTTTTCTCTTTCTTAGCTAACATAATCATTGCTGCTGCGGCAGCAGTTAGGCCAAACATTTTTGAAATACCACGGGCATCCCACACCACGGTAGGGCTAAGCTTAGTGACCGACGGACACGCCATTTCAGCAAAATAAATATTGCGTGCGCCTTGGTATACGGTGCCACAAACTTCTTGTACGCCACCAAGCTCGGTATAGAGGAATGGGGTATAAACGAGGTGGTGTAAGCCCGTTGGGATCAGTATGCGTTCGAGAAAGCCATAAATCATCGGCCCGAAAGCACCTGCACCATGAATGCCAAGAGCCAGTTTGGTGATCCCGGCTTGAACAAATGGCCAAATTTCGCTCATCAGCACGCCAAGTAAGATCATAAAAGGAATGGTGATAATAGAGACAAAACAATGGCCTGAGTAGATTGCCATGATGCCGTTGAATTGACGGCCTGAATATTTGTTATAGAGCCAACCTGAAAATCCGCCCGTTAATATGCCTGCAAAAACGCCCATTTCTAGCACTTGTACGCCAAGTACTAAACCGTGACCTGCTGCTCTCATTGTTTCTATAGTCAGTAATTTATCTTGCTGGGTTAGTATGATATTCATAGCATTAATAAAAATGATAAATGCGACAAGACCAATAAGTCCTGCATAACCTTTATCTTTTTTAGCCAGTCCTACCGGGATACCAACGGCAAAAATGAGCGCTAAGTTACTGAGAAGGGATACCGCTGATTTAGCGAGTAATTGACCGGTTCCTTGGATAATAGGGTGATTTAAAAAAGGTAAGTATTCAGCAAGATTACCGTTACCAAATAGATTACCGAGTGCAATATACAATCCCACAATGGGCAAGATCAGAACGGGCCCGTAAAGTGATTTACCGAAGGCTTGCAAGGCATTAATAATATTTTTCATAAAGTGTCTCGTTATTGTTATTTCACACTCAATACCATTCCAGCATCTTGCGTTGCCGACTAATCAAAATCAAGCTATCTGATTGATTTAAAAACATATCACTTTAAAAGTAACATGTTACCTTTTGCCATGTGATACAGCTCACTGACGGAATTTTAAATTTCCAATTTTTATACGGTGGAAAAACTAGAACTCATTTTAATTATTTAAGTAAGGAAGGTTTGAAGTAGTGACATAAAGAGCACGTATGAATTGACGCTGAATGCTTTAGGGTTGCTAGTATGGCTAAACATACAGATAAATATAATGTCATCTGACATTGATAAAATACTGAGTTTTAATTAAAGGAAAAAACAAGTGTCGACAATCATTTTAGCTATTATTCTCGGTATTGGTGCTACGATAGTGATGGATATTTGGTCATTAGTACTGAAATTATTCAAAATACCAACTCTTGGTATGTCTATGATTGGTCGATGGGTCGGTTATTTATTTAAAGGACGCTTTTTTCACTATCCTATTATGAAAAGTGACGCGATATATGGTGAAAGTGCGCTTGGCTGGGCTGCTCATTACGGTATTGGTATCATTTTTTCATTTATTTTTATCTATTTTGTAGGGGATAGTTGGTTTGCTCAACCTACATTTTGGCCTGCTTATATTTGGGGTGTTATTACAGTTTCAGCACCTTATTTTATGATGCAACCAGGATTTGGTTTCGGGGTTATGGGGTGTAAAACGCCGCATCCAAATAAAGTCCGTTTAATGAGTTTTCTGGCTCATAGTGCATTTGGTCTTGGACTTTATCTTACGGGATTAGTGATTAGCGACGTTATCTAAAAAAAACGATAATAATAAATCCTAATTATTATTTCAGCAAAATTATAAATTTATTTTTTATTCTGATAATATCAAAAATAGAAAATAGAACATTAAGAGTTTATTAATTTTAATTTTTAAATAGATTAAGCTCTAGTGGTATTTCACATAGAGCTTACTTTAATTGAGAGAATTTACGATTTTAAAATAATATTTTATCATATTGAACTATCAAGCTACCTTGGACCTTAGCAACAATGGGTCATTGTGTCTAAAACCCGAAACTCGATATATGGATGGTGATGTACCTAAATATGTTCTAAATCGTTTCGCGAATGATTGTTGAGAATCAAACTGGTATTTTAAAGCTATATCAATGATTTGAAGGTTTGTTGAGCAGAGGTCCTTTGCTGCTTCACTGATCCTTCTACGGCGAATATATTCACCAAGCGGCATGCCAACTATTTTTCGAAATACACGTTGTAAGTGCCATTTTGTGTATCCTGACTTTTTAGCAATATCATCAAGCAATAAACGACAAGTTAAATTTACTTCTATCCAATCAATTAATTCATTAATAATGATTGATTGGAATTGAGTGTGTTTTTGGCTATATAAAACTAATATTTCTTTATGCATAATTTATTTCCTACGGTTCTTATTTGCAGCATATCCCTCATTGTGTTGTTTTAAAATAAATAAAGATTAAACAAAGTATAATACAAATCGTGATTATGTAGTAACGAGTTTATTTATAAAAAATAAGTAAATTAAAATACATATTTCATATAAAACCAGCTATTAACATTCATGCTAAGTTGAGTGATAAGCGATTTTTCATATTTATCTACTGTAAATCCTAAATTTTCATATAGCTTTTTTGCACCAGTATTATTCTGTGCAACATATAATGAGATATAATCTATATTATTGTTTTTACTTATGTATTCCATAATCCAGCGTAGAATATATTTACCAATTCCTTTACCTTGGAATTGGTTACTTACCCCAATGTAAGAGATATAGGCTTCATGATCATCTGGTGAGTGGTTGAATAACGAACAGATCCATGTGGCTTTTATTGTTTTTAATAACCCAAATTGTCGACTTAGTTTGAGTGCTGAACTTGCAAAATTTAGGTTTGTTACTGGCTTATCAGTTGCCATGCAGATACCAAAGGCTGCTACGATTTCGCCTTTATAAGAGGCAACATATTGTTGCTCAGATTGTTCAATAAAATGTAATTTCCATAATTCATTGAACAAAGATTGTTGTTCGGCTTTTGACGAAAATTTAAGTTTGTTAAATTTATTAGCAAAAGACTGAAAAAATAGCGCTGACGATGCTAAAACTGAGTTCTCAGAAAGAGGTTCTATGATTAAGTCGCTAACATCGAAATCCGATTTTTCATTTAACATTTTCAATCCTTTTTTAATTATAGCAATAAGTGTTTTAAACTCAGTTAATTGGACTTATTGCTATTCGACTAGTTTATAAAACTGATATTTTACATGATTCTCTTAGTGATCGCTTAGCTAGGAATGTGCGCTTTTAACCGCCAGTAGGTTAAAAGAATTAGCAGCGAAATGACGATGGAGAGAATATTCATGCTTTGCCACCCTAAAGTGAAAAATAACACACCGGCACCAAGGCTTCCAACCCCACCAAAAAAGTAGATCAAAAAATCAGTCATACCTTGCACTTTGGCTTTTTCATGAGGTTCATAGCAGTGAGGTAATAAATTTGTAGTACTGATTAATATTAAATTCCAAGCAACACCAACAAAGATACCCGCTAATAAATAGTGATAAAAACTATGACCAATCAAGTTCATGACGGCAGATAACATAAGTAAAATGACGCCACAAAAAATAATACGCTTAGCCCCGAGATGATGTACGAGTAGCCCAGTAAAGAAAGAAGGGGCAAACATACCTAAAATATGAAATTGGAAAACAATTGCGATTGATGAAAAAGGAAAGTCATGCTGTTTCATCGACAATGGAATTGAAGCGAAAGTGAAAACGACAATCGCGTAACCCACGGCACTAACAAAGGCAGTTAATCTTAATATTGGTTGAGAATACAAAATTTTATAACTACGTTTTACTGCATTTTTCTCTTCGGATGTTTTAGTGATTTTCTTCAATGGAACGATGAGCAGCAAAAGAAATGCAATCAAATAAATACCGATTAACGCAGTGAACGGCCCTGCAAATGGATACTTTGCAAAAAATCCTTGAGTTGTTATTGCGAGGGTCGGCCCTATGAGCGCGGCGACAATACCACCACTCATGACTAACCCAATTGCTTTAGCATGTAGGTATTTAGGGGCTTCATCTAATGCCGCAAAACGAAATTGCTGTGCAGTACCAATTGCAATTCCAGTAAAGAATAAGCCAATCGAAAAATAAATGAGATTACTTTCTAAAACACCAATAATTGATAGAATAGCACCGATTAACCCACCAATATTTCCAATAATAAAACCTATCCTTCTTGAATACCTTTGCATTAAATAAGCAATTGGAATGGTGGCCATAATTAGGCCAACATATTGACTTAATAAGGGAATTGTTGAATAGGTCGGATCTGTCGCGAGAGATTCTCCGATCACGACAGCAACAGAAAGTACAATCGCATTTCCAGTTATAAACAAAGAAAGAGAAATGGCTAACCACCAAACTGATTTTGGCATGAGATCCTCAATATATTAAAAATAAATGTTATTGTTATTGCTGTATTAAACGGAGTTTTCATGCTGTTATTTTTATAACTGCAATCATTTTGGTTTAAGTTATGAATCGAATTTTACAACTTCAAGTTGACTTTAAGTCAAGAGGGATTCGCAATATTTCCACTCTATTTTTATTGGTGATTTATTCTTATATTTTAAATAATATCGGAGTATTCAACTAATAGAATGGTTTGTGACTTAGGTCTCATTTAATGCGTGTACGTTATAAAAATAAAAAAAAGGATTGTCAGGGGAAAAAAATTATGTTTTCTTAAAGACAGTTAAAAAATAAAAATGAATAATTTAAACAAGATAGATTAAACAGGAAGAACCCGTGAATATGACGACTAATCACTTAAACCTACTACTACTTACCGCGCCATGTGCCGCGGTGGTCGTGCGTGTGGTGGTGGTCGTGGGCTTAGCGCCGTAACGGGTCAAATCAACGCAGATTTTGAAACCCCGCCGGCGCAAACCGAGCGGGGTTTTTTATGACTCTTCGCTTGGACCCGCAGGCAAGTGAAGGATAAAAATTATGAGCGAGTCGGATACAATATCACCACGGAAAACCCGTTATACAGGCGCGGAATTAATTGTTCACCTCTTAGAAAAACATGGTATTACGCTTGTTTCCGGTATACCAGGTGGCGCGGCATTACCTTTCTACGATGCTTTAGGGCAAAGTAAAAAAATACAGCATATTCTTGCACGCCATGAACAAGGCGCAGGTTTTATTGCTCAAGGGATTGCCCGCACAACGGGTAAAGCTGCTGTATGTATTTCATCAAGTGGGCCGGGAGCTACTAATCTTGTTACGGCTATCGCCGATGCAAAACTAGATTCTATCCCTTTAGTTTGTATTACTGGCCAAGTTCCTTCTTCCATGATCGGTACTGATGCATTCCAAGAAGTGGATACTTATGGTATTTCCATTCCTGTGACTAAACATAATTATTTGGTACGTAATATCAATGAATTACCACAAGTTATTTGTGATGCATTTCGTATTGCAGAATCAGGGCGGCCTGGACCTGTCTGGATTGATATCCCAAAGGATGTTCAAACCGCAACTATAGAATTAGCTGAATTGCCTGATATTTCGCCTAAAGATAAACCACCTAGCTTTGAGATGGAAAAAGTCATTCAAGCAGCGAAAATGATCAATGAATCTAAGCATCCCGTTCTTTATTTAGGTGGCGGTGTTATTAGTTCCGAGTCAACGAGTACAGCTATCGCTTTTGCAGAAAAAGCTTCATTACCGACTACCATGACATTAATGGCTTTGGGGACGTTACCGATCCAGCACCCGCTTTATCTGGGGATGTTAGGTATGCACGCTGCTCGTAGCACTAATATGGTGATGGAAGAATCTGATTTACTGATTGTTATCGGTGCTCGATTTGATGACCGTGCGATTGGTCGCGCTGAAAAATTTTGTCCGAATGCAAAAATCATTCATGTTGATATCGATAAAGCCGAAATCAGCAAAATTAAGCGGCCAGACATTGCTATCCATGCAGATGCAGGACAAATATTGGAATTACTGTTACCACTTGTCGAACGAAATGAGCGTAAAGAATGGTTGCAGCAAGTTAATGAATTAAAACAAAATTATGCTTTAGATCTAAGCGAAGCAGATAATCCACTTAGCCATTATGGGTTAGTACTTGCCACGGCGCGTGCTGCTGGGGAAGAGGCTATTGTGACCACAGATGTAGGGCAGCACCAAATGTGGGCCGCACAAGTTTATCCTTTGACGCGCCCACGCCAATGGTTAACGTCGGGTGGGTTAGGTACGATGGGTTTCGGTCTGCCCGCGGCTATTGGTGCAGCGCTAGCGAATCCGGATAAAACCGTGGTTTGTTTTACGGGTGATGGAAGTTTAATGATGAATATTCAGGAGTTGGCAACTGCGGCGGAGCACAATCTCAATATAAAAATCGTGTTAATGAATAATCAAGCTTTAGGAATGGTACATCAGCAACAAAATTTGTTTTTTGAAAATCGTATATTTGCTGCAGCTTATCCGTATCAGACTGACTTTGTTAAAATTGCGGCAGGCTTTGGTTTACAAACTTGTGACTTAAATAATGAAGCTGATCCTGAAATGGCGCTTGAGGTCATGATGAATAGAAAAGGCCCTTGTTTAATTCATGCCTTGATCGATGTAAATCAGAAGGTCTATCCAATGGTTCCACCCGGTGCCGCTAATATTGACATGATCGGAGCGTAATTATGACACTTGAATATCAGCCAATTGCATTAGAGTTAATCGTTCGTAACCATCCGGGGGTGATGTCACATATTTGTGGTTTGTTTGCCCGCCGCGCATTTAACGTTGACGGCATTCTCTGTATGCCTATAAAAGGTAAAGATGAAAGCCGTATTTGGCTATTAGTTCAAAATGACGAACGTTTATCTCAGATGGTTAATCAAGTCGAAAAACTTGAAGATGTAAAAGAGGTTCGTTTTAGCGATGATTTACGTTTGTTTGAGACCATGCAAAATTATTTGCAGTAAGACTTAATTCTTCCTTTTAATCAGTCTGCAATCTGTGTTCAATTTTTTATGAACATAGATTACAGGCTGATTTTTATTTTAGAGTACGCTACTTTTATAGTGATATAAACGGTATTGAATCTCAAAATTGCAACATTTGTTTGTTTTTAGATTGAATTGTTTCTTAAAACGAACAGTGGTGATATAACAAGGTTATTGAAAAAAGAATCTCCATAAAGACGTCACTTATTGGGGAAAGCATTTATAAAGGCTGATTTTTATGCAAAATAATATTTATCTTACTGATACTTATCAATATGAAGTGGAAACGATGCTACTAGCACAAGGAGAAGATGAAGAAGGGCGCTGGGTTGCTCTGACAGATAATATTTTTCATCCTCAAGGTGGTGGGCAACCCGTTGATACTGCTTGGATAAATAATGAGCTTGTTCGAATTAAGAAACAGCTTAATGGTTTAATTATTGCTTATATTCCGAATGAATTAGTTCTGAATGAAGGTGAACAAGTTAAAGCGCATATTGATGGTGAAAAGCGTCGTCGCTATGCGGCTCTGCATACAGCGGGGCATTTGTTAAACTGGGAATTGCGACGCTTTGGTTGGATGGCTCAAAAAGGACATCATTTTCCTGATGAATCACGCGTTGAGTTCACCATGTACTCTGATGATGCGACGCCTTTTGAACAGTTAGATAGTCAGCAAATTGAATTAATTGTTAATCAAAGCCTAAACAGTCAACGGGTTGTAGAAATCATTCAAAAGGGTGAACTACGCATTAGTTATATTGATCAAACGGAAGAAATGCCTTGTGGTGGTACGCATGTAAATGCATTGGAATGTATTGAGGATTTTTCTATAAAATCAATGAAATATAAGAAAAATGTATTGCGCATTAGCTATGATGCAAAACATATCGCGGTTTAAATGCCATCACTAAGATGGGAATACGTCATCACAACGGTGGCTTGTACATCTTCTTCCATGCATAAGTAGGCGTGGGGCAAATCACCACTAAATGCATAAAAATCACCTGCTTCCAGTACAATAGTTTGAGAGTCATTCAAACGTAACATGAGTGAACCTGAATGCAACATAATGTGTTCATGGGTTCCACTCATGTGTGCTGGGCTATTAATAAGAGCCCCTCGTTTCATATTTAGTTGCCAAATTTCTGAAATATTTCCCATATTAATGCGAAATTTAAACTGTTGTGAGTAATCTTCGTCAGAAGGCGATGATTTTACCAAATAGGGGTAGGCTTCATGCTGGCGAGTGAATAAATCACTTAAAGGAAAGCGTAAAGCAATCGCAATTGCCTCTAAAGTATCAATGCGCGGGTTAGAGCCGCCGGATTCTAATTTAGATAATGCGGCTTTAGATATTCCAGATAGGCGAGATAATTCATTTAAGGAAAGGTTTCTAGCTTGCCTTAGGAGGCGCACTTTTTGCCCAATTTTTATATTAATCCTTTTATCCATGACTCATCTTTCCTTAAGCTCTAATTTATTCTGTTAATTCTACCATCATGAAAATGAAATGTCAGAAAATCACCGATATAGACATATTATTTTGCAGATAATGTAGGGTTATTAATAATAAATATTTGATATTTTAACTGCAAAAAAAATAACACTATTTAATGTGCTCGGAAGAATTTATAGTAGGAAAATTGAAAAATTAAGGAATTCACGACTATGCCATTTGAATTATTATCTCTTGATATGGCAATTTGTTTTGTCACATTATTGTTTGCTTATTTAGTCTTTGGTATGGCAGGTTTTGGTTCCGCATTAATTGCAACGCCAGTATTGGCACTTTATCTACCTTTAAGCATGATTGTCCCCATATTAGCGTTGATCGATTTAACAGCGGCGGTTTTAAATTTGTTTAAAGATGGAAAAAATGCAGATTATCAGGAAATAAAATGGATTATTCCATTAATGGTAGTTGGAAGTTTAATTGGTGCGGCTATTTTATTAAAAACACGTCCTGATATTCTTGTTTTATTACTGGGGATTTTTGTTATTGGTTATGTGTTGAATGCTTTTTTTTCAAAGAAGAAAAAAGCCCCGTTTTCTAAAGCGTATGTTGTGCCATTTAGCCTCATTGGTGGGGTTTTTAGTGCTTTATTTGGTAGTGGTGGTTTTATCTACGCGATGTATTTATCGAGTCGAATTGAAGATAAACAGCGGTTTCGTACAACTCAAATGACATTAATTGGCTTTAGTACCTTAACTCGAGTGATTATCTTTTTAGTGATGGGCGTTTACCTTAACCTTGATATCTTATTGGTAGCTCTTGCTTTTTCACCCGCGATGTTGATAGGTACATGGGCAGGACGACATATTACATTAAGAATATCTCGAGAAGCTTTCTTGAAGACAATTAATATTGTTATTTTAGTTTCAGGTATCGCTTTGTTATATCGCTATTTCTTTGTTCTTTAATTTTTATTACTCTATTAAGAACACAAATACATAATAAATTATTTTTATTTAATTTAGCAGGGTAATCTATAGGTTATGCTACAATTACCACATGCATTATGCTTTTTATTTAATTATTCGTGATTTTTAATCTCAACTAAATATTGTTTTTATGGAGTTTAATTCTGTTACTTTTATTCAAGTAAGCAGATTAATGTCAAAATGAGTCCTGATAATCAGCGTTTACAAAATATTCGACGTTCACCTTCCTTTGCTATTTTTACAATCACAACAAGTATCGCTGTGATTGGTATTGTTATTGGCTTAAGTATTCCAATGGTGGCGCTTAGATTAAATAATTATGGTGTTGGCGAATTGTATATTGGTATTATTTCTGCCGCGCCAGCTTTGGGGATGTTTTTAATCGCCCCGGTGGTTCAACGTATTGTTCAATGGTGCGGTAAACGAAAAGCTATGTTGGCTGCGACCGTTATTTCAGCGATTAGTTTGTTACCTTTACTGAGCTCCTTACCGCTTTGGTTATTATTTCCATTACGTTTAATTACAGGTCTAGCGAGTGGTGTATTGATTTGTTTAGGGGAGACATGGATTAATGAACTGTCTTCCGAAAACAAACGTGGGCGAATATTAGCGATATATACGACGGTCTTTACTGTTAGTCAGTTACTTGGACCTTCTTTTATTGCTTATTACGGTGTTGAAGATAAATCGCCACTGTTGATTTGTACGTTAATTCACCTTATTTCAGTTGCACTTTTTTTATTGATGGATCAAAAAATAGGCGATCGCATTGCTAAGACAGCCAGTAAATCTCATTTTTCGATCCTTCAGTTTGTGAAAGTTGCCCCGGGTATTTGCGCTGGAATTGTCTTTTTTGCCTTTTTTGATGGCACAATTCTGTCTATGTTTCCTATCTATGGCATGGGAATGGGGCATACAGAAGCCGTTGCAGCATTGATGATAAGTGCAATACTTGCCGGTGACGCAATTATGCAAATGCCTTTTGGCTGGCTTGCTGATCATATGAATCGAGAAAAACTGTATAGAATATGTGGTGTCGTGACCTTGGGGGCAAGCATATTATTACCCGTGGTGATCACTAATACTTATTTAATTTGGTTATTGTTATTTGTATTAGGCGCGACAGCAGGTGCAATTTATACGATTGCGTTAGTGCAAATTGGACAATATTTTAAAGGTAATGAGTTAATTATCGCTAATGCAGCAGCCGCAATGTTATGGGGACTCGGCAATCTTTCAGGGCCTTTATTAGCGGGTGTGGCGACAACTATTTCACCTTTAGGATTACCTGTCTTATTAATTTTGGGTGCGGCTGTATTTTTGTGGTTCACTCGTGAAAAATATAGCGCTCAAGTTACAGTGCAAGCCACACCGTAAGCTTTATTATTCAGTAGGTCTGTAGTTGGGCTCTTATCGTTAACTACAGATCTATAGCCACATTTTTGTACTGCACCACAGCTCAACTTATATTTAATCCATATGCAAAAACAGTTATATTCCTCATCATAATCACATTATGAATATCTTTTTTGGGTGTTTTTTCGAATAAATTGACAGAATTAATACAGCAATCGTATTAACCTAAAACGTAAAAACACTTGATTAACGACCCATTTTCAAACGATAATTGCTTTCCTCACAGTATCCCGTTCTCTTTTTTTAAAGCCAAACGTTTGCGTTATTGTTTTTATTGGGAATTATTTCTCAATTTATGCAATTTTTTTCAAAACGTAATCGATTACGTAAGGTTTGCTAAGTCTGCTTAATGCGATTAGTTAAGAAAAAGAATTCGGTATTTTTGAAAAAAATTACATCGCTAAATCAATTGATTTTAGACACTAACAGCAGAGGTACGCCATGTCAGGCCAACAGGCTTCATCCAATTGTAAATTGGATTCATATTTTAAGATATCAGCGCGAGGCTCATCAGTTCGTCGCGAAATCATTGCAGGCTTAACGACGTTTTTAGCGATGGTTTATTCTGTCATCGTGGTTCCTGGCATGTTAGGGCAGGCTGGTTTTCCACCGACCGCCGTATTTATTGCAACCTGTTTAGTGGCGGGTTTTGGTTCTTTGTTGATGGGATTATGGGCTAATTTGCCGATGGCAATTGGTTGTGCGATTTCATTAACCGCGTTCACCGCGTTTAGCTTAGTTCTTGGGCAACAAATTACAATCCCTGTGGCGCTAGGTGCCGTCTTTTTAATGGGGTGTCTGTTTACTTTAATCTCAGTCACGGGAATTCGTAGTTGGATTTTACGCAATATGCCGATGGGGATTGCTCATGGTACGGGTATCGGTATTGGCTTATTTTTATTATTAATTGCGGCTAATGGTGTTGGCTTAGTGATTAAAAATCCAAATGCAGGACTGCCTGTTGCACTCGGTGAATTTACATCTTTCCCTGTGTTGATGTCTTTAGCGGGCTTGGCAGTTATTTTTGGTTTAGAAAAACGTCGTGTACCGGGTGGCGTTTTATTGGTTATTATCGCGATATCAATCCTCGGTTTGATTTTTGATCCTACAGTAAAATACCAAGGTTTCTTTAAGTTACCTTCATTTGGTGAAGATGGCCTTTCTCTTATGTTTAGCATGGATATCATGGGCGCTTTACAGCCGATGGTACTTCCGAGCCTATTAGCGCTTGTGATGACAGCTGTATTTGATGCGACAGGTACTATTCGCGCGGTTGCTGGGCAAGCTAATTTGCTCGATAAAGACGGTCAAATTATTGATGGCGGTAAAGCATTAACAGCTGACTCCGTGAGTAGCATTTTTGCGGGGGTTATCGGTGCGTCCCCAGCGGCTGTGTATATTGAATCAGCTGCGGGTACTGCTGCGGGGGGGCGTACAGGTTTAACGGCGGTCGTCGTCGGTGTTTTATTCCTCTTCATTTTATTCTTATCACCACTTTCTTATCTTGTCCCTGCTTATGCAACTGCGCCAGCGCTGATGTATGTTGGGTTGCTAATGTTAAGTAACGTCTCAAAATTAGATTTTGATGATTTTGTCGATTCGATGTCAGGTCTGCTTTGTGCGGTATTTATCGTTCTGACTTGTAATATCGTCACAGGTATTATGTTGGGCTTTGCATCACTGGTCATTGGTCGCCTATGTGCGGGTGAATGGCGTAAGCTGAACATTGGAACTATCGTTATTGCCGTTCTTTTAGTAGCGTTTTATGCTGCTGATTTGGCGATTTAGCCATTTTCATATCAATAGAAGGGCGGCATTAGTCGCCCTTTAACGTATTGTTGCGATTAATCTTAAAGTGTAAATTATTTCACCGTCACAGAGTGGGTTAAGGATAGAATATACATAGGTCAGTGAATTAAGTGGAAATACATATTTTCTGCGCGTGACTGGCTTGACTGAAAATTAGGGTCTGAGCGGTGCTATCTCTTACTATGCGGCGGCAGGCAATTAGTCTATCGTCGTTTTGTCAAATAGTAAGGGCAACATGGAAATTTTCTTTACCATTCTTATCTTGATCTTAGCAGTCTCTGTTTCCGGTGTGGTGACAAAAGTCATCCCTATCCGTATCCCTCTGCCTTTAATTCAAATTGCTATCGGTGCTTTGCTTGCATGGCCTCAATTCGGGCTGCATGTCACGTTTGATCCCGAACTTTTCATGGTGTTATTAATTCCGCCGTTATTATTCGTTGATGGCTGGAAAACGCCAACGCGTGAGTTTTTCCAAAATGGGCGTGAGATTTTCATTCTTGTACTCGTTTTAGTATTAGTGACTGTAGTGGGAATTGGCTACTTAATTTATTGGTTACTGCCAGGTATTCCATTAGTCGTGGCATTTGCATTAGCGGCGGTTTTATCCCCAACGGATGCGGTGGCATTATCTTCAATTGTGGGCAAAGGACGCATCCCAAAAAGAATGATGAGTGTTCTTGAGGGAGAGGCGTTAATGAATGACGCTTCAGGTCTTGTGGCATTAAAATTTGCCGTTGCCATCGCAATGGGCACCATGGTCTTTAGCGTTTCTGGCGTGACTATTGAATTTTTCATCGTTGCAATCGGTGGTTTGTTATCAGGTATCGCGGTGACTTGGGTGTACAGTAAATCATTACGACTCATGAGCCGTTGGAGTGGTGACGATCCTGCAACGCAAATTGTGTTCATGTTATTGTTACCATTTGCCTCTTATATGATAGCGGAACACATTGGTTTCTCCGGTATTTTAGCCGCAGTGGCGGCGGGTATGACTATCACTAAATCTGGCGTGATGCGTAATGCGCCATTGGCAATGCGTTTGCGTGCCGATAGTGTTTGGGGAATGCTTGAGTTTGTCTTTAACGGTTTAGTCTTCATTATGTTAGGGCTACAGCTGCCGGGTATTTGGGAAACCTCAGTTATTCAAGCCGAGCTTGATCCAAGCGTTGAAACTTGGATGCTCTTTACGGCTGTCATTGTGATTTATTTTGCTCTGTTGCTATTACGTTTTTGTTGGTTATGGTTGATGAAAAAGTTCAGCCATTTATTTTTGAAGAAAAAACCACTACAGTTCGCTAATTATACCTTTCGTGAGCTTTGTTTAGCCTCATTTGCGGGGGTTCGAGGCGCAATTACCTTAGCGGGTGTGCTCTCCATTCCGTTATTTTTAACTGATGGGTCACCGTTCCCTGCGCGTTATCAACTGGTATTCATTGCCGCAGGGGTGATCTTATTATCCATTTTTGCTGGTGTTATTGCACTGCCATTGCTATTGCGTAATTTCAAGGTCGGCGATAAAGAAGCGGACATTAATGAAATACGGATGGCAAAAGCGGCAATGGCAGAAGTGGCGATTGTGAGTTTAAATAAGATGGAAGAACGTTTGTCTGCGGATGTTGAGGAGCAACTCGATTCTGAGGATATTATTGAAGTGGCTTCAAGGGTAACGGGCCATTTACGGCGTCGAACCGCAGGCCAAGATGAAATTGATCGTAATTTACAGATTGAAGAGCTTGAAAGACGCTTTCGATTAACCGCTTTGCGTGCTGAACGTGGTGAATTATACCACTTACGTGCAACACGTAAGATAAGCAATGAAACGTTACAGACATTGTTAATTGATCTCGATTTATTAGAAGCAGTGCTGATCGAAAAAGAGCATTAAGACTAAAAACCGAGTATTCTACTCAACAATTATTGTTTGAGAGATTATTGAAAAAATGTGGTTACTCGTCATTACGACGCTGCTATGGGCAGCGTCTTTTAGCCTAATTGGTGAATATTTAGCAGGGCAGGTTGATAGCTGGTTTTCTGTTTTAATTCGCGTGTCTTTAGCTGCATTGGTTTTCCTTCCATTCCTACGTTGGCGCAATTTCAGTGCTAAAGTCATCATGTTGTATATGCTCGTTGGCGCATGTCAGCTTGGCGTGATGTATCTATTTGTTTTTCATGCTTATCAATACCTTACTGTTGCAGAGTTTTTACTCTTTACCGTTCTCACACCGTTATATGTCACCTTAATTTATGACTTATTGGAACGTCAGCCCTTACGTAAAGGTTATTTATTTAGTTCTCTTTTAGCCGTGATTGGCGCCGCCATTATTCGCTATGATCATCTGAGCGAATCGTTTTGGTTAGGTCTATTATTTGTGCAGTTGGCGAATATCTTTTTTGCTATCGGGCAAGTTGGTTACAAGCGTTTAATGGAAATTCATCCAATACCGCAGCATCAAGCGTTCTCATGGTTTTATCTTGGCGCAACATTGGTTGCACTGATTGGTTGGCTGCTGTTTGGTAATAAATCAATGATGCCGACTACCAATGTGCAGTGGGGAGTATTGTTGTGGCTGGGTGTGGCTGCATCCGGTATGGGTTATTTCATGTGGAATTACGGGGCAACCAAGGTGGATGCCGGAACCCTTGCTATAATGAATAACATGATGGTTCCAGCTGGTTTATTAGTTAACTTTGCTATCTGGCAACAACACCCGGATTGGCTGAGTTTTACCATTGGGTCGAGCCTGATAATTGCGTCTCTATGGGTGCATAGACATTGGATCCTTTCACCGGCTTCACATAAGAAAGATTATCCACGGCGTGCCCAATAGCTGTTTGGGTAAATGCTTCAATAGCTGGCTGACGCTGTTCTCCTTCCCGACATGCAGCGTACAGTCGGCTCCATAAACCACTACCTAAGGTTTTCGTCTTAACCAACCCTTGCTTCTCAAAAGAATCAACGGCCCAATGTGGTAATGCGGCAATACCCATTTTCGCAGCCACCATCTGAATCAAAATCAACGTATTATCGACAGTTTTTACATTAGGTGAAACGCCTGCGGGCTGTAAAAAATGACGCCATACATCAAAACGATGACGCTGTACCGGATAAATCAGTAACGTTTCATCTGCTAAATCATGAGGTTCAATAATCGGTTTTTTGGCTAAAGGGCTCTCGTTTGAAACGACTAACTTCACTTCGTAATCAAACAGCGGAGTATAGTGTAGACCTTGATCTGCAAGGATATCGGATGTCATCACTAAATCTAGCTCTCTTGAAAGTAATTCAGGTTGAGGGTCAAAGGTGACGCCTGATTTAAATTCCACGTTCACTTGAGGCCAAGTTTGTCTGAATTGTTGTAATGCAGGGGTTAACCACTGAATACAACTATGGCACTCAATCGCGATGCGTAAAGCACAAACACCAGGTTCATTACAAACTCGGATGGCATCCCTCACCATGGGTAGCACTTGTTGTGCAAGTTGTAATAACACTTCCCCTTGAGGTGTAAATCGTAATGGCTGGCTTTTACGAACAAATAGCTTAAAGCCTAAACGATGTTCAAGATCGCTAAATTGATGCGATAGAGCAGACTGAGTCTGATGCAAATGCGTAGCCGTAGTGGCTAATGAGCCGTGTTGGCTGAGCGCTTGCAATGTTTTTAAATGTTTTAATTCGATCATGAGAAACCTTCACGGTGACAATGAATAATTTGCGCTTGTGCTTTATACAGTACCTGTTGATTATAGATGTGTAAACATCTAGACGGCTAAATATTTTAAGGGGTCAATATGTCTGTTATAAATCATACACTTGGTTTTCCACGTGTCGGTCTGAAAAGAGAACTAAAACGTGCGCAAGAAGATTATTGGGCAGGCAAGATTGACCAAACTGCTCTTTTAGAAACGGGTTATGCGTTACGTGTTCGCCATTGGCAACAGCAAAAAGATGCTGGCGTTGAGCTACTGCCTGTCGGTGATTTTGCTTGGTACGATCAAGTGTTAACCACCAGCTTGTTACTGGGCAACGTACCACCTCGTCATCAAAATGAAGATGGCTCAATTGATTTAGACACACTGTTTCGAGTGGCGCGTGGTCGCGCTCCAACAGGTAAACCTGCGGCAGCAGGCGAAATGACCAAATGGTTTAATACTAACTATCATTACATTGTGCCTGAATTTCAAAAAGGGCAAAAATTTTCACTGTCTTGGACCCAATTGTTTGATGAAGTGGATGAAGCGCTAGCGTTAGGGCACAAGGTAAAACCTGTATTAATCGGCCCAATTACCTACCTTTGGCTAGGTAAAGTTAAAGGTGAAGCATTCGACCGCTTATCGTTATTGAATGAATTATTACCGGTGTATCAGGAAGTGCTTTCGCGTTTAGCGCAAAAAGGCATTGAATGGGTGCAAATCGATGAGCCAGCACTGGTATTGGATTTACCGACTGAATGGCAACAAGCATATCAACACGCATATCAAGCATTGTCAGGAAAAACCAAATTATTACTGACTACTTATTTTGATGGCATTAGTCATCACCTTGATTTAATTAAGCAACTACCAGTTCAAGGTCTACATGTTGATGTTGTGGGGGGGACGGATGATATTGAAACCCTGCATCAGTCACTTCCTGCTGATTGGGTGCTATCACTCGGCATTATCAATGGTCGCAATGTGTGGAAAGGGGATTTAGGTGAAAAATTCTTGCGCGTTAAGCCACTACTGAGCAAACGTGCATTGTGGATTGGTTCATCTTGCTCATTATTGCACAGTCCAATAGATTTGAATGATGAGACACGTTTAGATGCAGAAGTGAAAAGCTGGTTTGCATTTGCACTGCAAAAATGTGAAGAGCTTGCATTACTGACGAAAGCGCTGAATCAACCAAATGAAACACATATTGCTGAACTTGAACAATACAGCGCACCAATTCGTGCTCGTAAAACATCAACTCGTGTGAATAATGCAGCGGTTACCCAGCGTTTAGCGGCTATTCGTGAAGGAGATGCTGAGCGTAATAGTCCTTATGAAAGTCGTGCCGAACGTCAACGCGCTCGTTTTAATTTACCCTTGTGGCCAACAACAACCATAGGTTCATTCCCTCAAACGAGCGAAATTAGAACGTTACGCCTTGATTTTAAAAAGGGTAATGTCGATAAAACCCATTATCGTACCAATATTAGTGAACATATTAAGCAGGCGATTAAAGAGCAAGAATTACTTGATATCGATGTGTTAGTGCATGGTGAAGCTGAACGTAATGACATGGTTGAGTATTTTGGTGAGCACTTTGATGGTTACGTTTTTACACAAAATGGTTGGGTACAAAGCTATGGTTCCCGCTGTGTAAAACCGCCAGTGATTATTGGTGATATTAGTCGTCCAGAAGCGATTACAGTCGAATGGGCCAAATATGCTCAGTCTCTAACAGAAAAACCAGTCAAGGGCATGCTAACAGGACCTGTGACAATATTATGTTGGTCATTCCCTCGCGAAGATGTTAGCCGTGAAACTATCGCGAAGCAGATTGCATTAGCATTGCGCGATGAAGTGGATGATTTACAAAAAGCGGGTATCGGGATTATCCAAATTGATGAACCTGCATTGCGTGAAGGGTTACCATTGCGCAGAGATGAGTGGGCAGATTATTTGAAATGGGCAGTTGATGCCTTTAAATTAAGTGCAGCGATTGCGCAAGATGATACTCAGATCCACACCCACATGTGTTATTGCGAGTTCAATGACATCATGGATTCAATTGCTGCGCTAGATGCGGATGTGATCACTATCGAAACATCACGTTCAGATATGGATTTGCTGGATGCATTTGAAGATTTCCATTACCCAAATGAAATTGGTCCGGGTGTGTATGATATTCACTCACCAAACGTACCGAGTGTAGAATGGATCGTTGCTTTACTGAGAAAAGCAGAGAAACGTGTTCCTGTCGAACGTTTATGGGTTAACCCAGATTGTGGATTAAAAACCCGTGGCTGGCCAGAAACCCGCCAAGCGCTCGCGAACATGGTTGAAGCAGCGAAAAAATTACGCAGCGAACAATAACAATCAATCGATAAATATCATCAATAGAAGGCAGGGGATTTCCTGCCTTTTTGTTGCAATAAAAACAAAGTCTATAACTTAACCAAATAGCTTAGCTTTAAGCATATCCATACCAACAGAACCGAGATCAACCTCTTCGGGTAAGACACCATTTGGAGTGGCTTTATCAACCAGTTTTGGTAAGTATTTCGCAACTAATTCAGTCGTTTCTTGCGTATCAAGGCCGACGTTCTGAGCCAATTCTTGGATATCTAAATTACCAAAAACTTGCACTAGCTGATTGACATCGATAGGTAAATTCGCATTTTCGCTGATCCATGATGCTATTACGTCATTTAACCCTTGTTGGTTAAACTTATCAATAACGCCATTAAGACCACCTTGCTTTTCAATCCATCCAATAACAGATTGGAACTGCTGCATTTTATCACCGGCGACCATCGTTATTAGTTGTTCGAACAAACCCATTGAAACTCCTTGTTGATAAATTTATCGCCACTACCTCTATGGAATAGGGCATTTTCAAAAAATAAGTAGTCGGTTATTGTCAGCAATTTGAACGAGGCGTCAATCAAAATAAAGTTTTCGCTGCTAACTAAATGTTATATGAAGAGATTTTACCCTGATTGTAGACAAATCAAACGGGCACATTGTGCTTCACATTTTTTATCACACTATTGTGTGAATGATTTTATGATTCATGTTTATGTAATTTATAAATAAAAACAATTAATTACAAATTAATTGGTCGTTTTTTATATTATCTATAATGTGATGATCGTCATGTGTTTGTTAAATTTGTTATGTGAAAATTCACATCAATAACAAAGATTAACAACATCAGGGATCATTATGGGAAATTTCGTTAAGAATGTTGGCGTTATTGGCCTAGGTTCTATGGGGATGGGAATCGCTCAGTCACTCATAAAAAATAATATTCCTACCTATGGATTTGATTTAAACCAAGCTGCTTGCCAAACCTTACTTGATTATGGCGCAAAGGATGTCGGGCAAAATGCGGTGGAATTCGCACAACAGCTCGATGCTGTATTAATGGTTGTAGTTAATGGACGACAAGTTAACGCGATTTTATTTGATGGTGAAAAACCATTGGTTGAAGCTCTTAAACCAGAAACGATCATTGTTTTGCACAGCACATTATCCGCAGAACAAACCAAGCAAATAGCCCGACGTCTTGCAGCTTATCAACTATTACTTGTCGATGCTCCAATATCGGGCGGTGCGATTAAAGCTGCCGATGGCAAATTAACCGTAATGGCATCGGGAGCGCCTGAATTATTTGAACGGCTAACTAAAGTCTTTAATGCAATCTCTGAGCGTTTATACCGTATTGGAGATGATGTGGGCTTAGGTTCGACGGTGAAAACAATTCATCAATTATTAGCTGGCGTTCATATAGCCGTTGCCGCAGAAAGCATGGCTCTGGCCGCTAAAGCGGGTATTAAGCTCGATGTAATGTATGACATTGTTACTCATGCTGCTGGTAATTCATGGATGTTTGAAAACCGTATGCAGCATGTGCTTGAGGGCGATTATACGCCAAAATCATCGGTTGATATTTTTGTTAAAGACCTCGGTTTAGTGATGGAAACGGGCAAGGCACTAAATTTTCCATTACCACTCGCTGCTACCGCTCATCAAATGTTTATTGCGGCAAGTAATGAAGGTTTTGGCCATCAAGACGACAGCGCAGTGATTAAAACCTTTAAAGGTATTTCTTTACCGGAGAATAAAGCATGACTGTGAAATTAGGTGTAATCGCTGATGATTTTACTGGTGCGACAGATATTGCAGGTTTCATGGTACAAAACGGTTGGCGTGTGGTTCAGTTACTAAATGAACCCAATGAAAATACCGTTGTACCACAAGATGTTGATGCCATTGTTATTAGTTTAAAGAGTCGGTCTTGTTCTGCTGATGAAGCTTGTCAGGCTTCAATGAATGCATGTCATTGGTTAAAGCAACAAGCACAGTGCCAGCAAATTTTCTTTAAATATTGCTCGACCTTTGATTCGACCGAAAAAGGCAATATTGGCCCTGTGACTGATGCATTAATGAAGTACTTAAAAACTGATTTAACACTAGTTTGCCCTGCATTGCCTGTTAACGGAAGAACAGTAGTTCATGGTCACTTATTCGTAAATGGTCAGCTTTTAAATGAAAGCGGAATGCAGCACCACCCTGTGACTCCAATGACAGATGCGAATTTATTACGCGTTATGGAGAAACAATCACGAGGTAAAGCAGGATTGATTAAGCTTGCTGATGTTCAGCAAGGTTGTGATGCCATAACCTTGCAACTCACCAGTTTAGCTTTACAAGGTGTTAGTTACGCAGTAATCGACGCTCTCACTATGGATGACTTATTGCCTATTGCTAAAGCGGTTCAAAACATGCCATTGCTCACCGGAGGTTCAGGTTTAGGTGCGGCTTTAGCAAATGTCGACAGCCAGAGCCCATGGGGAAAAGATGCCGGTCATGGTAATAAACCTGCTGCTGTTGGACGAAAAACAGTCATTTTATCCGGTAGTTGTTCTGTTATGACTAATGTTCAAGTTCAAAGTTATCAACAAATTGCGCCAGCGAAAGCACTAGATGTTGGCGAGTGTTTGGATAATCCTCATTACGCGCAGTCATTAGCTAAATGGGTACAAGAACAGCAAGTGACGAGCTTGGCACCGTTGTTATATGCAACACAGCCCCCCGAGTTATTAAAGCAAATTCAACAAAAATATGGCGCATCACAATCAAGTTTGGCCGTGGAAAACGTATTTGGTGAAGTTGTGAAATTATTACAAGCTCAGGGATATAACACTTTTATTATTGCTGGTGGCGAAACTTCAGGGAAAGTTGTGCAGAGCTTAGGAACTGAGCAGTTAAGCATTGGAGCCCCAATTGCACCGGGAGTGCCGTGGGTTCAAGATTTGGCAAGCGGTAACTGGTTGGCACTGAAATCTGGCAATTTCGGTCAGGAGAATTTCTTCCAGTTTGCACAGGAGATGTTTAATGAGTGATGAAAAGGCGTTGCGCCAAGAATTAGCCGACTGGGCAAAGTCGATGTTTAACCGTGGTTATAGTAGCGGTGGTGCAGGAAATATTAGTGCGCGATTAGCGGATGGCAGCATTATTGTCACGCCAACAAACTCAAGCTTTGGTGATTTAGACCCGAATCGATTGAGTAAATTAGATGCACAAGGCAACTGGATAGGTGGTGATAAACCCACAAAAGAAGTTTCGATGCACATGGCAATGTATCTACAACGCCCTGATTGCCAAGCTGTTGTTCATTTACATTCACCTTGGTTGACTGCACTTTCGTGCCTGCCGGGGTTAGATAGCACTAACTGTTTACCTCCGATTACACCTTATTATGTGATGCGGGTGGGTAAATTACCGTTGATTGAATATTTACCCCCAGGGGATGACCGGATTGGTGAAGAAATTGCCCGATTAGCGCCAAATCATAACGCGGTATTGTTATCAAATCATGGTCCAGTGGTTGGTGGTAAAACACTCAGGCAAGCTTTTTTCAATGCGGAAGAGCTAGAAGATACCGCACGTTTATATATCACGCTGCGGCCACATGGCTTCACTACATTAACGCAAGAGCAAGTTCAAGAGCTCGAAAGTCGTTATCCACAGAAATGAGGAGCAAGAGATGGCTAAATTTGCAGCAAATCTCAGCATGATGTTTAACGAAGTACCGTTTATACAACGTTTTGAGCGTGCAGCTCAGGCCGGCTTTAGTGGGGTTGAGTATCTTTTTCCTTATGAAGAAGATGCCGATTCGATTGCGTTCGAATTACAAAAACATCATTTAACTCAGGTCTTATTTAATATGCCTGCGGGAAATTGGACTGCGGGTGAGCGTGGTATGGCATCAATTCCTGGGCGTGAAGATGAATTTGCGCAAGGGGTATTCACCGCCCTGAAATATGCGAATGCCTTAGGATGTAAGCAGGTTCATGCCATGGCTGGCAAGGTGGATACGAAATTCACTGCTGAACAACAAAAGGCCTGTTTTATTAAAAACATTCAGTATGCCGCCGATGTGATGGCACCGCATGGCATTCGAGTACTTATTGAGCCTATCAATACGCGTGATATGCCTGGTTATTTTCTGACAACACAAAAACAAGCTGAAGCGCTATTACCACTTATTGATCGCAAAAATGTTTTTATTCAATTGGATTTGTATCACTGCCAGATCATGGAAGGTGATTTAGTGAAAACAATTGAGCGTTTATGGGGTAAATTTAGTCATATTCAGATTGCTTCAGTTCCAGAACGCCACGAACCCGACAGCGGTGAAGTTAACTTTCCATGGATTTTCAAGAAATTAGATGAAATGGGTTATGAAGGTTGGCTTGGATGTGAATATCATCCAGCAGGTTGTACGGAAGCGGGCTTGGACTGGTTAAAACAAGCTCAGTCATAAATCGGAGAACCTATGATCCCTTCAGAGCGTCGTGATTTTATTTATCGTTACGTACATGAGTACCAAACTGTGTCTATTAATGACCTAGTTGATTTAATGAATGTATCTCATATGACGGTGCGACGTGATATTCGCATGTTAGAAGAGGAAGGGAAGGTTGTCGGGATTAGTGGTGGTGTTCGGTTGAATGACGTGTTACGCCAAGAATTACCTTGGAGTGAAAAGGCGCGCCTTCATCACCGTAGTAAGCGTGAAATAGGTCAGTTTGCGAATTCGTTGGTTGAAGATGGGCAAGTTATTTATCTCGATGCAGGTACCACAACATTTGAGATTGCCCGCGTGCTGGGTGAACGTTTTAACTTAACGATCGTGACAAATGATTTTTCTATCATGCAGTATTTGATGAATAAATCACAACTCAATTTGTACCACACAGGTGGTCAGGTTGATAAACGCAATCATTCATGTGTTGGTAATACCGCCGCCATGATGTTGCAAACACTCAATGTTGATGTAGCTTTTATCAGTACCAGTTCATGGGACTTGCTCCATGGTGTTTCAACACCCCATGAAGAAAAAGTTCAAATAAAACAGACATTACTCGATGTAGCTCGGCGCTGCGTGTTGGTCTCTGACAGCAGCAAATTTGGCAAATATGGCATGTTCCGTGTTTGCCCTTTGAATCAATTGCACGACATTATCTGTGATGATCAGTTACCAAGTGATGCAGTGCAGCGGATAACAGAACAAAACATAAAACTTCATTTAATCAAAACATAAAAACATCTTACCTAGAAGCGAATAGCCTGCAATAGGTTATTTCAGGAGAATTACAATGAAAGTTATTATTACCGGTGGCGCTGGCTTTTTAGGCCAGCAGCTAGCCACTGCTTTGCTTAAAAATCGTCAGGGCTTAAATTTTAAACAACTTATTTTAGCGGATATTCAATGCCCTACATCACCTATTGAAGATTCGAGAGTGAGTTGTGTTGCTTTAGATTTAACGCAACAAGGCGCTGCAGATACGCTAATTGATGCGCAAACAGACGTTATATTTCACCTAGCAGCTATCGTCAGTAGCCATGCAGAAAGCGATTTCGATTTAGGCATGAAAGTGAATTTTGAATCCACTCGCCAATTATTGGAAGCCGTAAAAGCTAAAAATTCAGCCATAAAATTCATTTTCACTAGCTCACTTGCGGTATTTGGTGGCCAATTACCGGATGTCATCACCGACCTGTGCGTAGTTAATCCACAGTCTTCTTATGGCGCACAAAAAGCTATGTGTGAATTGATGGTTAACGACTATTCACGTAAAGGTTTCGTTGATGGCCGCGTCATGCGCTTGCCAACAATCAGCATTCGTCCTGGGGTACCCAATAAAGCGGCTTCATCATTTGCTAGCGGTATTATTCGCGAGCCATTAAATGGAATCGAAAGTGTTTGCCCAGTTTCACCTGATCTTGCGTTATGGCTATCTAGCCCTGAAACAGTAGTCAGCAATTTCATTCATGCGGTGAATGTACCGGCTGAGAAATTTGGTCAATCACGTATTGTTAATTTACCGGGTATTACGGTCACTGTGCAGGAAATGATTGATTCATTACGTGATGTTGCAGGACAAGAAACCGTCAATCTTATTCGTTTTGAGCCTGATGATGCGATTAACCGCATTGTCGCTAGTTGGCCAGGAAAATTTGATATTAGCCGTGCATTGAACTTAGGTTTTCGTGCCGATGGCTCATTTAGTGATGCGATTCATTCGTTTATCACTCATCACGGCCGCGCCAAGTAGGAGATAAACGATGTCCTATATTCCTGTTATTGGTCTTGCTGTAGCCATTTTTGTACTAATTTTTTTAGTATTAAGAACTCGTGTTCATGCGCTATTAGCCATGCTTATTGCTGCCACTATTGCCGGTATTTCTGGTGGTTTAACAGCAGCAGAAACTGTGACTATTATTACCAAGGGATTTGGTTCAACACTCGGTAGCATTGGTATTGTTATCGGGCTTGGGGTCATGATGGGAAGGGTGCTCGAAGTTTCGGGCGCAGCTGAACGGATAGCATTTAGTTTTATTAAATGGTTAGGTAACAAACGTGAAGAATGGGCACTGGCAATTACCGGCTATATTGTCAGTATTCCAATCTTTGTTGATTCTGCTTTCGTTATCTTATATCCATTAGCAAAAGCGCTCGCAAAAAATGGCAAGCGCAACTTGTTAACGCTTGGTGTTGCCTTAGCGGGTGGGTTAGTTGTAACGCATCACTCCGTTCCACCAACACCAGGTCCTTTGGGTGTTGCAGGTATTTTTGGCGTTGATATTGGTGCGATGATCTTAGCGGGTATGGCACTGGCTGTGCCTTGTGTTATCGGTATCGTTTTATATGCAAAATGGTTAGCAGTTAAATATCCTGAATTTGTCCCTGCTGATTTAGAAAGCGGTGATTTACATGATATCCATGCGCGTTATATGGAAGAGAAAGCCAATAAACCGCTACCAAGCCTATTTTTATCTTTATTGCCAATAGCTACTCCGATCTTGTTGATCTTTATTAATGCTATCAATGGATTATTACTAAAGATAGACACATTCCTAGGGATGAATGACAATTGGTACTTTCAAACATTTGAATTTCTAGGTGCGCCTATCATCGCGCTGTCTATTAGTGTGCTGATTTCAGTTTACACATTGATGCCAAAATCGACGAAAGAAGAAGTTATCGATCGCATGGAAGAAGGTTTGCAAGCGGCGGGTATCATTTTGTTAGTCACCGGTGCGGGTGGGGCGTTAGGGGCGGTATTACGTGATAGTGGAACTGGTAATATCTTAGCGGGGCATGTGGCAAGCTTGCCAATTACACCCGTTTTAATTCCTTTTATTATCGCGACGTTAGTACGTTTAATTCAAGGTTCCGGTACTGTCGCAATGATCACCGCTGCATCAATTTCAGCGCCAATCATTAGTCAGATACCTGATATTAACTTATTGGTTGCGGCGCAAGCGGCAACAATGGGGTCTCTGTTCTTCGGTTACTTTAACGACAGCCTTTATTGGGTTGTGAACAGAATGATGGGGATTAAGGACGTTAAACAACAGATTATGGTTTGGTCTATTCCAACAACAATCGCTTGGATGATAGGCCTTGTTGGTGTTCTGATCCTCGATGTAATTCTCTGATAGTAAATAGTTTTTTATTTATGCCACTAATTAAAAGTGCCTTTATTGGCACTTTTTTCAATTATTATTCACATTCAACTATACTGAACGCATCCTTATAGCAATATTACTGCGTTAATGTGATGTGGATCTCATTTTAATGAAATCAATATGATTATGAATTCATTAAAGTAGATATTGGTCACTAAATATGTGTATGTTTATCGCTATATTAGTAAGAATTAATCAATTTAATGATGTCATTGAGTCAAGGAGTTTGATATGTCCGACGTTTTCCACTTAGGTTTAAAGAAAAGTGACTTACAGGGTGCAACTGTTGCGATTGTTCCTGGAGACCCTAACCGTGTTGAAAAAATAGCACGTCTAATGGATAACCCTGTACATCTTGCGTCATTACGTGAGTTTACCTCTTGGCGTGGTGAGTTAGATGGCAAGGCTGTCATCGTCTGCTCAACCGGTATTGGTGGCCCATCAACATCAATCGCAGTTGAAGAGTTAGCTCAGCTCGGTATTCGTACCTTCCTACGTATTGGTACAACTGGTGCAATTCAAGAAAATATCAATGTAGGTGATGTATTAGTCACAACAGGTGCTGTACGTTTAGATGGCGCTAGTCAACATTTTGCCCCGATCGAGTATCCTGCTGTTGCTGATTTTACATGTACTAACGCACTGTATGCTGCTGCGAAAGACGCTGGTGCGACAGTTCATGTTGGTGTAACGGCATCTTCAGATACTTTCTACCCAGGCCAAGAGCGCTATGATACCTACAGTGGCCGTGTAATGCGTCACTTTAGAGGCTCAATGAAAGAGTGGCAAGATATGGGCGTAATGAACTATGAAATGGAATCAGCAACGCTGTTAACCATGTGTTCAAGCCAAGGTTTACGTGCTGGTATGGTTGCAGGTGTTATTGTTAACCGTACTCAACAAGAAATCCCTAACGAAACATTATTGAAAAAAACAGAAGGCAATGTACTTAGCATTGTGGTTGAAGCCGCTCGCCGCCTGCTGTAATTCCGCATTTACTGGCCCACTTACGTATTTCGCTCGGTTGTGAATACAGTGTAGGTGGGCTTAGTTACTTTTTTGTTCACCACTTCTGTTCATCATTTATTACAATCTACTGTAAATTGCAGGTAGTTTTCTTATTCATTTAATCAATCAATCTGTTATTGTCTTATAACAACTATTAATATTTCGAGCCCAACATCATTCAAGCAGCAGGCAAGTGCTAAGTCATGTTATCCCGATAAATGCAGAAAAATATGCAGATAAAGGAACTCAAGCGATGTCTACATCCCTGTAACTTGAGGTATGGTGGGTATAAAAGGGATAATTATGTCAACAACACCTTATCTTCATCCTTCGGTTCTCCCTTTAAAGGGTGGGATCAATTTTCGCGACTTGGGCGGAAAAAAATTATCAAATGGTAATAAAATAAAAGCGGGAAAGCTTTTTAGGTCAGGTGCTTTAGACCGTTTAACATCAGAAGATCAACATATTTTACAATCCCAAAATTTATTTCAAATTTTAGATTATCGTGATGACGCTGAAATTCGTGATAAACCAGATTTAGTGTGGGATGGTGCGCATTATGTCCATGCCCCCGCAAATCCATTAGCAAAAGAAGTCAGTGCAAACTTAGACAAGCTCACGCCAGAGATTTTAGACCAATTCGATCCCCAAGCTTTCATGTTTCGTTTATATGAACTGTTGCCATTGAATAACCCCGCTTATCATCAACTTGTTAATATGCTAAAACAACCTGAAAAAGGCGGAATAGTACAGCATTGCGCTGTGGGTAAAGATAGAACGGGTGTCGGCTCAGCGTTAGTTCTATTTGCACTCGGCGCAGATTTAGATACGGTAATGGAAGATTATTTACTGACTAACGAAACGCTTGCACCATTTCGTAAAATTTTATTAGAAGAACATGCACAAAGAATGAGTGACAGCATATTGAAGAAATTTGAGTATGTTTACTCAGTGCGGGAAGATTTCTTACAGACTGCGTTAAAAAGCATCGAGACGCACTATGGTAATGTCGATAAATGGTTAGAAAAAGATTTTGGTCTTGATAATAAAGGTCGTGACCTGCTGCAAAATCATTTCCTCGAATAGCAATATATTCAAGCTGCAATGAAACCACATTTATTACTCGTTCGTTGCAGCTTGATTTATTTGAATGTCATACTCTAAATAGTGAACTCACGAATTAACTCATGATAGGGGATTTCCTTGACTCTCAATGAAATAGTCACGATTGTGACAGATTTTACTCGTGAACATGAAATATGGGCTCTGCCTATCATTTTCTTTCTCGCATTTGGTGAATCACTCGCTTTCTTATCTTTGTTGTTACCGGCAACCGTTATTTTATTGGCGCTAGGCGCTCTGATTGGTGAAAGTGGCATTGTATTTTGGCCATTATGGCTAGCGGCGGCATTAGGCGCGTTTTTTGGCGATTGGCTTTCATATTGGTTCGGTTTTCACTACAAAGATAATGTCCGTAAAATGTGGCCTATTTCTCGCAACCCGCAAATGATAGATAAAGGGCAACGCTTCTTTGATCGTTGGGGAATTTGGGGCGTATTCTTCGGCCGTTTCTTTGGTCCTTTCCGTGCTGTTGTTCCTTTAGTGGCGGGAATTTGTGTGATGCCACAACGTTATTTTCAATTAGCTAATATTACTTCTGCGATGGTTTGGGCATTCGGTATCCTTGCTCCGGGAGCCCTAGGTTTACATTGGTTTGCAAGTTGGTTTGGTTAAGCTGCGAAGCTGCTCGCAAAATATGGGTGGCAAGTCAAATTACCTCTGGACACTTATACAGTATCCCATTACCTTACACTAGGCTTTGTAAAGTAAGGATTTAACTTGTGGATACCTCTCTTTTGTATGCGGTTATTGGCGTTCTAAGCGGTATTTTAATTGGCGGCTTGGCTGCTTGGCTTTCTATTGCACAAAAAATAACGCAAAAAGATCAGGAACTGCAAAATGCTAACCGTCAGATGGCGGTGAGTGATGAAAAAATAATTCATTTAGCGCAATGGAAAGAAGAGTATGACCGGCTAGATCAAGAGCTAAGAACACAGCGAGATATTAATCGTGAGCAAGAAGCTGAATTAAGAGAAGCGATTACGCGTTTTGAGCAAAATCAGTTAGCTAATGAAGAAAAACAGCGTATTTTACAAAATAGTGAACAGCGGCTGACAACGCAATTTGAAAATTTAGCTAATCGCATTTTCGAACAAAATGAACGACGTGCTTCAGAGCAACAGCACAAAAGTTTATTACAGATGTTATCTCCATTTCGTGAACAACTAGATGGTTTTCGTCAACAAGTTCAACAAAGTTTTGGTGAAGAAGCCAAAGAACGTCATACGTTAACTTATGAAATTAGGCAGCTTCAACAGCTTAATAACCTCATGACCAAAGAGGCAGTTAACTTAACTCGCGCACTAAAAGGTGACAATAAAATACAAGGTAATTGGGGAGAAACAATTTTAACCCGTATCTTGGAAGTTTCCGGCTTGCGTGAAGGCAGTGAATTTGAAACCCAAGTGAGTATCAATACAGGCTATAATAGCCGCTATCAACCCGATGTTATTATTCATTTGCCTGAAGGCAAAGATGTTGTTGTTGATGCAAAGATGTCGCTGGTGTCTTATGAACATTATTTTAATAATGAAGACCCTCATGAGCAGCAACAGGCACTTAAAAATCATGTCGCCTCAATTCGTAACCACATGCGTTCATTGAGTCGAAAGGATTATCATCAACTGCCGGGTGTGCGTTCGCTGGATTATGTGCTCATGTTTATCCCCATCGAGCCCGCGTACTTACTTGCGTTAAAAGAGGCGCCCGAATTACTTGATGAAGGTATAAAACAGAATATCATGTTAGTTTGCCCTTCTACTTTGTTAGTGGCAGTGCGCACAATTAACAATATATGGCGTTATGAACGCCAAGGTCAAAATGCACAAGAAATAGCAGAAAAAGCAGCGAAAATGTACGATAAGCTGCGTTTGTTTGTAGATGACATGCAGGTTTTAGGCTCCAGTCTTGATAAAGCGAATATTACTTACCAGTCAGCGATGAAACGTCTTGCACAAGGGCGAGGAAATTTAATCAGTCAGGCGGAAAGTTTTAAAGCGTTAGGGGTAGAAATAAAACAACCTATCGAGCCACAATTAGTTGAGAAGTCAGATCAATCGAATTGTGCGCAATCATAGACTTCTGGTAGGGTTTTACCTTAAAGGCTGTTACACTTCTTATAAAAGATTGAATGATAAGCAGGCATAAAAGAAATGACTGAACCAACTAAAGAAACCATTGATTTCGGTTTCCGTACTGTAGGCAAAGATGATAAAGCTGGCCTCGTAGCGAATGTTTTTCACTCTGTAGCATCAAAATATGACTTGATGAATGATCTCATGTCTTTTGGTATTCATCGTATTTGGAAACGTTTTACCATCGAAGCAAGTGGTGTTCGCCGTAATCAACGTGTTCTTGATCTTGCTGGTGGAACGGGTGACTTAACTGCTAAATTCTCTCGATTAGTGGGTGAAAAAGGCGAAGTCGTTCTGGCTGATATCAACGATTCCATGTTGAAAATGGGCCGCGAAAAATTGCGTGACCTAGGTATTGTGGGTAATGTTAATTATGTTCAAGCTAATGCTGAAGAACTCCCATTCCCAGACAACTATTTTGATTGCATCACAATTTCTTTTGGTCTGCGTAATGTGACTGACAAAGATAAAGCGCTACGTTCAATGTATCGAGTATTGAAACCAGGCGGACGTTTATTAGTGCTTGAGTTTTCCAAACCGATTCTCGAGCCTTTGAATAAAGCTTATGATGCTTATTCATTCCATATTTTACCTCGTATTGGTCAGGCGATTGTCAGTGATGCCGAAAGTTATCGTTATCTTGCTGAATCTATTCGTATGCATCCAGACCAAGAAACACTGAAAGCTATGATGGAAAATGCAGGGCTGGAGCAAGTTTCTTATAACAATATGACGGGTGGAATTGTCGCACTCCATAAAGGGTTTAAATTCTAAGATGGAAGCACCATCAGCAAACACCAAAAATCAAAATACAGTTTTGTATTCTTTGATGACAGCATTGATGGAAACCTCGCTTAATCATATGCTATTTAAGGAAACCGTCTTGAGACCCGCCAGAATGCGTTTGGCGGGTAAAGTCATGTCGATTGAGTTAAAAGAACTCAATAAAACAATCACATTAATTTTTGCAGAAAATCATGTGGATGTTTTAAGCCAATGGGCTGAGCCTGCCGACTGTACGATCAAAACATCATTGTTTACCTTAATTAAATTAAAAGATAAGCAGCAACTTTCTCTGTTAATTAACCGTGGTGATATCGTTATTGAAGGGGATATGCAGATTGTTCAGCATTGGTCCTCTTTATTAGATTTAGCTATTTGGAATCCAGCTCATTATTTATCTCCTTATATCGGTGATGTAGCGGCTGAAGGGCTCAGTAAGGTATTACATAAAGGCGCCAGTCTGGCTTCTCATTTAGTTAAACGCCAAAAAATTTATATTAAAGATACGCTTATTGAAGAATGGAAAATGGCACCTAGCCAATTAGAGCTCGCTTATTTTAGTGATGAAGTGGAGCAAATTTCAGGTTCTATGAGTGAATTAGAGCAAAGATTGCGTCAATTGGAGGAGAGTAATGACACCCGGTGAGATAAAACGTCTTTACCTTATTATTCGGGTTTTCCTCTCTTACGGATTAGATGAGTTAATCCCTAAAATAAAGCTTACACTGCCTTTAAGAATTGGTCGTTTAGGCTTTTTTTGGATTAAAAATAAGCATAAAGACAAAGATATTGGCGAAAGACTTCGTCTCGCATTGCAAGAGCTTGGTCCTGTTTGGATTAAATTCGGTCAAATGCTCTCAACTCGCCGTGACTTGTTCCCGCCTACGATTGCGGACCAACTATCATTACTACAAGATAAGGTCGCAAGCTTTGATGGAAAGCTCGCTCGTGGCTACATAGAAAAATCGCTAGGCGGTCCTTTAGAACAGTGGTTTGATGATTTTGATGAGCAAGCACTCGCGTCTGCTTCTATTGCGCAAGTGCATACGGCGGTTTTGAAAGAAAATGGTAAAAATGTCGTACTAAAAGTTATTCGTCCAGATATTTTGCCTATCATCAAAGCCGATATTAAGCTGATGTACCGCATTGCGAATTGGGTGCCTTTACTGCCTGATGGGCGTCGTTTACGTCCTAAAGAGGTCGTCCGCGAATACGAAAAAACATTGATCGATGAACTTAATCTTTTACGTGAGTCAGCCAATGCTATTCAGCTCAAACGTAACTTTGAAAATAGCTCAATGTTATATATTCCTGAGGTTTATGCGGATTATTGCCGTGAAAATGTCATGGTGATGGAGCGGATCTACGGTATTCCTGTTTCTGATGTGGCAGCGCTTAACGCTCAGGGTACCAACATGAAACTTTTGGCTGAGAGAGGCGTAAAAGTTTTCTTCACTCAAGTGTTTCGTGATAGCTTCTTTCACGCAGACATGCATCCCGGTAATATTTTTGTTAGTTACGAACACCCTGAAGATCCTCTCTATATCGGTATTGACTGCGGTATTATGGGCTCGCTTAATAAAGAAGATAAGCGTTATTTAGCCGGAAACTTTATTGCTTTCTTTAACCGTGATTATCGTAAAGTTGCTGAATTACACGTTGATTCAGGTTGGGTTCCGCCAGATACAAATGTTGAAGATTTTGAATTTGCTATTCGCACTGTCTGTGAGCCTATTTTCGAAAAGCCATTAGCTGAAATTTCATTTGGGCACGTTTTGTTGAATTTATTTAATACGGCGCGCCGCTTTAATATGGAAGTTCAACCTCAGTTGGTTCTCTTGCAGAAAACCTTGCTTTATGTTGAAGGTCTAGGCCGCCAGTTATACCCACAGCTTGATTTATGGAAAACCGCTAAGCCCTTTTTAGAAGATTGGGTTCATAGTCAAGTCGGTCTACCTGCAATCACTCGGGCCTTAAAAGAAAAAGCGCCTTATTGGGCCGAAAAAATGCCGGAAATTCCCGATCTTATTTATGGGGCGTTAAAACAGCATAAATTTTTACAGTCCAATATTGACCAGTTAGCACTACAGTTAAAGGGGCAGCGTAGTAAGCAACGTAAATCCCAATATCTTTTAGGAATAGGTGCCACATTCATTCTTTGCGGTAGTTTATTCTTTATTTCAGACTTAACTCGAATTGCTATAGTGTTTATGGCTGCCGGAGCGTTATCGTGGCTAATAGGTTGGTGTAAGTCAGGGGATAACTAAGTAAACTTTGTTTTGTGACAAGTTTATAAAGCTGTAAAGATTTCCGTATTTAGAACAGGTTGTATATAATAGAACTAATAACAATTTGGTCTCAAAACTATAGAGGTATTAACAATGGAATCAACTATTGCAATGGCTGCATTCGGTAGTCCTTGGCAGCTTATTATTATTGCTCTGCTTATTGTTCTAATTTTCGGTACTAAAAAATTGCGTTCACTAGGTTCTGATTTAGGTGAGTCACTCAAAGGATTTAAAAAAGCGATGAGTGATGATGAAGCTGCTAAAGCAAAAGAAGAGCAAGAAAAGCAAGACGCTGATTTTGCAACTAAAAATATTACTGAGCAACAGACTACTGAGAAAAAAGATAGTCCGGTTGAGAGCAAAAATAAAGAGCAGGGATAATCCGTGTTTGACATAGGCTTCACTGAACTACTGCTCGTTGCAGTTATTGGTCTTGTTGTATTAGGCCCTGAGCGTTTACCTGTGGCAGTAAGAACTGTCGCTGGGTGGATCCGTGCAATGCGTTCAATGGCTGCCAACGTACAAAACGAGCTATCGCAAGAGCTAAAATTACAAGAGTTACAAGAAACTCTGAAAAAAGTTGAGGAGAAAGCGGGTATGGAAGCTCTTTCTCCTGAGCTAAAACAATCGATGGATGAATTACGTCAGGCTGCTCAATCGTTAAAAAGTGGTTATCAAGCAACAACGAATAATATCGAAGATGAATTGCATAAAGCAAAAGAGATAACCGAAAGCTACGATACAGCGGTGAAGGATGCTTCAGCTACTGGCCATTCATCGCAAGTATTAGAGTCTGATCCCGATCCAGAACACGCCGCTAAAATGGCTTCTGTCGTTGAAGAGCCAACAGCCGACCCTTCTAAAGTTGGTGAGTTGAGAGATCTTACGACGCATGAAAATACCCTACAGCGCGATGCTAAAGTAACAAACTCCAATCAAACTGAAAGTGAAAAATAACCCATGGCTGTAAATGATACACAACCACTTATTAGCCACCTGATTGAACTTAGGAAACGGCTACTAAATTGTTTGATTACGGTTTTAATCGTATTTGCAGCATTGGCTTATTTTTCAAATGATATTTATCGGCTTGTTGCAGCCCCTTTGATTGATAAGTTACCCGTCGGTTCTCAAATGAGTGCGACAGATGTAGCATCTACGTTTTTTACTCCAATCAAGCTAACAATGATGGTATCAGTGTTCGTTTCGATACCGGTTATTCTTTATCAAATTTGGGCATTTATTGCGCCTGCGTTATATAAACATGAGCGTAGATTAATGTCACCGCTACTTATTTCAAGTAGTTTACTTTTTTATCTTGGAATGGCATTCGCTTATTTTGTTGTGTTTCCACTCGCATTTGGTTTTTTTGTTAAAACGACGCCAGAGAGTGTTAACTTCATTCCTGATATTAGTAAATATCTCAGTTTTGTCATGACGCTATTTATGGCATTTGGTGCAGCTTTTGAGGTACCGATTGCGATTATCTTGTTATGTTGGACAGGTGTTACAACGCCCGCATCACTTAAACGCAAACGCCCATATATACTCGTTGGCGCATTTATCGTGGGAATGTTCTTGACGCCACCAGATGTGCTTTCACAGACACTACTTGCGGTTCCTATGTATCTACTCTTTGAACTCGGTGTTTTGCTATCGAATTTTTACGTTGGTAAAAATAGAAGAAAACGCGGGGATGATGAAGAGGAAGAAGAAGGATCTGAGAGTTCTTAAAATAGCACTCTCATCAACGATACCTGCAAGAAGCTCATTTGATTAAATGGGCTTTTTGCTTATTAGGTATAAGTTTATTTGCCGCTAAAGTTCTTTCTTAAATTGCGTATTATCCATAATTTTGGCAACGCTCTTATTTAATATGTTGAGCAACAAAATAGAGCGAGACTCACCATTAGGTTCATCAAATATCGCTTTAACACCAGTAAAAGCACCTTCAGTGATAACCACACTATCCCCATGATTTGGAATATCGAGTGCAATTGAATGTGCTATCGGTTCTTGTTGTAATAATTCAATAATTTCCTCGGGAACTTCAGTAGGTAGTAGACCAAATCGAACAAAGTGGCTCACTCCACGTGTGGATTGAATCGTTGTAGTATGTATTTCATTATGATCGAACTTAACGAATAGGTAGTTTGGAAAAAGTGCCTCGATTACGTTTGTTCGCTTACCTCTAACCATTTTTTCCATTTCAGTCATCGGTGTCATACAGATGACATTCTGCCTATTCAAATTATCGATAGCTCTATCGATTTGACCGCGTTTGCAATAAAGCAGATACCATTTTTCCATTTTTTGAATTCCATCCAACAAAATTATGCTTATGATAGCAAATTAACGCATAACAATGTGACTAATGAACACTAGCGCAATATGATTACATACCTATAAGTATAGACTAATTCAAAGTTTACCTAAGTTGGGTTAAATAATATAGACACTTGTTATCTAGGAGAAATAATGGATATTTTTTTATTGAGTAATGGCAAACTTCCTGGCAACCCAGTATGGTTAAGCTATGCATTACCACGTATCAAAGAGATGATAGCACGCAAGGAAATTAAGAGCGCAGTATTAGTTCCTTATGCTGTTTTACGTGGTTCCCATGACGAAAGAGCAGACCAATTGACTGAAGCGCTTGGCATTAAAGTGACTTCGATTGAAAACTTCTCAAGTCCTGTTGAAGCTATTGAGCAAGCAGAATGTATTCTGGTGAGCGGTGGTAATACTTGGTGGTTAAATAAATGCTTGCATGAGAATGGTTTGATTGTTGCTATCCAACGCGCTGTAAGAGAGCGTGGTGTTCCTTATATTGGATGGAGTGCCGGTTGTAACGTTGCGACACCAAGCATTCGTACAACGAATGACATGCCTGTTAGCAATGCCGCTATTATGCCATCTCTGGGACTATTTCCATTGCAAATTAACCCTCATTATATTGATGCTAATATTTCAGGGCATATGGGTGAAACTCGTGATGAAAGGTTACAAGAATTTTGTGTGATTAATCCTCATGAAGTTGTTGTCGCGCTAAGGGAAGGCAGTGGATTACAAATTAAAGGTAATGAACTTCATTACTTTAGTGGTAAAGGAGAAGGTTTTAAATTATTCCAACACAATAAGACGTTCCCTGAGCAATTAGATACGTTATCATTAAAAAAATTAGTGCCTTTTGATTGCCAGTAAAATGGTATATTTCGCCAGAAAAGAGATTGTTTTTTTAACACGTTAGATAGTAACTTGTAACCTTGGTCGGGGGTCTTATAATGAGACTCCCCCTGTAATTGTAAAAGAAGATAATGAAATACCGTGACCTTAGAGATTTTATCGCGCAGCTTGAAAAGCAAGGCGAACTAAAACGTATTACGATGGAAGTTGATCCTTATCTTGAAATGACTGAGATCGCCGATCGCACACTAAGAGCGGGGGGACCGGCCTTATTATTCGAAAACCCTAAAGGTTACAATATGCCTGTATTGTGTAACCTATTTGGCACTACAAAACGTGTGGCTATGGGCATGGGGCAAGAAGATATCAAAGCGCTCCATGATGTCGGAAAATTACTCGCTTTTCTAAAAGAACCTGATCCTCCGAAAGGTTTCCGTGATCTGATTGATAAACTACCTAAATTCAAACAAGTGCTGAATATGCCAGCGAAACGCTTAAGTTCAGCACCTTGTCAGGAACAAATTTGGGTAGGCGACGATGTTGACCTTACTAAAATACCAGTGATGCACTGCTGGCCAGAAGATGCGGCTCCTCTTATCACTTGGGGATTAACCGTGACCAAAGGGCCCCATAAAGAAAGGCAAAATTTAGGTATTTATCGGCAACAAGTGCTGGGTAAAAATAAATTAATCATGCGTTGGCTTTCTCATCGTGGCGGCGCTTTAGATTTCCAAGAGTGGTGCCAACAACATCCAGGTGAAAAATTCCCTGTGGCTGTCGCACTAGGTGCTGATCCTGCAACGATTTTAGCGGCAGTGACGCCAGTTCCTGATACCTTGTCTGAATATGCATTTGCAGGTTTGTTGCGTGGCAATAAAACGGAAGTGGTAAAATGTATTTCTAATGATCTTGAAGTTCCAGCAGGTGCTGAAATTATACTCGAAGGTTATATAGAACAGGGGGAGATGGCGCCAGAAGGACCTTATGGCGACCATACGGGATACTATAATGAAATTGATAATTTTCCTGTATTCACTGTAACGCATGTAACCCAGCGTCGTGATGCTATTTATCATTCAACTTACACTGGTAGGCCACCAGATGAACCGGCAGTGCTAGGTGAAGCATTAAATGAAGTGTTAGTGCCTATTTTACAAAAGCAATTTCCCGAAATTGTTGATTTTTATTTACCACCAGAAGGATGTTCATACCGTCTTGCTGTGGTCACAATGAAAAAACAGTATGCAGGACATGCAAAACGGGTAATGATGGGGGTTTGGTCTTATCTACGTCAGTTTATGTACACTAAATTTGTTATCGTCTGTGATGATGATATCAATGCGCGCGACTGGAAAGATGTTATCTGGGCAATAACCACCAGAATGGATCCCGCTCGTGATACGATTATGATGGAAAATACGCCTATCGATTATCTTGATTTTGCGTCACCTGTTTCAGGATTAGGATCGAAAATGGGGCTGGATGCGACAAATAAATGGCCAGGAGAAACTGACCGTGAGTGGGGTCGTCCGATAGTCATGACAGAAAGTGTGAAGTCTCGTATTGATGACATTTGGCAACAATTGAACATTTTTGAGAAATAAGAGGAAACCATGGCAACTTTGAGCTGCAAAGTCACATCTGTCGAATCGATCACGGATACAGTTTATCGGGTTATTTTGTTGCCAGATGGTCCTTTTCATTTTAAAGCAGGCCAATATTTAATGGTCGTGATGGATGAAAGAGATAAACGGCCTTTTTCAATGGCTTCCACTCCAGCAAATAAAGAATCAATCGAGTTACATATAGGTGCTTCAGATATAAATCTTTATGCCATGGCGGTAATGGATCGAATCTTAGATCAAAAACGTATTGATATTGATATTCCTCACGGAAAGGCATGGTTTAGAGAAAATAGCCAAAATGCGATGATTTTAGTTGCTGGTGGAACAGGATTTTCCTATACCCATTCAGTTCTACTCGCCGCGTTGGCAGAAAATCCATCTCGTGATATTACATTCTATTGGGGTGGCCGCCAGTTAGAGCATTTATATGATCTCGGTGAGTTACAAGCGCTTTGCGAAGGCTACCCTAATCTAAAAATTGTTCCTATTGTTGAGCAGCCTGATGAGTTATGGCGTGGTAGAACAGGAACAGTTCTTAGCGCAGTACTCGAAGATTTTGGTGATTTATCCACCCATGATATTTATATCGCAGGGCGTTTTGAAATGGCTAAAATAGCAAGGGATCGTTTTTGCAGTGAGCGAGGGGCTAAGGCGGAGCAGTTGTTTGGTGATGCTTACGAATTCATTTAATCCGTCATATTTCAAGTTGTAGGGTTGTTGGCTGCATTCAGCCCCTTGGGTCACATACTTGTGTATGCTCCCCAAGATATCTTCATTTGCCGCCTACCTACA
>NZ_DOEH01000012.1:7973-8109 GCF_003533305.1 Providencia sp. | reverse complement strand
TCGAACTATTAGGATTAAATTCTTTGCTTAGAAAATGTCATATTTCAAGTTGTAGGGCTGTTGGCTGCATTCAGCCCCTTGGGTCACATATTTGTGTATGTTCCCCCAAGATGTCTTCATTTGCCGCCTACCTACA
>NZ_DOEH01000012.1:0-7950 GCF_003533305.1 Providencia sp. | reverse complement strand
TCGAACTATTAGGATTAAATTCTCTGTTAAGATTTCAAGTTGTAGGCTTATACAATTGTCATTTTTATTTGATGCTTATTCGAATAATAAATAGAAAAAATCCCGCCCCTGACTAGGCGGGAATATCGAGAAAATACGACAATGTTGTGGCGAAAACGTTTTAGACTCGTTCAATAATCGTTGCTATTCCTTGCCCGAATCCGATACACATAGTGGCTAAGCCAAACTGCTTATCTTTTTGTTCCAACTGATTTAATAATGCAGTGGTGATCCTTGAACCAGAGCATCCAAGAGGATGACCTAATGCGATCGCCCCCCCACTCAAATTCACTTTTTCATCTATTTGACTTTCAGGTAGTTTCAATCCTTTCATACAAGCGATAGATTGCGCAGCGAAAGCTTCATTGAGCTCAATAATATCGATATCATTTAATGAAAGTCCTGCGCGTTTTAAGGCTAACTCAGTGGCAGGAACTGGCCCAAATCCCATTATAGAAGGATCGCAACCTACAACGGACATAGCTCTAATTCGAGCTCTTGGCTTAATACCATGCTCTTTTGCATAAGTCTCACTGGTCAACAACATTGCCGATGCACCATCAGAAAGTGCTGACGAGTTACCCGCGGTAACTGTTCCGCTCACAGGATCAAAGGCAGGTCGTAATGCAGATAAACCTTGAAGACTTGCATCAAAACGAATGACTTCATCATAATTCATTGAAATCAAATTACCGTTAGCATCATGGCCTTCTATAGGGACAATCTCATGACTAAATTTTCCACTCTTTGTTGCAAGGGCTGCCAGTTGATGAGAACGTAGCGCAAAAGCATCTTGCTCTTCTCGGCTAATATTATACATTTTAGCCAACATCTCAGCAGTGAGTCCCATTGCCCCCGCCGCTTTAGCGACGCGTAAAGTTAATTTTGGATTAAAATCAATACCATGAGTCATTGGAACATGTCCCATGTGCTCGACACCACCAATTAATACCGAGTGAGCATCACCTGTCATGATTAATCGACTAGCATCATGAATAGCCTGCATCGATGAGCCACATAAACGATTAACAGTAGTTGCAGGTACCGTATGAGGTATATCGGTTAACAGCGCCGCATTTTTGGCAATATTAAAGCCTTGTTCTAAAGTTTGTTGAACACAACCCCAAATAATGTCATTTAACTCTTTTTTATTTGCATTTGGGTTTCGCTCAAAAATGGCATTCATCAGGTGCGCAGAGAGGTTTTCCGCTCTAACATGGCGAAATACGCCACCTTTAGAACGTCCCATTGGTGTGCGTATTCCATCAATAATGACGACATTTTCCATAAGATTAACCCCTCACAACTTTTTTAACATCGACAGCCACAACAGGCGGCTTCGGGTAATATCGGGCATTGGTAGCCGCTTTTTCTTTTAGTCCAGCAGGTGCGTGATAAAGAGGACTTAAATCGGTAAAAGTTTCTGCGGTTTTAAGATAAGACTGGCTTCCAAGTGTATCTAAGTAGCAAAATACACCCCCACGGAATGGTGGAAATCCAAGGCCGTAAACAAGCGCAATATCTGCATCGGCTGGACTTTGAATGATCCCCTCTTCTAAGCAACGTACAACTTCATTGATCATTGGGATCATCATTCGTGCAATAATTTCTTCTTTTGTGAACGACCGTTTTGCTTGGCTGATCGAGGCTAGTAATTCATCGGTTAGCGGATCATTTATTTTTTTAGGTTTACCTTTGTTATCTTTTTCATATTGGTAGAAGCCCTTGCCATTTTTTTGGCCAAAACGTTGTTGCTCAAACATCACATCAATTGCATTTTTACCAGTTTTACTCATGCGCTCAGGAAAACCTTGAGCCATAACTTGCTCTGCATGGAATGCGGTATCAATACCAACAACATCAAGTAAATAAGCCGGGCCCATTGGCCAGCCAAATTCTTTTTCCATGATTTTATCGATTTCTCTAAAATCAGCACCATCCTGTAACAGCAAATTAAAACCTGCAAAATAAGGGAAAAGTACTCTATTTACGAAGAAGCCTGGGCAGTCATTGACTACAATTGGAGTTTTACCCATTTGATTGGCATATGAAACAACTTTGGCAATTGTTTCATCAGATGTTTTCTCACCACGAATGATTTCAACCAGTGGCATACGGTGTACCGGGTTAAAAAAGTGCATTCCACAAAAATTTTCAGGACGTTTTAGTGCTTTAGCGAGTTCTGAAATGGGAATTGTCGATGTATTTGAAGCTAAAAGCGTTTCAGCGGTGACTAAAGATTCAGCTTCTGCTAAAACCGCGGCTTTAATTTTGGGATTCTCAACCACAGCTTCGACAATAATTTGTGAATTTTCAATACCTGCATAGGATAATGATGGGCGAATTGATGACAGCGTTGTCGCCATTTTAGCGGCGGTGATCCTTCCTCTCTCAAATTGACCATTCAATAATTTTTGAGCCTCTTCAATACCAAGATCTAATGATTTTTCATTAATATCTTTCATTAGGACAGGCACGCCTTTACTGGCGGACTGATAAGCGATACCACCCCCCATGATCCCCGCGCCTAAAACAGTTACTTGAGTTGGTACGCTGACATGATGAGCGAGCTTTTTACTTGTTGATTTGACTTGTTGGTCATTGAGAAAAACACTCACTAACGCACGTGCTACGTCGCTATGAGCTAGGGGAACGAATGCAGCTGTTTCGTGTTTCAATGCTTCATCACGGGTGCAATTTGCGGCTTTTTCTATTGTATTGACCGCTGCCATCGGTGCGGGATAATGTTTCCCAGCAACTTGGTAAACCATACCTTTGGCAACATTAAAACTCATAGTTTGTTCAATAGGACTGAGTTGTAATGGCGCTAATTTAGGCTGTCTTTTTTTCTGCCAATTAATGGCACCTGAAATGGCTGATTCGATCACTTCCAATGCGGATTGCGGTAATTTTTCTACATCAACAATTGCATCTATTAGTCCAAATTTGAGCGCTTGTGCTCCATTAATGTCTTTTCCGGCGGTAATGATTTCAAGCGCACTATCAAGGCCAATTAATCTCGGTAGGCGAACAGAACCACCAAAACCCGGCATTATACCGAGTTTAGTTTCCGGTAAACCAATACGGATATCAGGGGATGCAATTCTAAAATCAGTTGATAACACACACTCACAACCACCACCGAGGGCATAACCATTAATTGCACAAATAGTGGGAACGGGAAGATCTTCAATTCGATTAAAAATACGATTGGCATAGCTCAGCCATTCGCTGAGAGTTTCTTTTGAGGCTTCAAAAAGAGATAAGAATTCTTTGATATCTGCGCCAACAATAAACGCAGATTTGTCCGATCTAAAAATAACGCCTTGTAGATCAGAAAGTTGTTCAAGAACAGTAACGGCTTCATCAAGTGAAGCAACGGTATGAGTATCCAATTTATTAATTGGTCCTGGTGAGTTAAAAACCAGTTCTGCAATACCTGTTTTCAACCATTGAATATAGATTGTTTCACTTTGATAAAGCATGCTGCTCTCCTTTAGTATGACTGGAACATCTGGTATGACCAGATGAATCGAGTGTGACTAAAATGTTAATTAAATGCAAATGCTTAATAACAAAACTGGAATGGAGTTCACAGCAATTAAGATGAATAATGATTTAAATAAATGATATTATAATTGTATATCAATGAATTAGCTTGTATCTAAAACTGTGAGCATACCCGTTAATATCAGAACGTGCTAAGCTTGAATCTTCTAATTAATGCACAAAGGTTGAATGAAATGGAAAAACTGAATGTACTCTATGCTGAACATATTAAAACGCTACAACAAAGAACTCAGCAAGTTTTACAGCGCAGCCAATTAGACGCCATATTGATTCATTCAGGAGAACCATTACGTGTCTTTCTTGATGACTGCGATTATCCTTTTAAAGTTAATCCACATTTTAAAGCTTGGGTTCCAGTTACGGATGTTCCGCATTCATGGTTATTAGTGGATGGCGTTAATAAGCCTAAGTTATGGTTTTATTCACCAGTTGACTACTGGCACAGTGTTGAACCTCTGCCAAATAGCTTTTGGACAAAAGATGTCGAGCTAATTCATCTAAAAAGCGCCGATGATATTGGGCAATTCCTCGCCAGCCTACCAAAAGAGCATATCGGCTATATTGGTTCAGCGACGGAAAAAGCTGAAGCTCTCGGTATTTCTGCACAAAATATCAATCCAAAATCTGTTCTTGATTATTACCATTACCATCGTTCATATAAGACGGATTATGAATTATATTGTATGCGTGAAGCACAAAAAATGGCGGTAAATGGGCATTTATCGGCGTTTGATGCATTTCAAGCTGAAATGAGTGAATTCGATATTAATATTAGTTACTTACAAGCCACTGGTCATCGAGATACTAATGTTCCTTATGGTAATATTGTGGCATTAAATGAAAATGCGGCAGTTCTACATTACACCAAGTTACAACAAAAAGTACCAAGTGAATTACGTAGCTTTTTAATTGATGCAGGTGCTGAATATAATGGTTATGCCGCTGATATAACACGTACTTACGCGGCAAAAAGTAAAAGTGAATTTGCTGAGTTAATTGCTGATTTAAATATAGAACAGCTCTCACTCATTGATACGATTAAAGCGGGAGTTCGTTATACTGACTACCATGTTGATATGCATCATCGGATCGCTAAAATTCTGATTAAACATCATATTATTAAAGGCATTAGCGGTGAATCAATGGTAGAAAACGGCCTGACAACGCCATTTCTACCTCATGGTTTAGGTCATCCATTAGGGCTACAAGTCCATGATGCCGCAGGTTTTATGCAAGATGAAAATGGCACACATCTAGCTGCACCTAAAATGTATCCATTCTTACGTTGCACTAGGGTGTTAGAGCCAAAAATGGTTTTAACAATTGAACCTGGATTGTATTTTATTGAATCTTTGCTGTCTTCATGGCGTGTGGGTGAATTTAGCCAGCATTTTAATTGGGAGAAAATCGAGTTCTTCAAACCTTATGGTGGTATCCGTATTGAGGATAATATTGTGATTCATCATAATCGTATTGAAAATATGACTCGAGATTTGCATTTACCTTAATGAAACCTTATTTGATACCGGCAGAAACGATTTCAGTTACAGAAGAAATTAAGAAAAGCCGATTTATTACATATTTAGCTCATACAGAAGGTATTGATGCTGCAAAGGATTATATTCAATCCATTAAAGCTCAATACCCTGATGCCCGGCACCATTGCTGGGCTTTTGTTGCAGGACGCCCTGATGACTCCCAACAGTTGGGATTTTCTGATGATGGGGAACCAACAGGAACCGCAGGTAAACCCATCATGGCTCAATTACTGGGAAGCCATTTAGGTGAAATCACCTGTGTTGTTGTGCGTTATTTTGGTGGTATAAAGCTTGGAACGGGTGGCTTGGTTAGAGCGTATGGAAGTGGTGTACAGCAAGCACTTAAAATCTTACCGACTCAAACAAAAGTGCCACAGAAAATTTTTGATCTAGTGTGCGACTATTCGCTAATTAGTGCGGTAGAGCAGTTGCTGGTACAGATGAATGGCATGATATTACACAGTGATTATAATGAGTCTGTATCTTTGCAAATTACAATTCCTGCTACCCTTGAACAGGAAGTAAATGATAGATTACGCGATATAAGCCGCGGAGCCTTACAACTCACGCCTGAATTGAAATAGCCACTGGTTAGCAAGGAACCTGCCGAATGCATTTTCGTGCAATAACCCGTATTGTCGGGCTGCTCGTCATTATTTTCTCTTTTACTATGGTTGTGCCTGGTATTGTCGCGCTTATTTATCGCGACGGCGCTGGGCGAGCTTTCAGTCAAACTTTTATAACCGCTTTATTAATCGGACTTTTTTTATGGCTTCCAACTCGTAATAGTAAGCATGAATTAAAGGCAAAAGAAGGTTTTCTAATTGTGGTCTTATTTTGGACCGTGTTGGGAAGCGTGGGAGCTTTACCTTTTATCTTTTCTGAAAAGCCTAATCTTTCAATTACGGATGCTTTTTTTGAATCATTCTCAGGGCTAACGACGACAGGGGCGACAACGCTAACAGGGTTAGACTCCTTACCAAAAGCTATTTTATTTTATCGACAAATGCTGCAATGGCTTGGTGGGATGGGGATTATTGTACTCGCAGTCGCTATTTTACCTTTATTAGGCGTCGGTGGAATGCAGCTTTATCGAGCTGAAATGCCGGGGCCTCTTAAAGATAATAAAATGCGTCCGCGTATTGCTGAAACTGCAAAAACCTTATGGCTTATCTATGTGCTTCTGACTATTGCTTGCGCTATCGCTTTGTGGGTAGCGGGTATGGATGTTTTTGATGCGATATCCCATAGTTTCTCAACGATTGCAATTGGTGGTTTCTCTACTCATGACGCCAGTATCGGCTATTTTAACAGTCCCGCCATAAATACCATTATTGGGATCTTTCTTCTAATTTCTGGCTGTAATTTCGGTTTGCACTTTGCGGTATTAACCGGAAGAAGTTTAGGTATTTATTGGCGCGATCCTGAATTTAGAGTGTTTATTAGTTTTCAATTAGTTTTAGTCATTGTGTGTACGCTAGTTCTCCTTTATCACTCTATTTATGATAGTTTCGGACAAACGTTAGATCAGGCTTTTTTCCAAGTTGTATCGATGGCAACAACGGCTGGATTTACAACGGATAGTTTTTCAGGTTGGCCTATTTTCTTGCCAATGCTTTTACTATGTGCCGCTTTTGTAGGGGGATGTGCGGGGTCAACCGGCGGTGGTTTGAAGGTTATCCGTATTTTATTACTTTCTTTACAAGGCTCTCGTGAATTAAAAAGGCTAGTACACCCAAATGCGGTTTATACCATTAAGTTAGGGCAAAGGGCCTTACCAGAACGAATCATTGAAGCTGTTTGGGGGTTTTTCTCAGCTTATGCCTTAGTGTTTGTGGTGAGTTTGCTGCTATTAATTGCGACTGGGGTTGATGAATTCACAGCTTTCTCTGCCATTGCAACGACATTAAATAACTTAGGTCCGGGGTTAGGCTCGGTAGCGGATAACTTTACCTCAATGAATCCAGTGGGTAAATGGATATTAGTTGTTACCATGTTATTTGGTCGTCTTGAAGTCTTCACATTGTTGGTTTTATTTACCCCAACATTTTGGCGTGAATAAGTATCATCAATATTTGAATGATTTTATATAGTAAAAGCATTGTTAGAATTGAAGCGATAATTGGATATACATAAGAACGATAAACGACAGAGGAGCAATGATGAGCTATTTACTTTTACACTCCAGTACGGATGGACAAACAAAAAAAATTATTTTAAAAATGGCAGAACAGTTACGTACCCAGGGATGTGAATGTGATATCCGTGACTTGAATACAGAGCAAAATTTAAATATATCGGCTTATGATAAAGTTCTTATTGGTGCATCGATTCGTTACGGGCACTTTAATAAGAAGCTTTTACGATTTACAACTTTGCACCAAGCTCAGTTAAATGCAATGAAAACGGGTTTCTTCGCGGTAAACCTGACGGCGAGAAAAGAAGGTAAAGATACAGCAGAAACAAATTCATATACGCGTAAGTTTCTGGAACGGTGTCCTTGGCAACCGACAATTAAATCTGTTTTTGCTGGCGCGCTCTTTTATCCTCGCTACAAATGGCTCGATAGAACAATGATCCGCTTTATAATGAAGATGACTGACGGGCCAACTGATCCCAATACAGAAATTGAATACACTAATTGGGATAATGTCACGGCTTTCGCAACAAATTTCGATAATCTATAGCGTGCTTTATCAACAAAATGTAGGTGTTTTGCTCGATTGGTTTAAAATATCAGCGGTTGAAAATAAAAATCAAAAAAACACTTGCTAGAATTCTCTGACTCCCTATAATGCGCATC
>NZ_DOEH01000024.1 GCF_003533305.1 Providencia sp. | reverse complement strand
TCTGCGGCTTGACGCTCTTGTTCCGCTTTTTCTTCTGCGGCCTGTTGTTCCGCAGCCACAATAGCAGCGGCCTCTATTGCTTGGTGCTCTTGCTCCGCTTTATCTTCAGCGGCTTGAATAGCGGCTAATTCAGCTTGGCGTTGGCGCTCCGCTTCTTCTTGCGCAGCATTAATCGCAGCAAGCTCAGCTTGGCGTTGACGCTCAGCTTCCTCCTCTGCAATACGCACAGCTTCTTCTTCAAGTCTTTCTCGCTCTGCTTTTTCTTGTGCAATACGCGCATCTTGTACTGCTTGGCGCTCAAGCTCCGCTTGCTCTTCAGCAGCTTGAATTGCAGCTAATGCTATTTTTCGCTGTTGTTCTGCTTGTTCTGTCGCAGCATCAATAGCGGCTTGTTGTGCTTGATATTGGCGTTCAGCTTCATCTTCTGCCGCTTTAATGGCTTCTTGTTCTGCTTGGCGTTGACGTTCAGCTTCTGCATTAGCCTCTGCTATTGCAGCATCTTCTGCACTTTGTTGAAGGTCAACTTCATTTTCAATCTCAACTTTTTGTTGTTGCTCAGCTTGCTGCTGGGTTTCATTTTCACCTTTACGGCCAAAACCCAACCATGAAAATAAGCCTTTTTTCTTGTCTTTAGCCATTTGCCACTGCACTCCTCGCGGTAAAAACATGGCGCGTAATAATAAAATCGCAATAAAATTACATCCAGTCTATCATTTCATGGCGCAGCAACACATATCTGAACGAAAAATCATGGCAATTTAATCTGAATTTTTATGTTAAAACTATGAAAATGACGCGCTACAATATAAACAATCAATTTTTAACGCATAAATAAGCTAAGCAATAATACATATTATGGCAAAAAAACCACAAACAACATCTTTAGGACAAATTCGTATCATTGGCGGTAAATGGCGTGGGCGAAAACTGCCTGTCCGTGATAGTGAGGGCTTACGTCCCACCACTGATAGAATCAAAGAAACCTTATTTAACTGGTTAATGCCTGTTGTTCAAGACGCCCGTTGTCTTGACTGTTACGCAGGAAGTGGCTCATTAGGGTTTGAAGCACTTTCTCGATTTGCTAATAGCGTAACTTTTATTGAATTAGATAAACAGAATGCCCAACTGCTGAGTGACAATAAAATGCGTTTACAGGCTGATAACGCCACGGTTATCAATAACAGTAGCCTGACTGTTTTAAATCAAATGGGAACGCCTTTTGACCTTGTCTTTATTGATCCTCCTTTTCGTAAAGGCTTGCTCAATGAAACTATCCAATTATTAGAAAATAATCAGTGGCTAGCAGATGAAAGCTGGATCTACATTGAGTCAGAGGCGGAGTCACCACTTACTGACATCCCTGCGAATTGGCAACTACATCGCGAAAAAATTGCCGGGCAAGTAGCTTACCGCCTTTTCATTCGAAATCGACTTTAAGGAAAAAAGTATGTTTATTAATATAGGTCGCCTACTGATGGTCTGTGTCTGGGGTTTTATGCTGTTTAACTTGATCCACCCATTCCCCAAACCCTTAAAGTATTTTATGGATATCGCTATGATTTTCATGGTAATTATGCATGCATTACAAACTATGTTTATTAAAGCATCTTTACCTAAAAATGAAAAACTTTCAGGTCTGGTACAAGTTCGTATTTTTTTCTTCGGTGTTTTTGAGCTACTTGTAATGCAAAAGAAAATGAAAGCCGCTCTCGATAAAGCAAAAAATAAACATTAAATCAGGATGATTCAGGTTCATAGCGGATAAATCTAGTGCCCTGTAACGTCAATTTCCCCTTAGAACCTTGCTCTACGGCGTGATACTGAGTTTCATTGACAATTGTTTTGATAATCTCGCCACTTGATTGCGATTTAAAATAAATTTCATAACGAAAAGTTTCAGGGGAAACCACATCCCGCTCACGGGAACGCATATTAGGATATGGATAGTCCTTTTTCTCATTAACCTGTACTAAATGGCTAATAGGTAAAGAATTATCATTAATTTCATTTTGCTTTCGTTGATCAAAAAAACGCTTGGTTGCGAGTACGGCAATAATGGCTAAAACAATGATTAATAAAATAGGTTTATTCATAAAATGTGCATTTAGCTTAAAAAAAACATGACTATAGTTTATCTTATTTATAGAGAGTGACGAAATACTCTGACCGTTACTTCATTCATTTGAAATTATAAGGATGTGTATATGATTAGTTGGCCATTTCTTGCAGTGCTCTTTTCAGGCTGGCTGTATGTCGATGCAGCTTATCGTGGTCCTGGCTGGCAACGTTGGCTATTTCGCCCCATTACACTCTTACTTTTATTACTTTGGGGATGGAGCTCCGACGACTTAAATATTCAAAACTATCTAATCTTAGCCGGTTTGCTAGTTTCGCTAGTGGCCGATCTTTCTCGGATGTTTTCTAGTGAGCACTTACTTACATCTGTTGCACTGATGTTTTTAAGTTATCTAATTTACGCCATTAGTTTTGGTATGCAGTTAAACTTTGGTTTGTTCCTACCTTGGTTAGCGGTGCCATTAATTATTGCAGCTGTCACTTTAGTGCTGATTTGGGGTAAACTTGAACACCTTCAAGCTATTGTTTTTGCATCATTAGTCATGTGTATGATTATGGCTTCGGTTGCTGGCGATCAATATTTTGGTCTGGGTCGCGAATATAATTTTTCTATTATGGTTGGCGCCTCAATGCTATTTCTGTCTAATTGCATTTGGTTAATCGCCCATTTTCGCTTCCCATTTAAAGCATCTAAAGCTGTTGTGGCGGCATTCTATTTCATTGGACAATTCTTTATTGTTCGTGCGATTTATTTATAAGCCTTATCGCCAATTGATAAAATTCTCAAATAGCATTTTTTATCAATTGGTGACCTTCATTTTATTTGACTCTGGAGTAGACTCCAAAGTGTAGACTCACTAATAATAATTGAAAACGTTGTTAGATAGGGGGTCGCTTATGCACTCACATTCACAAAAAGACACACATGCTCATACTAGTTCATGCTGCTCAACTAACAGTAGCTGCTCATCAGCTGTCACCGAAAATAGTAAAAAGGTGAGCAATGACTCACATACCCACGTTCACAGTGATGTAGAGAGTCATCCCGATGATGATGAGGAATCTCATCAACGAGGCAAACACAACGCTCAACATGAGCACGATGGCCATGATCATGCCGCTCATAAACACGGTGACCATAATCACCAGCACGGTAGCAGCTGTGGCTTGCCTATTGATAAAATAAACGATATCGCGCCAATTCAAACAGCTCAGAAACGTTTTAGCTGGATAATCCGCGGAATGGATTGCCCAAGTTGTGCGAGTAAAATTGAAACTGCGGTCACTCAAATAAAAGACGTCAAGCAAGCCAAAGTCTTGTTTGCAACAGAAAAGTTAGTTGTCGACGCCGATAGTGATATCAGCATGGCTGTTCGCGCAACAGTGGAAACCGCCGGCTATGAACTACTTGATGTTGGCAGCAATAACGCAGCATCAATTCAACCACCACCGAGTTTACTCAGTGAAGCAAAACCCGTTATTATTTTAGCAATTTTAGTGGGTATCAGCTGGGGTATTGAGTCTTTCAACCCTCAGTTAGGTAATATTGCCTTTATTTTAGCAACCTTATTTGGGTTATACCCTATCGCCCGAAAAGCGTTACTTTCTATTCGTACAGGTTCACCTTTTGCGATTGAAACCTTAATGACAGTTGCTGCTGTCGGCGCCATTTTTATACAGGCAACCGAAGAAGCCGCCATGGTTATTTTGCTATTCATGTTAGGTGAAATGCTAGAGGCCTATTCCGCTGGCCGAGCCCGACGTGGCGTTAGCGCACTAATGGCACTCGTTCCTGAAGATGCCATATTAATTAAAGATGGGCAAAAAACTACCGTTCCAGTAGCTCAATTACGTCCTGGAGATGTGATTGAAATTGCGCCAGGTGGCAGATTGCCAACAGACGCAGTATTGGTCTCTGAATTTGCCAGTTTTGATGAAAGTGCTTTAACCGGTGAATCTGTTCCTGTCGAACGCACTGTTGGTGAGAAAGTCGCTGCAGGCTGTTTATCAGTGGATAGAGCAGTACAGATGAAAGTGGTTTCAGAACAAGGGCAAAATGCAATCGACCGTATTTTGCAATTAATTGAAGAAGCCGAAGAGCGCCGTGCACCTATTGAACGTTTTATCGACCGTTTTAGCCGGATTTACACGCCAATAATCATGTTGATTTCTGCATTGGTTATTATTATTCCGCCAATATTCTTTGATGCGGCATGGGAAACGTGGATTTACCGTGGTTTAACCTTACTATTAATTGGTTGTCCTTGTGCGCTCGTGATATCAACACCTGCGGCTATCACGTCGGCACTTGCCACAGCGACACGTCGCGGTGCTTTAATTAAAGGTGGCGCAGCACTTGAGCAACTAGGCACTATCACAACAATTGCATTGGATAAAACGGGAACATTAACCGAAGGAAAACCTCATGTAACCAATTTGGTACCGGTTGATGGCATAACCGAAGCAGAATTAGTGCAAATCACCGCTTCCGTTGAAATTGGTTCTCATCATCCTCTGGCAAAAGCTGTCGTTAACAAAGCTCAGGAGCTTTCACTACAAGTAACTGAGGCACAAGATCGTAAAGCACTCGCAGGAAAAGGCGTTGAAGGTTTCCTGAATAATAAGCATGTACTGGTTAGTGCACCAAATAGACTCGAAATACCACTAGATAAAGTTTGGCAAGCAAAGGTTGAGGAACTTGAGGCTCAGGGTAAAACAGTTGTTGTAACCCTTGAAAACAATCGAGTTATTGGATTAACGGCACTGCAAGATACATTACGTAGTGATGCGGTTGATGCAATGAATATGCTTAAAAAATTGAATGTAAATGCCGTCATGCTAACGGGTGATAACCCACGAGCTGCTGCCGCAATTGCAGGTCAATTAGGTATGGAATATCGCGCAGGTTTATTACCTGAAGATAAAGTCAGCGCAGTAATAGAGCTTAACCGTAACCATAGCACCATGATGGTCGGCGATGGTATCAACGATGCTCCAGCGATGAAAGCCTCTAGTATTGGTGTTGCAATGGGAGGGGGTACTGACGTGGCGTTAGAAACTGCTGATGCAGCGCTTACCCATAACCGTCTAACAGGCTTACCTGAAATTATTGCACTTTCACGCGCAACCCGAAAAATTATCCGTGAAAATATTACAATTGCATTAGGCTTAAAAGGTGTGTTCTTAGTCACTACCTTACTTGGCATGACAGGCTTGTGGGTTGCCGTACTGGCTGACTCCGGCGCGACTGCTTTAGTGACAGCTAACGCTGTTCGGCTGCTGCGAGTTAAGTTACCGCAAGTAAAAAAATAGCGCTTATTGTTTAAATACTCAACTGCCACTATTTACAGATAAATAGTGGCAGTTCTTATTACGCGTCACTTTAAAAATTAGTTTTAAAACAATGAATTAAGCATAAATTTCATTGTAATTAATGAGGGCTAACTTTTCTACTTTCACGCAAAAAATTACAAACTACTCGATTTTTTGCGCAACAAATAACGATAGGGTACTTTTTCAGCTTCAACTGCTAACAATTCATGTTCCATAAAACGACAAAAACCGGGAATATCTCGTGTTGTTGCCGGATCGTCAGCAATGATAAGCAAAGTCTCCCCCTCCCCCATATTACGCACTGTTTTGCGCACTAACATTACAGGTTCAGGGCAACGAAGGCCTAATGTATCAAGGGTTTTGGTTGCATTAGAAAATAAATCAGACATAAAAAATACTTTTTTAAATAAATAATAAATTGATTATATAATAAAAACTACCAGACTGGTCGAACAGTTTTGCTTTTGTTGCGCAGCAAGCGTATGATGCGCACTTCCCAATTTTTAGTCATAATAAACTTAAACTGGGTCTTTTATGGGTTCCCTCACCCCATCAGTCGCTAAAAAGGTACAATATGTTTGCATTTACTCCGCAGCAAAAAGCCACTGCGTTAATTTGGCTATCGTTATTTCATATTTTAATTATTTCATCTAGTAACTATCTGGTGCAATTGCCGATCAATATTTTCGGTTTTCATACCACATGGGGCGCTTTCACTTTTCCATTTATTTTTCTCGCAACGGATTTAACGGTGCGGATCTATGGTGCTCCCCTTGCTCGTCGCATCATTAGTTCGGTCATGCTACCCGCCTTACTAATTTCTTATGTTATTTCAGCCCTATTTTTTCAGGGTGAATGGCAAGGTTTCGCCTCCATAACAACATTTAACTTATTTGTTGCGCGTATCGCAGCCGCCAGTTTTATGGCCTATGTGCTGGGACAAATTTTAGATGTCAGTGTATTTAACCGTCTACGCCAAAATAAGCGTTGGTATGTAGCACCAGCTTGCGCCATGTTTTTTGGTAACCTAATTGATACTATCGCCTTCTTCTTTATTGCGTTTTATCGTAGTAGCGACCCTTTTATGGCCGCCAATTGGGTTGAAATTGCGTTAGTTGACTATGTATTTAAGCTGTTAATCTGTATGCTATTTTTCCTACCTGCTTACGGTGTACTGCTTAATTTCATTTTAAAATCCTTCTTTAATGACGCAAGCAAAAAACAGTTAGCCAATCAACACTAAATCTCTTTTTAGAAGGGGAACTTTCCCCTTCTATTTCTTCACAATAATTCCCGATCTAACTCTCATTTTATTGGTTTACTTAATCCAATAAAAACCGAGCTATGCTAGCCTGATTGCATAATCGAAACGTCCCACGCTATTAACAACCAAATTCGAATCAAAAAGAACATAATCGAACACAAAAAACAGAGTTAAACATCGCCCTCTATCTTCTGGAGTCTGTAAGATGAAAAAACTGATTAACCGTGTTGAAGATATCATTAGTGAAGTCAATCAAGGCCTCGTTGCTGCCCATCCTGAATTACGACTAAATATCGACCCGACTTATCTCGTTCACCGAGATGCACCCTTAAATGGCAAAGTTGGCCTACTATCTGGAGGCGGCAGCGGTCATGAACCTATGCACAGTGGCTATATTGGGCAAGGCATGCTAGATGGCGCTTGTCCTGGTGAAATATTTACCTCACCAACACCCGATCAAATGATGGAATGTGCCATGGCCATTGATGGGGGAGAAGGTGTTTTAATGATCATTAAAAACTACACTGGCGATATACTCAATTTTGAAACTGCCACCGAATTACTACACGATGCGGGTACTAAAATTGCGGTTGTTTTAGTTGATGATGATGTGGCGGTTAAAGATAGCCTCTATACCGCAGGACGCAGAGGTGTCGCCAATACAGTACTAATGGAAAAAATACTCGGAGCAGCGGCTTGCAAAGGTTATTCTCTCGATAAACTCGTCGAGCTTGGACATAAAACTAACAATAATGGCTATAGCTTAGGTATTGCACTACATGCCTGTACCGTTCCCGCAGCGAGAAAACCATCTTTCGAGCTTCCTGATAATGAAATGGAATTCGGAGTGGGCATCCATGGAGAGCCGGGGATCGAACGCCGCCGTTTCACTCATTTAAATGATACGGTCGATCAGATGTTCGAAACTTTGATCGAAAATGGTCATTATGAGAGAACAGTTCGACAGTGGGATCGCGAAAATGGTCAATGGCAAGATAATCACCAAGTCAAAGAACCACTTCAAAAAGGCGATCGAGTAATTGCTTTAGTTAATAACCTCGGTGCTACACCACTTTCTGAGCTTTACGCGGTTTATCATCGTCTACAAACTTGCTGCACTGAATTTGGGCTTACAATTGAACGCAATTTAATTGGTTCTTACTGCACTGCTCTCGATATGCAAGGGGTATCTATTACGCTACTAAAAGTAGATGACGAAGCCTTACTGTTATGGGACGCGCCAGTTAATACGCCAGCATTACGTTGGAAATGCTAATTTTTAACGTATTTCTATCCTTCGCATAAAGATAAATGGCAGCAAAATAGGAAGTATCAATTGATGAATTTAACTCAAAAGCAAATTTATGACTGGCTCATACAATGCTCACAAACGTTTGCCCGTGAACAAGATTATTTAACTGAACTCGACACGACTATTGGTGACGGCGACCATGGGCTCAATATGAACCGCGGCTTTCAAAAAGTTGCCGAAAAACTACCGACTGTCGCAGATAAGGACATTGCAACAATACTAAAAACAACGGGTATGACGCTACTTTCAAGTGTCGGTGGTGCCAGTGGCCCTTTATTTGGTACTTTTTTTATTAAAGCAGCACAAAGTGCAGCAAATAAAGAGAGTCTAACGGTGGCTGATTTAGCAGAGTTAATCAAAATAGGTACGGAAGGTATTGTTTCCCGTGGCAGAGCTGAGCCTAACGATAAAACAATGTGTGATGTATGGTGGCCAATTAGTGAAGCACTAACGCTAGCCTCATCACAACCTTTGGATAAGGCTATCACCGCCGCAGTGGCAGCAGCAAAACAGGGTGTTGAATCCACTATTAATATGCAAGCCAGAAAAGGTCGAGCAAGTTACTTAGGCGAGCGTAGTATTGGCCACCCAGATCCCGGTGGTACCTCAGTATTATTAATGATGGAAACGCTACAAAAGGTCATCAAATAACGCTCTCAATCGGCAATAATCTTTTTATTGCCGATTTTCTTATGATTCATCGATTCAGTTTATATTTATCAATCGAAGCATAACGCAGATCATCCTCTAAATAATTCGAGTTACGGCTAGGATTAGTAAACACAGCCAACAACGCCATAAATCGAAGTATGACAAGAAAACAACTCACTCAAGCCATCCTCTAAATAATTCGAATTGTGGCTAGGCGGCAAGTGAAACTAATCCCTAGGAGCATACAAAAGTATGTGACTAGGGTTAGTAAACGCGGTCAACAACGCCACAAATCGAAGTATGACGAGGAGTTAGTAAACGCGGCCAACAACGCCACAAATCGAAGTATGACGAGGGGTTAGTAAACGCAGCCAACAACGCCACAAATCGAAGTATAACGAGGATTTAGAGCGCGCGGGCCAAAAGCGTAATAGGATGCTCACACTTCTTACTCGTCGACATCTCAATCTGCCACTTACAGGTCTCACAATCCGTGATAACCATATCTGCGCCGCTTTCTTCTATTTGGCGGAATAGGCCTGCTCCAATACCTTGAGAAACCTCATAGTTTTCTTTTTTGAAACCGTAGGTTCCTGCAATACCGCAACATTGGGAATCTAATACAATTAATTCCACGCCGGGTACGCGTTTGATTAGCTCAAGTGTATAGGAGGTCCAACCCATTTTTTCCATATGACAAGGAGTGTGGTAGGCCACTTTCAGTGGGGTATGTTTCAGTTTTAATTCACGACCTTGCTCTAACAAACGATAAATATAACGCGTCGCAAGTTCAATGTTATCGCGCATTTCAGAGGTATCTACATCCAATACATGCGTATATTCATCGCGGATAGTAAAGGTACAAGTTGAAGATGTTGCGACAACAGGGATATGCTTTTCAAGAATGGTTTCTTGCAATGATTCTAAATTAACATTGGCTTGGCGTTTAGCCTGCTTCATAAAGCCATTGGCAATTAGCGCGACACCACAACATTTTTCACGTTTAAGAAGTTGAACACCGATATTCATCCCGTTAAAAACTTTGATGAGGTCTTTACCTAGTTGAGGATGGTTGTAATTTACAAAGCATCCATGAAAATAGGCAACTTGATCTTCAAATTTTTGTTGTTCAGCAGCTTGTTTCGCATACCAGCGGCGAAAAGTTCCAAATGAATATTTTGGCAATTCGCGGCGGTGATCTATTTTTAAGGCTTTATCAAGCAGTTGGCGTACAGGTTTTAAACCTGTAATGGTATTTACTACAGGTGCAAACGGTGTTGATAAGGTGCCCATTAAATCAGTATGACTCAAGATTGCATCACGTAATTTTGGTTTTTGCTGACTGTAAGTATTACGGGCGCGTGCAATAATATCGCCTATTTTCACATCTGATGGGCATGCAACTTCACAACGCTTACAGTTAGTACAATACTTGAGCGCTTCATCGTACAACATAGGGTCTTTTAAGCGTAAACGCTCACCATCAGGGCCGGCTTGCTTAGGACCTGGGTAAAGCGGATTAACCTTAGCAACCGGACAATAAGTCGTACAGACTGTACATTTAATGCAGCTTTCAAAACTACCGTCCTGAATACTCATTGTGCCACCTCCGCTTGCTTCGCTTTACTTTTTTCAAACTCATTCACAATTTCATTTGCCACATACAAAGCACTTATCATCGATACACCTGCCCCGCAGCCTTGTGTCAGTGGATCAAATCCACCCAGTACCGCGCCTGCGACATAAAGGTTTTCAATAGCATCACCATTTTTATGTCCACGTAATTGACTATCTGTTTGCACGCCAAAAGCCATATAAGGCTGAGAGGCAAAAAATTCTTTATTGGTCCATTTCGCACGTTCTGAAATTTCACACAAGTCTAAATTCATGAGTGGCTCATAGACACGGTCAAATTTTGCCACCAGACCATTATTGAAAAAGCTTCCTGTAGCCAAAACAAACTGCGCCGCCTTCAATGAAATATCACCATGATTACGAGTTTGTATCGATTCAATTCGTGAACCAACATAATTTACCGATGTCACTTTATCGCCCGGCATAACGATCCCACCCTGACGGCGAAATTGACGTAATAACGTTTCATGCAAACGAATACCTAACAAAGACGGTGGCAACGTTGGCAATAAATATAATGACTTACCTAAACGTTTTTGTAACTCCAGCATTGGTTCTTCACTATCAAGACCGATACATGCAGGCATAAAAATAGTATCAGCATCGGCCACGAGCGGAGCGATTTCTTCGACTATCTGTGCCATGTTTTCAGGTCTATCTAACCAACGCGCAATATTAATCGCTCTAAACTCACTTGGGTTTTCTCTTAACCGATCAAGTAAAGGCAAATGCACATAATGAGAGCTTGATTGTAGCCCTTCGCGTTGTAATTGATCCGCCACCATTTGTGGTTGGAAATCGAGAAAGCCTTCAATGCCCACAACCGCAATTTTGCCCACGTCCATTTTCTGATGTAACGCTGCGGTAGGAACTGACTCAGGGCTCAGCCATGTCATGCGTTTATGACCTAATGGCGTAATGCGGTAATGATTTTCTTCACAGGAACCTTTTAATCGCATACCACTTTGTTGCAATATTGTTTGTGCCATATGCGCAAGTTCAGCTACTTTGGATGAGCCAATAAGGCTATAGGGATGCATAGGCGCTTGTTGGCTCAAAGCATCAAGCACCAACAGTGGTTTTTCAGCGACTTGCCCATCAGGCAAATGCGTGAGTAAATCTAACGATCCAGATGAAAAATGAAGCGCATTTTGTCCTGCACTGACAATGGCACAAGAGAGTCCAGACTGAGTTAGACGAATACCACAGATAAGACCAGCTAAACCGCCGCCCATCACAACCACATCATATTTCATTGTCAGTCTCCTTCTGTGCCACCTTGCTCAAGGTCGCCTCATTCATGCCACATAGCCCGTGATACACCCAGCTGGTAAATTCACTTTCACGCAATGCATCTCCCCAAGCAATCGGCCTAACCCCTTTCCAACGCTCATTTAAAAAATGGCCGAGCTGTTGCTCTGTTTCATGCGGTGTAGTGACATTAAAACGATTGAGTAAACCAGCGGCACGACACGCACATAGCTCACCTTGACAAGTCCCCATTCCCACTCGAGTACGACGTCTTAAATCAAGTAAGTTATTCACGGTGAGAGAATCGACTGCATAGCGAACTTCGCCAGCAGTGACCGCTTCACATTCGCAAACTAAACTTTTATCTAATCGATTAGCACTTAAAATCGCCGCTGCGCGATCGCCATGACGATAAACCGCAGACCCCCGAATCGGTGCCGGTATTGAAACCACGTTGCGAAGCGCTTCTTCCGCACTGTGCTGTGAACCGGGTAGAGGCGCATCCGCAGTAGTACATTTCGCACTGTGACCGAGTTTTTCACAAACTTTGTCTGTAGCCCATTCAGCCATTAAACGATAAGTCATTAACTTACCGCCAGTGATAGTGACAAAGCCTTCAAGACCATCACGTTTAGCGTGATCTAATAACACAATACCGCGACTAACATTACGTCCCGATGGGTCGTCATCACTTGCAACTAAAGGACGTACACCTGCGTATGCACGTAAAATGCGCGTTGTCGCAAGTGCAGGTGACAACATTGAACCTTCTCGAATAAGGATATCGACCTCTTCGGGAGTCACATACATGTTATCTATTTGATCGTATTCAATATGTGTTGATGTCGTCCCAATTAATGAAATTGTATCACCGGGGACTAAAATGTCAGCATCCGCAGGTTTACGACAACGGTTAATCACCATATTATTTAAGCGATGCCCTAAAATCAGCAATGCCCCTTTTGCTGGGAACATTTTAATTTTTAAGTCACCATATTCAGCAATTTTCTGTCCCCAAATACCGCCCGCATTAACGACAATTTCAGCATAAATATCATATTGATTTTTAGTTTTATGATCATACACCGTCACCCCACGAACCTTATCACCTTCACGGATCAGGCCAATAACTTCATGGTAAGTCAAAACTTTCGCACCATGCTCGCGTGCATCTAACATATTGGCGGCGGTTAAACGAAATGGGTCAACGGTGCCATCAGGTACTCTAACAGCGCCTATTAAATGAGGATTTACTGAAGGTTCAAGGCGGATAGCCTCCGCAGGATCAATCGCATTTGCATCAATGCCGGCAGCTTGGCAGGCGACAATAAATTGTTTTTGATATTCAAGGCTATCTTCAGGCAATGTAATAAATAAGCCATCAGTTCGCTCAATACAATGATGAGCAATGCGTTTGAGTATTTTATTTTCCTCAATACACTCTCTCGCTGACTCGCTGTCAGTAACGGCATAACGGGCGCCACTGTGCAATAAGCCATGGTTACGGCCAGTCGCACCGGTCGCGATATCATGTCGTTCAAGTAAAACAGTTCTTAAACCTCGGCGAGCGCAGTCTCGAGCGACACCAGCACCTGTTGCGCCACCACCGATAATGATGACATCCGTTTCAGTCACAGATGAGCCATTCATGTCGCATTCCTCACATTAATAAACATTCGATAACCAATAAGTATAGTTTCTATTTTTATAGTCTATTATTTAATATAGACCAGAAACGTGCTTAATGTTTGATAAGGAACAAAAGCGAAAGCGATTAGTACAATTTCGAGGCGAAAAAGAACAAATACGTGATAAACATCACAAAAAATATAACATTTCTAGTTCCATTCCATTCACAAATGTCATTAACTATGCAACTTCATAAACAAAACCAATAAATGTGCGTTAGATTACAGATAAAATGTTTTTTAATGACTACAATTTAGCGCAATTAAGAAAATAAAAGCGCTTAAATAAATTCGATTGTTTTCGTTTCTGTCACTTCATCAATAATAAACACTCAACATTTTTCAACGCTGAAAAATGAAGGTGAATAAATATAAGCATGCCATCGGAGGCGTATATGTTCAGTATTTTTAAACCAGCACCTCATATAGAGAGGCTGCCAGCGGATAAGATAGACCCTGTTTATCGCAAACTCCGTTGGCAAATCTTTATGGGAATTTTCTTTGGTTACGCAGCTTACTATCTTGTTAGAAAAAACTTTGCGTTGGCAATGCCGTACCTTGTCGAGCAAGGCTTTTCTAAAGGGGATCTAGGTTTTGCATTATCAGGGATTTCAATTGCCTACGGCTTTTCAAAATTCATTATGGGATCGTTCTCTGACCGTGCGAACCCTCGATACTTCTTACCAGCAGGTTTGATACTCGCCTCTATCGTCATGCTTATCATGGGCTTTGTACCATGGGCAACTTCAAGCATCATGGTCATGTTCGTTCTACTATTTTTCTGTGGTTGGTTCCAAGGTATGGGTTGGCCTCCTTGTGGTCGTACTATGGTTCACTGGTGGTCACAAAAAGAACGTGGTGGTATCGTTTCGGTTTGGAACTGTGCGCATAACGTAGGTGGTGGTTTACCTCCATTACTGTTCCTACTGGGTATGGCATGGTTTAACGATTGGAAAGCAGCACTTTATATGCCTGCTTTTGCTGCTATTTTGGTTGCACTTATCGCTTTTGCATTAATGCGTGATACACCGCAATCAATGGGTTTACCCCCAATTGAAGAATACAAAAACGATTATCCAACAGACTATAAAGAGTCTGATGAAGAAGAATTAACTGCAAAAGCTATCTTCATGAAGTATGTGTTCCCTAACAAACTTTTGTGGATGATTGCGATTGCTAACGTATTCGTATACCTACTGCGCTACGGCGTTCTAGACTGGTCACCGACCTACCTGCGTGAAGTTAAACACTTTACAATGGACAAATCTTCATGGGCTTACTTCATGTATGAATATGCAGGTATCCCAGGAACATTACTGTGTGGTTGGATGTCAGATAAAGTTTTCCGCGGTAACCGCGGGGCAACTGGCGTGTTCTTCATGATCCTCGTCACCATCGCCACTATCGTGTTCTGGATGAACCCTCCGGGCAACCCTGGCATTGATATGGCATGTATGTTGATTATCGGTTTCTTAATCTACGGTCCGGTCATGTTGATTGGTCTACATGCTCTTGAACTTGCACCGAAAAAAGCGGCAGGTACCGCCGCCGGCTTTACGGGCCTATTTGGCTACCTCGGTGGCTCAGTTGCAGCAAGTGCGATTGTTGGTTATACCGTCGACTACTTCGGTTGGGACGGTGGCTTCGCAGTCATGATTGGTGGTTCAGCCCTTGCTGTTGTTCTGCTGTTCATCGTTATGATTAGTGAAAGCAAACACAAACGTGAATTAGCAAAAATGCAATAAGCATTCATAAAATGTTCATGCTAACTCGCTAAACTCGTGGGCTATATCAAAATGATGTAGCCCATTTTTTTTATCTAAAAAAGTGCCAAGGAGATATAATCATGAGCTTCCCATTGAAAACATTGGTGGCTAGTATGGTTTTAGTAATGTCAGTTTCTGCTGCAGCACAGGCTGCCGGTAAAGTGGTAATTGCGCATCGAGGTGCAAGCGGTTATCTACCAGAACATACCCTGCCTGCTAAAGCGATGGCTTATGCACAAGGCGCAGATTTTCTTGAACAAGATTTAGTCATGACGAAAGATAACGAACTAGTGGTGTTGCATGACCATTATCTCGATCGCGTCACTGATGTCGCTGAGCGTTTTCCAAACCGCGCTCGTAGCGATGGGCGTTATTACGCCATTGACTTTACACTCCCTGAAATTAAATCCCTCAAATTCACCGAAGGGTTTGATATTGTCGACGGTAAACACGTACAGAGTTACCCTAACCGCTTTCCAATGGGAAAATCAGATTTTCGTGTTCACACATTCCAAGAAGAAATTGAATTCATTCAGGGGCTAAATAAATCAACAGGAAAAAATATCGGTATTTATCCTGAAATTAAAGCACCGTGGTTCCACCAACAAGAAGGTAAGGACATTACCAAGAAAACACTAGAGGTGCTCAAAGAATATGGCTATACCGATAAAGCCTCTAATGTTTATCTCCAATGTTTTGATGCCAATGAACTTAAGCGTATTAAAAATACATTGATGCCTGAAATGGGTATGAATTTAAAATTAGTTCAGTTGATTGCATACACTGACTGGAATGAAACTCAAGAACAAAAACCAGACGGTACTTGGGTAAATTATAACTACGATTGGATGCTAAAACCGGGCTCGATGAAAGAAATCGCCACTTATGCAGATGGTATCGGCCCTGACTACCATATGTTAGTGAGTGAAGAATCAACCCCTGAGAATATTAAGTTAACCGGAATGGTGAAAGATGCCCATGCTAATAAAATGGAAGTTCACCCTTTCACTATCCGTGTTGATAAATTGCCTAAATACGCCAAAGATGGGCAACAGCTTTTTGAGATAATCTACAACCAAGCTGATGTTGATGGTGCATTTACAGACTTCCCTGATTTAGGCGTTCAATTCTTAAAACAACAATAAGCGTTATTCGCTTTTTGTTTCAATAAAAACAAAGATTGCAGCACTTGGCTGCAATCTTTTGTATGACACTGCCAATTATCTTGGCTAACGTAAAATCGCGTTATGCCGTTGTCACAGGGAAAGCAATAACATCGCTAATTTCTGCCGCATTTAACGCAATCATAATTAATCTATCAACCCCAACAGCAATACCCGAACAATCAGGTAAGCCATGCGTTAAAGCAGATAAAAGATGTTCATCAATAGGCTGAATAGGTAATCCAAGTGCAGCGCGTTTACGATTGTCTTGCTCGAATCGTTGACGCTGTTCACTTGCATCCGTCAATTCATGGAAGCCGTTAGCAAGCTCCATACCTTTATAATACACCTCAAAACGCTCAGCAACACGATGGTCTTCAGTACTAATAACGGCCAATGACGCTTGCGTTGCTGGAAAGTGGTACACCACTACGGGCTTGTCTTTACCGATGTGAGGCTCAACCCCCATCACAAATAACAACTGTAATAGTGCATCTTTATCTGTTTCTTGTTCTGCGATATTGCTCAAATCTAAGCGTGCAGCCACTTCTCTTAATTCGCTTTTTTCCGCGGATAAAGGATCAATATCTAAATGGCGCAAAAAAGCTTGTTGATAAGATAATAACTCCGCGCTTTCACAATCAAGTACCTGCTGTAAAAGGTCATCGACCTCATTAATTAAGCGATACATATCAAAGTGGGGGCGATACCACTCAAGCATGGTGAATTCAGGATTATGATGCCTTCCTGCTTCTTCATTACGAAAACTGCGGCACAGTTGATATATCGGTCCACTGCCTGCGGCAAGTAACCGCTTCATGTGGTATTCAGGACTCGTCATCAAATATAGGTTAATTCCCTGCGCAGCACCTGGCCCGACAAAGCGAGTTTCAAAGGGTACAAGATGAACGTCAGTGACTGTTGCCTGACTCATTGCGGGTGTTTCAACCTCAAGTACACAGCGATCAGCAAAAAAGCGTCTGATCTCGGCAATAATTTTTGCGCGCTGTAACAAGTTAGCGATGGGGGCGGTTGGCTGCCAATTCGCTATTTCACTCATTAAGATAACTCCAAAATAAACTTAGTCGTGCAGTGTACTCACCTCACCCTTAACACACAATGCATTCGTGTCGCTAAAGCGCTCTATTTGAGTATTGGTGGCAAAACACCATTCGATGAGAAAAGATGGCGTGATTATCCCCTGCTTTACACGATTAGGCAAAAAACCTTTTCTTCAAATCTAAATTTCAAATTAGAAAAGACCAAATTCATGATTATTTCTTATATTATGTGAACCAAATGTTAATTAAAAAGTGAAACGATTCGCTTTCTCAAAACATTTAAAATAAGTCACTTACAAATAAAAGTTATTATAGAGATAAATAGTGAGACAGCTCCCAATTTGATATTCATTATGAATTAAAATTCCTATTGATAATTACAGCATGATTATCTTAAAATGAATAAAACTTGACTCATTTACTTGGTTTTAAAATCTATATTTTCCAATAAAAATAATGATAATCATTTGATATTCCTTTTTATTAGCATCTAACAAACTAAAAATGCCATTGATGTAAAAACAATTTATAAAAAGCCGATCCACATCACACTTTATGGGTATAATTGCCTAAAACCCCCCTCTATATCAAATTTATGTTTCGCTATTCTCGCTATAATTCACAGCACGATAAGTCATTATTAGCTATTATATTATTTACTATTAAAAAAGAGATATTTTGCAGTTTAGCTTAGTGTGAAACTCAAAATTGAATAGCTAAGTATCAAAAGTATTTAACAGAATTTATCAATTTTACACTTGAACAATGGAGAAGCGCAGTGCAAACCTTCAATGCCGATTTAGCGATTATCGGGGCCGGGGGCGCAGGCTTACGTGCAGCGATTGCTGCCGCTGAAGCAAATCCCAATATCAAGATTGCTCTGATCTCAAAAGTTTACCCAATGCGTAGCCATACCGTGGCAGCAGAGGGAGGATCAGCCGCAGTCACTCAGGCTCATGACTCCTATGACTATCATTTTAATGATACCGTTGCAGGTGGTGACTGGCTTTGTGAGCAAGACGTTGTCGACTATTTCGTCGAACATTGCCCAACAGAGATGATCCAATTAGAACAGTGGGGCTGCCCGTGGAGCCGTAAACCAGATGGTTCAGTTAACGTTCGCCGTTTCGGTGGAATGAAAATTGAGCGTACTTGGTTTGCTGCCGACAAAACTGGCTTCCATATGCTCCATACTCTTTATCAGACATCATTAAAATATCCTCAAATTCAACGTTTTGATGAACATTTTGTTTTAGACATTATTGTTGATGAAGGCCAAGCTCGTGGTCTTGTTGCAATTAATATGATGGAAGGCACAAAAGTACAAATTCGTGCTAACTCGATCATTATGGCAACAGGCGGAGCAGGACGTGTTTATCGTTACAACACCAATGGCGGTATTGTAACAGGTGATGGTATGGGTATCGCATTCCGTCATGGCGTTCCTTTACGCGATATGGAATTTGTTCAATATCACCCAACAGGCCTTCCAGGCTCTGGTATCTTGATGACTGAAGGTTGCCGTGGTGAAGGTGGTATCCTTGTCAATAAAGATGGCTATCGCTATCTGCAAGATTACGGAATGGGTCCAGAAACACCACTGGGTAAACCTGAAAATAAATACATGGAACTGGGTCCGCGTGACAAAGTTTCTCAAGCATTCTGGCACGAATGGCGTGCAGGTCGCACCATCAGCACTCACCGTGGTGATGTTGTTTATCTGGATCTTCGCCATCTTGGTGCAGAAAAATTACATGAACGTCTGCCATTTATCTGTGAACTTGCAAAAGCGTACGTTGGTGTTGACCCAGTAAATGAGCCAATTCCTGTCCGCCCAACGGCTCACTATACAATGGGTGGTATCGAAACAGATCAAAATACAGAAACACGCATTAAAGGCCTATTTGCTGTCGGCGAATGTTCTTCTGTAGGCTTGCATGGTGCGAACCGTTTAGGTTCTAACTCACTAGCAGAATTAGTGGTATTTGGTCGCCTTGCGGGTGAACAAGCTGCTAAACATGCGGCTGAAGCAACACCTGCTAATGCAAACGCAATTGAAGCTCGCACTCGTGATATCGAAGATAATCTCACCAAGCTGATGAACCAAAAAGGAACTGAAAGCTGGTCGAAAATCCGTGATGAAATGGGCGAATCAATGGAAGAAGGTTGCGGTATCTACCGTACCCCTGAATTGATGCAAAAAACAGTCGATAAGATTGCAGAGCTGAAAGAACGCTTTAAAAATGTCGAAATCACTGACCATAGTAGCGTGTTCAATACCGATTTACTTTACACCATCGAACTTGGCTTTGGTTTAGATGTTGCTGAATGTATGGCTCATTCTGCATTAAATCGTAAAGAATCTCGTGGTGCTCACCAACGTCTAGACGAAGGCTGCACTGAACGTGATGATGTGAACTTCCTTAAACACACATTAGCATTCTTTAACCCTGAAGGTACTCCAAATCTTGAGTACAGTGATGTGAAAATCACCAAATCACAACCAGCTAAACGTGTTTATGGTGCCGAAGCTGAAGCTCAAGATAAGGCAAATAAGGAGAAAGCTAATGGATGATATGAAACACTTAAAAATGGAGATCATGCGTTACAATCCAGAAGTGGATAGCGCACCCCATTTAGTCGCGTATGACGTCCCTTACGATGAGCAAACTTCTTTATTAGATGCTTTAGGCTATATCAAAGATAATTTGGCGCCTGACCTTTCTTATCGTTGGTCTTGCCGTATGGCTATCTGTGGCTCTTGCGGCATGATGGTTGACAAAGTACCTAAACTGGCTTGTAAAACTTTCCTACGTGAATATCCACAAGGAATGAAAATAGAGCCATTAGGTAATTTCCCAATTGAGCGTGATCTGGTTGTCGATATGACACACTTTATTGAGCGCTTAGAGGCCATCAAACCTTACATCATTGGTAATGACCGTAAAGTTTCTGAAGGTCCAAATATACAGACACCGGCACAGATGGCGAAATACCATCAGTTCTCGGGTTGTATCAACTGTGGTCTGTGCTATGCCGCTTGCCCACAATTTGGTCTAAACCCAGAGTTCATCGGCCCTGCCGCGATTACCTTAGCAGAACGCTACAATCTCGATAACCGTGACCATGGCGCGAAAGAGCGTATGCCACTATTAAATGGTGATAACGGTGTCTGGAGCTGTACGTTTGTAGGTTACTGCTCTGAAGTCTGTCCTAAGCATGTCGACCCAGCAGCCGCTATCCAGCAAGGTAAAGTGGCTAGTGCGCAAGACTTTGTTATCGCCATGCTGAAGCCTCGATAAGGAGAATTGAAGTCATGACAACTAAACGTAAACCCTATGTCAGAGAAATGAAGGGCGATTGGTGGCAAAACCTCGGTTTCTACCGCTTTTATATCATGCGTGAGAGCACCTCTGTTCTTCAAGTCTGGTTTAGCCTTCTCGTTCTGTACGGGGTATTTGCGCTGAAAAATGGTCCAGAGTCTTGGGCTGGATTTGTCGGTTTTTTAAGTAACCCGATTATACTTATCATTAACGTAATCACATTGGCTGCAACGCTGCTCCATACCACTACGTGGTTTAAATTAGCGCCAAAAGCTGTCTCGGTTATTGTTAAAGATAAAAAGATGCCAGATGAACCTGTTGTTAAAGGCTTCTGGGCACTAACGATAGTGGTTACTGCGGCTATCTTAGCTATTGCGTTATTATTTTAATCTAAGGAGAATCTGATGAATCTAACGCCTAAACGTTCCGATGAACCGATTTTCTGGGGATTATTTGGTGCAGGTGGTATGTGGAGCGCCGTTATCGGCCCTGCAATTATTATTCTTTTGGGTATTTTGATCCCATTAGGTGTTGCACCAGAAATGCTAAGCTATGAACGCATTCTTGCATTCAGCCAAAGCTTTATCGGACGCATTTTCTTATTACTGATGATTGTTCTACCAGTATGGTGTGGTATGCACCGTATTCACCATACATTGCACGATTTTAAAGTGCATGTCCCAGCAACTAAATGGGTTTTCTATGGTGGTTCAGCAATTATTAGTGTTATTGCTCTTATCGGTATCTTTACTCTGTAATTGCAAAGCTCGCTAAAAGACATACCCCATCGGTTATTCACCGCTGGGGTATTTTTTTGTTATTTTGATAAATTAATTCATTGCGATTCAAATTAATAAAACGATATTGATTACTTATTAAGTGTAATCTCAAGCCCCTGAATGAGAGCATTTAGACCAAATAAAAATGCCTGTATCCCATCGTCATTATCCATAATCTCAATTGCATCAGCCAGCAAAGGAGGCATGGACTCATCGACCGAAGTGTTTCGTTCTTTCACTGCCTCTGCATGTTCTTGCTGCTCTAAGACTGAGCCTAATGTAAAATGCCCAATAGCACTTATCGCATACAACCCAGATTTTAACGTAAAGCCACTATCAACCATAAACTGTAACTGTTCTTCTACCACAGTATATTGTTCCGGGCTTGGGCGTGTCCCTAAATGAACTTTTGCACCATCCCTATAACTTAATAATGCACGACGAAAACTAAGCGCATTATTTCGCATAAATACCTGCCAAGTCTCATCCGAGCTTGGTAAGAAATGATCATGATGCCGCTTCAACATCTCCACAGCCAATGCATCTAATAATGTGCGTTTATTCTTAACATGCCAATATAAGGTTGGCTGTTCAATACCCAGCTTCTGGGCCAGCTTGCGCGTTGTTAAGCCATCCATCCCTACTTCATTAAGCAAGTCGAGCGCTACTGCAATAATGGTTTCTTTATCAAGTCTAGCCATGACTTTCCCCTATTTATTTATTGACACTCTATCACTGATAGGGATATATTCCAACTCTATCAATGATAGAGATGATTATAATGAATAAATCTGCGAGTATTGCTCTAATAATTACAGCCCTAGATGCAATAGGTATCGGGCTAATCATGCCAGTATTACCGACTTTACTGCGTGAATATGTGGCAAATGAAACTTTGGCTAACCATTACGGTATCCTTTTAGCGTTATACGCTGTTATGCAAGTTATTTTTGCTCCAATATTGGGAAAATGGTCAGATAAATTTGGTCGTAGGCCAGTACTATTGCTTTCTTTAATCGGCGCTACGCTTGATTACACATTATTGGCATTATCAAGCTCGTTATGGATGCTGTATCTTGGTCGAACTATTGCAGGAATTACTGGTGCGACAGGTGCTGTAGCAGCTTCTATCATTGCTGATGCTACAACTGTAAAAGATAGAACAACATGGTTTGGCCGCCTAGGTGCTGCATTTGGTGTAGGGTTAATCGCAGGTCCCGCTATAGGTGGATTTGCAGGACAATATTCCCCTCATCTCCCATTTTTAATTGCTGCTATTTTAAACATATGTGTTTTTGTTGCTGTGTTTATTTTTTTTAAAGAAAAAAAAATAAACCTCGATTTAGAACAACAAAATATTCACGATACCAGTGAAAGTTCCCCCATAAAAACACCTTTTTCTACTCTAATTAAACCGATTATATTATTGCTATTTATTTTTTTTATCGCCCAATTAATCGGACAAATACCAGCAACAATTTGGGTATTATTTACAGAAAATCGTTTTCAATGGAATAGCATTGAAGTTGGTCTTTCTCTTGCTGGCTTAGGTATTATGCATGCTTTATTTCAAGCTTTTATTGCAGGATTTCTAACACGAAAATTTAATGAAAAGATCACTATAATCATTGGATTCATTTCTGATGGTATCGCATTTATTTTACTGTCATTAATCACTCAAGGGTGGATGATTTATCCAACACTAATTTTGCTAGCTGGAGGTGGAATTGCGCTTCCCGCCTTACAAGGACTTGTATCAACCCAAGTTAATCAAAGCAGCCAAGGTAAGCTACAAGGTATTTTAGTCAGTTTAACCAACTTAACGGGGATTATTGGTCCACTATTATTTAGTTTTATTTTTGGAAAAACATTAGCTCTATGGGATGGTTGGCTGTGGTTAATAGGTTCAATACTCTACGTTGGTCTGATCATTATTTATGCTCTTTATAGTAAAAATACCGTAAAGACTCAGCGGCAATGGCTAATAAACCAAACCCACTAATTTGAATCAATTTTCAGATATATCACTCAGGTGTTATGATAGTTTCTAATTACCTTATTTTATTCACTGAGTTGTACTAATAACGATATTAAGAGCCGAAGACATGACAATACAATCCAAGAAACCAAGAACAAGACCGGCAGAAGAACGACTGGATGAACTTATGAATTCGGCTGAAAAACTCTTTTTATCAAAAGGTTTTGTAAATACAACAGTGAGTGAAATTGTGTTGTCAGCAGATGTTGCAAAAGGAACTTTCTATCATTATTTTCAATCAAAAAATGATATTATGGAAGCACTTCGCACCCGTTATATGGATTGGTATTTAGACAATATTGAAAATTATCTTATAGGCCAAAAAACTGCTTCATCTAAATTAAAATATTGGTGTGAAAATAGCGTTAAATACTATGTTGAAAAACAGCAAATCCACGATATGCTTTTTCATGATGAATATCATGGTCGCGCAAATAACCACGAAGAAAGGGCTGTCTGGCAAATAAAAGAAATTTTAGCGCTTGGTGAAAAAAACAAAGAGTGGCATCCGCTCCCCCTTAATTTAATGGCGACAATGATTTACCATTCCATGCATGCAGCTGTTGATAATTTATCCACTAGCGACGAATATGATCAATACAATTTAGGGGATTTACTATACCAACGCTTCATAAAATTTTTAAGTTAATTTATTTCGAAAGTAGAACCATTAGAGTTATTCTAATAGTATTAGCTAATTGAAATAGCAATAAAGTACACCTTAAATTTAAGATAAACACCCCCAAAAAATCATTTAATTATTTGAGGGTGTTAAACCTACTAATTTAATTCTAGTGATTTAGACTTCGGAAGCCAATAAGAAATAAAAAATGCCAAACCACATATAGCAATAAACCCACCGACGAAAGCCAAGTTAAAATCACTTAAATAATTAACCATCAATGGTGTTATTCCACCAAGAAATGCAGCTGAACAATTATAACCAATTCCCAATATAGTCACTTGCCCATTTGAATAGTCCGCTAATACAGCAGATAAATTACATAATATCATTGAGGAATAAATAGTCATTAGTAACTGAGAAAGAAGAATGAAAAACAAAATATCACTATTTAATACAAAATAAAGTGGAGCTGAGAATAAAACCATCCCCATCACTCCAGCTTTAAAAACTTTTATTGATGAACTATATTTATCTGTCCACCAACCACAAAATGTCATAAATATTAATAATAAACCAGATAAAGATATAGCATATATATTTTTATATTCACCTATCTTTAAGTATTCGAGTATCAAAGAAGTGGAAATATTTTGTGCATAAAAAATAACAGTACCAGGAATAGTCAGTAAAATAACATGAAACACTAAATACCAATTAATTTTATATAATTTATTACTCATAGTTGGTTGACTAGGTAGTTTACTTCTAAACCAAAAACTTACGGCTATATTAATCACACCTAAAAATAAAGGAATTCGCCAACCTATAGACTGCATAGTTTCTTCATCAAGATTACTTTGAAGTGTAAGAACTAACCCTAATGATATAATGATACCAAGAACAGAACTACCAACCGCCATTGATGAAACCCGTCCACGTTCATTATTTTTTGCACTATTAAGTAAATAAATCACTAAAGAAGGAAATTCCCCCGCAAAGCTAAAAGAAAGTGCTAATTGTAAAATAAGAATAACCAATGGAGTATATGTGCCTAATAACTGAATAGGTAAAAGAGCCATGCACAACGTTGCTATACCTGTTATTAAGCTCGTTAAAACTAATGCCGATTTTTTACCTGCATTATCTGCATAACGACCTATCACATACCCACCTATTGGTCGAATTAAAAATCGTAATGCAAATATCCCCCATATCATTTCTGTTGCCTGTACATATCCCAATCGTTCTAACTCAGCACTTAAATATATAGAAATAGCAGCGAAAACTGCAATATCGTAATATTCAAGTGTATTTCCTAATGCAGCACCAAATCTTAACTTCCATTTCATAACATTTCCTTGTTATATTCCATTTCACTTTTTTAATTTAAATTAAATAAAAAATATCAATAGATATCTATGGATAACTAACTAAAGTTTCCAAGCAAGCTAGCGTAATGCCATTTTCTTTTAAAGCATTAAATAAACTGCTTGAAGATGCATGAGGGCAATTAAGTTTTTCTTTAATACGTAGAATGCGTTTGTGTTCACAGGCTTCTGAACATCCTTGAATATAACTAATTTCTTTAACCTTACAATGAGATAATAATAACCGAATAGTTATGATCTCTTTACGAGTGAATCGAATATTACCGAAACGCATATATTGATGGATATCTAATGGTTCAACCTCCTGCAACTCTTGATTTCCAATTGATTCTATTGGCAAAACTATATTTTCTCTTTGTGGCAATATAACACTATCATCCTTTTTCCATGTACTATGTGCATAATCCGATACTATAGGCCGGCATCTATAAATTGCTATCATGTCTTTTATTGATAGTTTTTTCTTTGAATTTATTGATATTATTTCATAAACACCTCCATACTTAGTACAAAAATCCACTTTTAAATCATTTTTATTTGATTTAGCCAAAGTGTTTTTATAAGAATTTGAATAATTAGCCCAATACTGAATTCCTGATGAAAGTCTTTCACTAATTATTTTATCTAAATCATCATCCCAATACATTAGCAACCATTCATAATTATTAGAAATTATACTAATTTCTTTATTTAAAATATCAATTCTAGAAAAAGAAAGATCAATATCATTCCAATCAAAATAATTAGAGAATAAACTCGATAAATTAGCACAAGATTTTTCTAAAAACTTGCTTTTAACATCCATAAGATTAACCTTAACATTGATTTTTTTTAAGTGACCACTTAAATTAATTAAGCATAAAAGTTCAAATCAATATATTTTTATCACATCAAAATAAACATTAAAAGATTAGTTTAATATAACTATTAAAAAATAAACTTACCGTTTACATTAATAAGTAAAATTTAGTTAAAAATGTGAAAGTTAATTTCACATTAATTATAGAACATATTTAATTAACTATTAATTATTGGAGAACATATGAAACCCGATTGGCATTCTGCGGATATCATTGCCGCAATAAGAAAGAAAGGTTCAACTTTGTCAGCGATATCTCGATCTGCTGGTTTAAATTCAGCCACACTTAGTAATGCCCTTTCAAGGCGCTGGCCTAAAGGAGAAAGAATTATTGCAGAATTTTTAGAGATAAATCCAGCTGAAATATGGCCATCACGTTATATAAAAAAATAAATTTTGAATTATGATGATAAATAATATTAAGCTAAATATAAACGGGCATTAACGCTGCCCGTTTATTAATTTTAAATGATTAACTCGATACTTTCAGTCCAATTAGGCCCGCTACTATTAAGCCTAAACTCAGCAAACGAAATATATTCGCTGACTCGCCCAAGAAAATAATACCGACAATTGCGGTACCAACTGCGCCAATTCCTGTCCAGATTGCATAAGCTGTTCCAGCTGGCAAATCACGCATTGCATAGGCTAACAGTCCCATACTTGCAATAATGGCAACAATAGTAATGATACTTGGTGTGAGTCGGGTGAAACCGTGGGTATATTTTAATCCAATCGCCCAAACAATTTCTAATAGACCAGCGAATAAGAGGATGATCCAGGCCATTGCCATTTCTCCTGTAAACTACTCAGGGTCGTCCCCATTATTTGAACGTAATTCAGGTCGTCCTGAACACGGTTGATTTGAGTATTTATTATAAACGTTCGCGTTCTAAGACTCAAGCCATGCAAAATAACATATAAGTCCAAATCAGTGACGGTAATTAACCTATTTATACTTTATTTTATCATCTAGCACAGTTGTCATCGCACTCTTGTATCACCAAGGGTAAAGTAGAAAGCATAATGTCGATTATTATTGAGAAAATAGCATGAGTTTCAAAGATATATTACTCGCCCTTTGCGTGGTGATTATTTGGGGCGTTAACTTTGTGATTATCAAACTTGGGGTCACCGCCTTACCACCACTATTACTTGGTGCGTTACGTTTTGCTTTCGTCGCATTTCCTGCGATTTTTATTTTTAAACGACCTAAAATTCCCTTTAAATTGCTGTTGTTATATGGGCTGACTATCAGCTTTGGGCAGTTTGCATTTCTTTTTAGTGCCATTAGAGTCGGAATGCCAGCTGGAATCACCTCTGTCATTCTTCAGTCCCAAGCCTTTTTTACTCTACTATTAGGGGCTATGATTTTAAAAGAATCCCTTCAAGCCACACATTTTATTGGTATGTTTATTGCTATTGCGGGACTCACTGTTTTAGCCAATGGAGCCACCTCTGGCGGGCTAGATGATATTCCATTCCTTGGGCTAATGTTTACATTAATTGCCGGATTATCATGGGCATGTGGAAATATCACCAATAGAATTATTATGCAAAACCAAGGTGAAAATAAGTGTAGTGCTCTCTCTCTTGTTAGTTGGAGTGCTCTAATTCCAATTATTCCATTTTTGCTGTGCTCATGGATTTTTGAAGGTGAAGACGCAATCGTTGAAGGGCTATCCTCTTTCAATTGGTCAATATTTGGCGTGATCCTATATCTTGCCTACTTATCAACTTTTATTGGCTATGGGCTATGGGGTGTACTGCTAGGACGTTACGAAGCATGGCGAGTTGCTCCCTTCTCGCTTCTCGTTCCCGTTTTTGGATTGAGTAGTAGTGCATTATTCCTTGGTGAACATATCAATAGCATACAAATTGCTGGCCTCATCTTGATTATGTTAGGTCTTATTATGACGCTTTTTGGTAAAAAAATAATCCAACGCTTAAGACAGGCTTAAATCTACATATTGAAATACCGGAGGTTTTATCTTCCGGTTTCTTTTTATGAATACCAAATATTCCCGCTTTTTTAATCAAAAAAACAAAAGATAGAATTAGATTTAAATATTGAAATAATTAATATTTTCAGAATTCAACCTTGTACCCATTTGTTTTCATAGTCACAATCCGAATAAAATCCAATAATTTACCCTTATTTAGTGATATGAACTGCAATTATTAAATTTACTTACAAGTTTCAACTTGGTGTCTCGTTTTAGCTACTTTTCCTTTCCTCTAAGTATGGTTATACCTTTCACAGTTTTACTTAAATTAATAATAAAAAACCAATAAATTAATAGACGGGGATAGCTATGGGTAAACAATTGATATGGATTGCTCTCGCTCTGCTTGGCGCTTTTTCGCTAGGTTATGTAGCCTTAAATCGTGGTGAACAGATAAACGCACTGTGGATTGTTGTTGCCGCAGTCTGCGTTTATCTTATCGCATATCGTTATTATGGTATTTTTATTGCCAAGAAAGTGCTTCAAGTTGACGAAACGCGCATGACACCTGCAATTCGTCATAATGATGGGCTTGATTACGTTCCAACAGATAAAAAAGTTTTATTTGGTCACCATTTTGCCGCAATCGCCGGTGCAGGTCCTTTAGTCGGCCCTGTGCTTGCTGCGCAGATGGGTTATCTCCCCGGCATGTTATGGCTGCTTGCAGGCGTTGTGCTCGCTGGTGCGGTTCAAGATTTTATGGTGTTATTTGTATCAACACGCCGTGATGGCCGTTCTTTAGGCGAGTTAGTTAAAGAGGAAATGGGCAATACCGCGGGAATTCTCGCACTCATCGCCTGCTTTATGATTATGGTCATCATTCTAGCCGTTCTCGCCATGATTGTTGTAAAAGCTTTAACTCATAGCCCTTGGGGAACTTATACAGTTGCATTTACTATCCCTCTCGCTATTTTTATGGGAATCTATACACGCTATATTCGTCCCGGACGCATTGGTGAAGTTTCCATAATCGGTTTAGTCTTTTTAATCTTCGCAATTATCTCTGGAGGCTGGATAGCCGAAAGCGAAACATGGGCTCCTTACTTTGATTATACAGGTGTACAACTAACCTGGATGCTAGTTGGCTATGGCTTTGTTGCTGCTGTTTTACCTGTATGGTTATTACTTGCACCACGAGACTATCTTTCCACCTTCTTAAAAATTGGTACAATTATTGGTCTTGCTATTGGTATTTTAATTTTAAATCCTAGCCTGCAAATGCCTGCATTAACTAAATATATTGATGGTACAGGCCCAGTTTGGGCGGGCGACCTCTTCCCATTCTTATTTATTACCATTGCTTGTGGCGCAGTTTCTGGTTTCCATGCTTTGATTGCATCTGGTACCACACCGAAAATGCTCGCCAATGAAAATCAAGCCTGCTTTATCGGTTATGGTGGCATGTTAATGGAGTCATTTGTCGCTATCATGGCATTGGTCGCAGCTTGTGTGATTGACCCTGGTGTTTATTTCGCTATGAATAGTCCAATGGCAATGCTTGCACCTGCTGGAACACAAGATGTCGTGGTATCAGCTGCTCAAGTTGTTAGTAGTTGGGGTTTTCAAATCACACCTGATCAATTACATCAAATAGCCAATGATGTCGGTGAAAGTAGCATTATTTCTCGCGCAGGAGGAGCACCAACACTTGCTGTTGGTATGGCTTACATTTTACACGGTGCATTAGGCGGGTTGATGAACGTGGCATTCTGGTATCACTTTGCCATTTTATTTGAAGCCTTATTTATTCTTACCGCTGTTGATGCAGGTACCCGTGCTGCGCGCTTTATGTTACAAGATTTACTGGGTGTTATTTCTCCGTCCTTGAAACGAACCGATTCGCTACCTGCCAATCTAATGGCAACCGCATTATGTGTACTTGCTTGGGGCTATTTCCTTCATCAAGGTGTCGTTGACCCACTTGGCGGTATCAATACCTTATGGCCGCTATTTGGTATTGCCAACCAAATGCTCGCAGGTATGGCATTAATGCTATGTGCAGTTGTGCTATTCAAAATGAAGCGTCAAAGATATGCGTGGGTCGCCTTGGTACCAACATCTTGGTTATTGATTTGTACCATGACTGCTGGCTGGCAAAAAACCTTCAGCGAAGATGCTCGTGTTGGCTTCTTAGCTGTAGCAAATAAATTCCAAGCAATGATTGATAGCGGTAATATTCCTGTGCAGTATACTGAATCACAATTGAATCAGTTAATATTTAATAACCGATTAGATGCAGGCTTAACCATATTCTTTATGATTGTCGTCGTCTTCTTAGCGCTATTCTCAATACGTACCGCGCTAAAAGCATTGAAGTCTGATGAGCCAACTGCTAATGAGGTTCCTTATGAGCCAATGCCAGCAAACTATAAAGATATCGTGGCCAATACACGCCATCATTAAGTTGGTTATCAATAATTAAATTATATGCGACAAAAAAGTCGATATCTAAAATAATTTGTGTTGTAGCTAGGCGGTAAGCGAGGATATCCTTAGGAGCATACATAAGTATGTGACTAAGGTAGCTGAGCGAAGCCAACAACGCTACAACACAAAATATGACGAGGATACAAAAATGTTTGGAACACTAGGTAATGCGGCACGCTATCTAGGCCAAGCGGCAAAAATGATGGTCGGTATCCCTGATTATGATAACTATGTTGCACATATGCAGGTAACTCATCCCGATCAAACACCGATGACCTACGAAGAGTTTTTCAAAGAACGGCAAGATGCGCGCTATGGCGGTAAGGGTGGGCCCAAATGTTGTTAATGCTCACTAGTTGAATTTTAAACATAAAAAAGCCGTGGTATTGAAGCCACGGCTTTTTGTTTTTCAATTCGATCGTGAAAAATTATTTTACGCGTGAAACGTATTCACCTGAACGCGTATCAACTTTGATAATTTCACCGATTTGAACAAATAGAGGAACCTTAACTACTGCGCCTGTGCTCAGCGTTGCTGGTTTACCACCTGTACCTGCTGTATCACCCTTCAGACCTGGATCTGTATCTGTGATTTCTAATTCAACAAAGTTTGGTGGTGTCACTGAAATTGGACGACCATCCCACAGTGTTAAAATACATTCAGCTTGATCAACTAACCATTTAGCGTTATCGCCAACGGTTTTTTCATCTGCCGCTAACTGTTCGAAAGTCTCGTTATTCATGAAATGCCAGAACTCACCATCGTTATAAAGGTAAGTTAAGTTCATATCCATGACATCCGCACCTTCTGCAGAATCAGTAGATTTAAATGTTTTTTCCAACAATTTGTTAGAAATCAGTTTACGAAGACGCACACGTGCGAACGCTTGACCTTTACCCGGTTTAACAAATTCACTTTCAAGAACGACACAAGGCTCACCATCTAACATGATTTTAAGACCTGAGCGGAATTCATTGGTACTATAAGTAGCCATGGAGATCCTCTAATTTATAAACTAAAAATGGCATAGCCAAAAAATGGTCGATATTATAACTCAAAATACCCCATCCAGAGAAGTCTGGATACAACAACTTGCTGAAGCAATCACGGATCCTGATGAATTGCTGCAAATATTAAACTTGGAAAGCCACCAACCATCGAAAGAAGGTCATAGTGCACGTCAGTTATTTCCACTACGTGTTCCTCATCCTTTTGTCTCTAGAATGAAAAAAGGCGATCCATTAGACCCTCTACTATTGCAAGTGTTAACCGCAAAAGCAGAGTTCGATATACATCCCGGCTTTTCTGTTGATCCACTGGAAGAGCAAGATAATGCGATCCCAAGTTTACTGCATAAATACCACAATCGCGCATTAATGCTGGTTAAAGGTGGCTGTGCAGTAAACTGCCGCTACTGTTTTCGCAGGCATTTTCCTTATGAAGATAACAAGGGAAATAAAAATAACTGGTTAGTGGCGATGGATTATATAAAAAATCACACTGAACTCAATGAAATCATCTTCTCAGGTGGTGATCCTTTGATGGCAAAAGACAGTGAGCTCGATTGGCTGATTAGCCAACTTGAATCTATTGAGCATATTAAGCGCCTTAGAATTCACTCTCGTTTGCCGGTTGTTATCCCTGAACGTATCACTGATGCCTTGTGTGATAGGCTGGCAAACTCACGCCTACAAGTCATTATGGTGACTCACGTTAATCATGCCAACGAAATTGATGCAGACTTTAGTGCTGCGATGCAAAAGCTTAAAAACGCAAAAGTCACCTTATTAAACCAAAGCGTCTTACTACGCCAAGTTAATGATAATGTCACCGCGCTAGCTAATCTAAGTAATGCCTTATTTGATGCCGGAATTTTACCCTACTACTTACATGTGCTGGATAAAGTACAAGGCGCTGCGCACTTTCTCGTGAGCGATCAAGAAGCTAGGCAGCTTATCCAACAGCTACTTAGTCGAGTTTCGGGATATCTAGTACCCAAGCTTGCGCGGGAAATTGGAGGAGAGCCAAGTAAAACACTACTCGACCTCAATTTAAGGCAAAATTAAAATTGAAAAACGCCCGAATTACTGAAAACTATTGAGTAATCCAAAATCAAATAGTTTCAATCGGGCGTTATTAATTCATTTTAAGGGCACTTATAAACTTGGCCAATCATTTTACTGTCTACGGGTATGAAACTAGAAAGAATGGTTTCACTCGGGCTAGTTGCGCCAAAAATCACATTACCACCCATTGCTGCTGCTTTATTACGTAAATCGTTAGCAGCACTGCGCATAGCGCTAGATTCATTATTCACACCACTCAACCAGTTGCTTTGAGTCCCTGCGACCTGACCAAGAAGCTGGCAATCACTTCCAGGTTGATTTTCAACAAAACGAACTTGTGAGCCTGCTGAAGATAAATTAGTGGTTGTCGTACAACCTGCTAACAGCAGCAATGCAGCAGCACCAAGCAATACTTTAATTCGCATGTTTTCCCTCATTATTCATTATGTTTTTGCAGCTGGTTTGAAAATGCCTTTAGTTAATATCGTCCAATCATTTGTTTTATAACTCTATTTTATGAAACACTTAGATTTTCATCTACATTTCTAAACAGCGATAGAGCCAAAATTCACACCCTATTGGGCGATAAAATTCGAATGTCGTTAACGCGCTAACTAAAAGTAATCAATATTCACGTTTTCATATACCATCAGTCGAATAGAGTTTACCACAAAACCACCAATACACCCCGTTCTGTTCTTTACTTATTTAGACCATTTTTTACCTTACGCTAAATATAACCTGATGCACTACCTTTGCGCAAAAATAATTGCAAAGCACAATTGTTAGCAATAAAAAAACCGGCATCGCTAGGTAAACTAACAATGCCGGTCTTATTAGGCTTCACCATCTCTAGTGTCATCCACTAGAGCGATTGGAGCATAATGCAGCCAAATGGCTTACATCATACCGCCCATTCCACCCATTCCGCCCATACCGCCTGCACCTAAATCAGATGCATCTGATTTTGGCAGATCAGTAACCATAGCTTCTGTAGTGATCATCAGGCCTGCGATAGAACCTGCAAATTGCAGCGCTGAACGTGCAACTTTAGTTGGGTCCAAAATACCCATAGCAATCATATCGCCATAAGTATCAGTTGCCGCGTTGTAACCTTCGTTGCCTTTAGAAGCTTTAACGTTGTTAACAACCACAGACGCTTCAGCACCTGCGTTAGTTACGATTTGACGCATTGGTGATTCCATTGCACGTAATGCAACACGGATACCAACGGTTTGATCTTCGTTATCGCCTTTCATGCCTTCAAGCTTAGCAGCAACACGAACCAGTGCAGTACCACCACCAGCAACAACGCCTTCTTCTACTGCTGCGCGAGTTGCATGTAGAGCATCATCAACGCGAGCACGTTTTTCTTTCATTTCAACTTCAGTTGCTGCACCGACTTTAATGACTGCAACGCCGCCAGCTAATTTAGCCACACGCTCTTGCAGTTTTTCACGGTCATAATCTGAGGTTGATTCTTCGATCTGTTGACGGATTTGAGCAACACGTCCTGCAATTGTCGCTTCATCACCAACACCATCGATGATAATAGTGGTATCTTTATTAATAACGATACGTTTTGCTTGACCCAAATCTTCTAATGTTGCTTTTTCAAGCTCCATACCGATTTCTTCAGAGATCACAGTCGCGTTAGTCAATACAGCGATATCTTGCAGCATTGCTTTACGACGATCACCAAAACCAGGGGCTTTAACTGCGGCTACTTTCACGATGCCACGCATAGTATTAACAACCAAAGTTGCCAACGCTTCGCCTTCAACATCTTCTGCAACAATCAGAAGTGGTTTGCTTGCTTTCGCAACGCCTTCTAATACTGGCAATAATTCACGAATGTTAGAGATTTTTTTATCAACTAACAGGATGAATGGGTTTTCCAGCTCAACTGCGCCTGTTTCAGGTTTGTTGATGAAATAAGGAGACAGGTAACCGCGATCGAACTGCATACCTTCAACAACATCCAGCTCATCTTCCAGACCAGTACCTTCTTCAACAGTGATAACGCCTTCTTTGCCGACTTTATCCATTGCTTCTGCGATTAATTTACCAACGGTTTCGTCAGAGTTCGCAGAAATAGTACCAACCTGTGCGATTGATTTAGTATCTGAACATGGAACAGAAAGCGCTTTAAGCTCTTCAACTGCTGCAATAACGGCTTTATCGATACCGCGTTTCAAATCCATCGGGTTCATACCCGCAGCAACCGCTTTCAAGCCTTCAGTGATGATAGCTTGAGCAAGAACTGTTGCAGTTGTTGTACCGTCACCCGCTGCATCGTTAGCTTTAGATGCAACTTCTTTCAGCATCTGAGCACCCATGTTTTCGAATTTATCTTCTAATTCAATTTCACGTGCAACAGAAACACCATCTTTAGTGATAACAGGTGAGCCAAAAGATTTATCTAAAACTACGTTGCGGCCTTTAGGACCTAAAGTTACTTTTACTGCATCAGCAAGAATATTCACACCACGAAGCATTTTCGTACGTGCATCACTACCAAATTTAACGTCTTTAGCTGCCATTATCTCTTTCCTTCAAATTCTTTTCGTTAGTTGAGAAGTTTTAAGTGAAAATTACGCTTCAACAATCGCCAGAATATCGCTTTCTGACATGATCAACACTTCTTGATTGTCGATTTTTTCAGCTTTCACGCCATAACCGTCGTTAAAAATCACGATATCGCCAACTTTAACATCCAGTGCTTTAATTTCACCATTTTCAAGGATGCGACCGTGGCCTACTGCAAGGACTTCACCACGAGTAGATTTACCCGCTGCAGTTCCCGTTAAAACAATTCCACCCGCAGATTTTGATTCAACTTCTTTACGTTTAACGATGACACGGTCATGCAATGGACGAATTTTCATTAATAGTTCTCCTGTAAACAAAGTCCACACTAGGTAACGGACGATACCAGTATGTCTCAAATAAACTAGTACCCTGTTTGAACAGATTGGGGCTAGCGGAAGAGACTTCAAGGGGGGAGATAAAAATTTTTTGTTTTTATCTCCCCTATAAATAAAGAAAATTAATTCTTCGAGCGAGGGTCTTTATCTGAATCTGTTGATTTATTCGAACCATCGATGGTATCTGAATTATCAATAGTATAAGAAGCATCATCCTGCTTACGTTGAAATTCACCTTCAAAAACATCACCATTTTGCGGATGGCTTCTACCTGGATTATTAAAGCCATTTCCAGGCTGATAAAAACGAATATGTGGGATCAACCGCATGACGAATAGTTTTTGAACTGGGGGTAGTAGTAATAGCAGACCAATAAAGTCAGTAAAAAAGCCTGGCACAATTAATAAAAAGCCCGCTAATACTAGCGCAACACTTTTAATCATTTCAGCCGCAGGACTTTCACCAGAAACTAATTTTTGCTGAATCTGCATAACATTTTTCATACCTTGATTCTTCACCAAGGAAACCCCTAAACAAGAGGTAAGAACAACCAAAAGGAGTGTCATTAACACGCCAACTTCAGTAGCAACTCGGACAAATATGACTGACTCAATGTAAATGAGAAGACATATCAATATTAGTGGTAACCAGCGCACAAGTTCTCCTTTATTTCAATAAGCTATCAACTATTTAATGCCTCTAGGGAAACCTTTGTGAACTGCATCTAAGAGACAACGTTCAATATTCGCTTTTTTCTTTAGTATAGCCATAATAATTGGGATGAATATAACGTATTTCAACTGTTGGTTTTTTTTAGTTAGTAGCACTTATCTGTGACTCAGATCACACATCGTGAAATCTGTTTCATAAATCAAACTATATAGTGATCTAGGTTCAAGGCATTATCTGTGTAAAAGCATATGATCTACCCATAAATCAGTAGAACATAATGCTGACAACGGAGTAATAGGTGTTAACCACCTGCAAAGTTTTGTTTCACGGTATATATATTTTTTTAGAAGCGCATAAAACGGACAGTAACTGTAATCTAATTAAGAAGGTTCTCATGTCAAACAATTTTCGTATCGAAGAAGACCTGTTAGGTAAGAAAGAAGTTCCAGCAGATGCCTATTATGGTGTTCATACTCTACGTGCGATTGAAAACTTTTATATAAGTGACCGCACCATCAATGATGTCCCAGAGTTTATCCGTGGCATGGTTATGGTAAAAAAAGCCGCCGCTTTAGCTAATAAAGAGCAACACACTATTCCGCGTAGTATTGCGGAAACTATCATCAAAGCATGTGATGTGATTTTGAACGATGGTAAATGTATGGACCAGTTCCCTGTTGACGTATTCCAAGGTGGTGCGGGTACATCACTCAACATGAATACCAACGAAGTTCTGGCAAACATTGGTCTTGAACTAATGGGTCATAAGAAAGGGGAATATGAGTTCCTAAACCCAAATGACCATTTGAATAAAAGCCAATCTACCAACGATGCATACCCTACCGGGTTCCGTATCGCAGTGTACAACTCTGTATTAAAATTAATTGAATCTGTTACTTACCTGAAAAAAGGTTTCGAAAGAAAAGCAGAAGAATACAAAGACATTCTGAAAATGGGTCGTACCCAGTTGCAGGATGCTGTTCCAATGACTGTTGGTCAAGAATTCCATGCTTTTGCAACTCTTTTAAAAGAAGAAGAGAAAAACTTAAAACGCAGCATCGATTTACTGCTTGAAGTTAACTTAGGTGCAACGGCTATCGGTACTGGTCTGAATACTGCTCCTGGTTATCAAAAACTTGCAGTTGAGAAATTAGCTGAGGTTACAGGCCTAGCTTGTGTTCCAGCAGAAGACCTCATCGAAGCAACATCTGACTGTGGTGCTTACATTACCGTTCATGCGGCATTGAAACGTCTTGCAGTTAAATTGTCTAAAATCTGTAATGACTTACGTTTGTTGTCTTCAGGTCCACGTACTGGATTGAAAGAAATTAATCTGCCAGAATTACAAGCAGGTTCTTCAATCATGCCAGCAAAAGTTAACCCTGTTATTCCAGAAGTTGTGAACCAAGCTTGCTTTAAAGTTATGGGTAACGATATTTGCGTAATGATGGCAGCAGAAGCTGGTCAGTTGCAGTTAAACGTTATGGAACCAGCAATTGGTCAAGCAATGTTTGAATCAATTTCGCTGCTAAATAACGCTTGTCGCAACCTCGTCGAGAAATGCGTCGATGGCATCACAGTGAATAAAGAAATCTGTGAAGCATTCGTGTTTAACTCTATCGGTATCGTCACTTACTTAAACCCATTCATCGGTCACCATAATGGTGATATCGTGGGTAAAATTTGTGCTGAAACAGGTAAAAGTGTCCGCGAAGTCGTACTTGAGCGTGGTCTACTGACTGAAGCTGAATTGGATGATATTTTCTCTGTTGAGAACTTAAAACACCCAGCTTACAAAGCAAAAAGATTTGATGACTAAAAATAGATGCAAATCATAAATAATACTTAAAAATAAAGGCACGCCTCTCATTAGAAAGCGTGCCTTTTTTGATTAATGCACATACAAAAAATTAACATAATATTTTCATAATTTTAATTTTCATTTTATCGAGGAGTAAGCACTATGTTAGCCGTAGAATTTATTATTGTTCTGCTGGCCATTTTTTTGGGGGCCCGTCTTGGTGGGATAGGTATCGGCTTTGCCGGTGGCCTAGGTGTTTTGGTACTCGCAGCTATTGGCGTGAAACCGGGCACAATTCCATTTGACGTAATCTCTATTATCATGGCTGTTATCGCTGCCATCTCTGCAATGCAAATTGCAGGTGGTCTCGATTATTTGGTTGCTCAAACAGAAAAATTATTACGTCGTAATCCAAAATACATCACGATCCTAGCCCCTATCGTGACTTATTTTCTGACGCTATTTGCAGGTACAGGTAATATTTCATTAGCAACACTACCTGTTATTGCTGAAGTTGCGAAAGAGCAAGGTGTGAAACCATGTCGTCCACTATCTACCGCCGTAGTTGCAGCGCAGATAGGTATCACTGCATCACCAATTTCTGCAGCAGTTGTCTATATGGCCTCTGTTATGGAAAATCCAGCAATGATGGGTGCAGGTAACACTGTCAGCTACATCACGCTGTTAGGGATTTTATTGCCATCAACATTCCTTGCGATTATTTTGATGTCATTCATCATCTCTTGGACTTTCAACTCTAAACTTTCTGATGACCCAATCTATCAAAAACGTTTAGCTGAAGGTTTAGTTGAACTACGTGGTAGCCAAGTAAAAGAAATCAAAGACGGTGCTAAAGCCTCTGTTCTGCTATTTCTATTAGGTGTTGTGAGTGTCGTTGCTTATGCAATCATTAACAGCCCAAGTTTAGGGATCGTTGAAACACCGTTGATGAATACGACGAATGCCATTTTGATCATCATGTTAACTGTTGCAACACTGATCACTGTACTGTGCCGTGTCAATACGGATGCTATCCTCAACTCAAGTACATTTAAAGCAGGTATGAGTGCATGTATCTGTATCTTAGGTGTGGCTTGGTTAGGTGATACTTTCGTACAACATAACTTAGACTGGATCAAAGCAACTGCGGGTGACCTAATCCACGAACACTCTTGGATGTTAGCAGTTATCTTCTTCTTCTGTTCAGCTCTTCTTTATTCACAAGCTGCAACTGCTAAAGCACTGATGCCAATGGCATTAGCACTGCATGTTAGCCCACTGACTGCCATCGCTTCTTTTGCAGCGGTATCAGGCCTGTTCATTCTGCCAACTTACCCAACACTTGTTGCGGCGGTTCAAATGGATGATACCGGGACAACACGTATTGGTCGCTTAGTCTTTAACCACCCATTCTTTATACCAGGTACTATCGCCGTTGCATTAGCCGTTACATTCGGCTTCCTATTTGGCGGTATGATGCTGTAGTTGTGGTAAAAAAAACGAATTAATATCATAAAAACCCGTGGTAGCAGTTTTAAACTGAATACCACGGGTTTTTCTTTATTGGTTAATGCAACCCATCTATGGTTCTTATTTCTTGGTTTATAGCTGTTGCCCTATCTTAAGTACTGTAGCGACGTTATACGCGGTTTGCTGTAAGTTAATCTCACCTTGTGTTAATGCTTCGTCCAATTTAGATAGGCGAGGTAAGATACTAAAAAACGCATCAATCCCTTCTTGATGTAATCCTTCCACACCATCACCTAAAACACCACTAAGTGCTATCACGGGAACATGATGTTTTGCAGCTACTTTAGCAATACCTATTGGCGCTTTACCGCCAGCGGTTTGCCCATCCATGCTTCCTTCCCCTACAATCACTAATGAGGTATCCACGATTTCCTGTTCTAATTTGACCGCCTCAATAACAATATCAATCCCAGGCTTTAATTGTGCATTCATAAATGCCGCTGCGGCAACAGAGATACCCCCAGCGGCACCGCCGCCGGCTAGATGACGATAGTTTTGGCCTTTAACCTGCTCAATAACATCCGCAAGTCGATTTAATCCTTTTTCAAGTTCAATGACCATTTCAGGTGTTGCTCCTTTTTGTGGACCAAACACCGCAGCCGCACCACGAGTACCGACTAATGGATTATCCACATCACAAGCCACACTCATTGAGCAGTCCAATAGACGAGAGTCTAGCCCCGAAATATCAATCTTTGCGATTTGATTTAAGACCTTACCGCCAGTACCCAGTACATTTTGTTTATCATCATAAAAAACTGCGCCAAGAGCTTGTAGCATGCCGACCCCACCATCCACTGTCGCACTACCACCAATACCTAAAATAATCTGAGAAACACCTTTATCAAGCGCATCTTGAATCAATTGCCCAGTACCATAACTACTCGTCAGCATTGGATTTCGTTGTTCGGGAACCACTAACATTAATCCGCTAGCTTGAGCCATTTCGATAACGGCGGTTTTCCTAGCCGCTAATAAACCATAATATGCCATTGTTGGCTCACCAAGAGGGCCTTTAACCTTTATGGTGACTCGTTCGCCCCCTACTGCTGCGATAAATGCATCAACTGTGCCTTCGCCACCATCGGCAATAGGTAAACAGACATATTGTGCATCTGGAAATACCATTTTAAATCCTTTCATAACGGCTTTTGCTGCAACTTCTGCACACATGCTTTCTTTGAAAGAATCGGGAGCTATGATAATTTTCATAATATGATCACCTATCGAAAACTGAGTCATTTTTTAATAATAGCACTCTCATGAGTAATTATTATCTCTTATTAGCTAAATGTATTAGATTATTTATCGCTATTTTAGGAAATTAAAAACCTCATCTTAAGATCTAAGTCTTTATTTTTAATCATCATGGTAACTTAAACGAAAGCTTAACTATCTAATTAACGCTATTGTATCAGAAGAATCACAATTTAAAAGATTAAATGGAAAAATTTTCCAATTAAAATTAACCATAAATAACAACGTGTTAAAAAAATAAACTCAAGAAACATTCTATTAAATCAAACGAAATAGCGTTAAATCACTAAAAAATGAGTTAATGTTAATTTAATTCACAATAAAATCATTTAAATAACTTATGAAGTTAAAATAAAACCACAAATTAAAATTGTAACTATATGTTTTTTATTAACTTTAAAACATAATAGTGCTCTAGATCTATTTTTTGGAAAATTTTCTTAAAAATACATTGCCTATCAGAGTTAAGGGTGGCTATATTAAACCCAAGAAATAATTAAAAACTGCTAGTAATAATAATAAAATAAAGTTAACTAATAACTATATATAAATAATAAGTTATTAAGTTGACGCATATATAAAAAATAAGATTGTTTAAAATTTTGAAATAATAACTTTGGTATTTTATTAAAAATTCGATTAGTTAAATCTCTCGCTTTCATATTTAAATTATATGCGTGAAAGGACACATATATGAACCGATCAAACGAAAAAGAGATTTATCGTGAACGTGGTTACACTGATGACCTATTACCTAAAGATCCCGAGCAAAGAACATGGAAAGCATTTAATTATTTTACTCTCTGGATGGGATCTGTACACAACGTTCCAAATTACCTAATGGTGGGCGGCTTTTTCATTTTAGGTCTCTCAACCATGAATATCATGTTTGCTATTGTACTTAGCTCCATTTGTATTGCATTTATCATGGTAATGAATGGTGCTGCCGGCTCTAAATATGGTATTCCATTTCCCATGCTACTTCGTGCATCTTATGGTATCAAAGGTTCACTTTTCCCAGGAATATTAAGAGGATGTGTTGCAGCGATTATGTGGTTTGGCTTGCAATGTTTTACCGGTTCACTGGCCTTATTAATTCTCATTGGTAAAATTTGGCCTGAATTTTTAAACATCGGTAATGGCGAAACCTATATGGGTGTGACGATTCCTGCTTTCATGGTGTTTATTATTTTTTGGGCCATGAATGTCGCTATCGGACTCGGTGGCGGTAAAGTACTCAATAAACTGACTGCAATCTTAAATCCTTGTATCTACATACTATTTGGTGGTATGGCAATCTGGTCAATCTCTTTAGTAGGTATTCAACCTATTCTTGACTATATTCCAAACGGAATTAGCGAAGCGCCAAGTAAAGTCTTTTTCTTTTTCATCGTAATTAATAGCGTGGTCGCGGTCTGGGCTGCACCTGCGGTAAATGCCTCAGACTTCACGCAATATTCATCTAGTTTCAAGAAACAAGCCTTTGGACAAACCGCCGGTTTACTTGTTGCCTACTTACTCTTTGCTATCAGCAGTGTGTGTATATTAGCAGGCGCTAGTATTCACTACGGTGTAGATACATGGAACGTTCTCGACATTGTGCAAAAATGGGATAGTTTATACGCGTCACTATTTGCTGTTATTGTCATATTGATGGCCACGATTTCAACAAATGCGGCAGGTAACATTATCCCAGCAGGCTATCAAATTGCATCATTGTATCCATCAAAATTAACTTATCGTCACGGTGTTATCATCGCCAGTATTATCAGTGTATTAATCATGCCTTGGAAATTAATTGAAAATCAGGACAGCATTTATACTTTCTTAGATATTATCGGCGGTATTTTAGGTCCTGTAGTCGGTGTCATGTTATCCCACTATTTTATTGTGATGCGTACGAAAATTAATTTAGATGTGCTGTATACAAAGGCGGGTGATTATAAATTCTATGAACACGGATTTAATATTACGGCATTCGTTGTCACTGTTATTGCCGTTATTTTCTCTCTCGGTGGAAAAATCATCCCCATACTTGAACCTGTATCGCGAGTATCTTGGTTCGCAGGCGTGATATTAGCTTTCGTTCTCTACTCTTTATTTAAAAAAGACACAACAAAAGCAATACAAAAAGAAGCTTTATTAAATGCGGATTCTGATATTGCAATAAAGAACCCTGCGTAGTTTGGAATAAAGAACCTATTCAGCTCATTAATTTTTAATATATCGAATAATACGCTGAACAGTAATGTTAATAAAATGAAAGAATAATCTTATCTAAGGAATACCTATGTCATACGATTTAATCATTAAAAACGGCACTGTCATTCTTGAAAACGAAGCAACAATTACTGATATTGCGATAAAAGATGGCAAAATATCTGCCATTGGCGCGGGTTTATCCGGTGCTAAAGAAGAAATAAATGCAGTCGGTTTAATTGTATCTCCAGGTATGGTTGATCCTCACGCACATATATCAGAGCCCGGCAGAACGCATTGGGAAGGCTACCAAACCGGAACCCGTTCAGCAGCAAAAGGCGGTATAACAACAATTATCGAGATGCCTTTAAACCAATTACCCGCAACGGTTGACCGTGAAAGTATTGAAATTAAATTTGATGCTGCTTCCGGTAAATTATCCGTTGATGCAGCACAACTCGGGGGATTGGTTTCTTATAATCTAGGGAAATTACACGAACTTGATGATGTAGGCGTTGTCGGCTTCAAATGCTTTATTGCAACCTGTGGTGATAAAACAATTGATAATGACTTCCGTGAAGTTAATGACTTTCAGTTTTTACGTGGTGCTGAAATTATTAGCGAGTTTGGTTCTCCCGTACTCATTCACTGCGAAAATGCAGCAATCTGTGACGCATTAGGCCTTGAAGCTGAGGCTGAAGGACGGATAACTGCACATGATTATGTTGCCTCTCGCCCTGTATATACTGAAATTGAAGCTATTCGCCGCGTGCTTTATCTCGCCAAAGTTGCGAATTGCCCAGTCCATATCTGCCATATTAGTAGTCCTGAAGGTGTCGATGAAGTCACCAAAGCGCGTAATGAAGGTCAAAAGGTAACCGCAGAATCTTGCCCACACTATTTTGCCCTTACAACTGATGACTTTGCCAAAATTGGCAATACCGCTAAATGTTCGCCACCTATCCGAGATGCACAGAATCAAAAAGGAATGTGGGAGAAATTATTCAAAGGTGAAATAGATTGTTTAGGCTCTGATCACTCCCCATGTCCACCAGAAATGAAAGAGGGTCATGTATTTAAATCCTGGGGTGGTATTGCTGGAATGCAAAACTGTGTAGATATTATGTATGATGAAGCCGTTCAGAAACGTGGGATGAGCCTACCTTTGTTTGCCCAAATAATGGCAACTAATGCCGCGAAAATATTTGGCTTAAAACATAAAGGGTCTATTACCATCGGTAAAGATGCTGACTTTGTTTTCATCAAACCTAACTCAGCTTATGAATTAAAATCTGAAGATTTGGAATACCGTCATAAAATTAGCCCATACATTGGTCGAGAAATTGGCGCTCAAATTGCTCGTACCATTTTACGTGGTGAAACCATCTATGAGTTAAAAACAGGTGTGCGTAAAAACCCAATTGGTAAATTTATATTGAAGCACCAGCAGTAATGTTGTATTGAACGATACAGCACACGCTTAATTGAGTGTGCTGTATTGTCATTTTAATAGGAAGTGATTATGTTTAGTTTGAACAAAGATAACTGTCTGTCTGGCCTGCAATGGTTCTTTTTTATTTTTTGCAATACTGTTGTTATTCCACCTACATTACAATCTGCATTTCATCTGTCTGATGCAACAACACTAACAATTACTCAATATGCCTTCCTTGCAACATCAGTTGCTTGCTTGATTCAAGCTATTGCAGGTCATAAACGGTCAATTATGGAAGGCCCAGCCGGTTTATGGTGGGGAACTATTCTTTCAGTGACATTTGCCGAGTCAGCTCAAGGCACACCTCTTGAAGTGATTGGTGGAAGCTTCGCGGTTGGTATTGCTATAGCAGGGATTATTACAGTTATAATTGGTATTAGTGGTGCAGGGAAATATCTCGCTTTACTATTTTCACCCGGTGTCATGGCTGTATTCATGTTTTTATTAGGTGCGAATTTAATCACTATATTCCTAAAAGGCATGCTTGGTCTCCCATTCAGTGCAACAACAGATATTGTGCACATTAACTTTGAAACGTTCCTACTTGCTTTATTTATTATGGCGATCATCATTGCGATTATTGTACTTCTTCCTCGAAATATTAATAAATATGCAGTACTTATCGGGTCAATTCTTGGTTGGTTTTTATTCTTAATTTTATTCAGATCAGAATCCACCGTTTCAAATAGTATTAATTGGCAACTTTTCCCATTAGGTAAAATTGAAACCATCAATTATGGTATTGTCGTGACCTGCATTATTGCTTCATTACTCAATACCTCAAATACCTTTGGCGCCATCAAAGGGACTGATATGTTCAATCCTGAGACCCCTTCAACACCAGCAATGTACAAAAGAAGTTTTATTACTTCCGGTACTATGACATTTATTTGTTCACCTTTAGGTATTGTGCCTTTTGCGCCTTTCGTTTCTTCTATCGGACTCATTACACAAACGAATGATTTCAGCAAAAAACCTTTTGTGATCGGCTCTATTTTCTTTTTAATTATCAGCTTGGTTCCTATTTTATCCAGTCTGTTTTCTTCGTTTCCTTTAGTCATCAGTAGTACCGTTATGATGGTGACTTACTTGCCTTTACTTTGGTCTTCTTTGCTCTTTATTCGCATACTTGAGCTCAATCCAAGAAATATTTATCGCCTTGCACTACCTTTATTTATTGGTATATTTTTAATGAGTGTTCCACCAACATATATGCAAGATATTCCATTAATGATAAGACCTATTGTCACTAATGGCTTATTAATGGGCATTATTATCTCAATAATTCTTGAAAATATATTCAAATGGGATGCTGTAAAATAAAACTTAACTAAGTTAATTTAATATAAAAGCGGAGCCTTAATTTATAGGCTCCGTTTTTTTTAAAAAAAATTTGTCTCTAACTTATTTTTTTCACATAAAAAATTTAATTATTACCCATAAAAAAAGCCCCACATACGTGGGGCAAATAAACGACTAGTTAAACTGTTTTACTACTTGTAACTACTTATTACTTTTTTAGAACATACTACGACTTCGGTAACTTAATCACTGAGCTTATGATTTGCCATAATTTCAATAGCTTTCACTAATGCCGAATGATCATTGTTTTCACCACCATGTGCGGCACATAGATTGAAAAGCTCTTGGCAAGTCGCCGTATTAGGCAAACTCATTGACAGTGCCTTAGCGCCTTGTAGAGCAAGATTTAAATCTTTTTGATGTAACGAAATACGAAAACCTGGGTCAAATGTACGCTTAACCATGCGTTCACCATGAACTTCTAAGATCCTTGAAGAAGCAAATCCCCCCATCAACGCTTCACGTACTCGTGCTGGGTCTGCACCCGCTTTAGAAGCAAATACAAGTGCTTCTGCTACCGCTTCAATGGTTAGTGCAACGATAATTTGATTAGCAACTTTGCATGTTTGTCCATCACCATTACCGCCCACTAAACTAATATTCTTACCCATCAGTTCAAACAATGGTTTCACTTTGGAAAATGAAGCCTCTTCTCCCCCCACCATGATGCTGAGTGTGCCCTGTTGAGCGCCAACTTCACCACCGGATACCGGTGCATCAAGATATTGGCCACCAAGTTCATTAATTTTTTTCGCATACTCTTTGGTTTCTATCGGTGAAATAGAACTCATATCTACAATAATTTTGCCTTTTAAGTTGGCAAAACCACAGCCATTCTCACCAAATAGAACCTCAGCAACCTGCGGAGTATCTGGCACCATAATAAATATGACATCTGAGTTTTCTGTCACTTCTTTCGGGTTATTATAGGCTTTAGCACCGCTTTCTAATAAAGAAGTAGGAAGAGTACCTCGAGTATTAACCGCTAACTCATGACCACCTTTAATCAAGTTCGCCGCCATTGGCGCACCCATAATACCTAAACCCACAAAGCCTAATTTCATGATCTACCCCTCATTATGAATATTGTTTTAACCAATCCAAACCCTGCTCTGTGGTTGTGGCCGGTTTATATTCACAGCCAATCCACCCTTGATAGCCCATAGCTTCAAGTTGCTCAAACAGATAGGTATAATTTATTTCCCCGGTTCCCGGTTCATGACGCCCTGGGTTATCCGCTAACTGGATATGTGAGATATGATTAAATAACTGCTTTATTGTTTCAGTTAATTCACCTTCCATACGCTGCATGTGGTAAATATCATATTGAAAATAAATATTTGGATGATTAACGCGTTTAATTAATTCTTTCACTTGAAAAGAACGGTTTAAATAGAAACCCGGAATATCAAAAGTATTCACCGCTTCGACAAGTAAACGAATATTTTCTTTAGACAGTAATTCAGCCGCAAAACGTAAGTTTTGTACTAACGTGATAAGCGTTTCGGCTTCAGAAAGCGCAGGATCTTTACGGCCAACTAGACAATTAATTTGTTTACAGCCTAATACCTTTGCGTATTCGATAGCCTGCTTAACACCTTGCTGAAACTCTTCTTGTCTTTGAGGTAAGCACGCAATTCCACGCTCTCCACCATCCCAATCACCAGCAGGAAGATTAAAGAGAACTTGAGTTAACTTATTATCATCAAGTTCTTTTTTAATCGCTTGCGCTGGAAAATCATAAGGAAACATATATTCCACAGCACTAAAGCCATTCTTAGCGGCGAGTTTAAAACGCTGCATAAAATCAACTTCAGTAAATAACATCGATAAATTAGCTGCAAACTTTGTCATCAGCTTATTTCCTTATTTATATTGATAGAATGCCGTTGCCGTTGGTGCATCCGCTTCAGAAGTTGCCACTTCTTCAAATTCAGTCACGTTATCCAATTCAGTTCCCATTGAAATATTCGTCACACGCTCAAGAATGATTTCAACCACAACAGGAACACTGAACTCTTTCATTAATTTTTCAGCTTGCTTAAAGGCTGGCGCAATATCTTCGGGTTTAAATACGCGAATGGCTTTACAACCAAGACCTTCAACAACTTTAACGTGGTCAACGCCATACTCGCCGATAACATCACAGTTAATATTCTCAAACGCGAGTTGAACACAATAATCCATATCAAAACCGCGTTGTGATTGACGAATTAAGCCTAAATAAGCGTTATTCACTACCACATGGATATATGGCAATTTAAATTGGGCACCGACAGCAAGCTCTTCAATCATAAATTGGAAGTCATAATCGCCAGAAACAGCGACTACTTTACGTTTAGGATCTGCAACACAAACCCCCAGAGCGGCAGGTAAAGTCCAGCCTAATGGGCCAGCTTGGCCACAGTTAATCCAATGGCGAGGCTTAAATACATGTAGCATTTGTGCGGCAGCAATTTGTGACAGACCAATCGTGGTGACATAACAAACATCACGACCAAATGCTTTATTCATCTCTTCATAAACGCGCTGTGGTTTGACTGGTGTATTATCAAAATGTGTTTTACGTAATAAGGTACGCTTACGCTCTTGGCACTGCGCAACCCACTTGCTGTAATCTGGCAATGTTCCCGCTTTTTTACGGGCTTTAGCGCGTTCAACTAATAAGTCTAATGCTAATTTAGCATCAGAAACTATCCCTAAATCAGGACAGAAAATACGACCAATTTGTGTTGGTTCAATATCAATATGGACTGTTTTACGGTTTCCAACGTATTTATCCGTTGAACCTGTATGACGGTTTGCCCAGCGATTACCAATACCTAGCAGAAAGTCTGATTCTAATAATGTGGCATTACCGTAACGATGAGATGTTTGCAAACCAACCATACCAGCCATTAACTCGTGGTCATCTGGAATTGAACCCCATCCCATCAATGTTGGAATAACAGGCGCATTACAAATCTCAGCTAATTCTTGCAGTTTGTCTGATGCATCCGCATTGATAACCCCACCACCCGCGATAATTAATGGTTTTTTAGCGGCGAATAGCATATCTAATGCTTTATCTACCTGAGCAACCGTTGCGGCAGGCTTATAGCTCGGTAATGGCTCATAAGTATCAGGATCAAACTCAATTTCAGCCACTTGAACATCAAATGGGAGATCAATCAGAACCGGTCCCGGACGTCCTGAACGCATTAAATGAAAGGCTTGCTGTAATACACGCGGCACCAATGCAGGCTCAAGGACAGTGGTCGCCATTTTAGTGACAGGTTTTGCAATTGATGCAATATCTACTGCTTGGAAATCTTCTTTATGTAACCGTGCCCTTGGTGCTTGACCCGTAATGCATAAAATAGGAATTGAGTCGGCTGATGCAGAGTAAAGCGCCGTGATCATATCAGTGCCTGCGGGACCCGAAGTCCCTAAACACATCCCAATATTACCCGGATTTGCTCTTGTATAGCCTTCTGCCATATGAGAGGCCCCTTCAACATGGCGTGCTAAATAATGCTGAATACCACCATGTTTGCGCATTGCACTATAGAAAGGATTTATTGCAGCACCTGGTACGCCAAAAGCGGTTGTAACGCCTTCTTTTTCCAGTACATACATTGCTGCATCAACTGCACGCATCTTAGCCATACTAACTCCTTTTATTGGAAAATTTTTCCAACTTGATTTTATGTCTAAAAAAAACCGTTTAAAAAAAACGGGTTATTTATCTATTTGTATTAGCGGATGCTAGCCACCCGCTATTCAATCATTCTTATTCGTGCCAATTTATTACTTTACTGGCGCTCACCTAATGCAGCACTGATATCGGCTGCAACATCACGCACTAGCTCACCCAATTCAGTAAAACGCTCTTCAGTCACTCGAGAGCTTGGTCCCGAGATAGAAACTGCTGCAATCAATGAATTATTACGATCAAATATTGGCGCTGCCAAACAATTAAGACCTAATGCATGTTCTTCATTATCAATGACATAACCAAGTTTTTGGTAATGTTCAAGCGCTTTCTTTAAAATGTTAATACTGGTTATCGTTTTTGGTGTGAATTCTTGTAAGCCTGAACGAATAACAAGTTCTAACATCTCTTCCTCATCTAAAGGGAAAAGAAGTGCTTTACCCGCACCAGAAGCATGTAGAGGCAAACGGCTACCAAGTGGCGCGCACATTCTAACTAACGCATGACATTCACACTGCCTAATTAAAACTGCATCTAAATTGTTGCGAATAGCAAGATTTGCCGTTTCACCCGATAACAACATCAATCTGCGCATAAAAGGACCTGCCACAGAAACAACATCGCGATCATTCATGTAGGTCGCGCCAACAGTGAATGATTGTAGACCAATGTGCCACCAACCCAGTTGAGGGTCTTGAAAAATAAACTCTGATTGTTCAAGGACTTTCAGTAAACGAAACGTCGTTGATAATGGTAGACCCAACTGCTCCGAGAGTACTGAAACCGATGAACTTCCACCTGAGTTAGCCAAAAACTGAAGAATATCAAGCCCACGCTCAAGTGCTTGAGCACCCTTTGGTGTACTTTTATCTGTTTGTGGTCTTCCTTTTTTACGTGGTTCAGTCATTTATTTTTACCTTTTATGTTTACTATCGGCGGGCACTAGCATTATCAATTAGCCATTATCGCCCAATAGATTAGTTAAGGAAAAACGATTTGACAAGGTTCAGGTAGATTCTTAATGACACAATTATCTGCGCCACCTCGGTCTACAGTTAAGAAATCAGTTTTTTCCTTAAAGGCAAAAATGGGGTGATGCCATACATCACGATGATAATTAACTCCTTGTTTTCCATTCGTAATAAATGCACGTAATGTTTTAGCAGGGATATCATCGCCGGGTTCTGCCACAATGACGACAAAGCGTTCGCCATTCATTGGGATAAAAGCCTGTGTTGATAGTGGATGTTTCTCAAGCAACGTGATATCCATCGGTATATTACAAGGATCTGAGCGACTAATACTCATCAATACCGGCTTACTATCCGTGATTTCAACTTTTCCAAGGTCATGATAACGCTCTGTTGACCCCTCATTAATATGAAAAAAATCAGACCCTTCAACTTGGATGACGTCGCCATAAGGAGCAAACGCTTCCGGTGTCAGATCAGATAGAACAAGTTTCATTGTTTTCTCCTAACACGCTAAAAATTTTGAGCCACTACTGTATTCATGCCACTGTTACATTAGTGGATAAACACACCATCATTAACAAATATAATCATCGATATAATAAAACCAGTGTATCAGGTTGTTTTTATTTTAACACAGTTTATTGGAAAAATTTTCCAATAAACTGTGTGCATCACATTTTTATAATTTGAAAGATATATAATCTCTTAATATTCAGTAAGATAATAATTTCTAACAATTGAGTGTGATTTATACTTATCGCTTTCAATTATCATCAGAAATGTTCTCTTTCCAGTGCAAACTAAGACGGATCTGCACAACTTCATTTTTCCTGTGCCCGAGGAATAAAAAATGCTAGATCAAGAAACCATGACAACCTTTATTACCGTTGCTCAGTGTCAAAGTTTTTCTCAAGCAGCTAAACAACTCCACAAAAGTACGGCTACTATTAGCTATAGAATCAAAATGCTAGAAGAACATGTTGGCGTACAACTGTTTATGAGAACCACACGAACAGTTAACCTAACCGCAGCAGGTGAATTTCTGCTCGAACAGTGCCGCCAGTGGCATCACTGGTTAAGTAATATGCCAAGCCAATTACAATTGATTAATGAAGGTGTCGAACCAGAAATTACAATTTCTATCAATAATTTACTTTATCAAGCTGATGCCGTTTCTGACCTCATTCAATATCTCACTGAGCGCTTTCCATTTACTCGTATCAATATTACTCGCCATGTTTACATGGGGGTATGGGATTCACTGTTAAGCAATAAAAGTGATATTGCTATTGGTGTCCCTGGTTCTGAATCACTTGATAGTAGCGTCAACACCTTGTTTTTAGGTAAAATCGAGTGGATCTTTGCTGTTGCCAAGCATCACCCCTTAGCAGATGTCGACGGCATTTTGAGTGATGAACAACTCCGTTGTCATCCCACAATTAATGTTGAAGACACCTCACAAATATTATCTAAACGAACAGCATGGCTGTTATCAGGCCAACGAGAAATCAAAGTCCCCGATATGAGTACCAAAGTACTTTGCCATCTAAAGGGAACTGGCATTGGTTTTTTGCCTGCATCAATATGTGAACCTTATATTACAAGCGGTCAATTAATGGCTAAATCAATAAAAAGACCAAGGCGCCCTTCTCCACTTTCTTTAGCATGGAATAGCAGCCACAAAGGTGAAGTATTAAAAACAGTGATTAAACTATTCAAATTACAGAACCCAATCATTAACAATTTATTGAGCGCCATTGACCCAGCTACAAAATAGTCATGATTATGGTGTGATTTTTGTCCCCATCTCACCGCTAAGGATGGCTTCTATTTGATTAAGCGCACCAATATAAGCAGGTTTACCTGAACGCTTCACAAAACGGCTCACTGCGATAAGTTTCGGTCCCATTGAGCCATCATCTATTGCCATAGGTGCAACATCGGCAACCGTTGCTGTTCTAATTACACTCTGCTTTGGCGTTCCCCAATGGCGATACACCGCATCAGCATCTGTCAAAATAATTAAATGGTCAGCATTAATTGCTTCTGCCAATAATGCTGACGATAAATCTTTATCAATAACGGCTTCACTACCTTGATAACCTTTCCCTTGTTGAATAACCGGCACACCGCCACCACCATTACAAATAACAATATGATGTTTATCTAATAGATATTTTATTGCATCAATTTCAAGAATTGATTTTGGCTCAGGGGACGGGACAACACGACGGTAATATTGGCCGTCGGCTTTGATAGTCCAACCTAATTTTGCCTCTAAATCTGCTTTTTCAGTTTCATTATAAACAGGGCCAATATACTTAGTTGGATTTTGATAAGCGGGATCATTCGCATCCACACTTACTCGCGTCAATATGGTGGTTATTGGTTGTAGAGGGTGATGTCGGCCTAATTCTTGCGTCAACATATACCCTATCATACCCTGACTTTCTGCCACTAAAATATCAAGGGGATAGGCTGGCACCTCTGGATAGGCCAAATTTTGTAACGCTAATAAGCCGACTTGTGGGCCGTTACCATGCACGATAACAACACGATATTTTTGAGCCAATTTACCTAATACATCTGCAATTGAAGCAATTGCATGATATTGATTGTCAGCAGAAAGGACTTCACCGCGCTTTAATAACGCATTCCCCCCTAAGGCAACAACTATCGTTTCCATGTTTATCCTTATATTTTAATGACGTCATCAATGAGTTATTTTTGAAAAATTGAATTAATGATGGGTTTCCATTCCAGCCAGCCACACACCAATTAAGGTATCCGCGCCAGAAAAGTGCCCCACTTGAAGTAATAAACGCACCGCCTGTGACAATTTCATCGGCTGCGTCAATGCGGTTGCTAATGTTTGCAATGGTGTAGAAAATATTCCCTGAGAAGCAAACTGCAAATAATTCACGCTAATCAGGGTGGTTAATAGCTCTAATGAAGGTGTATCTTGAAAAAAAGGCGGTGATTTATGGCTATCAGTACGCTCATCTAAAAAACTGACTAATAGCATCCCAATTAAAATATCGTCGTAACTTGGCGTTAATCCGGGCCCTTTACCAACAACCGATTGCCAGTTAATACTATCTCCACGACGCCAACGCTGAAAATTAGCACTAAGCACCTGAAGCTCTCTAGGAACCGTTCCATTAGTGACTTGAGATAACATGCCATGCAGTCCACTTTTTGCTTTGGACTGCCTTAAAATATCCCATAAGGACACCATCACCGAACTCGAAAGCTTCTGTGGCAAAATTTTCAATGAGACCCGATTTTCAGGGGCTTGCAATTGCCAATTACGCCCAATAATCACATCTTTTTGATATTCAATACATTCACTTTCATCTTCAAATATCACCTGAAAATCTCGTTCGGATACCATCCACCCCATTGGACTCAAACCACGTCCGTGACGATGTAAAGTCAATAGATCACCTGAAGGAGTCAAAAAATTGAGTGCGTGATTAAAGCGTCCAATGCCACGCAATATCCCAGTATCCTTTGGCAAATGTTCGCTAACTGACAACGCTTGCATTATCATTTTTCAATCTCCTTCAGCGTGATAAGTTGATGATTTATTCGGTAATACCCAGCTTTTTGGACAGTGCAATAATAGCTTTTTCAAAACAGGCAATTGGCGCTCTCACCGTTCCAGCCCCAATTTGGCCAACCCCTGCATCTTTATGTGCAATACCCGTATTAATCAGTGGTGTAATACCCGTTTCAACCACGCGGCGCGCATCTAAACCAATACATGCGCCTTGGAAATCCCAAGTTGGAATTTGCAACATCATATTGTGCTCTAAATAGATTTCAGCCATCTCATCGGAAACATCCAGCGCAGCACTCATGCCGCCACTCGCGCCAACAAAACGTGTCACACCCGGCGCGGCAACCATTGCAGCACCTCCGATGCCGAATGCTTCGGTAATTGCACTGTCACCAATGTCCGGATTCGCATCCGCTTGGCTATAGCCTGAGAAAAACAATCCTTCTGGCGTGTTGACAGGAGCCGTAAACCATTCATCACCCATCCCACTGATCTTGACCCCAAAATTCTTACCATTGCGCGTTAAAACAGTCACAATTGTGCCTTGTTTAATTTCTGCGCCTGCATCCATCGCTGATTTACAGTAAGCCATCGCTAAATTCAGAAAAAATTGATCTGTAATACTTAAAAAATGCAGCACACTTTGCAGCTCATCTTTGTCGATATCTAGCGAACTCATAATCGGCGCTAGCTGTCTTAGCAGCAATGCAGAGGTTGCGATATTGCGTTGGTGAAACTCATCACCCATGGTGATGCCTTGAGCCATCATCGCGGTTAAATCAATGCCATCGTCCAAAGTCTGCAATGTTTTTTTCAACACTGGCGCTAATGAATCACGCATCCAACGTAAACGTGTTTGCACATCTTCGCCGTATGCACCAAATCGCATCACCTTGCCTATACCTTCATTCATATTGCAGTAGGCATAGTTACCATGAGTCATATTCTTTACAACCAACATTGGCATATTGGCAGAGGTGATCCCCCCCATTGGCCCAACGGCTTTCACGTTATGACAAGGAACAAACTCAATCTCATCGTTATTTAACATCTTGAGTGCTTGTTCTTCTGTATCAGCCCATTGCTCGAATAGACAAGCCCCAATACAAGCTCCTCGAACTGGACCACTCATTTCATCCCAAGTGACAGGCGGCCCCGCATGTAACAGCTTTTTACCTTTTTGTAAGGCCGGAACCACGACTTTTGCCGGTTCAACACTTTGCCAGAAAGGACGAGCGGCACGAATACGTTCAATTACTGCGGCGTTTGCTTCTTCAATCGTTGAGTACATATCCAAACCCTTATTTCAATTTTTTCAGAATATTAGCTAGTTTTTGATTACCACCAGCAATAGGCGCCCATTGATAATGAACAACGGGGATCTCATTGGCTTGCAAGTCGTCAGCAAAACTGCGAACCCCAGCATTAATTACTGAGACGCTTTGCAATATTTGATGTTCTTGTTGAGGAAAAGCGGGAATTGAAGGTGAGATAACAGCACAGGCAAGGGTCACCGCTTCAGGAAGTGAATTCATCACCGCAATACCTGCCTCTTCTAAATAGGTAATTTGCGCTGAGCGTACCTGAGGGTCTTGTTCTGTTCCCGTTACGGTTGCAATAACCGCAATAGGGGCATTAGTAGGTCGTTTCTCTTTTAGTGATATAATTTCTTTTGCTAATGTCTGAGCAGAATCAATCTGCGCACCATAACCAATCACCACATCAAGCAATAACACCCCAATCTCGGTTTTTTGTGCCAAACTCGCGATTTGCTGATTACGCGTTGATGGGTCAATCATGGGATGAGGCTTACCTTGCGTATAAAAATCATCACCTAAATCAATAATTTTATGACCACCCTCATTTAGCATCATACCTTGATAGTGCGCTGCATCGGTTTGTAAGCCTAACTTAGTCGCGAGTAGCATCGCACATTCTGCTGCTAGAGTTCCCCCCGCATACAATCCAGCAATTTTTTTACCGCGACCTTGAGGTTGAATTTTAGCTGCCGCTTGTACACGCCCTAACATTGCAGCGATACGCGCCGTTTCATCCAATGTTTCCGTAAAATAGAGGTTACCATCTTGTCGAACCTCTGGAGTGGTTCCCAGAAAAAGGGCAACAACAGGCTTACCTTGCGCCCTAAGCTTTTCAATAACATTGGCACGGATCTCTTTTGCCGGCGGCTTAGAAACAAAAGCAATCACATCACTGTTTGAGTCTGTTGCTAACAAATCAATTGCCGTCATCGCACTGATGCCGCCAATCTCTGCGGTCAAATCACGGCCGCCTAAACCAATTGCATGAGTGATCCCTTGACCCGCAAGGGTAATTTGAGAGATAAGCTCTTGAATACCCGTTCCTGAAGCGCCAATAATTCCGATATTGCCCTGTGGCGCGACATTAGAAAAAGCCAAGGGAGCGCCAGCTAAATAGGCGGTTCCACAATCGGGTCCCATCACAATTAAGCCTAGTTTACTTGCCTTGATTTTTAAATTTCGTTCGTCCTCAGGTGTCACGTTATCTGAAAACATCATCACATTGCAGCCATCATCTAAGGCTTGATTGGCAAGCTCTGCGGCAAATTCGCCTGCAATAGAAATGAGAGCAATATTTGCATCCGGCAATTTGCTTTTCGCCATCCGCCAGCTACGCGCACGTTGAAGTTTTTTTCCTTTTTGTTGCTGTCCTTGGGCTATTTCTTTTAGCGATCCTTCAAGGGCAATCACGATTTCATCTACAATTGCGCTATCTTCCGATTCAGTTTTAATGGCAACACAAATATCATTCGGAGTGGCTTCATCAAATGATGAATGCCAAAAACCAGTAGCCTCTAGCAATGATTTATTTGCAGGCGTTCCCATCATGACTGATATTTCAGATACATTTGGAGATTCACTTAATTTTCGAGATATCAGCATAAGACTCACTGAATCTTGGAAACTCCCTTTTTTTATGAAGGCATGGACCATAATAATATCCTTAAGACAACATTTTATTAGGCGGAATTTTATTTACTTAATATTCGATAAAAAAGTAAATACATATTTATATTGAAAAACAAAATTACAAATTAAAGAGAAAAATAAGTTGAGAATGGTCACATTTTATATATTGTTAGAAATTACTTTAAAATAAGCATGGCATTGAAAGAAAACATCTCAATTAAATGACTATTTAAGACATTCTAATAATTGTATGTTGATTTATGGAATTTTTAATAAAATCAGATAAAAATAACCTAGATCACATTTATTCCAAATTTAGTTGATACATTGATGCTAGCACCGAGTTTTATTAAACTTCGAAAACACTAAAGGGTTATTTAAGTATGAAAGTTTCTAAAGAAAAACTCCACCAGCTTATCGCTAATAAAATTCATGCCGCAGGTTTATCTGAAGAACATGCAAGTATTGTTTCTGACGTGTTAGTTCATGCTGATGCCAAAGGAATTCACTCCCACGGAGCAGTACGTGTTGAATATTATTCAGAACGCATTTCTAAAGGCGGAACCAATAATTCACCTAATTTTACTTTCGAAAAAACCGGCCCTTGCAGCGCAGTTTTTGATGGTGACAATGGCGCAGGCCATGTTGCCGCAAAACTCAGTATGGATGAAGCCATTAAAATGGCAGAAGAAAACGGTATCGCCGTCGTGGGCATTCGCCGCATCGGTCATAGTGGCGCGTTATCCTACTTTGTTCAGCAAGCCTCAAATGCAGGCATGATCGGTATCTCAGTCTGTCAATCCGACCCAATGGTGGTCCCTTATGGGGGCGCTGAGCCATACTACGGTACTAATCCAATTGCATTTTCTGCTCCCGGTGAAACCGATAATATCACTTTTGATATGGCCACCACGGTTCAAGCATGGGGTAAAGTACTCGATGCTCGCTCTAAAAATGCAAAAATACCTGACACTTGGGCAGTAGATAAAGACGGTAATCCAACCACTGATCCATTTGCAGTTACAGGTTTAGTACCAATTGCAGGCCCTAAAGGTTATGGCTTAATGATGATGGTCGATATTTTATCTGGCGTTTTATTAGGGCTACCTTTTGGTAAACATGTGAGCTCCATGTACCATGATTTAACACAAGGAAGAGAGCTCGGGCAATTACATATTGTTATAAATCCAGCCTATTTCACTAACCCTGTGATGTTCCGTCAACATATTAGCCAAGTGATGCAAGAATTGAATGCCGTTAAACCTGCACCTGGTTTTGAAAAAGTACTTTATCCAGGGCAGAACAGCTTAAATAGAGAAAAACAAAGCGAAGCTAATGGTATCGAGATTGTAGACGAAATTTATAATTATTTAATTTCTGATGATATTTACCAAAAGTCTTACAACAATAAATCTCCCTTTGCTAGCTAACTAAAAAATAGGGATAAATTAATTAGTCGGTATCTCTTCTGCAAATATTTAATTTCAAGATTTAGCTTAAGATAATATCGGTATTCCTTTCCCTGATCACTGGCATCCGGTAATTAGGGAAAGACATTTCAAATAATAACGTACCGCAGAACCTATTAATTACTTTAGCTTATGAGAACAAATATTGCTGTTTAGTGACAACACTAGCTGTCTGTTACTACAGCACACAGTATAAAAATCACTAACTGGTGAGTTTATGAAGAACTTTACACATGAAGTTCAAGAAACTTCAAATTGGTTATCCAAGCATGGTGCTGTTAAAAATAATGGCATGACACGCCTGCTTTATACGCCTGAATGGATTAGCGCCCAAAAAGCATTAAAAAATGCCTTTGAACATTCAGGATTAAATGCATATTACGATGATATCGGTAATTTATTTGGCCAAATTAAAGGCAGTAAATATCCCGATCAAGTCATACTCTCAGGCTCGCATATTGATACCGTCGTCAACGGCGGAAACCTTGATGGCCAATTTGGTATTGAAGCCGCTTATATTGCCTTAGACTATTTGCAAAAAACCTATGGACAACCATTACGAACGTTAGAGGTTGTTTCCCTAGCAGAGGAAGAAGGTAGCCGGTTTCCCTATGCCTATTGGGGGAGTAAAAACGTAGTAGGCATCGCTAAATCTGAGGATGTAAAATCCATTTCAGATGCTGAAGGGATTAATTTTGTTGATGCCATGACAACTGCGGGCTTCCAATTTCGTCCCGCTCATCAACCCATTCGTAATGATATCAAAACATTTGTCGAACTACATATTGAGCAAGGTAATGTTCTTGAGAGAGAGCAAACTACAATTGGAGTCGTTAATAATATTGTTGGACAACGACGCTACAGTATTACGTTAAAAGGTGAAGCAAACCATGCAGGCACCACACCGATGGGATATCGCAAAGATACTATCTGCGCATTTAGTCGTATCTGTTTTGAATCAACTGAAAAAGCAAAACAATATGGCGATCCGTTAGTACTTACTTTTGGCCGTGTAGTGCCGCACCCCAATACCGTTAACGTCGTTCCCGGACAAACTGATTTCACCCTTGATTGTCGTCATACCGACAAACAAATATTAGTCCAATTCACTGAAATTATTGAAAACGATATTCAGCGTATTTGCCAAGAAATGGGGATTACGGCTGAGATAAATTTGTGGATGGATGAAAGCCCAATCCCCATGAATAATGAACTGGTTGAGTTTGTTAAGACTATTTGTGAAGAAAATAAATATAGCTACAAAGTCATGCATAGTGGAGCAGGCCATGACTCACAAATTTTTGCACCACACATTCCTACCGTCATGATGTTTGTACCGAGTATTCATGGTATTAGCCATAATCCAGCAGAAGCGACGAAACTCGCCGACCTCGCTGAAGGGGTAAAATTACTCACAGAAGTTTTATATAAACTGGCATATATTGAATAGCAATATTCAATATATTCAAAAATTTATTTTCTAATTTGACTGAAATGTCATGAATAATTAAATAAGATAATAAAAAACAATTTCTATAGGAGAGTATGGTATGGGTTATTTAAATAATCAAATTGGCTATCCAAATGATATTTTAGCATCACGCGCCATTATCAAAAAAGATAATTACGCCATCATTCCACCTAATGGTGTTGTCTGCAATATCATCCCGGGATTTACCGACTGTAATGTCACTATCTTATCAACACCTAAATTAGGTGCAAGTTTTGTTGATTATCTTGTGACTCTCAATAACGAAGGCGGTAACTTAGTCGGATTTGGCGGCGGTAAGATTGAGTGCATTGTTTATGTCATCGACGGTGAAATTACCTCTTATTCAGATAAAGAAGAACATGCATTAACTCAAGGTGGCTATTTATATTGTCCCGCAGGCGTTACTTTACGCTTTAAAAATAATAATAAAGGCCAAGCCTCTAAATTATTTTTATACAAACGAGTTTATGAACCTACAGCAGGTCATAAAGCTCATGTCGTATGTGGTAATACCAATAAATTACCTAAAATTGATTACGAAGGCATGCATAATGTACACCTTCAAGATTTACTGCCGAAAGATCTCGGTTTTGATATGAACATTCATATTCTTACGTTCCAGCCAGGCGCAAGCCACGGCTATATTGAAACTCACTACCAAGAACATGGGGCGCTAATTTTAACTGGCCAAGGTATGTATAACCTAGATAATGACTGGGTTCCGGTGAAAGAAGGCGACTATATCTTTATGGCATCTTATGCACTTCAGGCCGGTTACGCGGTTGGCGATAAAGAATTTAGTTATATTTACTCAAAAGATTGTAATCGAGATATTGAGCTCTGATTGATTATTTTATCAAAGTTAGATAAAAGGCATTTTATAAAAAATGCCTTTCCTTTACGTATTTAATATCTAAATATTTAAATTTCATTCTTAATTTAAGTTTATTAATATTTCATCTTTAACATGAAAGGATTCCCTATGCTATTAATTAAAAAATTCATTCTTCCATTAACGTTACTCTTAACGTCAAATTATGCTTTTTCCAATCAAACTTATACTATTGATGAACTCAATAGTATGTCAGCGGATAACTATGAAAAATCTCTTTCCGCTATTTTTGAAGATACCACCTGGCCTATCGTTGAAGCCGCAAAACAACGACCATTTACAGGCTTTGTTGATATGTATATCGATATTGTCAACGTAGTTGAAAATGCAGGAACCGATAAACAGTTAGAGCTGATTAAATCTCACCCTGAACTTGCTTGTAAGACTTTGCGTAATAACGACATTGCATTGCTATCTCAAGGAGAACAATCAAGTGCGGGATTAAATGAATGTACTGAAACTGAGGCGAAAGAATTAGCACAACTTAACGAAACTTATCGCCAAAAATTTGGCTTTCCTTTTTTATTAGCTGTAAAAAATGCGACGAAGGAACAAATATTCGCCTCAGCTAGAGCGAGAATGCAAAATAAAAAAGAAACAGAACTTAATATTGCTATGCAACAAGAATATAAGATAGTTTTATTTCGTCTTTTAGATCAAGTTAAATAAAATATCAATTTATGTTTCCAATAGTAAAAAAAATGATAAATTAAGATAGAATTGTTTATTCACAAGTACTACGAATAAAAAGTTTCATTTGAAACATATATATTAATACTCTCAGTGTTAGTGTAACAAACAATTTCTATCTCACTAAAATAATGCCCAATATAAGATATCTACCCCAACAGTACTTGTGAAATTTAATATTATACAATGAATCTCAAACAAACAAATTCAGCATAAAACACCATTGAAAATAAAAACAAAGGCTTTATAATCCGCAAAAAACCACTTTGTCACTCTTATCCTGCGTAGTTGAAATAGGTAGTATCTATTGAAATACCAATATCCATTAGTCATAAATATTGGAAATGACATGATTAACCTTGTTTAATACGCGTCAGAAACACCTCATATATATTTATATATATTTCACTGGGAATGATTTTATGTTGAATTCCATATTTAAATAATATTATTCTCCTACATCAATATTATCTGGAGTAGGAATGACAAATAATCTACAACTTGAAGATGCAGAAGTGTCTATTTACATTGGCCAGTTTTTAAAACTCCGTAGAAAAAAAGTTGGCCTTACTGGAGCACAACTCGCCTCTCGACTCAGCATTAGCCAGCAACAAGTTTCTCGCTATGAACGGGGCATAAATGCACTTACCATACAAGGCCTTTTAGATATTTTACAGGCTCTGGACTTAAGAAAGCATGATATTGACGAGTTTGTTAAGAATATTTTTAGTTTTTATTTCGTTAATTTCAATACAGAAGCTAAGTTGATTCATTAATGTTCAAATATAAATAAAACATTATTGATTAATTTAGGCTCGGGGGGATTACCCCCCTCCCTTCCCATTTCCTATTTCCCATTTCCTATTTCCCATTTCCTATTTCCTATTTCCTATTTCCTATTTCCTATTTCCTATTTCCTATTTCCTATTTCCTATTTCCCATAATGAAAAATATCGAAATCTAATGACTATAGTTCTTTAATTCACTCATCTAAGACCACATTAAAATATTAGCGTATGTTTTTTTTCAAATAAGTGTTTTCAATCCTTAAATATCAATAAATTATATACCTACTTTACTGCCCGTTTTCCGACACCCTCTTCAATTATCTCAGTAAACAGTACAATACGTATTCACGCTTAGTTTTTCCGTTCATAAAGCAAACCGCTATAATTAGATATTGAACATTGCTATGATGAATCAAACTGGGAAATATTCTGATGGAGATGATAATGCCTATCCAGCGTGAAACGATCTTAAGCCATGCCTTAAACCAACTGGAAAAACAAGGTTTATCCGCATCAACGGAAAACCTACTGAATGAAATTGAGCCTGATTTCGCGACCATTCGCCAGTTTTGGCCAGATGATGAAGCCCTTATCTATGATTGCTTGCGTTTTCACGGGCAACAGATTGAAACATGGCAACGCCAAACGCTCCTTGATGAATCGCTGAGTCCTCAACAGAAGCTAACAGAACGTTACCAACAACTGAGTGAAAAGGTCAGCGAAGAGCGTTTCCCTGGCTGTCTGTTTATCTCAGCTTGCAGCTATTACCCTGACTCAGACCACCCTATTCATCAACTAAGTCGCCTACAAAAAGATAATTCATTTCGCTTCACAAAAGAGTTATTAGATGAGCTTGATATTGAAGATTCAGAATTAGTCGCTAACCAGATGGAGTTAGTTTTAGAAGGCTGCCTTAACCGCCTTTTGGTTCAGCACGACATAAAAGATGTGCAGATTGCTCAACATCTTTCTGAAGATATTTTAGCCATTGCATTATGCCGTAAAAAAGGCGCATTGAGCTAAAAATCATCGTCAGCGCGTTAAACGGTCAAGTTTTGTCGAAAAAGAAAACACTCAGTCAGTAATTAAGGTTTTTTATTAAAAATCCATTGACGTAAACAGCCTAATACGGTTTAATGCGCCCCGTTGC
>NZ_DOEH01000025.1 GCF_003533305.1 Providencia sp. | reverse complement strand
TCGTTAACCCAAGTCACATACTTTTGTATGTTCCTTGGGATTAACTCATTTGTCGCCTAACTACAGTTCGAACTATTTAGAACTCGTATCTTTCATATTCAGAACTAGAACTTGTCATATATCGAACTAAAAAATGTCATACTTTGAATATGTATTTTTATGCGTTTATTTTTATTTTAAGTATTAATTGAGTCGTAGCGGTTACAGTCCGACATCAACCAGTTTTTTGGTGTTTTCGATATTCAATTCAACTGGGTTATCACTCAGAATCGTATTTCCGCTGACTTTGATTTGCCCCATATCACCGATAGACACGCCATCTTTGATTTCTTCACCATTCATCATGGCGGTGGCGACTTGAACAAACACTTGTCCTGCCACTTTCGGATTGGAAATATAGCCGCCGTCAATGGCACCTTTTTCGAGTAATTTAATGCCTTGGCCTGGCGTGAATGTACCGAACACACAGGTAGTATCATTTTTACGGCGTTTATCGATAGCACGACCAGCACCGATTGGACCTTGGGAACCAAATGACATAATGCCTTTTAAGTCTTTATGTTTTGATAGCAGATCATTAGCGGTACGCATTGAATCATCTACAGATTCGGCAACACCAAAGCGGTCATCAACCATTTGCATTTTTGGGTAGTTTGCCTTTTGGTAGGCAATGGCAGCATCAGCCCATTCATTGACTAATGGCACAGTTAAACTGCCTACAAACATGGCGTATTTACCTTCTTCACCCATGCAAGCAGCCATATCTTTCATATGGTTAGCACCCATACTTTGGGTATCGAGTAATTCGAAATCCCAATCGGCATTTTGTTGGTTTGGTGATTCGTGAGTAATAACTTTGATACCCGCATCTTTAGCGCGTTTGAGAACAGGTTCAAGGACTTTAGCATCATTAGGAACCACACCAATGACATCGACTTTTTTGGCAATTAAGTCTTCGATAGCACGAACTTGTTCAGCAGGGTCAGCGGTGGTTGGTCCAACTTGGAAAGCATTTACACCTAATTTTTTGCCTTCTTCGGTAATACCTTGTTCCATAACGTTAAACCAAGGAATACCACCCACTTTGACTACAACGCCCATGGTAAAGGGCTTCTGTGCTTTTTGTGTATCAGCCATGGCAACATTTGAAAACAGTGCCGCACTCATTAAACAAGGTAGGACTAATTTTTTCATATTCATCGTTGTATTCCTTAAAGTTGATGAAATATTAATGAGATAAATTTCATCAGCATGGTGTTGTGTATAATCGGATAGATATAATTAGCGTACGTTGATATTGCAGATAGCCGATATCATTGCACTGTTTTAAACAGCAACAGGATTTATTAATATTATTTTTACTGACTTAAATTATTATTAAAGTTTATTTATATAAATCATCTGTCACACTCAACGATATTTAAGTTGGGGAACTGTGATTTAAAATTATCATTATTAAGTTTATTTGTGATTAATACGTCAATATCATCAAAAGTACAGACTTGGCTAAAGGCATATTTATCTAATTTACTATTATCGGCCAGTAAGACTTTATTTTCTGATACTTGCAACATGATGTTTTTAAGTTTTGAATTTATTTCGCTGCCATCACGGATACCACTTTCAATGTTGAATCCTTGGCAGGATAAAAACAACGTTTTTATCTGAAAACTACGAATAATACTTTCTGCAATTGGGCCGTGAAAGTCGTCATGACGTTCTGAATATTCGCCTCCAATGCCAATAACTCTAACTCTGTCACGACAAGCTAATGCTTGGATGATCTTCACTGAATTAGTCACTACTGTAATATCAATATCTGGTATTTGTCGTGCTAAAAACCAACAAGTGCTGCTGTTATCTAACATAATGCAGTCGCCGGGTTGAATCAGTTTAAGCGCAGCTTTAGATATTTTCATTTTTGCATCAGGGTGTTCTTCGGTTCTTTTGCGAAACGACTCTGCACCATCAACCATTTGACTGAGTTTGACCGAAGAGGGCAGAACATTGAGGACGGTTGTTTCTTCTTGGTCAATGGCAACTGCACCACCGAAGCTACGAATAATTTTATTTTTACGTTCAAGCGCAGTTAAATCGCGGCGGATCGTTTCTTGTGAAACTAGACATAATTGAGATAATTCACGCACTAACGCCGAACCATTTTGGTATACATGGGAACAAATTAGTTTATGGCGTTCGGCTTGTAACATTTTCAGCTCCTATTCTTTCCACGATATTTATTCTGCCAGAGCCACTTTTTTTTTGTCGTGATTAGATTCAAGTAATACTCGCGTAGAAAAAAGAAAGATTTTTATAGTGATTGAAGTCACTAATAAATAATGGTTAATTCATTGGTTACATTTTGTTTTGTGATTAAAATCACTTAAATGGCGTTTTAATATGACCATCTCATCTAAGCATAAAAAAAATCGGTCATATTCAGGCGTTGTAATAGACCTTGAAATTGACTTTTCATGACCATTTACGCCCGAATATGACCGAGTTAAGGGGGTTTGTTAATTTTTTGTAAATACGCATGCTTTTTAAATCGTCTAAATCTGTTTACCTTAATACTAAGAGATGGGTTATCAATCAGCAAAAGACAGACAAGTTATTGTTCTTTTCTATTGATACTTAAGGTGATTTATAAAATTAGGGGGCTGGCATGCTCGAAAAACTCAAACAGCAAGTCTTTGATGCAAACCTTGCATTACCAAAACATAACTTAGTGACCTTTACATGGGGTAACGTCAGCGGTGTGGACAGAGAAAGCGGCTTGATGGTGATTAAACCGTCAGGGGTTGAGTATGAAACGATGAAAGCTGAAGATATGGTGGTGGTTTCATTGAGTACGGGTGAGGTCGTAGAAGGGAAATATCGTCCATCATCGGATACCGATACTCATCTGGCCCTGTATCAAGCTTTTCCTGAAATCGGCGGGATAGTGCATACTCACTCACGTCATGCCACCATTTGGGCGCAAGCTGGCCTGCCATTGAGTGCGTTAGGTACCACCCACGCAGATTATTTTTATGGTGAAATTCCCTGCACTCGAAAAATGACTGAAAACGAAATCGCATCAGACTATGAGAGAGAAACAGGTAACGTCATTATTGAAACCTTTGTGCAAAAAGGTATTTCTGCAAAAGATGTTCCAGCAGTTTTAGTTCATAGCCATGGCCCTTTTGCATGGGGAACAACGCCAGACAACGCAGTGCATAATGCCGTAGTTCTCGAAGAAATTGCGTATATGAATTTGCATACGCGCCAGTTAGTGCCACAAGTTGATGCCATGCAGCGAGAGTTGCTAGATAAGCATTATTTGCGCAAGCATGGGGCTGACGCATACTACGGGCAAAAATAATCTTCCCCTTTTTTACCCGTCATACTTCGCGCTGTCGGGGTGTTGACTGCTCTCGGCTACTCGGGTCACATACTGATGTATGCTCCCCGAGCTATCCTCGCTTGTCGCCTACCGACAACCCGAATTATTTAGGGTAAATTTTGGATTAAAAGATTAAATAGAAAATTTTTTTGAGGGTAAAGGTTAAAAATTGTTGGAGTACAGGCTGCTTTGGGCTATTTAGAGTGTATGCCTGTAATTTGAATTATTTTGGATATTAATAAGTTAGTTATATTAGAAATGGAAATAGCCACGAAGTATAATTAATGTGGCTATTTCCATTATTTAAACAATAAAAGGTCGTCGGTTTTATGGATTAAACCTATTTTTTAAATATGTATTTATATGAGATTATATTAAGTAAATTGCTTTTAGCTTATTAAAATCAGCCTCAGTAAAATGAAGTTCATTTTTAATATAATTTTCTACTGTTCCAGATATCTCTTCCATTGCATTAAATACTTCAATAATAAATATCTCTTTTGTATCAATTAATGAAAGTAAATAATCGAGAACATTTTGGTCTTGTGTGATTTCTCGATAAGCGGCCATCTTAATTTCATTACGCGCCAAGCGATTATGATGGGTTAACATATAGTCTTGTATAATAGTTGCTTTTGGTACACCAAGCATAGCAAGAACCAATAACGCTCCGTAACCTGTTCTATCTTTTCCTCCCCTGCAATGCTGAAGGCTTGGGCTATTATTGGGCTCAAGTAAAACGTTTATCATATGGCGAAAGGCTAGTTTAGATTTATCACTGACAACAAATTGGCGGTATTGCTCTAATATTTGCTGCCCTTCACCATTGGTTAATTCTTTTGGGATATTATTGAGTATCCCTTCAATTAAGGCTTTATCTTCATTGCTCGGCGCGGCAGCAAATTGTGCTGCTAATTCAGCTGTTTGTGCCGTTGCATCCAGATGATAAGTATTTTTTTCGCCGATGTGGCAATTGGGCGATTTATTAATTTCATTTTGCGTGCGGTAATCAATAATGCTTTTTATACCTAAATGAGATAGGTAGCTAATCGCTTTATCACTAAGGTTAAATAGATGATTTGAACGGTATAAAACACCCCATTTTACCTGTCTATTGTCCTCAGTGGTATAGCCACCAAAGTCACGAAAATTATTCATTCCATCAACAGGTAGCGTTCTTTCAGCAAAAAGCGTGCGAGACTCATCTTGTTGTAGAATAAAATAAATACGTTGTTTAGCCGCTAATGGATCTTGCACTGTTAGGTTATTTTCGATGCAATCAGTAATGAAATTATTAGGGGTAATTTCAGTATTAGGTTTATCCGTCCAATAGAGGGCGAGTTTACCTTTAGGTATTTCATCAAATTTCAGTTCAAGTGTTGACTCATTAATTCTATTTACGACGATTTCCATATATTTCCCTTTTTCATCCTAAAATGCCGAACATTGAGCAGATAACACCAAGAACCATCATGGCAATAATCAGCGCAACGGTATGTTTACCTTGCAACTTGCGAACAAGAAAAAATATTCCTAAGGCAAACAACAGAGTGAGTAAATTAGGAATAACTTTGTCAAACATCTCTTGGACTTTAATTGTTTGCTCACCAACTGAAATTGTCAGAGGTGTCGTTAACTTGACCGTTGTGGCGATTAAAGACCCGAGGACCATGACCCCGACGACGTTAGCTATATTGGTAATTCGTTGAATGATATTAGATTTTTTCGATTGCTCGATTAAATCAACACCTTTGTTATAACCGTAGTGAATAAAGAAATATTTAGAGCCGATATTGACGATATTGAATAAAATAAACATTAATATTGGGCCAATAATATTGCCTTGCAGTGCAAATGCAGCACCAATACTGCCGCATATCGGTAACCAGGTGAATTTTAATAAACTATCACCGAGGCCTGCAAATGGCCCCATGAGTCCAGCTTTAACAGATACAACTGCATCTTTCTCTTCTTCAGTTGTTTTTTCTTCTAATGCTGCGGTTACACCAAGAATTAATGCACCCGCATTGATTTGCGTATTAAAGAATTCAAAGTGTCTTTGCATGGCTTTAATTCGAGTTTCTTGATCAGCTTTTTCGTAAAGTTTATCAAGCACGGGCACCATACAATGCGCAAAGCCAATTGTTTGCAGCTTTTCATAGTTATATGAAAATGACATTGTTTGAATTCGCCAAAATATGCCGTTTAACTCTTTCTTGGTGAGTTTTTTATTTTCAGGAGTGGTGACGTCGTTCATAGGTCATATTCCTCTTCTTCATTTTTATTGGAAGCTGGTTGTTCTTCTGGTGTTTGACGCGTGCTATTGGTAAATGCCATGTCATAGAGGACGGCAAATGCGAGAGCAATAAATGTAATAGGAATAATCGGTAGTTTTAGGTAAGTGGTAAGCATGAAACCGAGCAAAAAGAAAAACCACATTCTGCCTTTTAGTAACATCAGTAATAATATGCAAATACCGACCGCAGGAATTAATTTAGAAGCAACACCCATCCCTGTGAGAATACTTTCAGGTACAGCATTTAGAATGCTATTAACGAGTTCACTACCGAAATAAACGGCAATAAAACAAGGAATCGCACGGATAAGAAACCACAGTGGTGTTGAAAAATAATGAACCTTAGTTAGGCCACTATAATTACCATCTAGAATCGATTTACTTGCCCACACATTTAAAAAACTGGCAAATGAACGCCAAATAATGAGTAATTGCTGGCAAAGTATAGAAACCGGAACGGCGAGTGCAATCCCTGCGGCAATACCGCCATTTGATGCAATACCCAGCGCCACACCAATAATTGAGCCGGCAATAATATCAGGAGCAGAATATGCCCCGACGTTGCCAATCCCCATCCACATCAACTCTAAAGTGGCACTTATAGCCAGCCCTTGAACCATGTCACCCATGATGATCCCGGCTACGGTTCCCGTGAGCAGTGGGCGTCTTAACATTTGCGGACCGACATCATCTAAAGAACATATTCCAGCCCATATTGCGATTAGAATTGCTTCAACTAACATAATAAACTCCTCGCTTATTGATAAAAATAAGCCTCAGCAAATGAATTAATTGAGCAATGTTTTCAATTCAACAATGGAATCTTTTGGAACCATTTGAATTTCAACTGCAATGTTATGATTAATAATCGATTGGAATGCTTGTTCTTCTTCGGGCGTGACAGCAACTGCACGAGATAAATTGCGGCGTCCTTCTTGCATCCGCATGCCACCCACATTGAGTTTTTGAAGTTGTAAGCCATTTTCAACCAACTTATTCACATCGACGCTATTGGTAAATAGCAACATAGTGCGTCGTTTTATTTCGGTTTTTTTCAGGACATCGATAAACTTATCAACTGCAAAAACCACCACTTTTAGATCCGGTGGTGCCGCCATGGTGAGTACAGACTGTTGAACTTTGTCATCTGCGACTTTGTCATTCACAATAATGATTTGTTCAATGTCAAAATTTTTAACCCAAGTGGTAATAACTTGGCCGTGGATCAATCTATCGTCTATTCGAGCTACATTAATTGGCATAAATGATCCTCTATAATTCACTGTCGAATTGTTCTGTTGGTTTTAGATTTTCCCCGATTTTGACGCAGCTATCAGGGAATACTTCAATAATGATTTGATGAAGTTCATCCAGTGATAAATCGCGGTTACCTAAAATTTCGAGTAATGTTGGCACATTGATACCGCAGTACAAGGCAACATCATTTTGTGTTAACACTAATTCACTGGCTAAATTACAAGGTGAACCGCCCAATAAATCGACTAAAATTAAAACGCCGTTTCCTTGGTTTATTTTTTGGTATGTGTCGAAAAATTGTTCTCTAACTTGGTTAATATTGCTTTCTTTTTGGATGGATATGACGGCAATATTTTCTTGTTCACCAATTAACATTTCAGCACATTCAAGTAGCCCTTGAGCGAAAGGCCCATGGCTTGCCAATATGATAGGAATTTCAGAACTCATTTTTTTCCCCTTTATCGCTATTTGTTTTTCGTTATTTTTATTAGTAATAAAATTACTATATTATTATTGATTCGAAGTAACAATATCACAAAAAATAACAATGAATAGTCTTAGTCGTGAAAAAGGATCATTTTTGTGAGCAAGATCGAGGCTGCAACAGCAGCCAGTGAAGAAAAAGGGAAATGAAATATTTTTAATAAATGCAGGGTATCGTTAGTTATTACTATTTAGGCGAGAAAAACGTTCTGCTCTGGTGCTTATCTGCTTGGAAATTCGCTCATCATATTGACCAACAAATAAATTAGTTATTAGCATGTTGATTACGGTTAACTGTGAAATTTTAGAGCGTATAGGAATAATACGAGAAATATTTTCAGTTGAGGTGGTGTGTAAGATAATTTCAGCAAGCGAAGATACAGAGCTTTGTCCCATTTTGGTGATAGCTATTGTGGGGACGTTAAGTTCTCGAGCTAGGGTTAATAGCTTAATGCATTCATGATTTTCACCCGAATGTGAAATAACAATAACGAGGTCATTTTCATTTAACGTATTAACGATACTAAATTGGATGCTGTAATCAAGGTGGCAGTTAACATCTTTTTTGATTTTGATTAGCTGATATTCAAATTCCTTTGCCACTAAGCCGCTGCTCCCTGCACCATAAATAACAATTTTTTGACCTTTACGAATTAGTTCATTGGCCTGCGCAAATACATTTAAATTAACGAGTGCGCAGGTTTCTTCAATGGATGATTTTTCAATTTGACTAACTTTGTAGTTAATCGTTTCCATCGGATCATTAATATCGATATCTTCTTGAAGAAAGGTGCCATACGATTTGTGATTAATAGAGGAAATTAAATCTATTTTTAATTCACTAAAGCCTTGGTAACCCAGTTTGTGGCATAAGCGTAAAATTGTGGTCGTACTGACTTTATTTTCTTGCGCAAGAGATTGGATACTCATGCTCTGAATGTCTCTCTTATTAGCAATAATGTACTCGGCGACTTGTTTTTCTTTGGTTGAGAGGCTATCTCTAGATTCTCGAAGTTTTAGATCTATCATCGTATACCCTGCTAATAAGTTGAAAATAGTCATACCAACGGTAATCCTACCATATATCAAAAATAGCGATACGATGACTTTTATCTGTTTGCGCTGATAGCACTCATATATTTAGTGCTATCAGCAAGTCGCGTATTAAAGTGTCACGCCCATTTTAAAAATAGCTAATTCACGAAAATCATTAATTTCATTTTTGGCTTGTTCACCATTAACAATTTTCACGACATGCTGAATAAAGTCATTTAATAACTGGTCCATGTTTTTACCTGTTAATAGTGCGCCTGCATTGAAATCAATCCAATGTGGTTTTTTCGCCGCTAGTTCATTGTTGGTCGCTATTTTAAGCGTTGGGACAAATCCACCATAAGGGGTTCCTCGGCCTGTGGTGAATAACACCATATGACAACCAGCTGCGCCCAATGCACTGGTTGCTATCGCATCATTTCCGGGAGCGCTGAGTAGATTGAACCCGTTAACGGCTAACCGCTCGCCATATTTTAAGACATCCATCACCTGACTGGTACCTGCTTTTTGGGTACAACCTAATGATTTTTCTTCTAAAGTTGAAATGCCACCCGCTTTATTGCCCGGTGATGGATTTTCATAAATAGGCTGGTCATGTTCAATAAAATACTGTTTGAAATCATTTACCATATTGACAGTTTTTTTGAATGTATTTTCATCATGGCAGTGATTCATTAAAATTTGTTCTGCACCAAACATCTCAGGGACTTCGGTTAATACGGTGGTACCGTTATGGCTAACCAGAAAATCAGAGAAACAACCCAGCAGTGGATTAGCGGTAATACCCGATAATCCGTCAGAACCCCCACATTCAAGGCCAAATTTGACCTCACTGAGCTTGCCTGTAACGCGTTTGTCCTGTTTGACAACTTGATAAAGCGTGTTTAAGTGTTCTATACCTACTTGGATTTCATCATCAAGTTGCTGACATACCATGAATTTTACGCGTTCGTTGTCATGTTCACCGAGGGTTTCTTTAAAGGCGGCGACTTGATTGTTTTCACAACCTAAGCCAATAACTAATACGCCACCTGCATTCGGGTGTTTCACTAAATCTTGTAAAATGGTGCGTGTGGTTAAGTGGTCGTCCCCTAATTGAGAACAGCCTAAGGTGTGGTTATATAAATAAACACCATCAATACCTAATTCATCACAATGCTGTTTGTTGAATTGGTCGATCATTTTTCTGGCGAGCGCATTGACGCAACCGACGGTTGGGATCACCCAGATTTCATTGCGAATCGCCACATCGCCATTTTGACGACGATAAAGTTGCACGTCTGGATCAATTCGCGTTGCCGAAAGAGTATTATGTGCAGGGTGATACTCATACTCACTTAATGCGCTTAAATTGGTAGCCACGTTATGGGTATGCACATGTTCACCGACGGTAATTGCGGTTGTTGCATGGCCAATTGGTGCGCCATATTTGAGAATATTTTCGCCTGTTTCAATGGCGGTTAGTGCGATTTTATGTCCGCGATCAACTGCATTTTTTAGCGTAATGGTTTGATCATCAATAGAAATACTATCACCTGCTAGCCTATCAATGAGTGTTACTGCGACATTGTCATTTGGGTGTATTTTAATAATATCTTTCATTATGTTTTTAATCCCTAGCTTTAAATCAGATTTGAGGAAAAAAGTGCTATTCAGGGTTAAGTGATTTCAATTTTAGTGGTTAGTTTTCACACATTATATGCCATGGTTTATATCTTTAAAAGTTATTATACCAATTTTGAGTGAATTTATTTATGGGTCTGTGGTTATTTAACCCATGGATGATAAAATTCGTTATAATTGAGCTATTGTGTGCTGGCTATCATCGATAGCAACGTGAAAGGGGAAATGAATGAGCTCACCAGAGAATGAACAGCGTCTGTATCAGCAAATTGCAGCGTTAGTTAAGGAACGGATTGAAAACAATGAATATCCTGTAGGCACCAAACTACCTGCGGAGCGTTTGTTATCTGACGAAATGAATGTCAGCCGCACAGTGATCCGTGAAGCGATCATCATGCTAGAAGTCGAAGGCTATGTGGATGTTAGAAAAGGTTCTGGTATACATGTCATCAGTAACCTGTCCAATAACTCAGTCAAAGCAGAGAATGGACTTGAGTTTAGCCATTGCGGTCCTTTTGAGTTACTGCAAGCAAGACAATTGATTGAAAGTCACATTGCTGAATTTGCCGCGACTCAAGCCACAAAAGAAGATATTTTGAAATTGGTTGAGATTCAAAAAAATGCCCGAAAAGAGGACCGATTTCGTGATTCTCAGTGGGATTTAAAGTTTCATATGCAGGTGGCGGCATCGACACACAATAGTGCGATGGTAGTGATTGTTGAACAGATGTGGAGCCAGCGTTTACGTAATCCTTATTGGATAAAACTGCATGAGCACATTGATAATCGTTCTATTGAGAGTTGGTGTGATGAACACGATAAAATTCTTCAAGCATTGGCGCATCGAGACCCTAAAGGCGCTCGACAAGCAATGTGGTTGCATTTAGAAAACACTAAAAAGATGCTATTTAATGCAACCAGTGATGATTTTGAATTTAATATGGATCGCTATATTTTTGCTGATAGTCCGATTGTTGATAGTCATGATTAACGTGGAAAAGGGCGCATATTAATTATAAAAATAGATTAGTCTTCATCATCTTCTGAAATTTGCTTTAAGGCGGGAAGGTTGACGAGCACAATTTTTCCGTATTTTGCATCTATCCAACCTAACTTTTCCCATGCTACAAGACGTTTGTTAATGGTCTGTCGCGTGGTATTGATGATTGTAGCTAAATCATCTTGCGTGAGATACAAACTTAGTTGAGTACCTTTTTCATGGGGTTCGCCATAACCCTCCGCAAGGCTGAGTAAGCGTTTTGCTAAACGAGCAGAAACAGAAAGTAGCGCAGAGTCATTAATAATGGTAAATGCATTACGAATAACTTTGCAGAGTAGGATATTTAATGATTGATAAAAGACAGGATATTTTTCTAAGATAAGTGTCAAATCTTTAGGGGTAATCGTTAGCAAGATAGTCGGGCTAATCGCTTTAGCATCATGGGTGCGTGCTGATTTATCTAACATTGCTATTTCACCAAACCAATTGCCTGGCGATAAGTAGCGAAAGACACATTCACGTCCATCAGTCGAAATTGAACTGACTTTAACCGAGCCTTGGATAACGGCATATAATCCACGAGCGGGATCGCCTTGGTAGTGAACCATTTCACTGTCATTATAAAAACGCAGCGTTGCACATTGCATCAGGATATCAATTAAATAACTGGGTAAATTACTAAACCAGCTATTTGTTTGTAATACATCAAGAATATTCTCATGAGTTAGAGCAATATTACTATTTTGTACGGATATGTTCACTTGAATGCTCCCTGCATGAATAGGCTGTTCTTATCATGACATTAGGTGGGGTTATGTTCAATGTTGAACTTATCTATTTGATATTGATTTACAGAAAATAAAAATAACATTTATATTATCAACATAATTTTAAGCGTGATGATTTTTGAATCGATAAAAAAGTGATAAATAGAAATCTCCCAAGCAATATAAAATTGCTCGGGAGATTAATTAATTTAATAAAACTTAATATTCAAATTTCTTTTCAATCCCGAATCTTTTTAATGTCAGAATTAAAAGTCCGCCAATAAAGGCCACTAAGGCGATGAAATATAACCCTGCACGCGCAGATTCAAATGTTGTATCAGCCCAAACTCTCAGATTAGGTGCAACAAATCCACCTAGATTACCGACTGAGTTTATAAGCGCGATACCTGAAGCGGCGGCAGTTCCCCCTAAATATGCGGATGGGAAGGTCCAATACAGTGGTTGCATCGCTAAGTGACCCGCTGCTGCAACACAAAGAGCAATGATAGCAATAATTGGGATGCTATCAAATAACCCTGATACTGCGATGCCTGCGGCACCTAACATAAAGGTAACTGAAGCCACTTTACGTCGTTCTTTTAAGCGCTCTGAAAGACGAGGAACATAGTAAACAGCGATGGCGGCACACAGAGGTGGAATTGCGGTAACAAAACCCACTAATAATCCGACTTTAGTACCTAATAAGGTGGCGATTTGTGTTGGTAGGAAAAAGTAAATTCCATAGCCACAAACTTGGACAGTAAACCAAATTAAGCACAGATAAAGTACGCGAATATCCAGCAGTGCGCTCAATGCACCCTTTGGACTGTGACCTTTTTTTGCATCTTCTTCTTGAGCTAGTTTCGTTGAAAGTGCTTTTTTTTCATCGTCAGAAAGCCATTTTGCTTTTTCTGGGCGATCATCAAGGTAGAAAAATACCCAAACACCGACAATGGATGCTAATAAACCTTCAACAACGAACATCAATTGCCAGCCATGTAATCCGAACGCGTAGGATGTGCCATCCAATGCCAGTAATGAACCGGATAGTGGCCCACCAATAATAAAGGCTAGAGGTGCGCCAAATAAGAAGTAACCGGTGACACGGGCACGGATATTTTGTGGAAACCAAAAGGTGAGATATAAAATAACGCCTGGGAAGAAACCAGCTTCACTTACCCCGAGTAAGAAACGCAACACAATAAAAGTCGTTTCATCGTGAGCAAACATCATGGCAGCTGAAATGAGACCCCAAGTCACCATAATACGTGACAACCAAACTCGAGCACCTATTCGATATAATAAAATATTACTTGGAACTTCAAAGAGTGCGTAGCCGATAAAGAAGATACCTGCACCGAATGCATAAGCGGCATCGCTTAAACCTGTTGATGATTGAAACGCTTGTTTAGCAAATCCGATATTTGAACGGTCTAAATAAGCGAGTATGAACATTAATACCACCATCGGTATTATTTTTCGAATAGCTTTGCTGGTAGCCGATGATAAATGTTCAGTATTGGTGACAGTATTGGTGGACATGGTTCACCCCAGTATTGTTATAAGGTAATGATGCTATCTATCCATTAATTAATTATGACGAATCCAACTCTCCCCCAAATATAGGCGGAGTATAGAGTAAAATTTATTGAAGACGTCAATTAAAATGAATAATTCTATTTTTATTTATTTTCCCTTTTCCTCGGAGAATAATTATTTAATAAAGGAAAAGGGAATTATCATTATTTAACGTTAAATTTAGCTAATGCTTCTGGTTTTAATGTTGTACCTGCTCCCGGTGCTGTCGGGGTGGTATAAACACCATCAACAACGGCGACAGGGTCGACGAAACAATCTAGTGTCCAAGGAATAAATTCCAATAATGAGCAAGCTGGATGCGCCATAACTAAATGCAATTGTGCTTGCATCATATCGCCATGGTGCGGTGTGACAGGTAAATTAAAAGCTAAACCTAAATCAGCAATTTCCCACACTGCGGTTAAACCACCACAACGAGTTGCATCGGGTTGTAAATAATCCACCGCGCCTGCGAGCACAAATTCTTTAAATGAATCATTGTGATACAGTAATTCACCAAGTGCTATTGGCGTATCCATATAGGCGGCGAGTTGTTTATGGCTAGACACATCATCATGCCATAGTGGTTCTTCAAACCACTTAATATTGAAATCATTTAAACGATGACCATATTGTTTAGCAATACTGATATCCCATTTACCGTTTGCATCAACCATTAAGTCAATGTCGTCACCGATAGCATTGCGAACGGCTTCAATACGCTGTAAATCTTCGCGCGGATCAGGTTTGCCAATTTTCATTTTGATGGCTTTGAAACCTTCTTCAAAGATCATTTTTTTACAATCATCGACAAGATCGTCTTGGCTACGAACTAACCAGCCACAGTCGGTGTTATAGGCGTTTACTTTGTTGTGCTTAGAACCGCCAAACAATTGCCATAATGGCTGATCTGCGGCTTTTGCTTTCAGATCCCACAGTGCAATATCGATAGCAGATAATGCCATTTGCATTAAACCGCCACGGCCAACCCAGATATTGGTTGAGCTACGAGACAGTTTTCTATGCAGATAGCGAACTTCAGTAGGATCTTCGCCTATTAGCATTGGGCCAAAGACATCTTCCATGATCGTCGTAATTAAACGGTCAGTGGTGATGTCAGCATGTGTTCCCGTGTGGCCGTAACCGACTAAACCACACTCAGTTTTGATCATCACACCCGGCATTCCCCAATGTGTGATGCTGTGAGTTGAATCGCCGATAAGATCATTAGTGACTGGCACATGCATGATAAAGGTACTGATTTCTTTTATTTTCATGGTAATTTCCTGGTGTTAAAACTGGTTGAGAGCCAATCTAGCAGCGGGGATCGTAATTAACTGTCAAATGATTTACAGATTCGGTTTGGAAGTCACTTTTTACTGATAACTATGAGCTAGATCTCTTTATTTTGTATGATAGCTCATGAAAAATTGAAGTAGTGGTTATACCAAGCAGGTGATTTTGACATAATTGGTATGATAACTTTGTGTGATTTAGTATGCGGATAATTTAATTACTTAATTATTACTCAGGTGAAGAGTGTGATGGTTATCAATTATGCATAACCTTATGACATATATGAATTTGTGATAATTTTATTTATTGGTTTTCTTATCTTTATCGTTTAAATGATAGACTATCATATAGATTACTTCGGAAATAATACCAAACATAAAAGCCTATCCAATATTTAAAACTTAAATTAAATTAGTAGTAATTAGTGTTTAGTTATTTTTAATATCAAAAAAATTATAATTTAAGCATCAATGTCATAGGGCTAATAGGGGATGTTGTAAAACCATAATATTCGTAAAATTGTTTTGCTTTATTATTAAGAGCATGAACAAGTAATGCACGGACCCCCGCATTTTCAGCTACCGCTCTAACTCGAACTACAGCATCTTGTAATAAAGAAGCGCCTACCTTTCTGCCTTGAACTCGTCGGTCGATAGCTAATCTGCCGAGTACAATAACAGGAATTGGCTCTGGCATATTTCGACGAATACTGCCAGTCGCTTCATTGTGTGATATTGCTCCAGTTGCTAAGGCGTAATATCCCAAAACATATTGAGATGGATCGATAGTCACGAAGGTCCGACTAGCTCCGTTTAAATGGTTAGATAGCGCTCGACGTTTCAGCCAATCATCTAATGAGGATTCCCCGCAAAAGAAGTCGTCAAGTCGATGAGATGAAGATAATGGTTGAGGGGCTGATAGTTGCGGAATCATTTATCTTCCTTCCATGGTGTTTCTATTGACATTAAACGTTCAAGACCTGAATTACTATTTACAGGGGCATCAAGTAATGCGCTAAATTGCTGAAATTTATCATTATCTAACTGGAAAAAAATTTGATCGAGTAATACTGCTTGGGCTCGCTCGCAAGCGACTTCAAGCATAAAATCAGATCTATTCTTACCAAGGATACTGGCAGCTTCATCGATTAAGTCACGTTGTTCTGGATGCGCCCGAAGATTTATTGCCGCATTACGCATATTCATAATTCCTAATTTTGTGTGTACATTGGATATACAATAATTTAGTGTATATCTATTGTCAACACGCTATAGCTAATGTAAATGGGAATACTTTTATGATTAAAATTTTATCTGGGGTATGGGGTTCAATCGATTGAAGAGGTAGAATATGTACAACAATATCGCAATTATCGCGGATAAAAAATGTATAACCGATTATTCATGCTGTTTTTTGTCTTATTTACGAGTTATTTTCCATCAGCTTTTGCTACTGAACTTGAAAACAGTACTGAAAATTGGAAGTTGGCGGATATCCCACCTAAATTGGTTCAAACTAACACGACAGAAACTATTTTTGCCTCTGTTGCAGGTGAAATGCGTCCCGTTGCTGATTTAAACCCTGACCATGGTTTTTATGCTTTTAACCCTGCGGGTGATTATTGCGCAATGCAGTTTGGTAATGATTATGCTTTTGTTAAAACAGCTCAATTATCAACGAAGAAGCCTCGCTATGTGCCAGAAGCTGATAGGCTGAATGATTTACAAAATCCGATTTATGACAATCTGATCACTACCCAAAAAACCGCGGTATATAATTCAACGAAAAAAAATGGCAAACAGATCGCCACGTTGCGAGAAAATCTACGTTATCCCGTTTTAGTTCGTATGATCAAAACAGATAAAAAGGGTGAAAAAACGGGGTGGTTAACTATCCGTTTAGGGGATAGGCTTGGCTATATTCGTTTAGATGACGTTTCTCTTGATAAAGGGATCCCAGTCTTAACTTACCATCATATTCTTAAAAATAGTGAAAATAAGCATTTTAGAGAGACATCAACGACCACTTCAGTCGAAGCATTTCGTGATCAAATGAATTATTTGAAAACAGAAGGTTTTCAAACATTATCGTTAGCAGATTTAGAAGATTATTTAAATAAATCAGCCAATTTGCCAGGTAAAGCGGTAGTATTGACTTTCGATGATGGCCTCAAATCGGTTCATCGGTATGCATTACCTATTTTGCGACATAATAAACAACAAGCGACACTGTTTGTAATTTCCTCTCGTATTAAAACAAAACCGCAGAATTGGTCAGCCGATACATTGCAGTTTATGACGAAAAAAGAAATCAAAGAAAGCCAAGATGTATTTAATATACAGTCACATACCCATTTTCTTCATCGTTTAGATATACGTGGTACGCCCGTTGTTTTTAGCCGAAAAGAACACACTATTATGTTGGACTTTAGGCATTCAATGGACATTTTGCAGAAATTTGAGCCAGAGCAGCGTTATTTGGCTTATCCATTTGGTGCTTATAATCAATCTGCTGTAGATGCTGCAAGAGATGCTGGAATACATATTGCTGTGACGACGATCCAAGGAAAAGTTCGCTTAGGCGATAATCCATTTACCTTAAAAAGATTGTACGCCTATAGCACTGACCCGATTAGTAAATTCGCACAAATGGTCGGTAATAGCGAGAAAAGTGTATTTAATCAAAATGTTATTGTAGATAATTAATACCTGAATTTATCTAATGGTGTTGAGCTTTATGATTTAGTTAGTAAAACTCAACACTAATCCACCTGTTTACCTGAGCCCATCTCTTTTAAAAAACGTTGTTGATAGATAAACAATTCTTTTGCATCGATACAATGATAATCCATGGAAAACTGCTTGGCTGTTTGCTCAATGATTTTAGCAAGGGTGGGGTAATGACGGTGGTTCCAATTTGGGAATAGGTGATGTGTGAGATGTAAGTTTAAGCCTCCTAGCCAATAAGTCAGCCATTGTGGCTTAGTTTTCCAATCGTAAGTTGTTGAAAATGTGTGAGTATAAAATCCATGAGGCATATTGCCTTCTTTTGGTGCAGTATAAAATGTCGCTTTTGCCCAATGGGTGCCAAGTATCAATACGACGAATATTAAAGAAGCAAACATTTGGCTAAGTAGGTAGGTGAGTAGCAAAGTGCCGATGCCAATACTTGTTCCCATCAATAAATAAGCAGGAATAATAATTGCGACTAACAGGTGCAATAACTTAGCTAATAGAAATGAAAATAAACCTTGTTTACCTTGATGGCGTAAATGAGGTGCGACTCGCGTAAACTGGAATCTATCCATCCAATCAAAAAACCAAATCAGCGCAGGAAAGGTCATCGCAGCCACTAGCGGCCAATACAAGTGCTGAGCACGCATGAAAGGATACCAACGCTGATAAGGGGTCTGCCTCAGTATATAATTTTCTTCAATATCTAAATCATAACCGCGAATATTGGTATGGGCATGGTGGAAAATAATATGTCTAACTCGCCAACATTCAGGGTCTAAGCCGAGTGGAATAGTGACCCAGAAGTTAAGCCAATAATTGGCTTTGGCATTTTTAAAAATCGCATTATGGGATGCGTCATGTACAAGGTTGATTGCAAGCAATAGGGCGAAACAGATAAACAGAGGATAAAAAACAAAGAATATCCATGGTTCTGCTTCACCCATAAACAGCGCCATGCTGTAGCTGCCTAGGCAACAAAAGAGTAGCGTTAAGCTTTTTAAATAAAATCGCAGATCAGCGAATCGATGATCTGAATTATCTTTCAGATATTGGGTCGCCGCGTTAGTTAAAGCGCGGCTAAACGCTTGATCATGACGATGCTGATAACCTAAAGGTCTTAAGGGTTTAGACGGCATCTAGCACCTTTATTGGTTGTCTACCTATACCGAATAACATAAGTAGGCTATGTAGCCATAGCCCACCGGCGGCAATGATCCAAAATGCATTGACCCATTGCCAAACAAACAATAAGCAGACTAATAGTAAAGTAGCGATAGAAAACCAACTCCATAAGCCGATTTTTCTGCCGTCAGAGATAGCCGATAGTGCTACGGTACCCAGCGCTAAAAGAACAAATAAAATCACTTGTTGGGTAGTGGTGCCTTGGTAGCCATACCCATAGAGATAGACATAACCGATTACCAAGGTAAATAGTAGCAAGGTACCGATAACCAATGCCAATTGATTAACGCGATATAACGGCGCAGGCTTGTGCGACGGAGCTGCTTTTCGTCTGAAAATCCGCCAAAAAGGCAAGTTGCTATCGATAAACGGATTTTCCGATGGCGGAGCACCTTTAATACCAAAGTGATGCTCTGTTTCGGGTAATTTAGCAAATGTGCCAAATAGTTTGTCCCAAAAAATAAAGCTACCTGCAAAATTGCGATTTGAGTAATGTCCTTCTTTAACGTGGTGCACGCGATGATGTTGTGGTGTCACCATAACGGCTTCTAACCAGCCGAGACGTGGGATAAGGGCGCTATGGTTAAAGAATTGAATCGTATAGTGCAAAATGGAAACCGTTAAAAAAATCTCAAGGGGGATACCCATCAAAGCAAGTAACATAAAGAAAGGGATTGAGGTCAGTGAGGAGTACCATGAGTTGCGTACCCCAAGGGAAAGATTGTAATGCTCCCCTTGATGATGAACTACATGCACCGCCCATAACAAACGATATTTATGGTGTAAGCGGTGTAGCCAGTAAAAACCAAAATCCCATGCAAGTATCGTAAAGATCCAAACCAGTGCTGTAGGCCAGCTTTCCACTAAATTAAAGGAATAATGTGTCACAACAAAGCCATAGCAAAAAATTTCGAGTCCACGAAATAACCAAAGCATGATATGCCCAGAGTTTAAGTTGAAGACCAGCTCTTGCCAACTGACCGTGCCTTTTTGAGTTTTGGCAATCACAACCCCTTCCGCAATCACCACAAACAGCATAAAGACAATCGGAAATGTTAATTCATTCATGAAGATTTTCTCCATAGGCGGTATTGTGCAATGCGCACAATCCATAACGCGCTAAAAGCGGTGACAGCACCTGTCACTACATCAATAAACAAATGACGTTTTAGCACCAATACCGATAAACAGATCGCAATGGCCCATAATAAATAGAAAGCCGTCCGACATTTTTGTTGTTTTGACCATAATGCAACGAGTACAACAAGAGTCAATGAGACATGTAGAGAAGGTAATAAATTTTGTGGACTATCGATACCAATTAGTGCCGATAACGCGCGACTCGCTAAAGAAACATCCGCAAAATTGGCATAAACCATCGTGGTTGGAAAGAGAAGATAAACACAACCTGAAATTAGTGCACATAACTGCATGGCGACCATTAAGGGTCGTACATTTTCTGATTGACATAATAAGTAGCCAAGTGGAATAAAAATAAAGAAAGAGAGATAAAACCAAATTGCATTCACTGAAAAGCTGAATAGGTTATCAATAAAACCGGGTGTTAATAAATCTGCTGTAGGAGATGCTTGTCCTGTATAACTATAGACAACACCAACAGTTCCCCAACCTATTAAACAGCACAATAGTCGCTGAAGTATTTCCTTCATCTTCATTCGGTTACCTCGCGTGTTATCCGACGCTTTTTAGTCGCTAAAGGTTGGATAATCTCCTTCGCAATGGTTGTCCAACTGAGAGCTTTAATATCTACGTGCTGGCTTGAAAAATAGTGTTCAAGCTGTATTCGACAATGTTCTAGTTCGGCGTCACTGCACTCCCCTTGTAAACAAAGGTGGCTGCCTTGTTGAGTTAACCTAAAATCCGCAGTAACCGGTAGATTGTTGACGATAATTCGGGCGCAAGGATCTGCAAAAAGGGTGACTAGGTTGCCGTTCAAACCCTGTAATTGCAGTAAATCATCACAGCGACCTTCAATATGTTCAATGGCTAATTGAGGGTCTCCACAAGGGCAAGGCGTGTCTTTTATTACTAGAACATCATCAAGTTGGTAACGCACAATAGGCTGCGTTTTTCGCGTGAAATCGGTGATGATAGGTGTAAATCGCTTATCATCAAGCCAATTAGGTTCAATATATAAGAAGGCTTCATTTAGGTGCAGTGTGCCGTGTGAGCAGGTACAGCCTAGAAAACCTTCCGTTGCTTGATAAACTTCACCAACCGTTGGGAAGCAACGTTGTAATTTTTGTTTATCGTGTTGCTGTAGAACTTCTGCCACAGAAATCACTTTTTGAACATCAAGGCTTATTTGCTTCGCTGTGATAGCATCCGCAATGGCGCAAAGTACTTGTGCAGGGGCAACAATAATTGACGGTTGGTAGCTTTCGAGCGCTTGTAATTGCGATTCGAAATCTGCGAAAAGGTCATAGAAACGCAATGAAATCCAACGGTTATTGACACTTTCATATAAATTATTATTGGCGCGTAAAAAGAGTGCCACACGTTCACCATTAAATAATCCATTGGGCAGCATTTTCGCTAGCATACTGCCCGACCATATATTCTGTTCCTGTGGGCTGACAACAAATAAGCCACGGCGACCGGATGTACCGGATGATAGCCCGACACTGTATTTACCAATTTTTGGCTCGAAATCACGAGATTGTTCACTTTGTTGCGCACAAGCGAGTAAAGTCAGGCTTGATAATCCTGCGGTGTTCATGGTGTCAAAGTTTTCCATCATGATTTGCTTATTCATGAGTGGGAATTCATTGAGAGCTTTACCAATAAATGGCTGAAAATAAGGGCTATGGGCTAATGTTTTTTGCATAAAACTAGCCAATTTACGTTGTTGATAGGCTTCAAGTTCGGCTCTATGGTTAAAACGCAAATGTTGGGCGCGCCAATAATGCCATAGCATGGGTAAAATCAAATTAAATCTCCCTCATGGCATAAATGAATTGCAATATTTTGCTTATCAATTTCATGCAGCTTATTTAAGGTTTGATAATAAGCTTGCGTATCATCCATGATGATATTGGCAATCGCCATCGGGCCACGTAGTTCACGGTAATTGGTGGGTGACCATGCGGCATCACCGGCAAGCAGTATCCAACCCGCTTCAGTTAAAACACAAAGACCAATATGCCCTGCGGCATGTCCGGGTAAGGGCACAACTAATAATGTTCTTTGTGAGTTTATTGCATAGCCTTGACCTAGAATTTGTAGCTCAGCGGGTAAGCTAACTTGATCGAATCCTTCATAAAAAACGGTTCTCTGTTCGAAATCCTCTGGAATTAACCCGCGAACAAACGCATTTTTAAGTGCTGAAAAACCGGTTAAGCCTCGCGTTTTTTCCCAGCCATCACCAGAACAAATAACTGAAACATCAGGAAAATCTCGCAATCCTGCAATATGGTCGCCATGGAAATGGGAGAGAATAATGCCATTAATATCAGTGGTATTGATGCCATCATTAGCAAGCTGATTAACAAGGGCATCTTTAGTTTCAAAGTAGACGGGAGTCACCGCCCGATATAACCGCATGATACCGTGGCGTGTGTGATCGTAAAAATGGTTGGCGTAGCCGGTATCAAATAACCAGCGCTGCTCTTCATCTTCAATTAACCAGGCTCTTGCCGGAAATTTACAGGCTTTGAAACTAGCGCCTTTCAATGCGACACAACCGGGATGGGTACAAAAACCGACTTCATATTGATGAATGGTTAACATGTGCTTTCCTGTTGTTTGAGCCATTGTGCCGTCAAGTGAATAGCCTGTTCCATAGTATATAAAGGATAGTAACCTAATTCTTGTTGTGCTTTTTGGTTATCAAGGGTCATAGTGAAATAAGCGGCGCCTAAGCTATATCGAGTCAATAAAGGCTCTTTGCCCGTTAGATTGGCGACCCCTTCCATAATGGTGGCAACAGTGTACAACAGCGGATAAGGCGCAGAACGAATTTGACAGTTTATCTCTAACTGGTCAAATAGCCGCTGTAACGTTTGTTTAAGCGGTAATGGCTGCTGATTGGTAATATTATAGATGGCGCCACTCAGTAAGTTTTCTTTTATTGTCGCCAGTTGCATTGCGTGAACCACATTACCGACATAAGTCAGGTCAAACGGATGTTTCCCCCCCGCTGGCAGAATTAACTTACCACTGCGTTCTTTGATTTGCGCTAATAAACGTGGCAGTAGCACTCGGTCATGAGGGCCAAATAATCCACGTGGGCGTAAAATAATATATCGGGTTGATGGATAACGAAATACACGCTGTTTAATTGCGATTTCGGCTAAATATTTTGTGCGTGCATAGTGATTGGCAAATTGCCGATTTTCCGTTGATTCAACAATATTTTGCTGGTGGGTAAAGTTAAAATAAATCGCAGGGGTTGATATATGAATAAAGTGTGCAATTTGCATTTCGCCTGCGGCATCCGCAAGCACCTGAGTGGCGTGATAATTGATATTTTCAAAATCTTCACGTCTTCCCCAAGGGGATGATAATGCAGCGCAATGCCATACTGCGTCACAATCGGTCATGAGTGTTTTTGCATCGACTACCGATAAACTCGCCAGTTCAATAGCATGGAATTGTGCCCCTAGTTGAGTTAACTGCTCGCCAGCTTGTGGGTTGCGCCCGCAGGCAATAACCTCCATCCCTTGGGCTAAGAGATATTCAACGGCATTTCGCCCAAGTCCACTAGTTGCACCGGTCACAAGTATCTTCATGAAATAGCTACCTTTATCAAATAGGTTCTTAATAAAATAAGTTCTTTTATGGGATAAGTACCATGGCGCACAGTGCGAGACCTGCGGCTGTTCCAATTAGCATAACGCTTGATCTTTCATAAAAACGGCCACTGATAATTGCTTCATGTAATGCTGAAGGAATTGACGCTGCGACCTGATTTCCACGATGACGATAAATATCGATGAGTTGCTCCGTGCTAACGCCTACGCGTTGACGCATATGTTCTAAAGATAAATGGCTGGCTTGATGAGGCACGACAGTACCAATCTGATTGAGTTGTAAGCCAGATTCCGTAAAGACTCTTTGCATAAAATCCTCGATCAATGACGATGCCATACGAAATAATTTTTTACCTTGCATATGAAATAAAAAATCATCATCGGTCATGCCTGAACGTGGATTACATCGCGTCCCACCGGCACGAATTTCGCAAAAATCGATGCCTTGGGTATGCGTCATATGGGTGTATGACACAATGCCACTTTTCCCATCACCTCTTTCAACTATTACGCAAGCTGCGCCATCGCCAAAAATCAAAGAAGATTCTTTGTCTTGCCAATCGATACCACGAGAAGCGAGATCAGCAGACACAATGGCAATACGTTGATATTGACTGGTTGCTAAGAGACCCGCTGCCACTTGCAGTGCAGTGATAAAACTGACGCAACTTGCGTTTACATCAAAACACGCAATACCTTCATTTAAATGAGATGCTGCAAGGATATGAGCCGCAGAGCAAGGTAAGGCTTGCACGGGGATTGCAGAGGCATTAATAAGTACATCAACACTTGCCGCATTGATTTGCTTGGACTCCAAGGCTTGGTGGATAGCATCGGCTGCTAATTTAGCTTGCGAGTCATGATTATCGGCGTGGAACCGGTATTCAATACCTGAGTGCTTTTCAACAAATCCTTTGGTTTTGTTTAATTTTTCATCCAACATGGATGAATATATTTGGTTTTCAGGAACAACAGCGCCTGAAGCAATAATTTTTAGTGGTGCAATTGACCTATTACCGGACATATAAGGCTAGCCTATCTAACATAGATGGTCTGAATAAATATCAGAGAATAGCAGGTTAATATATAGGATTTAATGAGTCTTCATTAACTTACTAATTTGCAGCGTATTTTTTGGTTGTTTTAATGAAGACGTGTAATTCGTCTTAGACTGCTTGTTCTGCATTTATTTTATTAACTATCAAATAGTTATCTTTTATTCTTAAGGTTTTTTTTAAGATGCAAAATAAATCACTCTATATCTATAAATATTTAGTGGAAGATGGTGGGATTTTTGTTATGGTTTTTTCTTCAGAAGGTAAATGCAAATATAGGTATGAAAATTGGCAATAGATCTTCCATTATTGTTTGGCTTTGGGCTCTAATCGATTGTGTATAGATAAAATGCTAGTTAGGTATGCGTACTGTATTATTAAACACTTATATTTAAATTTGAAACCCTATATAATACGGAAAGTCCAAAAAAGATGGTCTAATACTGATGTGTTATGTACTCGTATTTGATGTAAATGCTTCGAATTAGCTTTAGTAAAGGGCACTATTCTTGGCATTAGCTCTATTTTTTTAGCGTAGAATTTTTGATTAAGTTGTATATAAGAAAAAAAATATCATTTTTTTCTGATTCTTGAACCCGATTTTCAACTAAAAATACTGTCATTACTCGTTTTTCATTAGTTCTGCGTCATATTATTTCTCGTTTAAAGTGTAACCATTTGTTTTTGACTTTTTTTTCATTCATATTAGATCGTGTTTTGTTACAATTGGAAATAAAAGTAACTCATTGTTAAATAACGTATTTGTTGTTTTGTAAATAAGCTATTATCCCGTCAAAAGGTATTATTTTACTACTTCATCGATAAAATGAGACATTAGTCTTATAATCACAATACTCACATGGTGAGTACGATTGAATTTCGTTAATTTATTATTTCTTATATTCCGCACTCGCCTGCTGAGTAAATTAAATGATCTGCATTTTAATTTTGTAATCTATTAATTGAGCTAAAAAACCACCATGAGTGGTATTATCATTATAAAATAAATATTGTTAATTTAAGGGACTTTAATTGTTAATTATTAATTAAATCCCTTTTAAATCAATGGTTATTAATTTATATATTAATAAATACTAATTTAGGATATTTATTGCTGTGTTTGTATTATTTATACATATTACCATTCTAAATGGTATATATTTTAACTCTATTAAAATCAATGTATTGCCATGACATTTTACTTGGAAATAAGAGATCTCCATCACACTAATTATGAGTGAAGTCATTTGGTTTAGTCATTATATCTCAATGTGCTATTTTTGATAGGTTTTATCTAATTCAATCTATGGTATCGATCGTTTTAAACTGTTTTACTTTTAAATATTGAAAACTATAATTAACTCAAATTCTGAGTTGACGTTAAATTATGGTTTTTTGATTTAGCTTCATGAAATGAGAATAAGAATATTATTGGTGCACTAAATTTTTAGCTTCTATTAAAATGGTTTTGCAGTGTTACATTTTAATTTATCTTAGGTTATCAAAAATGATAAATGTAAATTGGATAGTCGGTAGAGAAATTAGAAAGAGACGAAAGAATTTAGGTCTTTCTGGTATAGAATTAGCGAACCTTGTTGGTGTTAGTCAGCAACAAATATCTCGTTATGAAAGAGGCGAGTGTAATATTAATATTGAAAACTTACACGTTCTTGCCGATGCGTTAGAAACAAATCTAATTTGCTTTTTTATTGATGATGTTTTTATAGGTAAAGAGAGCTTTTAAATTTAATAATCATAATTAGGAGTGGTCTTATTTTAAACCTTCATTAAATACTTGATTGTTTATTTAAATAAGATTTTATCAGGAATTAATAAATATTGATTTCCAAGTAATCACTATGCCTAGTGATTATGTTTGGCTATATTTAATTAAAAACTTCCTCAGCAAAATAATATCAACTTAATAATTATTTAATCGTTAAGTGATTGTACATGTGTCGTCTTTTATTATAGGAAAATATAAATGAAATTAACTAAAATTGCATTAGCTACAATTATCGCATCTTCATTCGCAGCTGGCATCGCAAATGCAGCAACTGTTGATCAAGGAAGCGGTGTTATTAACTTCACTGGTAAAGTGATTAACGCACCTTGTTCACTACCAGGTGATGGCACTGTTAACGTTGACCTTGGTCAAGTTGCAAATAAAGTACTTGAAACTGGCAACAAATACAGCCAACAAGTTCAGTACACTATTGCTTTAGAAAACTGTGACTTAGGTGAAGTTAAAGACGCTAGTGATGTTGTACTTTTCCCTGCTGTAAGTAAAGTTAAAGTAACATTCACTGGAACGCCAGATACAACTAAAAAAGATCTGTTAGCGAATACAGGTACTTCTAAAGGTGTTGGTGTTCGTTTAATTAACGCTGATGGCGCAACGATGAAAGTAGGTGATACTAGCGTTGAAATGCCATTAACAGATGGCCCAAATAAACTGACTTTTAATGCTCGCGTTGAAGCGAACGGAAGTAAAGTAGAAACTGGTAGCATTATTTCTCAAGCAACTTATGCATTAAACTACCTATAAATATATATTTATATATAACAGGCATTTATTTGCCTGTTATTTTCTGCATTTTTATAGTGCTATATTTTTGACAGGGATACTCATGTCTTTATTGCCTCAATTCAAAATAAACAAAATATTATTTTCTATTGCATTTGCGCTCTCATTTTCTGGGGTGTCAAATGCGGTAGAATTTAATATGAATGTTATTGATGCAAAAGACCGAGATAATATTGATCTAAGTCAGTTTTCAAATCCGGACTTTATTCCAGCAGGTGAATACCTAACAGATATTACATTAAATGGTCGGAAATTATCAGGACAGTATTTAATTCAATTTATTGAAGAGAGTAAAGATAATTCAGTACTCTGCATTACGCCAGAGATGGTTGATCTGTTTGCATTAAAAAAGAAAGTACGAGAAGAGCTTTTTTTACAAACTGATAATCAGTGTGTTGAATTATCTAAGAATTCCGATATAGATTATCGCTTTGATAAAGCAAATCAAAATATTTTATTTTCGATTCCACAAGCTTGGTTGGAATATGATGACCCTTATTGGGTTCCACCTTCTCAGTGGGAAAATGGTATTACGGGTGCATTCCTAGATTATAATTTATTTATGAATTATTCAGCGCCTAAAAATACGAGTGAAACTTATAGTGCGAGTAGTAACGGAACTACCGGCGCTAACTTCGGCGCTTGGCGTTTACGTGCAGATTATCAATATCAATATAATCGTTCACAGGGCAAAGTGAATGAGCGTTTTGATTGGACTCAAATTTATGCTTATCGTGCTTTACCTGAAATTGGTGCCAAGGTACTTCTTGGTGAATCTTATTTAAGGACAGATTTATTTGATAGTTTCCGTTTTATTGGTGCTTCTTTCTTTAGTGATAACCGGATGCTTCCACCATCTTTACGTGGTTATGCACCACAAGTCACTGGTATAGCAAAAACCAATGCTACCGTTATTGTTTCGCAAAATGGTCGTGTTATTAAACAGACTCGAGTCGCTCCAGGTCCTTTTAATATTCAGGATATTACGGAAGCAGTACAGGGAACATTAGATGTCACTGTGGAAGAAGAGGATGGCTCTAAAACGAGTTATCAAATTACGGCAGCATCGTTACCATTTCTAACACGACAAGGCCAATTTTTGTATAAGTTGTCAATGGGGGAGTCAAGTCCATTTGGTCGTTCGCAAAAAACAGATCCACGGTTTATAGCGGGTGAAATTTCTTATGGGATATTGAGTAACACTTCTCTATTTGGTGGCTTAATTGCGACTATTGATAATGCTAATTACCAAGCCGTGAATATAGGAATTGGTCAAAACATGAACTTGTTTGGCGCTATCTCATTTGATATCACGAGAACTCATGCCAATTTAGATAATTTTGGTTCTTATTCAGGTAACAGTTATCGACTAAATTATTCTAAGCGTTTTGAATCAACGAATTCACAAGTGACGTTTGCAGGTTATAAATTCTCAGAGAAAGAGTTTTTAACTATGCCGCAGTATATTGATGCAGCCAATGGCGTTCTTGATTTCAGACGTGATAAAAACGTTTATACAGCATCGTTTAATCAATATATCAGCCCGTTAGATTTGACCTTGTATTTGAATGCATCTCATCATCAATTTTGGAATAGTGAATCAACAACTAACTTTGGTATGAGCCTAAGTAAATTGTTTAATATTGGAAATATTAGAAATATATCAGGCACATTGTCATTAAATAAAATTAAGTATCAAGAAACGGATGACAACCAAATTTATTTATCATTTTCAATTCCATTAGAAAGTGGTGCTTCAGTAAGCTATGACGCCCAATATGCGGATGGCGATCATAGTTTCGGACAATCTGTTGCATATTATAGTGAAAACGTTGATAACAATTATTGGAGTATGAGGGTTGGTGGTGATAAACGCGAGTTAGGCGACTTAGAACCGAATATTAGTGGTAGTTACCAGCGTTCAACGGCCTATGGTGTATTAAATGTTAATGCAACTGAAAATATAAATTCATACCGTGCATTGGGCGGAAGTTGGTATGGCTCAATGACGGCGACTAAATATGGTGCAGCGCTTCATCGTAATGGTACAAATAATGAACCACGAATTATGATAGATAGCGATAATGTCGCTGGGATCTCTATTGATAATGGTCAATCAGTGACAAACCGTTTTGGTATTGGCGTGGCAACAACATTAAATAGTTTTTCTAATTCAGATGTTTACATTGATATGAATACGTTGCCTGATGATGTTGACGTGAATGAAAATATTATTGGAAAAACTCTAACTGAAGGTTCGATTGGTTATCAAAAGATAAAGGCTAACCAAGGTAAACGTATTTTAGCAGTAATTCGTTTAAGTAGTGGAAAATATCCACCACTTGGAACAAGTATTATTGAAGTCAGTAGTGGTAGAGAAGTGGGTATCATTGCTGATAATGGAATTGTGTATTTAACGGGTATTAACCCTCAAGAACATTATATTATTAAATGGGCAGGTGGTGCTAATCAGTGCAGTTTAGATCTATCTAATATACCTGAACAAAATCAAGGCAAAATTTTGATTCCCTGCCATTAAAGGAAAGTTTTTATGCGTAAAATAAATAACGTTATTTTAAGTTTGTCATTAATTTTTATCGGTATGCAGTATGCTTCCGCTGCAATTAACATTGACCGTACTCGAATTATTTTTCCGGGCAAAGATAAGTCCATTAGTTTGGTTATTAATAACCAAAGTAAAACCATGCCATATTTAGCTCAATCATGGATGGAAGATGAAAAAGGAAATAAAATTGCAGAACCTTTTACGGTATTACCGCCAATGCAACGTGTTGAGCCAAATGCCAAAAATCAAATAAAAATAGTGCAAACTGAAGGGATTGACCAACTCCCTCAGGACAGAGAATCTTTATTTTATTTAAACGTACGTGAAATTCCCCCAGTTGCTGATAAAGAAAATGTTGTTCAAATTGCTATTCAAAGCCGTTTGAAAATGTTTTATCGCCCAGCTCAGATTGAAAATAATAGTGACAAAGTTTGGGCTAAAGAATTGAAATATACGCATTCAGGAAATCAATTACTGATTGAAAACCCGACTAAATATTATGTCACTTTGGGTTATTTAAGTAATAACAACAAACAAAATTTTACTGGATTTGACAGTGTGATGATAGCGCCATTATCAAAAGAAAGCGTGACAGTACCCACTGCGGGTTTCGGTCAACTTTATACCGGTTATATGGATGATTACGGTGGAATGAAAATGCTGACATACCAATGTGCAGCCTCTTCATGTCAGTTAGATAAAGATAGCAAATAGGATTTTAGAGATGAGAAATTGCTCTGCTTCAATGTGCCTTTTTATGTTATCACTGCTTTGTGGCAATGCTTATGCAGACAGTAGCATGATGCGAGGAGATCTTAATTTTACAGGAAATGTTGTTTCTCTACCTTGTAAGATTAGCTTTTCGTCAATGGATCAAAATATTGAATTTGGGCCAATTTCTTTAAATTATTTTAATGAAATAGGCGATAGAAGTCCTAAGCAAGAGGTCAAATTAAAATTTGATGATTGCATTTTTCCAAGTCGTGGGCGAGATGATAGAGAACCTGTTGTGCGTATTATGTTTATTTCAGAGCCAACAGGCAGCACAGACCGAAATTTATTCGGTGGTAAAACAATATTGAATGGGTACGGGCTTCGATTAACTGATAAAAATGGCAATATTATTCCAAATGGTGAATATCGAAACTATCCGATTTATTTTGATGATAATCAGCAAATTACCGTTTACTCAATGTTGGAAAGCTATCTTGCTAAAAATGAATTAACAGTGGGTAATATTAAAACGCAGATTACCTTAAATATTACTTATCTTTAATAAGGTGTATAAATCATGATACACAAATTTATAAAACAATATGGTTTTTATTTTTTATTTGTTTTGGCATTTATTAGTCCTAAAACATTTGCATTAGACTGTGTTGAAGCGGGTACTGGTGATGTTATAAAACCAGCTGTACCTGTTGGGCAATTAGCTATTCCATCTGACATGAAAGCGGGTTCTGTTATTTGGCAATCTGATCCTATGACAGTCACGGTGTATTGCGATAATGTTCTTGGTAATATGGTTGACGTTGTTCATATGTATTTTAATCCGACATCTCAACGTTTAGGAACTGGATTATTACTTGGGGCTAACTACCAAGGGCAACAATTAGAGCAAAACCAACAGCGTGTTAATCTTGGCACGGCGCCAATACGTAAAGGTCAGAATGTGACTGTCACCGTAACTTTCTCTTTATATATAAAAGTGACTGGCGTGGTACCGCCATCGGGGAATTATACGGGCGATAATCAGTTTACGGTTTTCCAATTTGATGGAAGCGGGGGGATTAATACAACGCCAGGTGCTAAAAATCTGCGATATTCTATCTCTGGATTACAAGGAATTCGTTTTTTAAAGTGTGGTGCTGACATTAAGGTTTTCCCTGAGTCTCAGCAAATTGATTTTGGGCAGCTGATGATTACCGATCTTAATCAGGGTAAAGAATTTAAAAAAGATTTTCAGATACAAGCGGTAAAACGAGGGTGTTTAGATAATTTTTCAATGAATGTTAATTTTGAAACTACCGATAAACTGAATGGCGATTATGCGATTAATTTAAATAATGGTACTAATTTAACAATCTTAGATGATAAAAGTAACCAAGTGAAATTTAATTACTTTCAATTCTTTGGTAATTTACCTTTAGGTAGTACTTCTGTGACTCGTAGTTATAGTGCGTCTGTTAAAAAGGTATCAGCGGTGAAAACCGGACCTTTTACAGCCTCAACAATTGTCCGAATAAACTATTATTAACATACATTTAGTATGAGTCTTAAAAGCAGGCATTGCCTGCTTTTTTTGAATAAAGCATATTACTTGTAGAAATCAGAGCATTCCCTTGCTCCTTGTGGCAAATCCTATTTAGTTATGTATGCTACTTAATACATTTCTTACAGCTTTCATCCTGAACTTGTTCAAAGAAGTTATTACCTTTGTCATCAACTAATATAAAGGCAGGAAGTCCTTCAACTTCCATTTTCCAAATAGCTTCCATCCCAAGTTCTGGGTATTCAAGGCAATTTAAACTTTTGACATATTCTTGCGCTAAAATTGCGGCGGAACCCCCAATACTACCTAAATAGAAGCCCCCATGTTTTTTACAGGCATCCGTTACCGATTGGGTACGATTTCCTTTGGCTAGCATTAGCATACTACCGCCATGGGACTGAAATAAATCGACATAGGGGTCCATTCGATTACCTGTTGTTGGGCCTAAAGAACCTGAAACCATATCTTCAGGTTTTTTTGCAGGGCCCGCGTAATACACCATATGATCTTTAAAATACTGTGGTAATTCTTCGCCATTATCTAAGCGTTCTTTTAGTTTAGCATGGGCGATATCACGTCCGATAATAAGGGGGCCACTGAGTGAAACACGTGTCGATACTGGGTGTTTACTGAGTTCGGCTAGGATATCTTTCATTGGCCTATTGAGGTCAATATGCACAACGGAGCCTTCTTGTTGTTGGCGCATAGACTCAGGAATATACTGAGCTGGATTGTGTTCCATTTTCTCAATCCATAAGCCTTCTTTATTTATTTTTGCTTTGATATTGCGGTCAGAGGAACATGAAATAGCCAAACCAATTGGGCAAGAGCCACCGTGACGAGGTAAGCGAATAATTCTTACATCATGTGCAAAATATTTCCCCCCAAACTGGGCACCAAAACCAAAGTGACGGGATGCTTCCAAGAGAGCATCTTCAAGTTCCACATCGCGGAATGCTCGCCCATACTCATTACCTGTAGTTGGCAGGTTGTCATAATATTTAGTTGAGGCTAATTTAGTGGCTTTCAATGTTGCTTCTGCGGATGTTCCCCCTATTACAAATGCAATATGGTAAGGCGGGCATGCTGTAGTCCCCAAAGATTTCATTTTTTCAATTAAGAAAGCTTTGAGTTTTGCGGGTTCCAAAATTGTTTTAGTTTCTTGAAATAGCGCTGATTTGTTGGCAGAACCTGCACCTTTGTTAACGAATAGGAAATGGTATTCGTCGCCTTCGGTGGCAAAAATATCAATTTGAGCAGGTAAATTAGTCCCTGTATTGACTTCGTTATACATATCTAAGGCGGCATTTTGTGAGTAACGTAAATTTTCTTGTGTGAAAACATTGTATACACCACGTGACAAGTACGCTTCATCGTTACAATCAGTCCATACTTGCTGGCCTTTCTTCGCTAAAATAGTCGCAGTTCCTGTATCTTGGCAGTTGGGTAAAATACCTTTAGCCGAAATTTCCGCATTACGTAATAACTGTAGTGCAACATATTTATCGTTCTCACTAGCTTCGGGATCGTGCAATATGGCAGCAACTTGTTTTTGGTGTGCGGCTCTTAGGAAAAATTGAGAATCGTAAATAGCTTGTTGAGCCAGTACCGTTAGAGCTTCAGGCTCAACTTTGAGGATTTGCTTACCTAAAAATTGTTCTGTTGAAACATATTTATCTGATACTTGATAGTATTCAGTTTTATCCGCAGATAAAGGATAAGGTTCTTGGTAGAAAAAGTCTTTATTAGCCATTTTGTTCACTCACATATTAATTTCAGTGGAATATCCAAAAAATAATCGCCGGTAGGCTTATGTTTATTCTTAATATAATTCACTCTTGAGGTGCAAAGTGAATACTTATAGGAGGCATAATGAAGCGAAAAATAAAAAAATAGTATTTAAAATGATATCAATTTGACCATTATATTCAAAGAGATGCAGGGGATAATATGATGCTGGTTAAACTTATGGGGATAAAAAAAAGGAGGGCGTCAAAGTTTGAGATAAGTCACATTATAATATAATTAACTGTTATTTTAATTATTTGTTATAAATGTTATTAAATTCCTACTGTTTTTAGCGTTTAATTATGAAATAGACTTATAAATAACTTATTTGGTTATTTAAATTTATCATTTTAATATCCTTAGGAATAAACGGGATTCATAAATAACGGGAATTTACTTATCAGGTAAATAATAATTATTTAAATTGGAATTAATGATGTTTTTTATTTTATAGCCTAATGTGATGAATTTAATGATATTAAATATTATTATTTAAATTGAATACGTCATGAAAACTAACGGATAATGACAAGCCAATAACTTATGCTGCTATATTGGTTGTTTTTATCAAAAAGGTATTTTATTTGTTGGCAATTCATAATGAAAGCCAAACGAAATGCTGAAAATGGCTTTCAATTTGCAGAAACAGTGTTTATCATGCTTGGCTTAATGAACTTTAAATGGCGCTACTGGTTTGGGCTTTGCTGGGGAAGATCCGACAAGCTTATACAGTCTTTAACGGTGGCGGTTCTATCTGCATTATTCTTCGGGATAGAGTGTATTATAAATGACTGAGACAACCTCTCTGACACCACTTGTCGAATTAAAATCTTTAAGTAAAGGTTTTGACGGCAAAAAAATTATTTCTGAACTTGATCTAACTATTCATAATGGTGAATTTTTAACCATTCTAGGCCCTTCTGGTTGTGGTAAAACGACAGTTTTACGCCTGATAGCAGGCCTTGAAGATGTGGATGATGGTCAAATTATCCTTGATGGGCAAGATATTACAGATATCCCGGCGGAGCAGCGTTTCGTCAATACTGTATTTCAAAGCTATGCATTATTTCCCCATATGACCGTTTTTGATAACGTTGCATTCGGTTTGCGTATGCAAAAAACGCCAACAGCTGATATTCAACAGCGGGTTGTTCAAGCATTACGTATGGTGCAACTTGACGAATTTGCGACACGTCGACCTAACCAATTATCAGGCGGGCAGCAACAGCGGGTTGCTATTGCGCGTGCAGTGGTTAATCGACCTAAAATCTTATTGTTGGATGAATCTTTATCTGCTTTAGATTATAAACTGCGTAAACAAATGCAGAATGAGCTAAAAGCACTTCAGCGAAAACTGGGGATCACCTTTGTATTTGTGACTCACGATCAAGAAGAAGCGTTGGCAATGTCTGACCGCATTATTGTGATGCGAGAAGGTAAAATTGAGCAAGATGGTACGCCTCGTGAGATTTATGAGGAACCTAAAAATTTATTTGTTGCTCAATTTATTGGCGAAATTAATATTTTTGATGCGAATGTTTTATACCGTATTGATGATAATCGTATTCGAGCCAACGTTGAGGGGCATGAATGTGATATTTTCACCTCTCTTTCCGTTCAAGAAGGGCAACACGTCAATGTGCTATTACGCCCTGAAGATCTACGTGTTGAAGAAGTCAACGATGCAGAAAATCATCCTGGCCTTATAGGTTATGTGCGTGAACGTAACTATAAAGGAATGACTTTAGATTCCGTGGTTGAAATGGACGATGGCAAAATTATTATGGTGAGCGAATTCTTCAATGAAGATGACCCAGATGTTGACCACTCTCTTAACCAAAAAGTTGCAGTAACTTGGGTAGAAAGCTGGGAGGTAGTTCTGGATGATCATTCGTAAACATAAAATTTTGCAGAATGTCATCATCATCGGTGTGGTTGCTTGGCTGGTACTATTTGTATTTTTGCCTAATTTGATGATTATTGGCACCAGTTTTTTGACCCGTAGTGATGCTAACTTAGTCGACTTAGTTTTTACGTGGGATAATTATATTCGCCTATCCGATCCCATGTACGCTGAAGTGATGTTGCACTCACTGAATATGGCTTTAATTGCCACCTTCTTTTGTTTGGTTATTGGTTATCCATTTGCCTTTATGTTGGCAAGGTTACCTAAGCGCATACAGCCGTTGATGTTATTTTTGCTTATTGTGCCATTTTGGACCAACTCATTGATCCGAATTTATGGTCTAAAAGTTTTTTTGAGCACCAAAGGTTATTTGAATGATTTTTTGTTGTGGATTGGCATCATAGAAAAGCCTATCAGGCTGATGTACACACCAGAAGCTGTTATTTTAGGGCTGATTTATATTCTGTTGCCATTTATGGTGATGCCGCTCTATTCTAGCATTGAAAAACTGGATAAATCATATTTGGAAGCGGCAAGAGATTTGGGTGCTAACAAATTCCAAACCTTCATTAAAATCATCATTCCATTAACCATGCCGGGTATTATTGCAGGGTGCTTGTTAGTGTTATTACCCGCGATGGGATTGTTCTATGTCGCTGATTTAATGGGCGGTGCTAAGAATCTTTTAATTGGTAATGTGATTAAAAGTCAATTCCTTAATATTCGAGATTGGCCATTTGGGGCAGCAACCAGTATTTTCCTCACACTGATGATGGGATTATTGCTGTATGTGTATTATCGGGCTGCTAAGCTTTTGAATAAAAAGGCCTATGAAGAATGATCGGACGTACTTTTCGCGGTGGCTTCATGGCCATTATTTACGCTTATCTTTATATCCCAATCATTATTCTGATTGTTAATTCGTTCAATGAGTCTCGCTTTGGCATTCAGTGGCAAGGGTTTTCAACCAAATGGTATGAACTATTAAGCAATAACGATAGTTTATTAGAAGCGGCTGGGCATTCGTTAACGATGGCGATACTTTCAGCGACGTTTGCGACAATTATCGGCACATTAACTGCTGTTGCTTTATTCCGTTATCGCTTCAGAGGAAAACCTTTTGTCGGTGGAATGCTTTTTGTCGTCATGATGTCCCCAGATATCGTGATGGCAATATCGTTGTTAGTTTTATTTATGATCCTTGGGGTTTCCCTTGGTTTTTGGTCATTATTGTTTTCTCATATTACTTTTTGTCTGCCTTTTGTGGTGGTGACTGTTTATGCGAGATTGAAAGATTTCGATGTGAAAATGCTAGAAGCCGCACGAGATTTAGGTGCGGGAGAATTTACTATTTTACGTAAAATAATTTTACCTCTAGCAATGCCTGCGGTTGTGGCGGGCTGGTTATTGAGTTTCACGTTGTCGATGGATGATGTGGTTGTTTCTTCCTTTGTCACCGGACCAAGTTATGAAATTTTGCCGCTGAAAATATACTCTATGGTGAAAGTGGGTGTTTCTCCTGAGGTAAATGCTCTGGCGACAGTTCTGCTGCTGATGTCACTACTTCTTGTTTGTCTCAGTCAGTGGGTAATGAGAGATAAGTATTCAAAACGCACAAATATTAAATAGATTAATACGATAACTAGTTGATGTCGTTATAAATGCAAGAGTCATCGATGCAATACGACATTATTTTTCACTGCCATTAGGCGCGAGGGTGGGCTCCAATTGGGCCTATAAGATATAAGAAAGCACTGTGTTGAGGGAAACTCAGGAATGAAAAAATGGTCCTATCTGCTGGCCGCAGGTGTAATGGCTGCAAGCATTGGCACGGCAACTGCCGCTGACGATAATAAAAACGTACTGTATTTCTATAACTGGACAGAGTATGTTCCCCCCGGTTTATTAGAGCAATTCACGAAAGAAACTGGTATCAAAGTGATTTACTCTACCTATGAATCAAACGAAAGCATGTATACCAAACTCAAAACCTATAAAGAAGGGGCTTATGATTTGGTGGTTCCGTCGACTTATTTTATTTCTAAAATGAGTAAAGAGGGGATGCTGCAAAAAATTGATAAAGATAAGCTTAGTAACTTTAAGAATCTTGATCCAAATCTCATCCATAAAGAGTTTGATCCGCAAAATGATTATTCAGTACCTTATATTTGGGGTGCTACAGGTATTGGTATCAATGGTGAGGCAGTTGATCCGGGTTCGGTTACATCCTGGGCCGATTTCTGGAAACCTGAATATAAAAATAGTTTGCTAATGATGGATGATGCGCGAGAAGTCTTTCAAGTTGCGTTAACTAAATTGGGTTATTCGGGTAACACGATGGATCCGAAACAAATTGAAGAAGCCTATAAAGAGTTGCAAAAACTGCGCCCAAATATTTTAGCCTTCAACTCAGATAATCCAGCGACGCCTTTTATTGAGGGCGAAGTGGATGTCGGTATGCTGTGGAATGGTTCTGCTTTTGTAGCAAGACAAGCGGGTTTACCAATTGAAGTCGTTTGGCCAAAAGAAGGCGGTATTTTTTGGATGGACAGTTTAGCAATTCCCTCCAATGCGAAAAACGTTGAAGGGGCACATCAGCTGATTAATTTCCTGCTACGTCCTGAAATTGCTGCACAAGTTGCACAGTCTATTGGTTACCCAACACCAAATTTGGCCGCGAAGAAACTGTTACCTGCTGAAATAGCTAATGACCCATCACTGTATCCTAGTGAACCTGTGCTACAAAAAGGTGAATGGCAAAGTGATGTCGGTAATACCAATATTATTTATGAAGAGTATTTCCAAAAATTAAAAGCAGGACGTTAATTCGTCTATGTTCGGAATTTAAGCGCATCCTCATGATGCGCTTAACACTTGAATGGTAAATTATTTATTTGGCTACATTGTGGCTTACAAATTTTGCAAAAGTATCAGCCCAAGGTTGAAGGAAATCTTTGCTTTTTGGTGAGATGTTGCCTTGTGCATCTACCATGTCGTCATACCATTTCAAGAAACATTCAGGTTGATTCATCGTTGGCATGTTTAAGAAGGCAAGGCTATTACGCAAATGCTGTTGCGCGATAGCTGTACTAATGTTACCAATAGATACGCCTAATACGCCCGCAGGAATACCATTCCACGAATTATCTCCCCATGGGCGAGAGCCTTGGTCGATAGCATTTTTTAATACGCCGGGAATTGAGCGGTTATATTCAGGTGTGGCAAAAATGATGCCATCACAGGATTTGATTTGAGCTTTGAAATTGGCGACAACAGCTGGAACTTGTTGATCAGCTTCTTGGTTATATAGAGGTAACTCACTAATATTAATGAATTTAAAAGAGTAGTTGGTTGGAAATAATTTGGTGATGGCTTTAGCAACTTTTAAATTGTATGAATCTGCACGTAAACTACCGACAATAACACCAATATTATATTGATTAGACATGATGGAAACCTCTTTTTTCGTGAGTTAAATACAGATGTTTAATACATACTGTATTTAATAAGGATTATATTTCACTCTAATTATTAAACATCATAATTCATTTATCTGCAAAACTAAGTTAAATTAAGTTTCATTTTATTTATACCTAAATGTCTTTTTTCTCATAAACTTTATTTTAATTTTTAAACTAATTAGGTAGTTAACGGAAATTATTAATAAATATTGTGAGGCAAATTACAGTATTTAGATTTAACCTTTATCAAATTAGGGTTACTTGATTTGAGTCAACATGAAACATACCGACTGGTCGGTATCATTCGTGTCATGAATAATTCGGTGCAGCATAGAAAAAAAGATCCCATAAAACGACAAGAGGAGTTGCTCAAGGCGGCACGAATTATTGCCGGTAGAGAAGGTATTGGTTCCCTTTCTCTTAATGCGGTGGCACGTGAGGCGGGAGTGAGTAAAGGTGGCCTATTGCATCACTTTCCCAGTAAGCAGGAGCTTATTCATGCTTTATTCATTCAATTATTAGAGATTATGGATGAGCGCATTAATATTATTATGGTGAATGATTCAAATTGTTATGGTCGGTTTTCTCGGGCTTATCTACATTATATTGGTGAGTTAAAAGAATCTGATGAAAGTTTTCAGCTCGCATTATTATCATTAGCGATGCCTACTGAGCCTGTATTGCGTAAATGTTGGCGAGATTGGGTACTCGGGCATTTAGAAAAAGGCGATGAGTTTGATAATAGTTATTTAGGTGCATTAGTTCGCTATGCGGCGGATGGATTGTGGCTTTCTGCTCTTACTGAGGGGCAAACTTTATCAAAACAAGAGTGTGATGCAATTGTCAGTCGATTAACCCAGATTTCATTTGAAAAAATTGATTAATACTCAAAATAAAAATTAATCTAAAAATAGAATGAGGCGGCAGTGAAATATAAAATAAATGCCTTAATTATTTATGATTCAGCTGATGGCACTTTATCTTTGAAAGAAGGTGAGGTGAGCACTCAGCTATCGATTACTGCCAATGCATTGTTATTTTATTTTATACAAAATCGTGGTGTTATTTCCCGTGATGATGTCTTAAAAGCAGTTTGGGATGATAATGGGTTAGTGTCATCTAATAGTAATTTGAATCAATATCTAAGCTTATTGAGAAAAGCATTCCGCCAGTACGGTATCGAAAACATTATTGTGACTGTGGCAAGAGGACGCTTAGAATTTAATCCGGAGATATTGGTTGAGGTTATTGATGACACAGCTTTTAATTCAACGAGACTGATCAATAATTTAAGTGAGATAGGTGAGGCCACTGTTGTTTCATCGCCAAATACTGAACCTATACCATTGCAAATTACACCTCAAAAAAGAACGGTTCCATTAACCAAAGAAAAAAAAGAAATTTGCTGGTATTTAGCCAGCGGTGCTTTTCTTTTATGCTCCTTATTGTTGGCTATTATGGCTTATTTTACAGATAAACCATCACAACCTATTAATTTGACTGTATTAGAGCATAGCCAATGTGATGCGCTATCGAATGAAAAGATGATTAATGGCACGGTTGCTCTCAAGTACGTGCAAAATTTTGATACCGTACGTAATAACTTAAATTTAAAGTGTGTTGAAAAGGAAAAATTTGTTTTCTTTTATGGTGATAAATTACAAACCAATGGCCTAGGAAGGGTATTTTTAGCGCACTGTGCGGTGAATGAAGATAATCCATTTAGCTACTGTGATAACTATTTTTATTATTCTTGGAAACCATCATGAAAATAACAGGGAAAGTACTGTGCTTAATAAGTGGCTTGTTGTTTATTATCGTGGCTATTTATACGCAGTCAGTGATACTTTCAAATAAAAATGATGGAATGATGTCTTGTTCAACGAAAGGCATTATGCGTTTTGAAAATATGATTGATGAAAACGTTAATGCAAATATTCACTTTAGTTTTAGTGCAAATGGGCAAGGGGCTATTGTTGTTGAAGGATATACCGATTCCAAGGCGGGTTGGCTTTATTTGCAGCGCTATGTGAAATTTAATTATACAACTAAACGGGTGTCACCCACAGAAAGGCATTATAATATTAGCCAATGGGAATCAAGTGCCTCGTCGATAGATGAATCTCCTAATGTTATCTTTGATTACTTTATGCGAGAAATGTCAAACAGCCATGATGGGCTATTTTTAAATGCACAAAAGCTGAATGATAAAACGATATTGCTTAGCTCTCTGAATTCTCCTCTCTATATCTGCACCTTAAAGCAAGGTAGCAAGTTCGATTAGCCTATTTATACTCTTCATACTTTAATTTGTGACGTTGTTGGCTTCTCTCGGCTATTCGAGTCACATACTTGTGTATGCTCCCCAATACTCTTCATACTTCAATTTGTGGCGTTGTTGGCTTCTTTCGGCATTCTTAATGACCAATTATTTAGTGTATTTTCGGCATTCTTAATGACCAATCATTTAGCGTATTTTCGACATTCTTAATAAGCAGTTTATTTATAAAGTTAAGCTGTTAACCACTTACGTGATGATGAAAATATGCACTTTAAATATTTCATTTTGTACAAAAGCGATAGCAAGAGAACCTTATAAGTCAGTGACCGCTACCGCAGTTATCATCGCTCAAATTACGGTCTTTTTTCAGTTCAATAATATCCTGTTAACAATCCCTCCTATTATCCCTAAATCTACACTTTTGTTATTTCTCTCGACAATACAGATACGTGAATTATTAGAATTATCAGCATTGTTATGTGAATTGGTGAATTAATTATTTAATTTTTAGAGTATTAATCTAATTAATGTCTATTTGTGGATTTATATTTTGTTTTAATTTCCGAGGACTATAGTGAGTTTGAAGCCAAGCGCTGCGTTCAATGGAATCACCACGCAAGCACATTGGCTTGAGTTATCTCGAACTCTTTCTCGAACTCTTTAGCACAAGAAACCGTAAAACGGTTTCTCGGAGGAAATAACAATGGGTGATGCATTAGGTCTTATTGAAACTAAAGGTCTGGTGGCTTGTATTGAAGCAGCTGATGCAATGTGCAAAGCCGCGAATGTTGAGCTAATCGGCTACGAAAATGTCGGATCTGGTCTGGTGACCGCGATGGTAAAAGGCGATGTTGGTGCAGTTAAAGCGGCTGTTGATTCCGGTGTTGAATCTGCTCAACGTGTTGGTGAAGTGGTGACTTCTTTAGTTATTGCTCGTCCGCACAACGACATCAGCAAAATTGTCATTAAACACAAAGCATAATTTTTTCCGGAGAAAAATATATGGGTGACGCATTAGGTCTTATCGAAACTCAAGGGTTAGTAGCTTGTATTGAAGCGGCTGATTCTATGTGTAAAGCCGCAAATGTCGTGCTGATTGGTTATGAAAATGTTGGGTCAGGTTTAGTTACTGCAATGGTGAAGGGCGATGTTGGTGCGGTAAAAGCGGCAGTTGAATCAGGTGTTGAATCAGCATCGCGCATCGGCACCGTGGTGACTTCTTTGGTTATTGCACGTCCTCATAGCGATATTCAAAAAATCGTCGCCCAATATAAAGTCACGGAATAAAAAGGAAATTACTGATGAAAGAAGCACTTGGTCTAATCGAAACTAAAGGTCTGGTAGCGTGCATTGAAGCTGCGGATGCCATGTGTAAAGCGGCAAACGTTGAGTTAATCGGTTATGAAAACGTGGGTTCTGGGCTAGTTACGGCGATGGTAAAAGGTGATGTTGGTGCAGTGAATGCCGCAGTGGAATCTGGCGTTGAAGCAGCAAAACGTGTTGGCACAGTGGTGACTTCACGCGTTATTGCAAGACCACATAACGATATCGGCAAAATTGCACAGCAGCACAAAGCCTAAGTTGTGGGCTGAGACATCGTCATTCTAGACAACAAATTTATTTAGTTAATTTTTGACTCCGGTACGGGGGAAGACATGGTTGCATTAGATAAAGATTTGCAATCCAGACAACTGGCAAGAGAGCTAGTTAGAAACGCGAAGCAGGCGCAGAATATTTTTGCTACTTTTTCGCAGGAAAAAATCGACAGTATCGTTAAACACATCGCTATTGAATCGGCGCTTCACGCTGAAGAGTTAGCGAAAATGGCAAATGAAGAGACTGGTTTTGGGAAATGGCAAGATAAGGTCCTGAAAAATACATTCGCTTCACTGCGTGTCTATGAACACATAAAAGATCTAAAAACCGTTGGCATCATTAGTGATGACAAAATCAATAAAGTCATGGAAGTGGGCGTTCCATTAGGGGTCATTACGGCACTTGTGCCATCAACGAACCCGACATCGACCATTATCTATAAAACATTGATTGCCTTAAAGGCAGGTAATGCAATCGTCTTTTCCCCACATCCAAATGCGAAGGCTTGTAGTTTTCGTACATTAGAAATTGTTAAAAAAGCGGCTTTAGAGGCTGGTGCGCCTGAAGGTATCGTCGATGGCGTTACTATGCTGACATTAGATGCCACCAAAGAATTAATGCATAGCAAAGATGTTTCATTAATTTTGGCGACAGGCGGTGAAGCAATGGTACGCGCTGCCTATGCATCAGGTACACCAACTATCAGTGGTGGACCGGGTAATGGCCCAGCTTTCATCGAACGCAGTGCTGATATCAAAAAAGCAGTTAGCGACATTATTACCAGTAAAACGTTTGATAATGGCGTTATTTGCGCATCTGAGCAATCCATCATTGTTGAACGCTGTATTTATAACGAAGTGCACCGTGAGTTGTTAGCACAAGGCGCTTACTTTATGAATGATGATGAAGCTAAGCGCATGGCATCAATGCTATTGCGAGGTAATGGCACCATTAATCCAGAAGTTGTTGGAAAGGATGCTCTTTATCTTAGCCAACGTGCAGGTTTCACTATTCCTGCTAATACCCGTGTATTGATTGCACTACAAGATACCGTTTCACCCAAAAATCCATACTCCCGCGAAAAACTATGCCCAATTTTAGGCATGTACATCGAAGAAGATTGGAAATCAGCTTGTCATCGTGTGGTTGATTTACTCACTAACGAAGGCCTTGGTCATACCTTAGTGATCCATACGCAAAACGAAGATGTCATCCGTCAGTTCTCGCTTGAAAAACCGGTTAACCGAATTTTGATCAATACCCCTGCATCATTGGGTGGCATTGGTGCAACCACTAATCTGACTCCGGCATTGACGCTCGGTTGTGGTGCTATCGGTGGTGGTTCAAGTTCTGACAACGTTGGACCGATGAACCTGCTAAATATTCGTAAAGTCGGTTATGGGGTACGTTCCATTGACGATCTTAAACAGCCGACTCAAGCGCCGAATTGCTCAGCTTCACCAGTGGTAGCGGTGAATGTTAGCCAGTCACCTGTGAGTATTTTGGATGATGAGCGGTTTTTTAACTCATCCGTTGCGACAACCTGTGCCTATTCACCTGCCAACAATCATGGTGATGATAGATTTGGTAGCGCAATGAATACTGCCCCTAGAGCCGAAACTACCGTCGCACAAAGTGACATAACTGAAGAGAATGTCGAGCAAATTATTAAGGCAGTTCTTGGACGTCTCAGTAAGTAACTCATTGAAATAAGGCGGTATAAACCATGATCCTTGCAAAGGTAATCGGACATGTTGTCGCAACGCAAAAATGCCAAGAGCTCAGCGGTAGTAACTTACTGATGATCTCTGTACTGGGTGATGACCTTGAGCCGTTGAAAGACAAAACGTATGTCGCGGTTGACAGTGTCGGTGCCGGAATTAATGACATTGTCTTAGCGGAAGCTTACTTCGCTTTGAATAAAGATAGATACAAAGCCATGTCAGTGGTTGCCATTGTTGAGAAGGTTTATCGGGATAACAGGGAGTAAAGCAGCATGAATCAGTTTTTGATTAAACCCAAAGTTCAATTTGGTGCGAATGCGCTGGATTTTATCTCTCAAGTCAGTGCTAGGCACGCATTTATCGTGACGGATAAAGCGATGGTGAAGTTTGGTTTGGCCGATGAAGTCACCCGTCGGTTGCAAGATAGCGGCGTCACCTTTTCTATTTATGATGATGTTGCACCAGACCCGGACATTGCTGCCATTGTGAAAGGGATGAAAATCATGGATATGCAGTATCCAGATTTAGTTATCGCACTCGGTGGTGGGTCTGTTATCGATGCTGCAAAAGCTGTTATTTACTCCCTTTGGCATACACAAAAAGATTTGAATAGAGCAAAGCCACAGTTTATTGCGATCCCAACAACCAGTGGTACTGGCTCTGAAGTAACGTCATTTTCAGTGATTAAATCAAAGTCAGAAAAATTGGTTTTGGTTGATGAATTTATGTTGCCAGACGTTGCCATTCTTGACCCTGCATTAGTGAAGTCAGTACCCGCTTCGATTACTGCGGATACTGGAATGGATGTGTTATGCCACGCTTTAGAGGCTTATGTCTCTCGTACCGCATCTGACTTTTCAGATGCACTGGCAGAAAAAGCGGTTCAATTGGTCTTTGGACATCTGATTGATTGTTATCGCGAAGGCAGTAATTTGCTTGCTCGAGAAAAAATGCATAACGCGTCTTGTATCGCAGGAATGGCTTTTACCAATGCATCTTTAGGTATTACCCACAGTTTGGCACATGCATTAGGCGGCGTATTTCACATTCCCCATGGCCGTGCTAATGCCATTTTAATGGCACAAGTAGTTGCTTTTAATGCAGATATTAATGGGCAATGCAGTAATGAAGCTGCTAAACGCTACGCGAGATTAGCAAAAAACTTGAATTTGCCATCATCAACCGTTCGTGAAGGTGTTGAAAGCCTGATAGTGGCGATTAACGTACTGAAAGATGAGATGAATATGCCAAAAGGCATTCAGGCAACGGGTGTCAATGAAATAGATTTTAATACCCGCTTAGCGGAAATGGTTGGGCAGGCGCTGCGTGATAGTTGCACACCGACTAACCCACGGGAAGTGAATTCGATGCAACTAGAAGCGCTGTATAAACAGTCTTTTTGACGATTAACGCTTTTATATGATGAACACAAACTAGAAAGAACATAACGAACATCAGGAGAGGCTAACATGGCCAAATATGCTTTGACCCCACGCGTGAAAATGCTGGCTGACCGTTTAAGTGCCCGCAATAGCTCAATCATTACCGAACGTGCCAATATTATTGAAGCACTGGGCAATCAGTTGACCGGTGTCCCGCAGGCGATTAAACCTGCTCAGCGTTTTTATGAATTTATGCGTAATTTCCCCGCATTTATCGCACAAGATGAACTGATTATTGGTAGCCAATCATCAACCCCACGCGGTGCGATTTTCCATACGGAAAGTGAAATTCACAGTAACAGTATTTATCAATTTCTTGCTGGTGATAGCGCCATCGCTGCACCTGATTATTTAGCCGTTTTAAATGTGGGTTTTGTGGCTCTTAAGGGCAAATTAGAAGACCGAGTGCGTAACATTGGTAGTGCTGTTAGCCGTAATAGTATTGATGAGGCAAATAATTGCCGTTCTGCTATCTACGCATGTGATGCGGCTATCTGTTTTGCACAATCGTTAGCGGCTAAAGCCGATAACATGGCCGCCGCAGAAGGTAATCAATATCGTCGCGCAGAGCTACAAGATAGCGCCGAAATTTTACGTAATGTGCCTGCAAAACCGGCTCAAACGTTCAAAGAAGCTTGCCAAGCTTTCTATTTATTACAACTGATTTTGCATTTAGAAAATGGCAGCTATGCGGTCAACCCAATGGGCTTTGATAAAGCCGTTTATCCATTCTATCAGCGTGATATTGAACAAGGACGCTTAACACAATCGCAAGCTTATGAAATTGTTGAAAGTCTATGGTTGAAATTAGCTGAATTATCTGAGGTTCGTTCGACAAAATCTATTGATGGCTACCCAATGTTTGATGGGATGTCTCAAGGTATTTACCTTAATGATCCTCGTCTGTGCATCAATGAATTATCGGCAATGTTGCTGTCTGCTCATGAAAACTTATCGACATTAACGGCTAATTTCAAAGTGCGTTTATACAGCGGCCAAGCCAGTAGTCAGCCGCAGTATGGTGCACCTCAAGCGGGATATATTGCTCCTGCTGAGCAAGCTAATCACGAATTTAAAGTCATGGAAGGCCTTACGCCGCGTTTACAGCGTCTACGCAATAATTACTTAGAAGCACGTCCAAGCGTTTCAATTTATCGCGCACTGACGTTTACTGAAGTTGCTAAAAACAATCCGGGTTTACCAACCATTTTATTACGTGCGAAAGCATTCCGCCGCGCTTGTGAAACGGCACCTATTCTTATCCAAGATGAAGAATTGATTGTTGGACATCCATGCGGTAAGCCGCGTGCGGGTGCATTCTCACCGGATATTGCATGGCGTTGGGTTGTCGAAGAACTCGATACGATGGGCACACGTCCACAGGACCCATTCTACATTTCAGAAGAAGATAAACGTACGATCCGCGAAGATATTGCACCTTTTTGGGAAAATCGCTCATTAGATGAAATTTGCGAAGCGCAATATCGTGAAGCGGGTGTGTGGGAATTCAGCGGTGAAACTTTTGTCAGTGACTTGTCTTATCACCAAATCAATGGTGGCGGTGATACTTGCCCAGGCTATGACGTGTTGTTATTCACTAAGGGTATGAACGGTATCAAGGCTGATGCTCAAGCCAAGCTTGCCCAATTGAATATGGAAAACCCAGAAGATATTGACCGTATTTATTATTACAAAGCGTCAATTGAAACCTGTGAAGGTGTGGTGGCTTATGCACATCGTATCGCTGAACGTGCTCGCGAATTAGCGGCTAAAGAAACGGATCAGAAACGTCGCGAAGAGTTACTGACGATTGCTGAAGTTAACCAAAACGTACCTGCAAATCCACCGACTACGTTACAAGAAGCACTGCAAAGTATTTGGACTATCGAATCACTGTTTGAAATCGAAGAAAATCAAACCGGTTTATCTTTAGGGCGCGTAGACCAATATTGCTTCCCAATGTATGAAAACGACATCAAAACAGGTCGTTTAACACAAGATCAAGCATTGGAGATGATGCAAGCATTTATCATTAAATGTGCTGAGTTAATGTGGATGTCAAGCGAGCTAGGGGCGAAATATTTTGCGGGATATCAACCATTTATCAATTTAACTGTTGGTGGACAAAAACGCTCTGGTGGCGATGCCTGTAATGAGCTGACTTACTTGATTATGGATGCAGTACGCTTCGTTAAAGTGTATCAGCCATCACTGGCTTGCCGTATCCATAACCAATCACCACAGAAATACATGGAAAAAATTGTCGATGTGGTTAAAGCAGGAATGGGCTTCCCTGCCTGCCATTTCGATGATTCACACATCAAAATGATGTTGCGTAAAGGTTTTGATTTTGAAGATGCTCGTGACTATTGCTTGATGGGCTGCGTTGAACCACAAAAATCAGGCCGTATTTATCAGTGGACTTCAACGGGTTACACCCAATGGCCAATTGCAATTGAGTTTGTATTAAACCGCGGTCGTATGGTGCTATTTGACAGCTATCAAGGCCTTGATACCGGCGATTTACGTGACCTAAAAACCTTTGAAGATTTTGACCGAGCAGTAAAAGCACAAATCTCACACATAGTTCGCTTATCTGCCATCGGTACGGTGATTAGCCAACGTGTCCACCGTGATGTTGCGCCAAAACCATTAATGTCTCTCTTTGTTGAAGGTTGCATGGAGCAAGGTAAAGACGTTGCGGCTGGTGGTGCGATGGTCAATCACGGTCCAGGCTTAATTTTCTCTGGTCTAGCAACTTATGTTGACTCTATAGCTGCTATTCGCAAGCTAGTTTATGAAGATGGTCGATATACCCTTGAACAAGTTCGTGATGGTCTATTGGCAAACTTTGAAGGCTATGAAGAATTGCGTCGTGACTGCTTAAATGCGCCTAAATTTGGTAATGATGACAATTATGTTGACCAGTATGCGCTGGATATTACCGAGTGGACGGAGCGCGAATGTCGTCAATACAAGATGCTTTATTCAACATTGAGCCATGGGACATTATCTATCTCGAATAATACGCCAATTGGCGAGTTAACTGCGGCGACACCGAATGGTCGTTTAGCGTGGATGCCTTTATCTGACGGTATTAGTCCAACGCAAGGAGCGGATAAACAAGGTCCAACGGCAATTATCAAATCTATCAGCAAAATGAATGTTGAAACCATGAATATCGGTATGGTGCATAACTTCAAGTTCCTGAAAGGTTTGTTAGATACACCAGAAGGTCGCAATGGGCTGATTACCTTACTGAGAACCGCATCGATTCTCGGCAATGGTCAAATGCAGTTTAGCTACGTTGATAATGAAATGTTGAAACAAGCACAGAAAGAGCCTGAAAAATATCGTGACTTAATCGTCCGTGTTGCCGGGTATAGCGCTTACTTCGTTGAATTATGTAAAGAAGTTCAGGACGAAATTATTAGCCGTACGGTAATTGAGAAGTTCTAACTTTAGATTGGCAGATGAAGGAGATTCATCTGCCTTTTCATAATAAAAACAATAAATTTTGATTGTAATTTGGAGGCGTGATGATGAATACAGCAGCGGCGGACATTAGAGGGCGGATATTTAATATCCAAAAATACTCTATTTATGACGGTGATGGTATTCGTACTCTGATCTTTCTTAAAGGGTGCAACATTCGTTGTCCTTGGTGTTCCAACCCTGAAGGACTTAGTAGCCAATTTCAAGTGATGTTTTCCCATGATAAGTGTGTCAGTTGTGGCAAATGTGTGGATGTATGCCCTGTCGGTATTCATTACATGACAAACAATGAACAAGGGGAACAGGTTCATCGGGTGAATAGGGGCATTGATTGCATTGGTTGCCGTAAGTGTGAAGAGGTTTGTATCGGTGATGCTTTAGACATTATGGGAAAAGATGTCACGGTAGCAGAAATGATGGAAATCATCATGCAAGATTATGATTTTTATATTTCTTCGGGTGGCGGTGTGACGATCGGTGGTGGTGAAATGAGCCTACAAACTGATTTTGCGGTTGAGCTATTGCGTGAATGCAAAAAAATGATGATCAACACTGCTGTGGAAACACAAGGAACAACCTCATTAGCGAACTATGAAAAGTTAGCGCAAGTTGTCGACCTATTTTTATTCGATATTAAACATATTGATACTCATCAGCACAAAAATTTATTTGGTATTGGTAATGAAAACGTACGCCGTAATCTCGAAAGGCTGGTGGAATTAGGGGCAAATATTGTTGTCCGAATGCCTCTAGTTCGTGGTTATAACGATTCATTCGATGCTATTACCGGCGCTATCAAATATGCGATGGAGTTGTCAAAACGGGGCAATGTGAGCCGAGTGGATATCCTCCCATATCATCAATTAGGTCGTGGTAAATACGACAAACTCGACATGATTTATCCCATGAAGACAGACCCGACTTATAGCGCTGAAGAGTTAGACAAACTAGACGCTTTCTTTAAAACGTTTGATTTCGATATTCGACTTGTTCGTCACTAAGTAGGAGAGACAAATGAAAAGTTTAGGTGTGATTGAGACTAAAGGATTGGTATCTGCAATAAAAGCCGCAGATGCAGCATGTAAAGCCGCGAGTGTAGAAGTCGTCGGTTATCGAAAAATAGGTTCTGGGCTGATTTCTATTTATTTTCAAGGTGAAATTAGTGCTGTTCACACAGCCATTGACCATGGCATTAGTGTGATAGCTGATAGCCAATTATTAGTGGGTTCGCTGGTGATCGCACGACCTGATCCGAGTGTTATCACCAAGCTATTAGCAGTAAAAAATAGCCAAGGTGAGTTAGACAAAAGTACTGAGCTAGCTTGTGACATGGCAAAAATAGAAAAGCCGAAAGAGATTGTTGTTGAAAAACAATTATTGGTTGAGGAAAAAACGGCGGCGAGCATCGTTGATGTGAAAATTGATAGCATCAGTAAAGAGCAGAAAAGTGGACTGAACAAAGGTAAGAAATCATGATTAATCAGCAATTGATGGGGAAAATTCTCTCTCGTCTTTCAGCGCACAATTCGGTGGTTGGAATGGATGCTGATATTGCTATTCCTGTGGGCATTTCTAATCGCCATGTTCATCTTTCGCAAGCGGATGTCGAGATATTATTTGGCCAAGGTTATCAATTAACACCTTTTAAAGAGCTAAAGCAGCCGGGGCAATTTGCGGCAAAAGAATGTGTCATTGTCGTTGGGCCGAAAGGCTCGATTAGCAAAGTGAGAGTGCTCGGGCCTGTACGTCCCAAAAGTCAGCTTGAAGTGTCAAAAGCCGATTGTTTTGTTTTAGGGATCAAAGCGCCAGTGCGTGAGTCGGGAGATTTAAATACCTCGGGAAGTGCATTATTAATCGGGCCGGCAGGGCATGTTAATCTGGAAGAACAAGTGATTTGTGCTCAACGCCATATCCACATGAATATGATGGATGCTAGAGCATTGAATGTGGCAAATGGCCAAAAAGTGCATATTCGTACTGAAGGGGAACGCAGTTTGACTTTCGATGAGGTTGTTGTTCGAGTCGATGAGCGATTTTCTCTTGAATTTCATATTGATACTGATGAAGCTAATGCGGCTGGTTTGCGTAACAATGATAGTGTCTTTGTTGTTAGCTAACAAGAAGGTGCAAGATGAACGAAAAGTTAATTGAACAGATCGTTGCACAAGTTTTATCACGGTTGAAAAAACAGGTACTTGTTGTGTTATCTCCTGCACAAAGTCATGAGCAGGCAATATATCAACGGTTAATGCAGATGACTTCTGTTTCCTTTACTGTTTATGCAGCCGATATGATGTCGACTCATGAAAACATAGCACAATGGGCATCTCTTGGTAACATAATAACAAAAGAGACTATTAATATTGAAGGTCTTCATCAGTATCATTGTATTTTCCTACCTTTTATTGGTACGAAAGCAGTAGGTGAAGTCGCTAATGGGTTGTTTATCAGTGAAGAGAGTCAATTAGTTTTGCAGGGGCTATCGCAGGATATACCGATAATGGCACTAAAATATCATTGTTGCCCTGAGAGTGAGTTAAATCAAATTTTAGGTTTGAATAAGAATGAACAATACAACAATCTTATTAAAGATAATATCAATAAAGCAATATTATTAGGTGTCCAGTTTGATTCATTTAATAATATTGAAGAGAAATTGCTAATAACTAGATGCGAACAAAATAAAAAATCTAATATAAAAAATACCAATCGGGAACGTTACATTACTTTAAAAGAGGTAATGGATGACCCTGGCATATATTGTTTGAAGAGGAACAAGCTCACAGATTCAGCGATAGATTATTTGAAATCATTAAATAAATAAATTTATTTAAATTAAACCTCATTGTATTTAAATATAAAAATATTAATAATAGGAGCGTTACCCATGTCCCCTAAAGCAAAATCATGGCTTTGGATGCTAGCGGTTATTATTTCTGAAACATCAGCAACATCAACATTAAAAATGTTTGATAATAGTGAGGGAACGACTAAATCATTATTATTAGCTTTAATTATTGTTCTATATGTTATTTGCTATTACTCCCTTTCGCGGGCGGTTAAAAATATTCCAGTTGGATTAGCGTATGCAACATGGTCAGGTACCGGTATTTTGATGGTTTCAACACTGGGAATGGTATTTTATGGCCAACATCCTGATACCGCAGCCATGATTGGTATGGCAGTTATTGCGAGTGGGATTGTTATTATGAATCTATTTTCCAAAATGGGCGCTGAAGAAACGGATGAAGTTAAAGAATCGACAGCAGAATCTTCACTACCAATTAACAATAAAGCAGCTCATTAATTATAAATGTTGAGGGAAATACTATGTTTACAGGATTTTTATGGCTAGCATTATCTATCGGCTCTGAAATAACAGGTACGTCGATGATTAAAAAAACCAATAGTTTTAGTAAATTAGCGCCATCAATATTAGTTATTATTGCCTATTGTGTCTGCTATTTTGCATTAACCCGTGCAATGGGTTATATCCCAGTAGGGGTCGCTTATTCACTGTGGTGTGGGTTTGGGATTGTTGGCGTCACTTTAGTTTCAATGATTTTATACAAGCAGAAACCTGATTTTCCAGCAGTGTTTGCAATGGGCCTGATTATCTCAGGTGGTATTATTATGAATGTTTTTTCTACCATGTAAAAAGCTATCTCTCTTTCTTATTGTTTTTAATATAATTGCCTTCAATTTTTGAGGGCATTATTTTCCAATGTTAAATATTAATATATTGACTGTTTCACAATATAAAATGCATGTTTGGCGACAATAGTTTTAATTATTTCTATGCTAAATTAATCATTAATAATGATAATGTTTAGGAGTCGATTTTATGCAAACTATTGGATGGGATGATTTCACGCGTGTGGAGATGCGGGTGGGGACAATTATAAGTGTACAAGTAAATAGTAAAGCTAAAAAGCCCGCTTATATTATAGATGTTGATCTTGGTGAGCTAGGTGTTAAGCGTTCTAGTGCTCAAGTTACGGTTAATTATACACCAGAATATTTGGTAGGTAAGTGCGTATTATGCGTTTGTAATTTTGAAGCAAAGCGGATAGCTGGCATTAAATCTGAAGTACTCATTACAGGCGCTCCCGATGAATCAGGGGCAATTGTATTAGCAGAGTTTAATTTACCACTTCCCAATGGGGCACTTCTCGCTTAATGGTAATTTGAATTATTTATAATTATGTTTTTATATTGGGGTGAGGAAGAACTTCTAAACTTTGTATTACTGCCTTTCATATATAAAAAGGTTATACTTCTAGCTTATATTGATTAGGAGTATTCCGTTGCAATTACCTGAACTTCATTTCCGTCAGTACTCAGACGAAGTCATTTCTCATCAACATGATGAGCATTGGCAAGTTGTATGTGCATTATCAGGTGAAATGGAAATCAATATGGATAGGCAGCATTTCTTATTAAGTATGGGTAGTGGGATGGTGATCCCGCCAAGTGTTAGTCATGCTTTTAGTGGCCGAATTGGTAATCAGAACTATGTACTTGAAATGCCCGCGACAGCACAATGGGCATTGAATGAAAAGATAAGCCAATTTACATTAACGCCTGCTGCAAATGGCCTTTTAAGCTGGTTACATCGTTTTCCTCAACCTCCAGAGCAAAGTTTTACTGTTGCACAATTATTATTTGCACAATTAAAAACTGATAACCGATGGATTGATGAACTAATTAAATGGATTAATTCCCGGTTACATTTACCTCTTAGCTGCCAAGATATTGCTAGTGCTTTTTATATGTCTATCAGTACATTACAGCGGAAAGTCAAAGCCGAAACTCAATTAACACTGATGCAATTATTATTACAAAAGAGAATGGAGGCCGCTGGGCGTTTACTATTAGCCAATCTTTCCATTGAACAAACAGCATTTTCCATTGGTTATGAATCTCATTCTGCATTTAGTCATGCATTCCGTCAATATTATGGTAAAAGCCCAACGGATTACCGTGCTCGGCTATTAAATATAAGCACTAAACCACAGTAGCTAATTTAATTTTAGTTTAAAATATAATGAGTTAACTAAATATATAAAATTAAATAGTTGAAATTTTATATATTTAATTTTTTAGGCCAGTAAAATATTATTTAAATAGATTCAAGCTGTTTCATTATGTTTATTTTAAATATAATGATTTTATTTAAAATGATTTTTTAATTTTACTGGAGTGGTTAATTTTGTCATCTTGTGCTATTTGGTTATTATTAATATTTATGTCTTATTTATGTCAATTTATTTGAGTTTAAACTAACGACTGATATTAGGTATTTCTATTGATGATCTTTCTGATTTTGATTAAAAAGGCGCTTATTGAAAATAAGATGAACAGCAATAGGCGCCTTTTCATAAAAATTACTACATACTAAGTATGGTCATGAAATTTAAACCATTCTAATGCCTTCAAATGGATTCCAGCTATCCAACCCTTTGGTTTCTTTTAGATAATAAGCATAATTTGCAATCATAGCCCAGAGCGCTGATATCCCTACTGATAATCCGGTGTAAACGCCATTAGGGAAAACATCGCCAAGTAGCATATCAATCGTGCCAACAATAATACCGATACCGATAGAAACACCGAGCAGTACAAGGCCTTTTTTCCATAAACCTAAAATTAAAAAATAAATAATACCAAAGAAAAAAGCGAATATATTCATATTGATAAGAATTCTTCCACCAAATGACTCCGCTTTTAATGCAGCTTTAAATTCGGGTGTACTTGGTGAGCCGTATTTATCAAAAAAGGCAAAACGCTTCTGCCATTTTGGTGAGTATTGTTTTTGTTCCATTTTAATCCCTGTTGAAATCATCAGATAGATAGCTAGGTTAATCATACAGTCTTATGTTATCTAACACAGCCGTAAATATTCCTAATAATATGAAAAAGAAAAATACTTATCTGATTGATTATTTGTGGGAATGTTAATTTTTAATATCACAGTACAGTTGTCTGTATTTTGAATATTATTTCAAGATGTCATAATTATAATAGGCGTTGCCATTTTTAAATTGACAACGCCTATTAAGCTATAAATATCATGATATATTATAGCCGCTTTATCTCATTCGCTAATTGGACTGAGTCGTAAGACTGTATAAAATTATATTTAGCGTTTATGGGTTCTTCTTCTAAAATAGTATCAAGCTGATTACTGATGTCCTCTATAAACCAATTCATCGGTGTTTTTAACGCAACGGCTATTTTGAATAAGCTAAGTAGGTTAATTCTATTTTTTCCTCTCTCATAACGAGAAAACTGTTGCTGGCTTATATTCAATAATTTCGCTAATTGTGAACCGGTATAGCCGAGTTCTTTGCGTTTTCTCAAAATGCGCTGACCTATATAGTAATGTATTCTGTTACTATCGTTTCGTATTGACATAGTGATAACCTAATTATTTATGGCACCGTTAAAATAAGTGAACCAGCCCCTTGAAAAGGCCCCGCTTTAACACGCCCATTAGTTTCTAGTTTGGAGGTGATCCCTACTTTGACGCCTCCACCTGCAGGCACTCGAACCGAGACTCCTGTTTGGCCTGGAACAGTATTATTGAGAAATAAACTGGCTTTTAAACTGCCGTCATCACGTAGCCTGACTTTTCCGTTATCCATACCTGATGCGATGACAAGTACATCCATTTGAATATTACAAGTAACTGTAAAAGAAGAGGATTCTATAGCGTTAGGTAGACTAACTTCATCAATATTACCGTAGTTAATATCGACACTCGATTCTGAAATTCGGCAAGCTCCAACAGGTGGTGGCGCAATCCCACATAATGAACCTGGTAGTAGACGACCTGATGATTCAACTAATCCACTGCTTATGTTTTGATAAAACAATCCGACACACTCTTGGTTTTTAGCCAACGGATCTCCAACATGGTTAGTTCTTCCATTAATGGGAAAACCGGTGCTTCTTATGACTGCCGCACGTACTTCTTGCATAGTTCTTAAGCCACTGACATCGACTAATGACCGAGCCACGCTTCCGGGATTACCTGATGCGGTATGTTTATGATTAATATTGATATAACATCTTGGCCAGCTCGCACAGGGGCTGGGTGTTCCATCATTTTCTTCATCCCAGCGCTCAATGACGTAGGTATATTGTGCATTACTGGAAGAGCCAGTAGCCTCTGTAATGTAAGAGAAAATTGCAGCACTCGCGGGTAAAGAGATTGCTGCCATACTGGTGAAAAATATATACGATAACCATTTCATGTTAGCTAAGTACCTTATTTGTTATTCGTAATCTAATTTGAAAGTCGCAATTGCATTAAAAGGACCTCGCTTAATTTTTTGCTGAGCAATCGCATCAGGTTCACCTTTTAAATAGGCTTTAAATTTCAGCTGCGTTGAGCCATCTGATAGCGGTAACTTCTCCCCTTTGGTATTGATGGGCAAAAAAGTCCCTGTTTCATCTTCAATACCGATGGCAAATCCATCTGCGCGACTATTGTCTTGCAGTGCAAGGTAGCCCGGTAATACTAGACTTGGTGTTCCTGAAAAGGTGACATTGACGGACTTGCCAATACTGGTATCACATTCAGCTAGATTGATAGAAAATGCTTCGCTGACCGTTCTTCCGTAGGCATAGATATTTTTATCGGGTACGTTACCAAAATCTAAACGAATGGATTCATCCCCAGGCTTAATTACGCAAGGTTCTGATACTAATATGCCGTGGAAATATAAATTATCCGGAATGGCCTGCGCTAAACCATGATAGGCTAGCAGTATCATGAATAAGCATTTTGTGATGAACTTGTTCATTATTGATACTCCGCTAACAATGTTGCCGTCACTGAAAAAGCGCCTTCAGGTAAGTCACTTCCCGGGCGTTTTATGGGTACTGCCTTGAGTAACGGAGGGCGGGTTGGTGTAATTGTTATGCGCTTATTAATTTCAAAGGGCTTGCCATCTTGAGTTAAACGAATCGCTAAATTATTCACATTCGTTTGTAATGCAGCGCTATCAAAATTACTTTGAGGCCCAATGACAGAAAGGCCGAGAACCCAACCTTTGATGTTATCAACGCACACCAATTTATAGTCAATTTCTTGGGTATAATTGATGCCATCGATTCGATGTATCCCAACATTTTTACCAAAGAAGATATCAATGACGTTATCGTCTTGAATTTTACATGCAGGCGGCTCAAGCAAAATACCATGTAGTTTCATGTTATTTGCTGATGAAATATTGCTTGATACCAACATTATCAAACTAATAATGAGGGTATTATTTAGTGTTGATTGAAACATAAGCGCGCCTCTCACTGATACTCGATGAGTAGGGTAGCAATGGCTTCAAAATAGCCACCCGTTAAGGTTTGAGTCATATCTCTTACAGGTACTACCGAAAATTGTGGTGCATTCGGGTAAGTGAAATTGACGGTTTGACCAACTGGGAGTTTGCTGTCATTACGCATAATAGCGATGCCTAACCCTTCAATATTTGTTGATAATGAGTTGTTGTCGAACTTGGCTCTATTGCCTTGTACTGACATTTTCATGGCTTTACTGGGCATTTTTTCGCATTTAATGTTGTAATTGACAGGCATTTTGTATGCTGTCCCATCAATACGTGTTGACATGACTTCACCGAAATTAATATCAATCATATTGCCGTCATTGATGACACAAGGAGGCGGTGCAAGTACGATGCCTCTAATGTTCACATACACAATCCCCGGAGTCGCACGCGCATTGCTTGAGGGTAATATGCGTGACTCAGGTAAGTTGGCATTGGCTGTTGAGGCCCATATTATTGCGACTAAACATAATTTTTTTGTATGTGGCCATTTTTTCAAATCAGTCATAATTCACCCTAAAATCCATTACGGCTCTGAATTGGCCTTCACTTAATTTCTCGGGGGTTCTCACGGGGGTAACGTAATAAGTTAGTGTTCCTTGTGGATATTCGAGAAATTGTGGTTTGCCTCGAGCACCTAAGCGAATGTCATTCCTTTGTTTATCTGTGACTTTTAGCGCTAACCCGGTCACACCTTTAACCGCTAACATTTGCGGATAATAATTATCGGCTTGCGCCACGAATGACACTGTCGCAACGGGTTGCATCGCATCCCATGTCGGGGTGTCCGTTCTTTGGTCATAAATCACACTCTGTGTCCGAATACAGTTACGAAACAGTAGGGTGAAGGGTACCGGTTCCGCTTGATCTCCCGGTTTTCGTAGCCGATATGCAGGAACATCACCAAGCGAAACTTCCTGCCATTTCGACGCCATATCGAGCGTACAGGGCGCTTCAGTGAGCTGCCCATTAACACGAATTTGTCCGTGTAGCCCCTCGACTTCCCAGCTATCTATCGCGAGTACTATTGACGGCAGTATTGTGCAGAGCACAACTGTGCAATATAGATGTGTCCTTTTCATACCAGCCTCCGCTTAATTGTCTGAGGCTGAGGCCACGGTACAATTGACCCCATTGCAGCTAAATGTCAGCTTAGGCCTACCACCATAGTCATTGATATAAGTCAGCACAGGCGCAGTGCCCAATGAACTTGTGTTGCCTTTGAGTAGCTGGCTACTTCGAGGATCAATCATCACAGGCTCAAAATTAGCGATCGTGTTGCCGTTGAGATCTTTTGCCGCATCCACAATCGTGATGTAGTAAGGGGTAGGATTATTCAGTTCATAACCATCACCTTTACGGGTGATAGTGAGTTTTTCTTGCCATGGCGAATCCAAATCTGTTCGCGAGGCATAAAGTGCTTTTGGTCGATAAAACAATTTGATGCGTGTTTGAAGCGCGATTTGCAAAACGTTTGGTTGTGAGCTTTTTGGCGGAATTTCACGCAAATTAAAATAGAACACGCTTTCCCTATCTTGCGGTAATTTGCTGATGTCAGGCAGTGATTGAATTTTGACTTGGCTTTTTTCACCAGCTTCAATGCGTTGCACTGGGGGTAATACAGTCAGTGGGGATTCCACTTTTTCACCTTGCACGTTTTCTATCCAGCCTTGGGCTAGATAGGGGAGGTCAACGTTCTGGTTTGTGACGTTTAAACTAATGGTTTTTTCTGTGCCATTAAAGATGACGCGAGTTCTATCAAGGGCAATGGCAGCATTAGCGCCACTGCTCGCAAGTGTAGATAAACTGATTATTGTGGTAATCAAGGCACTTTTTTTTATGTTCATAAATATCAACTCTTTTTCCATAAACTTTATAGTGAAGCATCATCAGTGGTGTAAGTAATATCTGGTCGCGATAATAACCAGCGTTGCTTTGGCTCTATTACCTGTTTAGGGGCAAGATTGTCAGTTGCCGTTTGCGTCGTCACTGGAGGCACATTCACTGTGGTTGGTTGAGCCCCGCAAGGGAGTAATAATGAATTAAATTCTGTTGTTTCAATTTGTGCCGGAATTTGTATCTGGCATTGCGTTTCACCATTCCAAGTGACATTAAGTATTTCATTTGGATTTACGCCAGAAAGATAAACAGAGCCGTTATCATTAACGATCCCAACTTCATATTTTTTACTGTTGAGGACTGATGCGCCAAACGGTGGGTAGCTTCCATCTGCAAGTGCAAGTCTTACCATGGTTTTCAGACCCGAAAGCACATCGAATTTACGATAAGCAATCGCCCCTTCGGTAACAGTTAATTGTTTAACAGACTTGGTGGCTTCGACATTATCGGGAAGCTTATTGAGATCAACGCTGGTACTGGTGCGATAGTAATCGTTGATATCTGAAATAACGGCTTTACCATATCGATTGGTTTTCACGTTGGCGCCAAAACCTTTGATAGGGACATCAGCAACACCTTCGGTATCAACCATGATCCGGCTTGCGCCAGGCATATTGATGCGATGCAGTGCTGCACCATATGGGGTTATGGTTGCTCCACCTTGTAAAGAAAGTGCGGCTGAGGCGTAGTCTCCGGCAACATAACTGGCATTAGTGGTTACCGTGGCGGAATCACCATAATGGAGGAAATAGCCGTTTCCTGTCGCTCTGCCTCGAGAGCTCAGTCCGGTCCCTAAGCGATAACTATTTTTATCATCTAATCGGTCATAATAACTTACCGTATGTGAGTTACCGGTCCGGTTGATAATGCTGTTATAACTGATAGTTGCGGCATCACCCCATGGCATGGAAAAGTTTAAGTAAACGCCATCATCATTCTTTTTGCCTTCATATTGATTGCGAAAAGCAGATAAACTGGCATTAATATTTTTAAATTTCCCCAAATCAAAGTATTTAGATAACGACAAGTTATAGCGCTTGGTATTAGGTCTATTCCAATAGGTTTCATGGCTATAATTTAAATAAGCACTCAGCCCAATATCAGTGAACTGCTTGTTCAACATGATGGTATAAAGTTCTTTTGTATTTTCTTGAACAGAGCTGCGATAACGGCGATCAAGATATTGGTTCATGCTCATGAAATCACGTTCAGAAAAGCGATATCCCGCAAAAGTGATTTGGCTGTCATATTGCTCAAAGCGTTTGGAATAACTTAAGCGATAGGAACCACCTGTATAGGTTTTACTATCTAAAGGCAGCTTGGCTCGCGATTCAGTGACATCAAATGAGATTGCACCAAACATCATTAAGTCACGACCGACCCCCACCGAAAGCGCATTGTAATCACCAGCACCGAGCGCACCGCCATATAGTGACCAACCATTAGATATCCCCCACGAAAACTCACCTAATGCGAATCCTGGGCCTTCAGTATGGTGGCGTATATTACTTGGACGCCCTCCTGCAAGTTTGAACTGTACGCGGCCTGGGCGGGTCAAATAAGGGATTGTTGCGGTATCAATTTGAAATTCTTGAGTGGAGCCATCTTGTTCTTCGACTCTGACGTCAAGTTTACCGTTAACCGCATCATTTAAATCTTGAATGCGAAAAGGCCCTGGAGCCACTTGCGTTTCATACAACACACGACCTTGTTGGCTAACTGTGACTTTGGCATTTGTTTTTGCTACACCACTGACCTCGGGTGCATAACCTCGCAAATTGGGTGGTAGCATGTTGTCATCTGACATCAAGCTCGCACCAAGATAACGAAAAGACTCAAAAATACCTGAACGCAGATATTCCTCACCCAAAGTGAGTTTGGCGCTTAATGATGTAATGGCACGATAAGCGTAATATTGACTCCAATCCCAGTGACGTTCAGTGGATTGGCCTGATGTATCATTATAATTAGCTTGCCAATTTGCACGAAAACGCCATACACCAAGATTCATCCCCGCAACCCCATTACCACTAATTTGACGGCTAGATTTGCTATTTTTAGGGTCAGTGAGCTGTGTATTTAAGTTGTAATCAAATAGTGCGCCAGCGACACCGTTATCCCAACGAGCAGGGGGATCCCAGTTATCTGAAGTGAACTCAAGATAGGCTTGTGGAATAGTGATAACAATGGTTTCTGATGCTAGAGATCCACTTGCCGTCATTCCGGGCAGTGAGTCGACTTTTAGACACTGGCCATCGTTCCACCATTGTAGTTTTTTTTGCCATTCATCTTGCAATGCAAGTTGTGACATGACCTCTGGTGATAAACAAGGAACGGTTTCCTGAGGATTACTTGCGGATGTGATATAGGCAATATCATAAACCGAAGGAAGCGTATTAGTATTAAGACTGATGTAAAAAGGATAAGTGCCGGGCATAATATAGCCCGCATGAGTGAATTCACTTAAATCAATATTACTACGATCGTGAACATCTAGAATATCTGTATTGAATTCAATATTGGTATTCGCAAAGGTATATTGATTTTGCGTAATGGCAATAATAACCATTAATGCCAAAGGATTAAAAATATAACGCGCTGAGTCAGTGAAGACTTTATTTTTCTTATTTAATAGCAGAGTCATAATAGTCCCTTCGCAATAACTCAGTAATAATCCATTTTAAATTGGATTGTTGTTTTATAATTTCCTGCTTTTAGACGTTGGTTATTACTGACTAAGCGCATACCATAATTAAGTGTCATCGTGCCAGGCTCTATTGCACGAGCAGGTAAAGGTTTTCCGGGAAGAGCATGATTCCCGAAAGCATCAATAATTTTTAATGAAACACCTCTGGCTTTACCGAATAATTGAAAATTGTCACCGTCTAGTGAACCATCAAAAGTTATTTCAAAAGATTGCCAATCAGGTTTTCCGGGTGTTAATGGTGTCAGGGTGCAGTTAATCAAACGGATAGAGAAAGGGCGAATTGGCCCTTCTCTATCATGTATCATTTGACTAACGGGGATCGTCATTAATTCAATAGTCTGATCACGACTTCCGGCATCAATAGCGCAAGGGCTATCAATAATAGAGCCTTCTACTGAGACATATCCGTTTCCCTGCTCTGCATGAGATGCCATTGCAGGTATAACCATTATTCCTGAAAACACCATGACAAAAATGCCAAAGTGATTCATAAATACTCCGTGTTAAAACAATATAATTAAATGATGTAAATTTAATTAGGCCATACATCCGTGTTTAGGCCTTTTTATTATTGGTAAGCTAAAGCGAATGTTGCGATAGCTTTAAATGCACCAGGGGTTGCTGCTGTTTTGCTATCACCTTGCAGATAAGCTGCAAAGTTTAAGTCATTATTACCGTCACGCAGTGTTTGTGCATCAGAGGCTGTGCCTAATTTAATTTGCTTACCACCTGCGTTAGTAATAACAATAGCGGCATTTTGTGCTTTACCATCAATGGCTAAAGAACCGTCAGCGATTGTGCTGCTTGCGCCAGTAAAGGTTGTTGTTACTGTTTTTAATGTTTCAGTCGTACAGTTTTCTAATGCGATTTTAAAATCACGGGAGTTACTACGACCACCATCTTTTAATTCGGCAGTAGAAATTTGTCCCATAGGAACTGTTTGCTCAGAGGTTTCAGGTGTGATTGAACATGGTGCATCAATGATAGAACCTTCAAATGTGACAGTTCCGTGTCCTTGGTCGGCGGCATTAGCTGCGCCTGCAGTAATAGAGAGTCCTAGACCTAAAATTAAAGCAAGTTTATTAAGATTCATTTTGTACATTTCCATTAAATAAATAAGACATTAAATATTTAAATAAAACAGCACGCTTACCACTGTTTTATTATTAGTGCTTTCCTTTGTTTCATCTTAATTTGGTACAATATTGACGTTCTTTAAAAATATCTTTAATGAACAAAAAACCGAACAATATGCATCAAATTGACCAGTTTGGTTTTTCATTGCGTGAATGTTAATCTGGTGGTTTTTATATCTTTTTTGTTGTGCATAAATAGTATTTTATTTTGTTTTTTATTTGTCTGGAGTGTGTTACTAGGTAGTAATACTTTTTATTCTGTAAATCATTTTTTATACTGAAAATGATTATTGAATAATTGTTTAATTATCAATTGGTTATTGTTAAACGCAGATTTAGAGTAGCGATATTTGACTTAAACTTGTAATCGAACAATAATACGAACAGTTTGATGCAAAGTGTTAATTTAAATAGTAAAAAAACACCTGCATATTGTATTTTACGTATTTTAAATTGAGTTCAATGAAGATATATAATCAAATCTATCTAAAACTTTTAGTGTTATCTAATACTAAATAATGGTATTTCTCTGTGTATAAAGTAATCATTTGTTTATCATTTTCTAAGATTTGATATATTAGTTTTATCTTGTGTACTCTTATTATAGGAAATGAAAAATATGAAACAACGTAAATTTCTAACTCGCTTTGAAATTAATGCAATATTAGATGAGGCTAAAAAAGGTCGATATTCAGAACGTGATTATTGCATGTTATTAATGTGTTTTATTCATGGGTTTCGTGTTAGTGAATTATGTAATTTATCTTTGAAAGATATTGACCTTAATTCAAGAGTTATTTATGTTAGGCGATTAAAAGGCGGCTTATCGACAACACAGCCTTTAATTTCGAGTGAGTATAATGCATTAAATGAGTGGCTACATATTAGAAGTCAGTGGCGCGATGCAGATTCTTCTTTAGTTTTTCTTTCTCAAAAAGGTGGCGGAATCTCGCGACAACAAGTGTATGGGCTTATTCGTTCCTATGGTAAAAAAGCGGATGTATCTATAGAGGCACATCCACATATGCTAAGGCATGCATGTGGTTATGCATTAGCTGATTTAGGGCGCGATACTCGTCTCATTCAAGATTATTTAGGTCATAGAAATATTTCACATACGGTTATTTATACAGCAAGTAATGTTAAACGATTCTATAATATTTGGGAGTCATAATATTTTTATATTTAATAAAATAGCCGAATTGAAAAGTAATTTTAATTCTATTAAACTAATTTGTTTTTTATCTATCATTGAATGATGTTGTAAGTATATTTTTTAATTTTGAATGTTACTTTTATTTTTAATACTCAAGGTGCGAGTTTTTGATGGTTTTTTTTGTCTGTTTTTAAATGTTCTACAAAATTAAGATTTTGGTATTTTTATTGTTTCGCTGGGGAAGCTATATTAATTTTCATTTTAACTACTTTAGCTATTTTTAGTGATTTTTTTTCTGAAAATTATAATGTTGTTAGATTTATCAATGTAGTTAATAAATGAGATAAATTATAAAAATAATGAATTGTATTTATTTTTAATTTATAGAAGTAAAATATTTTAATAAACGATGATAAATTTAACTATGGGAATTTACGTCCTTGTAAAATCACAAAATAAACTCAAAAAAGCTAATCATAGGTTAAGATAAAGGTTGAATCTGCATTTGGGTTTGCACTACCCACCGTAGGGTCTTTTTGGGGTAATCACTTAGTTGGTCACTGATAATGTATTTCTTCATGAAACTTACTGTTATTTATTGCTTTAATCCTACCTTAAGGCGTTGTATGTTGGTCATACTTGATATTTAAAATAAACAAATTTGAAACTTATCATTGAGGTATTCAATGTTTGACTTAGCCTTTTTACGTGAATTACTGGTCTCAAGTGTTCATGTTTTTCAGTTACTATTAGAAACTATCTCGGTCATTTGCGTCGTTATTGGATTAGTTAAAGCACTAATTATTTTAGTCCAATTAAAAGGGGGGAGAGCGGCACGTTATCGGTTTGGTGACTGGCTTGCAACGGCATTGGAATTTCAATTAGCGGCTGATATTTTGGTTACAACAGTAGACCCAGATTTAGATAGCCTCATTAAATTGGCAATTATTGCAGTGATCCGAACCTTCTTAAATTATTTCTTGGCGAAAGAACTTGAACATAAGCCTCATTTTGAAAAATAAGCTGAGACGTTAAAATTGCACAGGTACTTAGAGTATTCAAAATGACATTCAGGTTTTTATGTTGTTTAGATGTAATCGCCTATTTTTTATGTGGGGGTAAATAAAAATAAAGGCGGCTAGTAAACTCTAAGTGCCTAAGATAATGACTGAAGAATAAAGGTGGTATGAGGGATGTTTAAAATAACTAATCAAATCCCTCCCATAAATATTGTTTCAATTTTATCTTATCATTTGGGCCAAAAATGATACCTTCACCCATGAGTGCTTTCTTATGTCGCATATAATGTTCACCTGTAACAGATAATTTCCCCTGACCATTAATTATACGATGGCAGGGTAAAGTGCTGCCCGTAGGAACTTTTCTTATCACCTGGCATACTTGTCGTACATAACTTGGGTAACCTGCCATTTTTGCAAGGGTTCCATAAGTCACTACTCTACCTTTAGGGATGGCACCTATAAGGCTATAAATAATATCTTGAAAAGACGGAGTATTGTTCATAGTCAATATCTTCATGGCGGTGGATATTCATTAAAACATATAGATGTAAAATAAGCATGTTTTCTGCATCTAGATGATTTAATGAATAGAACTAATTGTATTTTTTGATTTTAGCGTTTCATCTCGGATTTAGCATCAGTTAGAGACTTAGTAAGCTTCCTGAGAGAAAAAATGGGCACACACTTTATCGGAACTAATTATACCTGAAAGTCTAGTTGAGCAATGAAGTTGATGAAGATAGGCGCGAATTGAGCTGAAATTTTGGGAGAGTATTTATTTTAGTAGAAGCCATAAGCAAAAACCCGCCTTTCGGCGGGTTCTTTGAATAAGTGGTGCCCGGACTCGGAATCGAACCAAGGACACGGGGATTTTCAATCCCCTGCTCTACCGACTGAGCTATCCGGGCAACG
>NZ_DOEH01000018.1:82398-224050 GCF_003533305.1 Providencia sp. | reverse complement strand
CCCCTAAATAATTCGGACTGTAGGTAGGCGGCGAATGAAGATATATCGAGGAGCATACAATAGTATGTGACTCGAATAGCTGAATGATGCCAACACCCCTACAGTTCGAAGTATGACGGGGGAGACAGTTCGAAGTATGACGAAGAGATAGTTTGCGCTATAATCCTCCAGCCTTTTGAGGCTAACTCAGGGAGAATGACACATGGTCATTAAAAACCATAACTACCACATGGCAAAATTTGTCATCAGCGCACCCGATATTCGCCATCTTCCGAAAGATACGGGTATTGAAGTTGCCTTTGCAGGCCGCTCAAATGCGGGAAAATCGAGCGCTTTAAATGCGCTAACACAACAAAAAGGCTTGGCTCGTACCAGTAAAACGCCAGGAAGAACTCAGCTAATCAACCTTTTTGAGGTTGAGGAAGGTATTCGCCTTGTTGACCTTCCAGGCTATGGCTATGCCGAAGTTCCTGAAGAAATGAAACGCAAATGGCAGCATGCACTGGGTGAATATCTTCAAAAAAGAGAGTGTATTAAAGGATTAGTTGTATTGATGGATATCCGTCATCCACTTAAAGACCTTGATATGCAAATGATTCAATGGTCTGTCACGATGGAAGTGCCTGTTTTAGTATTATTAACTAAAGCGGATAAACTGGCTTCTGGCGCAAGAAAAAAACAATTGATCGATGTTCGTCAAGCATTAGCGCCATTAGGTGGCGATATTGAAATCGAATATTTTTCTGCGTTGAAAAAAATTGGTATCGATAAACTTCGTATCAAACTTGATAGCTGGTATAGCACCCCCGTTTAATACTGACACCTACCTTGTGCGTCAATTTGGCGTGCAACGGTCAAATTAGCGAACCTACTGAATTTTAGATAAAAAAATGCTCCAGTCAAAAACTTTGACTGGAGCAGCTAATATTCAGCTAAATCCGATTACGTGAAGTAAAAGGTCTGAAAGATAGAACATCTTACCTCTGTACCCTACGTCAATTACTCTACTTTATTTTCAGCTCGAAAAAAAGCCTTTTTGTAATTTTTTTTCAATGCTGATTACGATTCAGCAAGAATTTAAACGAAAAAATATCAAAAAAATGTATTTTTATTACATATTTATGAGATTCACGTCGCATAAATATGTAATGTGACATTTTGATATTCATTGGAAAATCAAGTGTTTTATCTAAGCATTAAGAAGAATAAGAAAGGAAAATACAGTGGAGAAAAAATAATTACATTCACTGGGATGGAAATTAGAAATTGAATAATAGTAAACATAACTTCCATTTACTCTAAATAATTCGAGTTGTATCAAGGCGACAAACAAGGACAACTCGGGGAGCATACACAAGTATGTGACCCGAGTAGCCGCGCCGCTACAGCTCGAAATATGACGAGTAAATATCGAAGTATAACGAGCAAATAAAAACTAGTGAGCTTCGTCCCAATTATCGCCGACACCCACATCCACTCTTAACGGGACATCAAGCGTCATACTTGCTTCCATTAATGCCTTCACCTTCGCTTGTACTTGCTCAAGTTCAGATTCTTTCACCTCAAATACCAATTCATCGTGAACTTGCATTAGCATATCTACATCAGGTTTCTCTGTTTGCAACCAGGTATCAACCGCAATCATCGCTTTTTTGATGATATCCGCAGCAGTCCCTTGCATCGGAGCATTAATCGCTTCGCGCTCTGCGGCCTTACGGCGCATACCGTTACTTGATTTAATATCTGCCAAATAGAGTCTACGACCTTCAAGTGTTTCAACGTAGCCTTGCTCTGAAGCCTGCAAGCGGGTGTTTTCCATATAACGCAATACACCCGGGTAACGTTCAAAGTAGAGATCCATATAGCGCTGCGCTTCACCACGAGCAATACCGAGTTGGCGAGCAAGGCCAAAAGCACTCATGCCGTAAATCAGGCCAAAGTTAATCGCTTTTGCACTACGACGTTGGTCACTGGTAACCTCGTCAAGAGGAACACCAAATACCTCAGCAGCAGTCGCCTTATGGATATCTTTACCCTCTGCAAATGCCGTTAACAACCCTTTATCTTGAGATAAATGCGCCATAATCCGTAATTCGATTTGCGAATAGTCCGCCGCCATCACTTTATAACCTTTACGAGCTATAAATGCTTGGCGAATACGACGACCTTCTTCGGTTCTAACGGGGATATTTTGCAAGTTAGGATCACGAGAAGATAAACGTCCCGTGGCCGTTACCGCTTGATGATAAGAAGTGTGAACACGCTGCGTTCTTGGGTTTATCATCAATGGCAGCTTATCTGTATACGTTGATTTCAGCTTCGCTAAGCTGCGATGCTCAAGTAACAATTTAGGTAATGCATGGTTGACCGCTAACTCTTCAAGTACCTCTTCATTAGTTGAAGCGGCACCGCTTGGCGTTTTTTTAACTACTGGTAATTGCAGCTTTTCAAACAAAATAACTTGTAGTTGCTTTGGTGATGCAAGGTTGAACTCTTCCCCAGCTAATTCGAATGCCTCTTTTTCTAATTCCGCTAAACGTGCGGTGATCACCTTCGATTGTGCCGCTAATACGTTAGCATCAATCAAAACACCTTTACGTTCCATTCTGACTAATACAGGCACAAGCGGCATTTCGATATTGTGAAATATATGAGAAAGCTTCGGCTCTGCTTCTAATTGAGGATACAGCGCTTGATGCAAAAGTAATGTCACATCAGCATCTTCCGCCGCATAATTTGCCGCTTCCTCTAATGCAATCTGATTAAATGTCAGTTGTTTTTTACCTTTACCGGCTATTTCTTCAAAACTCACCGTTTTGTGATTAAGATGACGATCTGCAAGGCTGTCCATATCATGACGTCCCATGCCAGCCACACTATTAAGCACATAAGATTCCAACATGGTATCAAAAGCTATTCCTTTGAGCTCAATACCATAGTTTTCCAACACTTCAGCGTCATATTTTAGATTCTGGCCCACTTTAAGAATAGTTTCACTCTCAAGAAGTGGCTTCATTGCCGCAAGCACATCTTCAAGTGGCAATTGCACTGGTGCATCAAGATAGTCATGACTTAACGGTAAATAGGCTGCATGTCCCACTTCAATTGCAAAAGACATCCCCACAAGGCGCGCCTCTTGGGTATCAAGGCTGTCAGTTTCGGTATCAAAAGCAAATAATGACGCGGAACTTAATTTTTCAATCCAACGGTCAAAATCGGCTTTTTCAAGAATAGTTTGATAATTTTCTGCACTGAGCGTTGGCATAACCGGCGTCGGCGTTGTGGTAGTTTTAATATCAGCCGGACTGCGAGCAGGCGGTTTCCCTCCTCCCCCTTTGCCATCCATCCAAGTGCCATTTTCTACATCTACTAACCAGCGTTTGAATTCATAGCGACCAAATAATTGGTGAAGTTTGTCTACATCAGGCGGGGTGACTTGTAATTCTTCACAACATTTATCCAGCTCAACATCTGTTTTGATAGTTGCCAATTGGTAAGATAAAAAAGCTAATTCACGATTTTCAGCCATTTTTGGCGCTAACGTCTTCGATCCTCTGAAACCCAAAGGCGCAATAGCATCAAGATCGTTATAAATAGATTCTAAATTGCCGATCCCTTGAAGGAGTGCGAGCGCTGTTTTCTCACCCACACCGGGAACGCCAGGAATGTTATCTGATGAATCCCCCATTAGCGCAAGGAAATCAATAATTAGCTCTGGTGGTACACCATATTTCTCTTTGACCTCATCAGGCCCTAGGATGGTGTTATTCATCGTATTGATAAGCGTGATGTTAGGCTCTACTAACTGCGCCATATCTTTATCGCCTGTACTTATCAGAACAGACATACCTTTTCGACTAGCTTCACGCGCTAAAGTACCGATCACATCATCCGCTTCAACCCCAGAAACAACTAATAGCGGCAATCCCATCGCTTCCACCATTTCATGAAGTGGTGCGATTTGCTCACGTAAATCATCGGGCATTGGAGGACGGTGTGATTTATAACTTTCAAACAACTCATCACGAAATGTTTTTCCCTTCGCATCAAAGACAACCGCAACATGGCTTGGTTTATATTGCATGATTAGGCTACGAAGCATATTGAGCACGCCATACATTGCGCCGGTAGGCTCGCCAGCACTATTTGTTAGTGGTGGAAATGCATGATAAGCACGGTATAGGTAAGAGGAGCCATCTACCAAAATAAGGGGATTTTCTGCAATCTGAGCCATAGTCTGTCATCATCTTTTTATCGGGAACGAATGACAATAGGATGCCACAATGTGGCTTCAGATACACTCAGAGAGTCAAAAAGAAACGCGAATTAGCGAATAAAAGTAAACTATCGAAACGACTAGTTGCCCCATTAATCACTCTGCGTCACCTTTTCAGATGTGTATTAATCTGTGGATAAGTATGTGGGTAAATTTATGTTATTGATTAAATTCAACAACTAAAGAGTTTACAACAAGTTAAACAAGAAAATAAAATCAATGACTTAGATAAAGATTAATTGATTTAGCGCATATAAATGGGATCAGCGTTATTGTGGATATTGATATTGAATAGCAGAATAATGAAACGATGGCGGTATAAGCACCGCCATCTAAATTTAACTTACCACACTATTTTTGCACTATTTTTTATTCACTAAGAAGTTCACAACGCTTGAAAACTCTTTGCCATAATTAGCCGCGTCATCTACAGCAATACCGTTATTACGAACTTGGTATTTGCCATCAACAAAAATTGCAGGCACGCCGCGCAATTTTAAATCTTGTGCTGCATTTTGTTGCTTAGCAACAACAGATTTAACCACAAAGCTATTGAGTGCTGCGTCATACTCTTCACCAGAAATACCCGCTTTAATAAATGCATTACGAATATCCGCAGGACTGTTGATTGATTGTGTTTTTTGAATACCTTCAAACAGAATTGGAGTCACTTTATCTTCAGCTTTTAAAACAATAGCGACTGCCCATGCTTGAGTCAGCTCTGCACCTAGAGGACCTAGAAAATCAACGTGATAACGTTCCATTTTCACGCCTTCAGGTAAATTTTTTGCAACAGTTTGTGGCACTTTATAAACGCTTTCAAACTGGTAGCAATGTGGGCAATAGAAAGAGAAAAACTCAAGAACTTGAGGTAAATTTTGCACTGATGCTTTTACATCTGTGTATTCTTTACCTTCCGTGTAATTTGCAGCAGATACACCAAAAGACATGGCAATACCAATCAAAGCCAACATAATTTTTTTCATATACTACGCTCTCCAAAAATAAAACTTTTTAATTAAAATTGAGGGGTCAACTGCAAAGGGGCTTCCTGCAATCGCGCAATTTGCTGAACAAATTCGTTTGATTGCTTTTGCCAAAAATCATCAGCTTGTAGCCATGAAAACGCTCTTGGAAAGGCAGGATCTTGCCAACGACGAATGATCCATCCGAGATAATGCACCATGCGCATGGCTCTTAGCGGTTCAATAAGCTTTAGTTCTTTGACATCAAAATCACAAAACTCATTATAAGTTTCTAATAACGTATCTAACTGCATAATTTGATCTTGGCGTGAGCCATTTAACAACATCCATAAGTCCTGAACTGCTGGACCATTACGTGCATCATCAAAATCCACCAGCCAAGCTTCATCACGCCATAAAATATTACCCGGATGACAATCACCCTGTAAGCGCATAAATGAATGCGAGTTTGGCCATTGCAGTTTTACTTGTGCAATCAGCGCATCTAGCGATTCGATAAATTTATCCTTCCAGCGAGCTGTAATCAGCGGGCTAGCAACAATAATATCCCGAGGTTGGGAAAGATATTCATCAACACCCATGGTAGGTCGAAATGCAAAGTTTCTTTTTTTACCGATTTGATGAACTCGGCCTAACAGATGCCCAACACTTTCTAACTGATATAAATTATCCGTTTCATATTGGCGTCCTCCGATACTCGGAAAAACAGCAAACATAAATCCACCAAATTCTAAAACGGTTTGTCCTGCAAATTCGAGAGGCGCCGCAACCGATAAATCCTCATCCCGTAATTCAAGCGTAAAATCATGTTCCTCTTGAATTTGAGAACGATTCCAACGTTCTGGGCGATAAAATTTCACCACAAATCGTTGTCGATTTTCGTCCTGAAACTGGTAAACCCTATTTTCATAGCTATTGAGTTCTGTTAGCCCTGACTCTGGGTAAATCCCGACTTCCATTAGCGCATCTAAGATCAAGTCTGGCGATATTCCACGAAAATGGAAATTTGAGTGCTCTACTGTCTCTTTCATGACTTAATCTTTAATAATGCCGCGAGCTCGTAACAGCGCAGTTTTAAAATCATCTTCATAATCTTTTTTCAGACCAGGGATCGCTTCGTTGCTATCTGTTCCACGCATTTTTAGATGATAAATTAATACATCATCGGTAAGATCAGATAAATCGCCTTTAAAACCTGCTTCATCCGCAAGTTTCTGCAATAATTCAACTAAGTTAAGATCCGAATTATCTTTCCAAACGGGTTGCAGAAGCTCAATCACTTCATTTAAGCGATGGCATTTCATGTTTATTCCTTTATCACGAATATTGGGTACAAGTTATCAATAATCATACAAGAGAAAAAGCGAACTGTTGTCAATCTAAGTAAAGTTTAGCTTTAATTCATGTGAATATTCATTGATTTTATAGGAAAATAGAATAAATTTTAGCAATTACTATAACTAAAAATGTTTTCTCGTATGTTGAAACATTTTATTGAAGATATTCAAGGATATTGAATATGTCATTTAGTGAGTCAATAACTGGCGTCATACTCGCTGGTGGGCGAGGCACCCGTATGGGGGGACAAGATAAAGGTCTAATTCCTTTACTTGGTAAGCCTTTGTATCAACACATAATTAATCGATTAGAATCACAAGTTGAACAAATAATTATTAATGCAAACCGTAATCAAGAATGCTATCGCCAAAGTCAGTTAACGGTTTTTTCAGATATTAATAATGATTTTTCAGGTCCTTTAGCAGGTATGCAAGCGGCGCTACATCAAGCGAAAACAGACTGGTTACTGTTTGTTCCTTGCGACGTGCCCGATTTTCCGACTGATTTAGCTGCCAAAATGTTTGCTGAAAAAGAAGATAATTTAGCTTGTTATGCATGCGATAATGAACGCGAGCATCCTACATTTGCGTTACTTCACCGCTCGTTACAAAAACAACTGGATAGCTATCTCGCTAGAGGCGATCGTAAATTAATGCTGTTTATGCAAGAGGTGGAGGCTAAAAAGATCCTATTTTCTTCTGAAACCGGATCGTTTGCTAATTTAAATACACCGGAAGATAGCCGTCATTGGGAGTTACAACAAAAACAATTATGAACCAGAACACACTACCTCTTCTCGGTATTACGGCCTATAGTGGCACCGGTAAAACCACCTTATTAAAGCAAATTATTCCGTTATTGAAACAACGTCATGTTCGTGTCGGTTTAATCAAACACACTCATCACGATATGGAAGTGGATAAACCGGGTAAAGATAGTTACGAATTACGCAAAGCGGGCGCAAATCAGACCTTGGTTGCCAGTCAACAGCGCTGGGCACTAATGACTGAAACCCCTGATAACAATGAAATGGATCTACGTTATTTAGCCAATCGATTTGATCCAGATTCATTAGATCTTATTTTAGTCGAAGGATTCAAACACGAAACGATCGATAAAATTGCCTTATTCCGCTCTGAGGTAGGCAAGCCACTCAATGGGTTGATTGACCAATATGTTGTTGCCGTCGCCAGTAATGAAATTATTGACACTCATGTACCTCAATTAGATATCAACAATCCAGAGCAAATCGCGGATTACATTGTTTCTTGGTGGCAAAAAAGCCAAAAATCCTAAGTTTTTTACATTGTCTATCAATCGCTTATAATCAGTTTCATTAAATAAGCGATTGATTAGCTTTTACGTATTTTTAATTGTGGCATTAATTTAATTATATTTGGTACAGGCTCAGTACGACACCATATTATCTCTAACAAGTTAAGAACTTGCTCGGCGATGTCAATTACAGGTTGGGCAATAGTCGTTAGCTGATAACCTTGCCATGCCGCCATCGGAATATCATCACACCCAACGACTCTCAGTTTTTGTGGGACGTATAAATTGTCAATTTGACGACAATAATCCATTAAACCCATGGCTAAAGAATCTGACGCACAAAATACACCGTCTAGCTCGCGTAGCTGCGTACTTTGCTGTTGAGCAATATCAAACCCCGCCTGATAGCCATAGCGACCGGCTTCTAAACGGAGTGGTGTTGCAACTCCCGCATCCAATAATTGCCGTTTAAATCCAGTAAAACGCTCATTTGAAGCTTGCCCATCAATTCGCCCAGCAATAAAACCGAATTTTGTTAACCCTAACGAAAGTAGGTAATCAGCCGCTATTTTTCCTGCACTTATATTATCTGTTTGTATGGATGGGATAATTCCCTGCGCATCCGTTCGCCCTAATGTCACTAAAGGTAGGGATAATTTTAAACACTGCTTAAAATGTTCTACTGGTAATGAACCAACAACCGCGACCACAGCATCCACTTGATAGCCAGATAACTGCAAAATAGCACTATCTAAGTCTTCAGCTTGCTTCACATTGAGCAACATCGGCTGTTTGCCCCGACTTTGCAATGCCGTTGATAACGCTTCAAATAAATATGATTCATAAGGATTAGATAAATCGCTAATCAAAATAGCAACAAGGTTTGAACGTTGTTTTTGTGTTGGTGTACTTAGCGTTCTCGCAAAGAGATTTGGTTGATAACCCAATTGTTTCGCTGCATCTAAAATTTTTTGCTGTTTTTGTGGATTAATACTCGCGCCTTCCGTAAACGCGCGAGAAACCGCAGAGCGCGATACACCTGCATAAACAGCAACATCGGATGAAGTTACCTTTTTACTTGAAATCATAACCTTACCATTCGCCTAAATTGACTTGATTTTTAAAGATCGAATTGGTGCTATTAACTGCTCGCCGCGTTCAGCAAGTTGGATAAAATCATAGGGCCTAATAAGCTGACTCAACTCTTGACGATAGTTAGGATCTATATGATATAACCGCCACTGACAGTCCGACTTTGATAACTGATTTTTTTGGAGTAAATGTTGAATACTATGCCAAGAACCATGACTATAGTGAGATTCCAATGTTTCACACTCAATAAAAACCCAATCACTTTGCAAAGCAAGTTGCTCACCTTCAGATGAAATTTGTCCATCTCCCGAATAAAATAGACGATCCCCAGATTGAGAAATTAAATGTAAACTGAGATTTCTCACCGAATGCTGAGTCATTGCTGTCATGGCCTGCCATGGACCAATTTTCTGTAATTGCTCACTATCTTGTCGAATAATATCAAAGCCTAATCTTGCCTGTGGCCAATGTGAAAATGCAATTAATGGTTCAAGAATTACCCATTGCGCTTGTTGAGCAATAATAATGAGTGGACGCTTACGGCGATAAGAATCCATCCAATTCAGTAATGAAGTCAGTCCTAAACAATGATCGGGGTGGCAATGTGTTATATAGATAACGTCCAAATCATCAACCTGAATTTGGCTAAATAGCTGACTCGGCACTGTAGGACCGCAATCTACCAATAACTGATAACCATTTTCTTGTACCAAAATACTGGCATTAGTCCTTTGGCTATCATAAGCATCCCCATTACCGATCACCGTTAATTGAAAATTAGGCAACATACGCTTTTCCTGATAATGCTTCTCCTGATAATGAAAGTTCAATACGCGCATCTTGCTCATCAAAAAAATGCATAACAGAGTGCGCTAAATTAATGGGTAAACCCTCTCCAACACGATAATTTTCATGACTTTCAACCACAAATTTTTTACCTTGTAGCTTACCGTAATATAAACGAGCATGACCTAGAGGCTCCACTACTGAGATAGGCATAACAACATCAGGACAATGACTGTCAACCATAACTTGATTTGGTCGTATCCCAATTGTCTGTGTTTGTAGAGGTAATAAAATTTGAGGGCTAAGCGTCAAAATATCGTGCTGGGACATAAAATTCATCACCGGAGAACCAATAAACGAGGCAACAAATTTATTCGCAGGTTGGTGATATAATGCTTCAGGAGAGCCAATTTGCTCAATTCGGCCTTGATTGAGTACCACAATACGATCCGCTAACGTCATTGCTTCGACTTGATCATGAGTCACATAAATCATAGTGGCATTTAGATTCTGATGAAGTTCTTTTAAATAAATTCGCATTTCTCCCCGTAACTTAGCATCAAGGTTAGAGAGTGGCTCATCAAATAAAAATAATTCAGGATCGCGCACCAATGCACGGCCAATGGCAACACGTTGACGTTGCCCACCCGATAACTCAGAAGGTAAGCGACCAAGTAGCGATGTTAGCTGCAAACTTTCCGCAGTTTGCTTCACTTTTATGGCAATATCGCCTTTACTGACACCCGCCATTTTAAGTGGGAATGCCATATTCTTTTCAATATTCATATGCGGATATAACGCATAAGATTGGAATACCATCGCAACTTGGCGTAATGAGGGGTGAACCCCATTTAAACTGCGCCCATTCAGGCGAATATCACCTTGAGAAATCGATTCTAATCCGGCAATCATTCTTAATAATGAAGACTTTCCACAGCCCGATGGTCCGACAAAAACCACAAATTCACCCTCATCTATACTCAAATCAACTTGGTAAATAACCGTTTGTGCGCCATAGCATTTGCCCACATTAACAAGTTCTAATTTTTGTTTGTTCTTTTGCATGATAAATACCTATTATTTCAATCCCATTGAAAAACCACGTAATAAATAGCGTTGCAAGTAACCCGCTAATATCAACATAGGCAATGAAGAGATAATCCCGATAGCCATTAACTCTCCCCATGCAGTGCCGTCTTCCGTCATAAAGTTAGAGATAAAAAGTGGGATAGTGAATTTGTCCGGAGTATGAAGAAATAACAAAGAGAATAGGAATTCATTCCAACCTAAAATCATTGAAAAAATGGCGGTAGCAACTAATCCAGGCGCACAAAGTGGAAATACAATATAGGCCAACCGATTCAATAAATGAGCGCCATCCATTGCACCAGCTTCTTCAATTTCGAGTGGAATATCACGAACAAAACCCAGCAACATCCAAATACAAAAAGGCAATGTATACACCTGATAAGCAAGAATTAAACCGATTCGAGTATTTAGTAAACCCACGTCATTCATAAAAGAATATAACGGAATAGCAATCACAATCGGCGGCATCATTTTAACTATCAAAACAGCGAGCAAAAATACGCTATCCAATTTTGCTGGGAAACGATAACGCACCAGCCCATAAGCTGAAAAAAAAGCCAAAATAACGGAAACAACAGTGGCACCAATAGAAATCAATAAGGTATTTCCAACCAAAATTAGTACGTTGCCATCTAATAACCGTTCAAACGATGAAAAACTTAACTGTTGTGGCAATAAGTTTGCCCCTGAACCCAGTATTTCTGTCGGTGATTTAAAGGCAGTACCGAACATCCAAATAATCGGTAGCATCACTAAAAAAACGGCAAACCAAACAGTTATTGTGTGAATTTTCACTTTCATGATTAACGTCCCTTCATCACATTTTTGGCATAAATTAGCGTCATTAATAATGAAATTGCCAACATCACCAAAGCCGCAGCACTTGCCATGCCTAAATCGAAAAAGCGAAAACCGTATTTATAAACAAACATTGAGAGAGTCTCAGTCGAATTTCCCGGCCCGCCTCCTGTCATCACATACACTTTGTCGAATAATTTAAAGGTGTCTATCGATCTTAATAAAAGCGCTAACATCAATTGTTTTTTGATCAGTGGCAACGTGATATAAAAAAAGGCTTTTCCCCCTTTTGCACCATCCACCATCGCCGCTTCTCCAATATCCTTAGGAATAGATTGCAATCCCGCTAAAATGATCAAAAAGGCCATAGGAGTCCATTGCCAGGTATCTACCAATGCAATGGCATATAAGGCTAAGTCTGGATTAAACAGCCATTCTTGAGCAGGCAAACCGACGGAAACTAACAAACTATTTAAAAATCCAAAATCATAGTTATACCAAGAACGCCAAATCGACGAACACACAAGGGTCGAGAGCATCATGGGATAGATAACGATAGGTAATGCGAATTTGCGCCCTAAAAACTGACGATTAAAAAGTAGTGCTAACCACAATCCCAACAATACTTGAGCAATTGAGGCAACTAACGTAAATACAAACGTATTTTTTATCGCGGCTAAAAAGAAGAAATCATCAAAGAGTTCATTGAAGTTATCGAGCCCAATAAAATGGTAGCTATCATTAATGTAATCTATCTGCCCAAAGGCGTTGTAAATCACAGAAATTACTGGATATAGCGTTAATAAACCCAGAATGGTCAATGCCGGTAACAATAATAAAAACAAATGTTTGCGGTTTTCAAATAACATACAGAGCCATCCATAAAGGCGCCACAATGTAGCGCCATTTACTCAAAAACAACTATTTCTTAGTTGCACGTTCAATCCGTTTTTGTGCTTGTTGCAAAGCTTGTTCCGGTGTCATTTGCCCCATCATCGCCATCTGCAAGAAATCCCCCAAAATACTTTCAACCTCTGCCCAATTTTGGATACGAGGGCGTGCCTTACCCATACGAAGCGCTTCCGCTTGCTGTGGATACCAACGATATTGGCTTACAACTTGTGGGTCGGCATAAACACTGTTGCGTGTTGGTGGAATACCAAAATTAAGTGCCAAAGCCTTTTGCATTTGAGCGCTACTTGCGAAGGATAAAAATTGCTCGGCTTGAAGTTTATTTTTCGCATCCGCAGGAATAGCCAGCTGCCAAATCCCTAACATTGGCGATGACTTACCCACTTCAGCTGGGGGCGCCATCATTTCCATTTTGCCGACCACTTTTGATATTTTAGGATTATCAAGATCAGGCACCCAAGCTGGCCATACTTCAATGGCCATCGCTGCGGTCCCTTTTTGCAAAGAATCACGGACTTCATCTGCGTTATAAACATCGACGCCTTTTGGCGCATACTGTTTCATTGCAATAAATGTTTCTAAGGCTTGTTTGGCTTGAGGGGTATTTAAAGTAGGTTTGCCATGTTGATCTACAACCTCACCGCCATAGCCCCATAAAATAGGTAGAAAACCAGTAACAATCGGATTTCCTTTGACGCCACGATAAACAACGCCATTAGTATTTCCACTTGAATTAATCGTTTTGGCTGCGTTCAGTACATCAGACCAACTCTGGGGCTGCTTCAGCTTATACTGTTCGAATAAATCTTTATTCCAAGCGAACATGGCGACGTTACCTACCATTGGCACCGCATAAGCCGCACCTTTCACATCTGGATAACGGCCAATATCGAACGTAGTTTGAATAAAATCTTGGCTATCGAAATTTTTATTCAATGGCGTTAACCATTTATTGGCAAGAAATTCAGGCGCCCAAGTATCATCCATCAAGATAACATCATAGCTTCCTGTTTTTTCTCTCATTGAAAGCACAACGCTTTCATATAAGCCTTTGCTTGGACGTTTGACTAAAGTGACATTGGCTTCAGGATTAGCCTTTTTATATTCATCAACGACAAACTGCATGGCATCACCGTAACTGCTGTCACGTCCCGCAATCACTAACTCTGAGGCGCTTGCGCCAAATGTTGATGCTATCAAGGCAGATACCAATAATGTGCGTTTAACCATTTTCTTCCCCTAACCTCTATTGTATTTTTGCAATATTTTTCTTGTGATTGTTTTAAATGCGACTTTTATGAAATAGCCTGCACGCGCGTTCAAACCTAGCAATCGCAGGCTACTTTTAAAATATGACAATGGCATGACGGAGATATGAAGGTTTTATAGGAATAACTATTAATGTCTCTATTGCTATCAAAGTATGAATTGCTAACATGCTCAATAATTAGAAATTTAATAATCATAGTGGAAATTGCGGCTATTATTCCTTAACCTGATTTAGCTCATTCTATTTTAAGTAGAGACTTTAATGACTCGTACCCAACGCTTACTGACTTTATTACAAATTTTAAAAGAAAATCGTTATCCCATCACCGCGGAAGCGCTCGCATCGCAATTCCAAATTAGTGTGCGATCGATTTATCGAGATATTGAGTCTTTAAGAGACCAAGGCGCTGAAATTACGGGTGAAGCGGGAATAGGCTATCAATTAAAAGCAGGTTTATTGCTTCCACCGTTAATGTTTGATGAAAATGAGCTTGAAGCATTAGTTCTGGGTTTACGTTGGGTTAAAAGTAATGCTGATGACGAACTTAAAAAATCTGCTTTGCGTGCAATTGATAAAATAAATTCTATAGTGGTAAATAAATCACAAAAAATCCTAAGTCAAAATACCTTATTTGCTCCAACGACCCACTTTTCTAGCGTTGATAATGTTATCGCTAAAGATTTGCGTCTTAGCTTACGTAAAGAACTAAAAGCAAAAATCACCTATCTGGATGTGAAAACGGAACAAAGTGAGCGTATTATTTGGCCCATTGCAATTGGTTATATGAAAGATACCCAAGTACTAGCGGCTTGGTGTGAATTACGCCAAAGTTATCGACATTTTCGACTTGATAGAATCCAATCTTACGCAACTTTGGCCGATAAACTTCCTTATCCTAAAGGCTATTTATTAGCACAATGGCAAAAAGAAATTCTCTGTATCACTCCTGACAGTTTCTGACATCCCTCTCCCTTATAGTAAGCACTCAACTTCATCTATGGAAATCATCTAAGGGAATCATCATGAGCGAACTCGTTCTTTTCACAAATTCAATGTCACGTGGTAACACAGTCGAACTTTTATTAAAAATATTAGCCGTGCCTTACAAACGCATCGAATTAGCTTATGGCGAAGAGATGCATACAGCGGAATATCTTGCCATTAATCCGATGGCAAAAGTACCTGCCCTAGTGGATGGCGATGCTATCGTGACAGAAACTGCGGCCATTTGTATGTATCTTGCAGATAAATTCGTTGAAAAAGGATTTGCACCCGCATTGAATGACCCAAGACGTGCTGCTTATTACCGTTGGTTCCTATTCACTGCAGGGCCGATAGAGTCAGCTTTCACTGTCAAAAACTTAGGTATTGAGTTGAATGAAGAACAACAAAAATCATCAGGATTTGGTTCTTTTGAGCGTTCATTTGCTTGTTTAGAAACATGCTTGGTCAACGCGAAGCCGTTTATTTGCGGTGAAACGATGACCGCAGTCGATGTCTATGTTGGCGCTTTCGTGATGTTCCTAACCCGTTATAACATCGTTGAAGCTACACCCGCGATGAAGGCTTACCTTAAGAGCTTATCCGTGAATCCTGAAATAGCGGCGTTACTAGATAAGTAAAATACCTTAGCTTTCGCATCCTAAATGTGTTTATACGTTTAGGATACTAAAAAGGCTAGATCATCAATGACCTAGCCTTTATCTTTGAAACTAAGATTTGTCACTCACACTTAGCGCATTGTAACAAACTCTTCCGCACCTGTTGGGTGGATAGCCACAGTATCATCAAAATCCTTTTTCGTTGCACCCATTTTCAGAGCAACCGCAAAACCTTGTAAGATTTCATCCATACCAAAACCAATACCGTGGATACCAACGATTTTTTCGTCTTCCCCAACACAAATTAGTTTCATTCGGCAAGGTTGGCGATGAGAAGTCACCGCAGTATACATGGCCGTAAATGATGATTTATAAGATTTGACTTTATCAGTACCGTATTTTTCAATCGCTTCAGGTTCAGTTAATCCCACAGTGCCAATAGGTGGATGAGAGAAAACCACTGTTGGAATATTACTGTAATCTAAATGCTCATCAGGTTTATTATTAAACAAACGTTCAGATAGTCGACGTCCAGCAGCAACTGCAACAGGCGTTAGCTCAACTGCACCCGTATTGTCACCAACCGCATAAACACCTGCAACATTGGTATTTTGATACTTATCGACCTTAATGTAGCCTTTCGCATTCAGCTCAACACCTGCGGCTTCAATATTCAGATTATCCGTCATTGGCTCACGACCAATAGCCCAAATCAATACATCAACCGTTTGCTCTTGGCCATTTTCCAATTTTAAGGTTAACGAACCATCTGCATTCTTCACCACTTCTTTTGGTACTGATTCAGTGTGAAGTTTTGGCCCTTCTGTATTCATCACTTCAACCAGTGTTTCAACAATCAACGGGTCGAATGAACGCAGCGGTGCATGTTTACGTACAAATAAATGCGCTTCACTGCCTAAACCATTTAGTACACCCGCGAGTTCAACGGCGATATAGCCCGCACCGACCACAGCAACACGTTTTGGTAAATCTTCTAGTTCAAAGAAACCATCTGATGTGATGCCATATTCTGCACCAGGGATTGTCGGCACAACGGGGCGGCCACCTGTGGCAATCAAAATATGATCAGCAGTATAAGTTTCACCATTAACTTCAACGGTATGTGCATCGACAAAACGAGCGAAACCACTGATCACGTCGACTTTATTGTTTCCAAGCACACGGTCATAAGACTGGTGAATACGATCAATATAAGCTGTACGGCTTTCAATCAGTGTCTTCCAATCAAATCGGTTAATGGTTGTATCGAAACCATAGTCAGGACCATAAGCGCGAATCGCTTCTGAAATTTGAGCTGCATGCCACATGACTTTTTTAGGTACACAGCCTACGTTAACACAGGTTCCACCTAATGCTTTCGCCTCGATTAGGGCACACTTTTGACCATACATAGCTGCACGGTTCATAGAAGCAATACCGCCACTACCACCACCAATTGCAATATAATCGTAATGTTTGCTCATAACTTGGTTATTCCCATTTTTAGAATGATTAATTGGTTAATCTTCTCTTATTATGCTATTTGTTGTCGCGATAAAAATAGCCATTTAAGATAGGTATTGCCTGTTAATACAATAGCCTTGACCTATCGAGTTAGTTATTCAGGTACTATCCAATCAACCAAAGTATGCCCTATTCCTTCTGGCACTAAGGTTTTATGCAACCACGGCAACACATTTTTCATCTGCTGCTCAAGCTTCCACGGTGGATTAATGACAATCATACCTGATGCCGTCATACCTCGTTGATCACTATCAGGACGCACAGCCAGTTCAATTTGTAGAATTCTACGAATACCCGTCGCTTCTAATTGATTAATCATACGCTTAATTTGTTGACGTAATACAACAGGATACCAAATTGCATAGGTACCGGTTGCAAAGCGTTTATAGCCTTCAACTACCCCTTTAACGACAGCCTCATAATCAGATTTCATTTCATAAGGCGGATCCATCAACATAAAGCCACGGCGGCTATATGGCGGTAATTTAGATTTTAATTGCTGATAACCATCACCACGAGAAACAGTAGCACGATCATCGCGTGAAAACTCGGCACGCAATAACGGATAATCACTTGAATGTAACTCCGTCAGTATCAATTGATCTTCTTCACGTAGTAGGTGTTTCGCCAGTAATGGGGAACCCGGATAATAACGCAGCTTTCCATTCTCATTTAAATGACGAACAATTCTCATATAAGGCAGCAATTCCTCGGGTAGATCTGGTTGCGCCCAAATACGTGCAATTCCTTGTAGATACTCACCTGTTTTTTCTGCATGTTCACTAGTTAACTGATAACGACCCGCCCCTGCGTGCGTATCCAAATACAGAAATGGTTTTTCTTTCTCTTTCAGAGATTCGATGATCAAGCTTTGTACTGTGTGTTTTAGTACATCTGCATGGTTGCCTGCGTGAAAGCTATGACGATAACTTAACATGTAACGTTTATTTCCTGAGGAAATTCAACAGTAGCGCTAGAAACTAACCACTATTAAATGGATTCTTTAAAGATAGTCTTTGAGTGAAAAATAGACCGGATTAATACTTTAGCGTCATTATAGCTAAATTTAGGTAGTATTGTCATCGATAGGATAATTACAAAATTCACATGATCTAAATACGATAAAACGCTATCCTAAATACAAATTTCAAGATAACCCGAGGTGAATAATGAAAAAACTTATCATCATGAGTGCCGCTTCAATTTTTTGTTTAGCCAGTACATCTACATTCGCAGCCCAGCCACAAAATGGCTGTGACATTAAAAAGCAAAAAATCGAACAGCAATTAGAATATGCAAAAACTCACGGTAATCACAATCGCGTGAATGGGTTAGAGCGAGCTCTTGATAACGTGAATAGCTATTGTACACCTGAATCCCTGTACCGTGATAGCCAAAAAGACGTGGCAGAAAAAACAGAAAAAGTAAAAGAGCGTGAAGCTGAATTGCTTGAAGAAAAACAAAAAGGGGATGACCGTAAAAAAATTGCAAAACGTGAAGCTAAACTCACTGAAGCTCAAGACGAACTGAAAGAAGCACAAGCTGAACTTAAAGCACATAAAGATGCACTTTAGCCTTGAATAGCAACTATTTTTTCTGATTAATTAATGAGTTATTATCACCTTAAATATGCCTATTTTTCATCTGAATATAGGCATTAAGGTAAAGTTATGGCTAATTTTAGGCTATAGTTAGATTATCGTTAGGTAACAGTTAGTAAATTTTAATCGACAGTAAAAAGGGGAATGAATGTCGAATATGCAGGATGAACAACAAAAAGACACCAACAAACTGAAAAAAACGCTCAATAAAAGTATTGATGGCAGTAAAAAAGCGCTGACTTTCTCTATGCGGGTTGTTAATTTTGTCTGTGCTATCCCCTTCATTGCACATCTGATCCGTACCGCACAACGTTTTACTGATCGTATGGGTAATCAGTTTGGTGCCGCCATTACTTATTTCTCCTTTCTTTCGCTCATTCCCGTTTTAATGTTTTCCTTTGCAGCCGCAGGTTTCGTTTTAGCTAGCAATCCTGAATTACTTGAAAAACTCATTCGAGGTATTTCTGCCAATATTACTGATCCAACCCTTGCTAATACTTTAGAAAGAACGATTGATACCGCAATCCGCCAACGAACAACTGTTGGATTAACCGGTTTAGTATTAGCGGTTTACTCTGGGGTAAATTGGGTAAATAACTTACGTTTGGCTATTTTGGCGCAGTCACGCCCCGTTTGGGAACGTAATGAAGATGAACAAGAAAACTTTATTTTCCGCTATATTCGTGATTTCTTTGCATTAATCGGCCTACTCATCGCCTTAGTTGTAACAATCACATTGACCTCCGTTGCAGGCTCCGCACAAGCAACCATTGTCAATATCATTGGGTTAGGCGGTATCGAATGGCTGAAACCTGTTTGGACATTAATCGGCTTAACAATTTCTATTGCTGCTAATTTTCTATTGTTCCTATGGATTTTTTGGATACTACCACGCATGCAGCATCGCCGTAATTCATTACTCAAAGGCACCTTGCTCGCCGCTATTGGCTTTGAAATTATCAAATCAGTTATGACGTGGATTTTACCGAGTTTAGCATCGTCGCCTTCTGGCGCGGCTTTCGGTTCTGTCATTGGTTTAATGGCGTTCTTCTACTTCTTTGCAAGACTGACACTATTTTGCGCCGCCTGGATAGCCACTGACGAGTCTAAAGATTCACAAGACGACATTCTCACGCCATAATTTTAATTGGGGATAATTTATTGGTTATCCCCAAAAAATCACCTCTAGCTATATTCGCCCCATTTCCTGCACCAATGTTTCCACTAATTCCTTTGCTGACATTTCTCTCGCTCTTGCAACGCTCTGCCCTGCCCAATGAGCAGCAAATTCATCACTACCTAATTGCATTGCTGCTGCGTTGAGTTGCTTGCCTACATCGTAAGCAATGGGATAATCCGGTAATTTATTAGCACCATATTCATGTCCAATCCGAATAAACTGATTGATAACACCCCTTGCGGGACGACCAGAGATCGCTGTAGTTAATACGGTATTGTCAGTTGTTTGGCTTTTAAGTTTAGCGCGATAATGTGCATTTGCCGCAGATTCAGGACATAAAATAAATGCCGTACCAAGCTGAGCTGCCATTGCACCATTTTGCAATGCAAGTTTGATATCATCACCATCCATGATACCGCCCGCCGCAATAATCGGTAACGTTGTATGTCGGTGGAGTAAAGAAACAAGCGTATTAGTTGTCAGGCTTTCATCCTTCGCTTGAACATCAAACATTCCCCGATGACCCCCAGCCTCAATACCTTGTGCAATAATTGCCTCAATTCCACTTGATTCAATCAACCGCGCCTCTTGTAAATTAGTCGCCGTTGCCATGGTATAAATACCCTGTTGTTTAAACTGACGAATAACTTCCGCTGATGGTATATTGAAATGAAAACTCACTACCGCAGGTTTCATTTCAAGTAATAATTCAAGCATTTCAATGTTATCAATGAATGTCTGATAAACTTCATTAAGTTTCTTTGGAGGCGTTATCTTAAATTCAGAAAATTGGGGGCGCAGATAGTCAATCCAGGCCTGTTCATTTTCATGATTGCGTTGCGGGTGTTGGTGACAAAATAAATTCACATTGAACGGTTTATTTGTCAGTGTTTGGGTTTCAGCAATCAGTTGCCGTGCTTGTTCAACAGAACTTGCTCCTAATCCAAGCGAACCTAACCCACCCGCTTCACAGACTGCTGCGGCTAACTTTGCTGTGGATACCCCTGCCATAGGTGCCTGAATAATTGGGTACCGTAAACCTAAGTGAGATAAAAATATATTTGTTTTTTTCATTTTATTTATTACCTTTATATTATGTCCTACGGCGACAAAGTACAATTAGTAGTCGAATAACAAGACTAGCACAACGATTGCGTAATAATAACTAAATTATCATGACTATATCTGAAAATTTAAATATATTAAAAAAAATTAATTAAAAACAACGCCGCAAACATTAAAACACAAATTATCATATTAAAAATAAATCTGAAGTTAAAATTCATTCATTTCATCTACACTTGTATTGATATATTTTTTTATGTATAAAACAAGCTCATTTAAAAAGGAGAATTTAATATGAAAAAAATAATTTCAATTTTAGCAATAATGACATCTATAGGTTTTATTTCAGTAGCTCAAGCAACAGAACATTGCCCAAAACTTCATGAAATTAATGAAACTGGCAGTGGTGTTTTCAGTGCCGATGGGGAAAATGGTAAATGGTCAGGTGTTTTACAAGGAATTATTGGTGAAAAAAACCCAGTACAATCATTTAAAATGAGCATTGCTATTCAGGAAAGTGAATCAACACCTTTAAAGTTCCAATACTGTACTTATAATATTAATACAAATAAAACCCTAGATATGCGATTCACCCCTAAAAATGAAAAAGAGTTCACAATAAAAACCGAAGGAAACGGTTGGACAAAAGAGAGTGGCAATTTTGGGCTAATCTATAATGTATGTGAGAATACATCACCTGAAAATTGCATATTTAAAATCAGCCAATAAACATTGAAAACTAAAAAATAGTTAAAACCAACTAAAAATATATTTCAGAAAAACTGAAAAAATTAATAAATAATCTAAAAATCCATTATCATTACATTCGAAATGATATATAGCTAAAACTCATTCAGTTATATATCATTTCAATTAATTTTTGTAGCTTATTAAATTAACACCGAAAGATATAATAATTTTAATCAACGTAAAAATTGAATCTGAATATAATGATAAATAACAAACTTAAAATTATAGCCAACCACATAACCCCCTTATCATTAGGTTTCTATTACCCAAGTAGTTGATATGAAATTTTAATTTTTCAAATAACTTTCATAAAGAAGAAGAGCCTTTTTGACTATATGATTAACTAATTATTCAAGTATATTATAAGTGAATATGAAGCGATCACTATAACGACAAAGTATGAAAAATTTGGAATAAATAAAATGATAACAATGCTATCTCTTGAAAGTTTATCTTGTGGCGTCGCCCTATACTCTCACAACCAAACAAAAAACAGCATAGAAACTTTTTGTGCGCGAGGAAGCGACCTTGATGGCGCGCTTTTAACCGTAGATACCCCTCTGAGAATTGCAAGCAATACCAAAACATTCACCGCGGCAGCCATTCTAAGGCTAGCCGAAATGCAAAAACTCTCCATCGACGGTGCGATCTCTCATTACATCACCCCTAGATATAATGAACTTCTCAGCCCTCCTTATGATACTGATCGCATTACCATTCGACATTTATTGAATCACAGCAGTGGCTTACTTGACCACGCAGATGCGGATTATCTCTCTAAGGTTCTCAAACATCCTGATCATGAATGGAGCCGTTTAGAACAAATCGAGTTATATGCCAATAAACAGGTGCCTTTTATCGCACCATCAGAATCGTTTATTTATTCTGATACTGGCTATATCTTACTTGGAGATATTATTGAAAGGGTCACTGGGCAATCGCTCGGCTTAGCCGTTAGAGAATTATTGAGTTTCGATAAAATTGGACTCGACAGCGCCTATTGGGAATATTTAGAGCAGCCAACCCACCAGGAACCTCGTGCACGGCAATATCTTGGTAAACTGGATGGTACAGATATTCATGCATCAATGGATGCTTATGGTGGTGGTGGTTTAATCATGTCTTCAAAGCAAATGGCACTCTTTTTTGAAGCATTATTCAATGGGGCTATTTTCACCTCATCTGAGACACTAGAGACCATGTTAAGTATTGGTAATCATCAAGGAGCAGACGAATATCGTTTAGGGATCATGGCTAGTGTCGTTAATGGCATTACCCTTTATTCACACCTCGGTTTTTGGGGGTCCGTTGCTTACTACGCGCCAGAAGCCAAAATCAGTGCTGCTGGATTCGTTGATAACAGAGAATCTAGAGATGTGCTGATTAAAACAATTGAGTCGTTACTGACTAGAAGATAAAAAAATAGCCTCTAAAATTTTAGAGGCTATTTTTCATTCAATTACTATTACTGATTATTAAGTAATTTATTATTTAGTCGTTGGTGCCGCAGGCGCTAACTGAATTGCTTGTTCTTGAGTCACAACGTCACCCTCAGTAGGGGAAATTGGCTGTGACTGCGGCCACAATGCTTTGCTAAATTTTTGACGAATTTGTTCTGCATCCATGGTCTGTTTTTCTTTAGGCTGCGCCAACACAAAAGCCGCTTCCTGAGACAATAGCCGTCGAACATCCATATTGACCTGTTCAAGGTTCTGCGATGCCAAAAATACTTGTCTTAAACTTTGATACTGTTCTGGTGCAATATCAACCACCCCATTTTGCTGGGAAATTAAACGCTGGCTGATCAACACATCCGTGCTAGTACGTGCATAAGCGGCAAACAGTTGTGATAACTGAACTTGTTTTTCTTTGATCATCTCATCAAACAGTTCAGGTGCGATGCCATTTTGATTGATAGTGACTAATTCATTCAAGACCACGTCCGTAACCGCAGCCATTTTTTCTGGTGGCGCTGTTATAGTAAGCGTACAACTGGCTTTTTGGTATTGCACCCTGCAATCTAGCCCCGGTACGACTTCATCTTGACTAAATTTTTGGTTAAACGTTTTTTGCAATGAGCGGTATACCGCCTCACGAGCGAGATCACTACCCCAATAACGCAATAGCACTGAGGAATCATTGATTGGCAACCAATCAATATCCCAAATCAATGAAAGCGTATCTTTAGTTTGTCTATCTTGTAGCATATCGATTGATTGAGGCTTAACCGCAGAGAGCACAGCAACAGAAACAGGCTCTGAACGCCGACCTTCTAGAGAAGAAAAGGTCTGTGAAATACTGTCTGATAACATACGTGAATCAACATGGCCTGCGACATATAATGTCATCACATCTGGTGTATACCATTTCTTGTAAAATGAATTCACACTTGCTAAATCAATATTATCATTTACTTTTTGGCCCGGATCATATCCCATCATTGCTGAACCTTTTAAGCGCGCACGCCAAACAGGATCACTCGCATCCAAAGGTAAGGTCGCAACAGGAAGATTAGGAATATTTAGACCATTATGTAACGAGGTTTCAGTATAAGTTGCCCCAGCCACTGAAGTTGCAAGCCAACTAAGCGCCTGCTTTACTAACTCAGGTTTGTTATTAGGTAAACTTAAACTATAAATAGTGTAATCATATGAAACAACCGCTGGCGGAATAGGCATATCAGGATCAGCGGCCTGACGCCAAAAATCTTGTAGTACGGCGGCTGGAAATGCATCTGTTTGATGATACAGTGCCATTTTAGGGATCAAATAACTGTAACCCTTTTCACTGGCTTTTTCAGTCAGTGAGCCTGTTTTGATTGCTAACCTAAGTTGAACACGATCATTTGGGCGCTGTGGTGTTTGTAATAATTGCCAGCTAAAGCCATTTTCTAGCTTTCCTTGCTGCCATGCTGGATCAGGTTGTAATGCCTCAGCACTGGCGAAACCAGTGACTGACAATAATACAACGCTGATGATATACCGAAAGTTCAAGCCCTGCATGTAGACCCCTATGTGTTTTTACTCTTACATTTAACCGTAAATTGTGGTGGATAAATTAACTAAAAACGCGAATTTATCAGGTTAAATGAGATAGCTTGGCTTCATCAGATTTTACCATTATCGACAATACCATTATTAATAATACCCTAGACGATTCAAGTTACATTTCAACGATAACAACTGTCACAATAGCGTTCAATAATTTTCAGCGACTAGCTTGGTTGGTCCCTAGCCTCTATGTTTATAATAAAACAACTATATGTATCATTAACGTCATGTGACAAAAAGAAAATGGGTATATAACGATATTAGACCATAAAGATTAGTGCATGTTCATGGCTTAGTCTGAATTTTGTTTTTTTATTTGACGGTTATAGCCTTTTGTTAATAACCCTAGCTCATCATCTTGATGATAATCAGATACATCCAAGCTTTTTACGTTATTACCCGTCTGTAACTCAATGGCTATTTTTCGTAGCGGCCTGATGATCATTCGACTTACACACCATGTCATTGCAATCGCAATAATCAGTACTAACAATAAATATGTTGTTGTCATTAACGCAAGTGTATTAAGCGCAAATCGATATACTCGGTTTGAATCTACCTGCAAGGTCAAATACCCTTGTGGCTTAGCGTGAGGTGCTACATTACCATATGCATACAATGGTACGGTCATTTCAACAGGAAGACTGAGAAATGTAACAGCCCAATCAGGAATAGGCCGAGGGGTTGCGAAACTTAAATTCATTACAGTTGCATTATCAACCGTAATCATCGCTTTACCCATAATACCTGACGTTTTCAAACTGATGAGCAATCTTTTCGTTTCATTTAAGTCGGAACTCAGTAACGAATCCGTTAACGGTTTCTGAATTTGAACTACCGTATTACTTAATTGATTCAAGTAGTCTTGCTTACGTTGTTCTAATAAATAGCTAAATTGAATAGCTAAAAAAAGTGCGAGAAAAAGTAGCGTAATCACAAAGAATACGATCATACTTTTTAACGTTAGTGAGCGTTGGACTCGGGTGTTCATTTGGCCGCAACCTTTCTAATCAAGAGCATCTTTTTAAAGAAAACGAAATACGGCAGCCAGTATACTTGATTTTGTAAGCAAAGGAGCAATTTAAAAAGAAAGATTGAATATTTCAGATAAGATACATATTAATGGCTAACAATCACAAAAATCGAATAAACAAACGGCAGAAACATCGAATTTTCTGCCGTTTGTGCTTTCTAGGCCACACCTACTGTGTGTTTTCCATCAATATCGACAGCTTTTTCATCTTCATCAACAGCAAAGCAAGCTATCAATTGCCCATTATATTCCTTTAAAGTTGGCTGGAATTGAGTACATTGAGCAAAAGCTCTACGACAACGCGCAGCAAAAGCACATCCTGGTGGCGGGTTTAAAGGACTAGGCAATTCACCAGTCAGCTTGATCCTTTCTCGTCTTAGATCAGGGTTAAGCCTTGGTGTTGCCGATAAAAGTGCTTGAGTATAAGGGTGCAGCGGATTATTAAAAATCTGCTCTTTGGTCCCTTTTTCCACACAACGACCTAAATACATCACCATCACATCATCTGCAATATGCTCTACTACAGATAAATCATGTGAGATAAATACATATGAAAGTCCTAAGTCCTGTTGCAAATCCATCATTAAATTAAGAACTTGAGCACGAACAGAGACATCCAAAGCCGAAACTGGCTCATCTGCGACCACAATATCAGGATCTAACATTAAGCCACGTGCAATTGCAATACGCTGGCGTTGTCCTCCCGAAAACATATGTGGATAGCGGTTATAATGTTCTGTCTTAAGCCCGACTTTCGCCATCATTGATAAAACTTTATCTTTACGCTGCTCTTTCGATAACGTTGTATTAATCGACAAAGGTTCTTCGAGTATTTGGCCCACTTTTTTCCGTGGATTCAAAGAGCCATAAGGATTTTGAAATACAATTTGTATTTTCTGGCGGCGTAACTTTTCCGCAGATTTATCTTTTATCAGTAGATTTTGACCTAGATAAGAGAGCTCACCTTCAGACGGAACTTCAATCATAGTCAGTAAACGGCCCAGTGTTGATTTTCCACAGCCTGATTCACCGACAACCGCTAAAGTTTTACCTTTTTCTAATTCAAATGAAACGCCATCCAGTGCTTTAAGGGTTCTCTCATTTGAAAACAAGCCCCCTTTGACTGAATAATATTTTTTTAAATCAACCGCTTTTAACAAAGGCGTGTGTTGTTTTTCACTCATAGCGTTGGCCTCCCCAGATCATCCAGTGGCATATGACATTTCACCTGACGATTACCGATAGTCTGTAACACCGGCTCTTCTTGGCGACAACGATCCGTTGCATAAGGGCAACGAGGATTTAATAAACAACCGAATGGCCTATCATATTTACCGGGAACGACGCCTGGTAATGAAGCCAGTCGTGATTTATTCGTTGCAAACTCAGGTAACGCACGTAAAAGTGCTTGGGTATATGGATGACGAGGGTGTTTAAAGATATCAGTCGCTTTCGCGGATTCAACCACCTGACCTGCGTACATAACAATAATATGATGCGCCGCTTCGGACACTAATGCGAGGTCATGGGTAATCAGCACTAACGCCATATTTTCTTGCTGTTGTAGTTCAAGCAAGAGTTCAATAATTTGAGCCTGAATAGTCACATCTAACGCAGTCGTTGGTTCATCAGCTATCAACAATTTTGGTCGACAAGCAATTGCCATTGCAATCATGACTCGTTGGCTCATGCCGCCCGATAATTGATGCGGATAAACATCAAGACGTGATTGCGGATCAGGAATTCCCACCATATCAAGTAAATCTATAGTGCGCTGTTTACGTGTACTTTTGTTACCACCTTGATGTACCTTCAGCGCCTCCATGATTTGATAACCCACCGTAAAACAAGGGTTCAAACTAGTCATGGGGTCTTGGAAAATCATCGCAACATCCGCACCAACAATTTGTCTGCGTTCTTTTTCAGGAATAGAGAGTAAATCACGCCCATCAAACTGCAACGACTGCGCCATAACTTTTCCGGGATAATCAATTAGGCCCATAATCGCAAGAGAGCTAACCGATTTACCTGAACCTGACTCGCCAACAATACCAACAACTTGTCCTTTTTCAACGCTATAGCTGATGCGATCAACGGCGCGAAACGCTGAACCTTCATCACCGAAATGTACTGAGAGTTGTTCTACATTTAACAATGCCATTAGATTACCTCATCACTGCTTGAGTTTTGGATCAAATGCATCGCGTAAACCATCACCCATCAGGTTAAACGCTAATACAGTCAATAAAATTGCTACTCCTGGGAATGTCACTACCCACCAAGCGCTCTGTGCGAATTGCAATACATCAGAGAGCATCGTTCCCCATTCAGGAGTTGGTGGCTGTGCGCCCATACCCAAGAAACCCAAAGCAGCCATATCTAAAATGGCATTTGAAAAACCTAATGATGCTTGAACAATTAATGGTGCAAGACAGTTAGGTAAAATATTGATGAACATTTGACGCGTAGCGCTTGCTCCTGCTACACGGGAAGCCGTGACATAGTCGCGGGTGACCTCCACCAAAACGGCAGCACGGGTCAAGCGAATATAATGGGGCAATGCGACAAATGTCAGTGCAATGGAGGCGTTAACGATTGAGGGACCAAAAATAGCCACCAGCACCAATGCGAGCAATAAACTCGGTAGTGCTAGCATGATATCAACAATACGCATGATGATAGCATCAACAACGCCGCCAAAATAACCCGCTATAACACCGAAAGTAACTCCCATAATTAATGAGAGAACCACAACTAAACAGCCCACTAAGAGTGATAATCGCGCACCATACATTAAGCGTGACAACATATCGCGGCCAATATCATCAGTACCTAAAATAAATTGCCAGCTCCCACCATCTTGCCAAACCGGAGGAGTCAGTAAAAAATCACGGAATTGCTCATCTGGTGCATGAGGAGCCAAAACTCCAGCAAAAATGGCAATCAGTACCATTAGGATGATGTAAAACATCCCAACAACGGCACCTTTGTTACGTTTAAAATAATGCCAAAATTCATGTAATGGCGTCATCGGCTGTGGGGCGCTGACAACAGTAGGCTCGGTAGATTGAGACATTTTAGCGCTCCTTATTTTTTATGACGAATACGTGGGTTGACGATGCCATACAGTACATCAACCACTAAGTTAACAAGAATAATCAGTGTCGCGACAAGTAAAACACCGCCCTGAACAACAGGATAATCACGTCGCTGTAACCCTTCTATCAACCAGCGCCCAAGTCCTGGCCATGAAAAAATTGTCTCAGTTAAGATAGCGCCGGCAAGCATCACGCCAACCTGCAATCCAATAACCGTAACGACAGGCAATAATGCATTGCGTAGTGCATGAATTAAAATGACTCGGGCACGACTAACGCCTTTCGCTCTCGCGGTGCGAATATAATCCTCTCCCAACACTTCCAACATAGCTGAACGAGTCATACGCACAATGACAGCTAACGGTATTGTCCCAAGCACAATCGCAGGCAAGATCAGATGCATAACCGCATCCACGAAGTCGCCATCTTCCCCCCAAATTAGGGTATCAATTAACATAAAGCCAGTGAGTGGATGTGAATCATCGAGGAAAACAGTATCACTAACCCTTCCCGCCACTGGCGTGAGGTCTAGCTGTACCGATACCAACATGATAAGCATAATCCCCCACCAGAAAATCGGCATTGAATAGCCCGTTAAGGAAATGCCAATCGCGGTATGATCAAAAATAGAACCACGTTTTACTGCCGCCAGTACCCCGACAGGGATCCCTACCGATACAGCAAAAATCATTGCGCAGGTGGCTAATTCCATAGTGGCAAGAAAGCGGGGTAAAAATTCTTCCCAAACACCAATGCGGCTTTTCAAGGAAATACCTAAATCACCATGAAATATCCCATTAATATAATGGAGATATTGCTGCCATAGTGGTTGATCAAGCCCTAGCTCAGCCATTAGATAGGCGTGTCTTTCAGGGGATAGCCCCCTTTCACCTGCCATTATCATCACAGGATCGCCCGGGATCATGTGGACAAAAGCAAACGTCAATAATGTAATACCGATAAACGTGGGGATCACGAGCCCCAAGCGTCGAAGGATAAATTGCAACATATCCTGAATCTCTTTAATAATGCCGTTGACGGCTCTTAGTCCGTTTGGCTACTCAGAAAAAATGCTCTGAGTGCTCACAAATAACTGAACCTTCCTGTTTCTTCTAATATTTAGATTTTGCTAAATATTCTAGATTTTCTAAACATTAAAGAAGAAAACGCCCTTCGCCACGAGATCGCAGTGAAGGGCAGATACAGATTAGAAACGATTATTTCTCGATATCTACGTTTTCAAAGTGATGTTTACCCAGTGGATCAACCACATAGCCTTTCACTTCTTTACGCACTGGTTCAAATACGGTTGAGTGCGCAATGATCAGCGCTGGCGCTTGCTCATTCATAACCACTTGAGCCTGCTTGTACAGTTCAACACGTTTATCATGGTCTGCGGTCATACGTGCAGGTTGAATCAAGTTTTCAAAACTTTGATTACACCATTTCGAATAGTTAGAACCTTGTTTCTTAGCGGCGCAACTAAATAAGGTAGCGAAGAAATTATCAGGATCACCATTATCACCCGTCCAGCCCATCATAACGGTTTGTGGTTCACCATCTTTCGCACGCTTGAGGTATTCACCCCACTCATAACTCACGACTTTTGATTTAACACCAATTTTCGCCCAGTCAGCTTGGATCATTTCAGCCATTCTGCGCGCATTTGGGTTATATGGGCGTTGTACTGGCATTGCCCATAAATCAATCTCAAAACCTTCTGGGAAGCCTGCTTCTGCCAGTAATGCTTTTGCTTTTTCAGGATTATATTCATAATCCTTAACTGCGTCGTTGTAACCCCACATAGTTGGTGGAATTAGATTTTTCGCTTTTTGACCAGCACCTTGATAAACCGCATCAATAATGGCGTCTTTATTCACCGCCATAGACAATGCTTGGCGAACTTTTTGATTATCCAGCGGTTTCTTCTCAACGTTATAAGAGAGATAACCCACGTTCAAACCAGGCTGTTCCAACAAAGTAATATCTTTATCTTTTCTCATACGCTCCAAGTCTGCCGGATTTGGATATGGCATAACTTGGCACTCATTTTTCTGCAATTTTGCGTAACGAACCGAAGCATCAGGTGTAATTGAGAATACTAAACGATCAAGTTTAGGTTTAGTTCCCCAATATTCTTTGTTTGCTTTATAAAGAATACGCGAGTCTTTTTGATACTGTTGTAGTTCAAAAGGCCCCGTCCCAATTGGGTTAAGGTCAACTTTTTCAGGAGTTCCGGCTTTCAACATTTGGTCAGCGTATTCAGCAGAAAGGATGGAGGCGAAATCCATTGCCATATCGGCTAAGAATGGTGATTCAGGGCGAGTCAGAGTAATACGTACAGTGTTATCATCAACTTTATCAATCTTATCAATGATTTTATCCATATCCATACCCATAAAATACTCATAGCTTCCGCCTGAAACTTTGTGGTACGGGTGGTTTGGATCTTTCTGACGCATGAATGTGTAGATTATATCATCAGCATTCAAGTCACGACTTGGTTTGAACTCTTTATTCGAGTGCCATTTAACCCCTTTACGTAGATGGAAAGTATAAACTTTACCATCTTCACTCACATCCCAGCTTTCAGCTAAACCAGGTTCAATTTCCGTCGTTCCTAATTTAAATTCAACTAAGCGGTTATATAATGGAATTGAACTTGCATCATAAGTTGTACCAGAGGTAAATAATTGTGGATTAAAACCTTCTGGAGAACCTTCTGAACAATAAACTAATGTTTTAGCTTGTACTGATGCAGAAACCGCCAACGCAGCAAGCGTTAAACTAACGGTTAATAGACCTGTCTTTTTAAGAGAGCGCGTCATCTATATGCTCCTGTGGTGTTCATGTTGTTTTTGCTTGATGTTTACATCCATCATCCAAGTGACAGATATAACATCTGTATTTTTTGTTATTCATTGTGCAATTAATCAACTGTCATCCACTTCGTCAATAGCATCACACACTACCTCAACATGTTTTTTGCAACATATTAGAAACAATTACCATCATAATTTAGGTTAATATATCACTATTAATGTTGATAAGCAGAGGTTATACCCATAAAATGTGTAATGATTAGTATTTTATAGTGAGGTGATTTATTTTTATATTTGTGATTAAGTGCTGAATTACTGAACGAAAATAGCGTTTTATCCAAATAGCTACAATATAAAATTCTGAAGCGAAACTATATTGAAACTATTTTCCTATGTTAGTATTTAGTTTGTTTTTTATTCACATAGAAATGATATTGATGCTAATAGTCAACAAAAATTCAACCAGTCGATAGCTTCATAAATAGCGTCATTTCTATTGATTTATCTTACAGCCTAAAAGTTTATAAATGAGAACCTGCTTACTTAGCATAATCTTAATGATGATGTAGTGACGACAGAGTGTATAAAACACTATCGATTAATAGCCAAAACTCAATTCTACACCTCCACCAAATTGGTTTTTTATCATACTCTCAGTTTTCCAGACTGGCGCTTCGACAAAGAAATGGTAAGCAACAGACCCTAGCCATCCCCGAGTGCCGGCTCTAACCCCAAGCAATAAATTCTCATGCCAAAATCCCGCTCTATCATTTGAAGTTGTACCCAAATCTAAGGATGTATAAAGCTGGGTGCCTTTCCAAGGTGTCATCCATCCCAATTCATTCTTTAGTGTTAAATTGTTATCCCCCATATTAAAATCATCATCTGAATTGCCGAAACCACTCAGACCCAATTTTCCAATCAAAACCCCTTGCTCCAATAAATTATCAAGCTTTGAACGACTTAATTGAATATCCATTTCATATTGATGATAAATAGGCTGTTTTAACCATACTATCGAACGTTGAGCAGCAATAGAAAGCTGATATATTTGAGGCTTATCTAACCCCGTAATTTGGTGTGCATTAGCACCAAACCAATCCGTACCCTGTTTATAATTTAACGACAATGTAAGATGACCTTGAGAGAAATCAATTTGATGCTCCAACCCTAACATGACGTAACTTGCCAGACGTCCTTGTGTCTTTAAACGTTGATGAGATAAAAAAGTATCTAATGTCTGTACCTGAGAACCAAAACTCAATGTTGTCAGAGAGTTCTGCATTCGTCGTATTATATATTTCGCATCCAACGATAATATGCGGCTACGTTGCTCCAGCAATAACACAGTTTCATCGATTGAATCTTTACTTTGGCTTTCTTGATAACCACCATAAGTGGAAAACAACCAATATTGGTACGGTAATGAATAAAAAAATCCAACTGATATTGCGTTACTATTTATCCCTTTATTATTTGTCTCTTTAGTAAAATCATGGCTAATATCCGTATAAAAAAAATCATTTAACAACAATGGATTTGCCAACATGAAAATGTTATCAACTGAGTTATTCAATGAACCATCTAATTTCAATGACTCAATAGAAAACAAACCTTTAAATGCCCTTTCTTTAGTGCGTTCAACAATTAACTGAGTTTCATTATCGTCTGGTACTAAATAAATATTATAAGGAATAAGAGACGTATTTTGTAAATTGTACAATCCTTGCTCTACAAGCCTTAAGTTAAATACTTGACCATTCGTAACGGGAAAAGCATTTGATAATGACCTATCACCATGAGCGGTATCTTGATAAGTAATATTTGCAACTCTCCCTGCCACTAACGTGGCTTTTAATACCCCGAATGAAAAGCTCTGTTCAGGATAAAATAAATAAGATGTAGCATAACCGGCCTGTTCTAGCTCTGAAGTGATCAACTCCGCGTAATCTATCAGAGCACTGTCATTCACACATTTACCTTCAATTAACCGTTTCCATTCATTTATACGCTTTGGCTCTATAAGGTTAAACAGGGCAACACCTTCTATATGAACCTGCCTAACAGTAATGCAGGGCTGTACATCGGATGGATTCAATGAGGAAGGAAGCTTTGATGCATAGCTATCACTATGAGCTTGGACTATAGGTGTTATGGACAAAAATAGCCCAAGAAACAACATAAGAGAAAGTGCAAATCCTACACTGTATTTTGGTTTCATTAACGAGTCCTTGTAATGAAAATCCTTTAATTTGCTTTGGTATAAACTCAAAGAAAAATAAGAATTTATAACAGCAAAAAGACCATGCAATACGATTAATGACATTAACGCCACAAACCGTTATCTCAACAGATCACAGCTATTATGTGCAAGGAAACTTACTCTGAAAAATGAGAAGGAGGAATAGAACAAAGTTAGAAAGGCTAAAACGAAAAAACCCACCTCAATGAGGTGGGCTTAGGAATTTGGTCGGCGAGAGAGGATTCGAACCTCCGACCCACTGGTCCCAAACCAGTTGCGCTACCAAGCTGCGCTACTCGCCGAAAACGGTGTGAATAATACTGCCGAGCGCTGAGTTCGTCAACCCATTTTTATCTAATTCAGTTCGTCTGCTGATAAAACCATCAAAACGGTAAGGTTTCTTAGCAAATTCGTCTATTTTGGCAAAAAAATAAGCGCTAACAATTGTTTAGCGCTTATTTTAAATAATCCTATTTGCACTTAAAAAAGAATCAAATAGTTAATTATTGCAATAAAGAGATGTCCGCAACTTTTAAGAATAGTTCTCGCAGTTGGCTCAGCAATGTTAAGCGGTTAATACGTACCGCTTGATCCTCATCCATAACCATCACACTTGCAAAAAACTCATCAACAACATCACGTAAAGAAGCCAACTCAGACAATGCTTCTTGATAATTTCTATCAGCAAACATTGGAGCTAGTTTTTCTTGTAATACCACTACATGAGTCGCAAGCTTAACTTCTTCTGGCATTTTAAGAACAGATGCTAAAACGCTATCACCTAATTTTTCATCAGACTTGCTAAGAATATTAGATACACGCTTGTTAGCGGCCGCTAATGCTTGTGCTTCATCTAAAGAACGGAAGTGAGACACAGCCTTAACTCGAGCATCAAAATCGGCTGGTTGTGTTGGACGGCGAGCCAATACCGCTTGAATAGTATCGATACTAAAGCCAAGCTCTTGGTACCAAGATCGGAAACGACCAAGCATAAACTCAACAACATCGTTGACTACATTTTCATTGGTTAGCTTATCGCCATACAGACGAGCAGCTTCTTGTGTCATTTCAACAAGATCAAGCTGATAATCTTTTTCAACGATAATACGCAGAACACCCAGTGCAGCTCGACGCAAAGCAAACGGGTCTTTATCCCCTTTAGGGTGCTGACCAATACCGAAAATACCGGCAAGCGTATCCATTTTTTCAGCGAGCGCAAGAGCCGCAGATACATCAGTAGAAGGCAGTTCATCACCAGCAAAACGCGGTTGGTATTGTTCTTTTAGCGCTAATGCAACATCTTCTGACTCACCGTCATGGCGCGCATAATGCATCCCCATAACACCTTGAGTATCAGTAAACTCAAAAACCATATTAGTCATCAAGTCACATTTAGCTAATAAACCCGCACGAGTAGCATGATTAACATCTGCACCTATTTTGCCTGCAATCCAGCCTGCTAATGCTTCTAAACGATTAGTTTTATCACGCAGCGTACCTAGTTGTTTTTGGAATAAAACAGTTTCTAAGCGCGGTAAATTATCTTCTAAGCGGTGTTTACGATCGGACTTAAAGAAAAACTCAGCATCTGCTAAACGCGGACGCACAACTTTTTCATTCCCCGAAATAATTTGCTGAGGATCAGAAGATTCAATATTAGTCACAAAGATAAAGTTAGGCATTAATTTGCCTGCATTATCATAAACAGGGAAATATTTCTGATCGCCTTTCATTGTATAAACTAAGGCTTCTGAAGGAACTTCTAAAAATTTCTCTTCAAATTTAGCGGTTAATACAACAGGCCATTCAACTAATGAAGCCACTTCTTCAAGCAGACTACTTGTTAAATCTGCTTTACCACCTAATGCTGCAGCCGCTTTTTCGGCACCTGCTTTAATAATTGCTTTACGTTCTTCATAGTCAGCAATGACTTTACCGCGCTCACGCAGTATCGTTGGGTATTGCTCAGCGTTATCAATAGTAAATTCAGCTTCACCCATAAAACGGTGACCGCGGATTGTACGGCCGCTCTTAATACCAAGAATTTCGCCTTCAACGACATCACTACCAAGAAGCAACGTGACCGTATGAACAGGGCGCACGAATTGGGTTTCTTTATCTCCCCAACGCATTAATTTTGGAATAGGCAGCTTCGCAAGAGAGCGGCTCACCATATCAATCAATAATTCACTGACTGATTGGCCTTTCATTTGAGCACGATAAAGTAACCATTCGCCTTTATCTGTCGTCAAACGTTCTGCTTGATCAACCGTAATTCCACAACCACGCGCCCAGCCTTCAGCAGCTTTAGTCGGTTGACCATCAGCCCCAAAAGCCTGCGAAATTGCAGGTCCGCGTTTTTCAACTTCGCGATCCGGTTGAGAAGATGCTAAATCAGCCACTTTTAATGCTAAACGGCGAGGAGCGGCAAACCAGCTGACTGAACCATGGGCAATATCAGCGCTATCAAGTTCAGATGTAAAATTTACGGCAAATGATTCGGCTAATGAACGAAGAGCCTTCGGCGGTAACTCTTCTGTGCCGATTTCCACAAGGAAAGTCTGTTGAGTCATGACAGCCTCTTAATTCTTATGACACATAGGGAATCCAAGCGCTTCGCGAGAAGCATAATAAGCTTCAGCAACCCCTTTTGTGAGGGTACGAATGCGTAAAATATAGCGCTGGCGTTCTGTGACTGAAATAGCCTTACGGGCATCCAGTAAGTTAAAAGTATGAGCGGCTTTCAATATGCGTTCATAGGCAGGAAGTGGCAAAGGCGGCTCCAAGGCCAGCAGATATTGCGCTTCTTTTTCATACTCATCAAAACATGTAAATAAGAAATCTACATTAGCATATTCAAAGTTATAGGTGGATTGCTCAACTTCGTTTTGATGATAGATATCACCATACGTTGTTTTACCCAATGGGCCATCGCACCAAACAAGGTCATATACACTGTCAACGCCTTGGATATACATCGCCAAACGCTCAAGACCATAAGTGATTTCGCCCGTGACAGGCTTACATTCAAGGCCACCGACCTGTTGGAAATACGTAAATTGAGTGACTTCCATACCATTTAGCCACACTTCCCAACCCAATCCCCAAGCACCTAGCGTTGGATTTTCCCAGTTATCCTCAACAAAACGGATATCATGTACGGTTGGGTCAACACCGAGCTCTTTTAAGGAACCAAGATAGAGCTCTTGGATGTTGTCTGGAGATGGCTTGATGATCACCTGAAATTGATAATAATGCTGTAGGCGATTTGGATTTTCACCGTAGCGACCATCAGTAGGTCGGCGAGAAGGCTGAACATAAGCCGCAGCAATAGGCTCAGGGCCTAGTGCACGTAAACATGTCATTGGGTGAGAAGTGCCTGCGCCGACTTCCATGTCCAGTGGTTGAACAATGGTACAGCCTTGACGCGCCCAATAGTCCTGTAATGTCAGGATAAGACCTTGGAAGGTTTTGGTATCAAACTTTTGCATGTTAGATCCGCACGCGATACGTTAAATTATAGGAAGTACGCCAGTATACCCTTTGACCGCTAGATATACAGCACCCAATCTGTCTGTATTTATTCTAAAAATAAAAAAAAATTCTATTCTCTCTTTTAAACTGGTTATTTATACAGTATAAATATTCTAAATATTGAAGCAAACATATCAGATAAAAAAAAGGATGAAAAATGGATACGTCACTCACTCGCTGCCAATGGGTAAACCAAGACCCTGATTATATCGCCTATCATGATAAAGAATGGGGAAAGCCCAATAGAGATAACCAACATTTATTTGAAATGATCTGCTTAGAAGGCCAACAAGCGGGGTTATCTTGGTACACAATTTTAAAAAAACGCCAAGGCTATCGTGAGCTATTTTATCACTTTGATCCTGAACGTATTTCAACTATGGATGAAGCCGATGTTGAACGCCTGATGCAAGACCCACGGATCATTCGACACAGACCAAAAATTAATGCAATCATCGCAAATGCTAAAGCTTATCTAAACATGGCTGAAAATGGTGAAGACTTCGCAACTTTTATCTGGAGTTTCGTTAATCATCAACCCATCATTAACAATTGGACAGAATCTTCTCAAATTCCGGCTGAAACAGATCTTTCTAAAGACTTATCTAAAGCACTCAAAAAACGGGGTTTCAAATTTGTAGGATCAATCACTTGTTACGCATTTATGCAGGCAACTGGTCTGATAAATGACCATTTGGTTAATTGTTGTCAATTTAAATAAATCAGTATTTATGGATGAACCAATACTCATAATAAGAGAAACACTCTACTATTAATTAAAATATCAATCCAAAAAACCAATTCATAAAGATTAATTGGTCATTTGTTTCATATAGGCACATAAATGAGCTATTGAACTCTGGTGCCCGGCAGGGTATGTTTAAAATTCCATTAACAATCTAATAAACATATGTGAATAAATGAAATGATATTTTCTAAATTTGGTAATAAATTCGCTAAAAATTCAGGGATTTCACTGTTGATGAAAGACTTGAATGAAGGCATAAGAACTCCTGGCGCTATTATGCTTGGTGGTGGTAATCCTGCTCACATTCCTGAAATGGATAAATACTTCCAAACTTTGTTAGCTGAGATGTGTGAAAATGGTCAATTAACAGACACTCTATGTAACTATGATGGTCCACAGGGCAAAGATGCCATGTTGAAAGCGCTAGCGGCAACTCTAAACGCAAAACTAGGCTGGAATATCAGTGCGAAAAATATCGCACTAACCAACGGTAGCCAAAGTGCGTTTTTCTATCTATTTAACTTGCTTGCTGGTCGCTTTGAAGATGGTATCACCCGTAAAGTTCTATTTCCTCTAGCCCCTGAATATGTTGGCTACGCTGACTCAGGGCTAGATGGCGACCTTTTTGTCGCTAACAAGCCGCAAATTGAATTTTTACCTAATGGCCAATTTAAATATCGCGTCGATTTTAATACATTAGAAGTTACTGATGATATTGGCGTTATTTGCGTCTCTCGCCCAACGAATCCAACAGGTAATGTCATCACAGATGAAGAGGTTGAACACTTAGATCAACTCGCTAAACAGCACAATATTCCTTTACTGCTTGATAATGCTTACGGTGTCCCTTTCCCTGGTATTATTTTTAGCGATGCGACACCCTTTTGGAATGAAAACGTTATTCTATGCATGAGCTTATCGAAGCTTGGCCTACCCGGCACTCGTTGCGGAATAATTATTGCTAACGAAGAAATTATTGAAGCGGTGAGTAATATAAATGGAATTATCAGCCTCGCACCCGGTGGTATCGGCCCTGCATTAGCACTTGAAATGCTTAAGCGAGATGACTTATTTGCGCTCTCCAAAAATGTAATTGGACCGTTTTATAAACAACGCGTTGAAGAAGCAATTCAAATTATTCGTCGTTATATACCTGAAGATAAATGCCTTATTCACAAACCTGAAGGCGCTATCTTCTTGTGGTTATGGTTTAAAGATTTGCCAATTAGTTGCCTAGAACTTTATCAGCGCTTGAAAAAACGTGGCGTTTTGATGGTACCAGGGCATTATTTTTTCCCTGGAATCGAAGAAGATTGGCCACATGCACACCAATGTATGCGCATGAATTATGTACCTGAACCCGAAAAAATTGAGCAGGGCATTAAAATACTGGCAGAAGAACTTGAAAAGGCATATCAAACAGTTCCCTGCTAACTTGCTGTTTTGAATGTCATTATTTATTATCGCTATTAAGTAATAAATTTTAAATAATGGCGACTAAGTAATAGGCCTTAAACAATAGGTTCTAAACAAAATACCTGAATAACAAACAAAAAAAGCCCTTTCATAAAGAAAGGGCAAAAATTAGCGAGAACTCCGTAATTGAAATCAAATGTTTCTTTCAATACGAATATCATTCAGGTCTATTAAAACACTATTTTCATATCGTCATTGCTTGAACAAGCGTGCTTTTTAGCGCTATATGTCCTAATACTATTCGAATAACACTGATGAAATTGAATACAGAAGCACATATATTTTCAATATTTATGTTTTAAATACGAAAAATTTTAAATTATTGAAATAATATAAGTTAGCAAAACCAAAAAAAAAAATTATATAAAACAATAAGCTCCCTGTTTTTAACAGAGAGCTTTTATTTTTATTTCTAGATTATCATATGGTCCAAAATAATATGGCAAGCAATTGAGGGGAGATTATTCGCAAGAACATCGCTAGAGGATAAACGGTTGCATAAGACAATGCAGGGGCACCACTTGTTGGATGTATATTATTAGCGAATGCAAGAGCAGGAGGGTCTGTCATTGAACCCGCGAGTACACCACATAAGCTCAAGTAATTCATTTTGCCAAACACTCGTGCCACAACACCCGTAATAAACAACGGAATAAATGTGATAAGCAAACCATAGCCAATCCAAGTTAACCCATCACCTTTTATTAAGGTATCAATAAAATCACCACCAGAGTTTAATCCAACCACAGCAAGGAACATCACAATACCGAGCTCTCTCAAAGCAAGGTTAGCACTTGGTGGCATAAACCAATAAAGTCGTCCAATAGTACCAATACGTCCTAAGATCAGCGCAATAACAAGCGGACCTCCTGCAAGCCCAAGCTTTAACGCTGCGGGGAAACCGGGTACAAATACTGGAATTGATCCTAAAACAACCCCCAACCCAATACCAATAAAAACTGGCAACATTTGGACTTGTTGTAGTTTTTGTTTTGCGTTTCCAAGCAAAGCTGTAACCGCTTCGATAGATTCAGGACGACCGACAATATTGAGAATGTCCCCAAATTGCAAAATAGAATTATTATTTGCAACTAGATCAATACCTGTACGATTTAAGCGAGTGACAACCACATCATATTTTTGTTTAAGATTAAGATCCTTTAACCGCTTACTTAAGACCTTATCATTAGTCACAACAACGCGTACCGAATGCAGCACAGGGCTAGAGGTCGATAATGATGCATCAACTTCTTCACCTAAGATCAAACGTACTTTATTCAAATCTTCTTTTTGCCCAACAACATGGAGTAAATCACCTAAATGAATTTCAGAAGTAGGCTGTGGCACCATCAATGTCTCACCACGTTTTAATCTTGAACAAACAATTTCCTCACTACCTAATAGAGGAATGTCCTGCATCATCAATCCGTCTAAATTTGCATTTCGAACAGCAATATTCATTGTTTGCAACGTATCCCGCTGCTGAAAATTAGCACTGTTAAATGTCGAGGCTTCCTTATCGACTGCAATCCTAAAAATAACACGGACAAGCCACATCACCAGTAGAATCCCACAGATACCCATCGGATAAGCCATGGCATAGCCCATCCCCATTTGGCCTACGAGGTTAGGATCAGAACCTAAATCAGTTAAAATTTGCTGACCAGCACCTAAAGATGGCGTATTAGTTACAGCTCCAGAGAAAATACCTAAAATAATCGGAAGTGGAATATTTGAAATTTTATAGATAATCGCAGTAACAACAGCGCCTAACACGACAATCATCAACGCAAAACCATTAAGCTTTAAGCCAGATACGCGTAGAGACGAGAAAAAACCGGGGCCAACCTGAATACCAATAGTGTAAACAAATAGTATCAGGCCAAATTCTTGAATAAAATGCAGCATATCTTTATTAAGCTGCAAACCATAACTTTGAGAGAAGTGGCCAACAATGATCCCGCCAAATAAAACGCCTCCAATCCCCAGTCCGACATTACGGATCTTCCAGTTACCAATCCATAAACCCAGTGCGGCAGCCAACGCCAACAAACTCACAGTAAGAGCCAATTCACTCATAGACCGCTATCCTTTTGACGACAAGTTACCCAAAAAACAAAAATAAAATCGATGACAAAACATACAACTGAATCGATTATGCCAAATAGGAATAGAGTAATATGTGCAATAGAGCACAGTTCAAGACTAATTAATGAGTTAATACTGTCGAACTTTCTGATTGATAACAAATAACGACCTAATTAACCTCTATTCATTAACTTTATTCACAACTATCTGGATTTAATACAGCAAATGAACAATTAGCAATATTCTATGTTCAAATAATAGTACAACACTGTGATTGTGAATTTTTTGTTTTTCGTTATGATAAACAACTGTTAGAAATCATAATCTAAATACAGGCTGAAAAATGATATGCCGAATTTAATTTTTGTAAAATTATTCGCTCTTATGACTCCATTTATATTATGTGGATGCTCAAGCATTATGACACATGCGGGACCAACAGAAGGTTATTATCCTGGCTCTAAAAACAGTATTAAAATGATTAAAGATGAAGAAACCGGCTGGGTTGTTAAACCGTTGCTAGCTATCGATTTACCATTTTCAATGGTCATGGATACGCTTTTAATTCCCCTCGATTATGCAAAATCAGATAACAACTCAAGCGCTGACTCACCCAAAAAACGGATTGAAGAGCTTGATAAAAAAGAAAAAAGTCATGAACATGTCACAACGAATATTACAGAACAATAACTAAAATATATAATCTAGCTCATTCATATATTTTCATACACTATTTTGTATTGAGTTTTAATTAATACTAATAAATAAAATTTTAATAATTGATGTTTCATATAATTCACGCAGTATATAACCATCATTTATAGGTGGCTTTCATCTACTCATTATCAAATTTAACTCAATAAAATTACTTTTCTTAAGATATAAATTCAATAAAACAATACACTTAGTTTATAGTCGACTTTAGTCGTTATAAACCCATTCAATGCATTTATTTATAATTTATAAAAATTTTATAGTCATTTGATTAAATCTTTCGAGATAAAATATAACGAATAGAAAAATGAAGCATATTCATCTCTCTATTCATAATAATTACAAATATAAAATGATGCCCCAATTACCCAAGCCCAGTCTCAACCATATATAATTGCCTAAAACCATCCACGTCACGCATAAAAGCAATTAAACGGTCATTAGGGGAAAATACTATCGCATCAGCGACAGGTGCTAGCTCTGTTCGCGCTGTTAACGCCTGTAATTCACCAGTACTGATCTGACAACGCACAACACAATTATCATAAACAAAACAAATATACTCACCTCTACTATCCCAATTAAAAGCCGATTGTATGGATAATGCCCCATATGTAATTTGAAAAAGTTCACCCGTGATTGTACAAACTAACCACAACTGGACGATTTCATTATCATCAAGCATTAAGCAAGCAATAAACTTTCCATCTGGTGATGACCTAAGCCAATGCCTCGGCTGTTTAGCTAACCCTGGATATTTTCTTTTATGTGTAAAAGTCAGCCGCCTTTGATAAACACTTTTAGGGGGCGACGGCAAACTAAACTCAGTTCCTTGAATTGGCTGATCTCCTGCTATTTTAAAATTTTCAGCATCATTAGGAAGGTCAACAATATAAATTTCAGGGATAACATCACCATTATTCGCATGGGTATCACCCATAAACGCTAAAGCCCTTTCCTGCCACTGCCCAGAAGCGTTTAAATAGCCATGCTGCCCTATCCACCCTTCTTCATAGGCTCGGCTAATTTCATTACTATCTGGTTTAGGCATCTGTGTTGTGACACTCACTACACTGCAAAAATAATCGCCGCTGTATTCTCTTGCATGTCGTTTGGGCTCGACACTCACCCTACCCGCAGGCACTGCCACAGCGACATTGCGTTGGTCATACTGCACGCCAAGCTCATGCATAACATGGTCATTATAGGTAAAACTCAACCATTTTCCGTCAGGGCTAAACACATGTACATGAGTCCCCCCTCTCAGGGCGCCTACAATATAGGGAGGCGTGATACACATAGCATCAATACCATGAGCCACATTGAGCTCCCCATCATTAACATATACCCCCCTTCTATGATGAAAATCATATTGCCAGTGCTCATTAGGGTGTTCAGGACCATGAATAAATGCATATCGCGGTGGGTTTTCAGCACTGACCGTCACCACGCCAACATGTGAACCATACTTTGCACGATAAATTTCGACTTGCTGCTTTGTCTTCACATGAATTTTTTCTATTGATAACCCCGTAAATGAACTGCCACTAGGGCGAACATCATACGCTAACCACTGACTATCAGGCGTCCAAACATTAATGTTAGTAAGTTGATGACTTCTTTTATCATCGGTTATACGTGTTTCTTTATAAGGTAATTGACTATTCAATCTGTTATCCTTTAACATCATTTAACACAGACTATCGGATTACTTTAACTAATCTGTCATGCGAGATACTAGAAAATCTCAGTCGAGAATTTACGCAAGGCATATTACCCTTTAGCAATAACTTTAGTATTGAATAAAACCATTATGTTATTAAGTGTTCTCTATATAATAGGTATTACAGCAGAAGCCATGACCGGTGCTCTTGCCGCGGGTCGTCGCAAAATGGATGTCTTCGGTGTCATTATTATCGCCTCAGCAACCGCTATTGGCGGTGGCTCTGTACGTGACATTCTTCTTGGTCACTATCCTTTGGGTTGGGTTAAACACCCTGAGTATATCCTCACTGTAGCAGGCGCTGCTGTCGTCACTATGTGGATAGCGCCGATGATGAAGCATTTACGACGACTCTTTCTTATCCTTGATGCAATTGGCTTAATTGTTTTTTCTATTCTTGGTGCTCAAATAGCACTAGATATGAATTATAGCCCTATTATTGCAGCAATTGCGGCGGTAATAACGGGTGTATTTGGCGGCGTACTCAGAGATATGCTGTGTAATACTATTCCGCTTGTTTTCCAAAAAGAAGTCTATGCTGGTGTTTCATTTGCTGCGGCATGGATTTATATTGGATTACTTTATACCCCTCTCCCACAAGATATTGTGGTGATTATTACATTAGTAACAGGTTTGAGTGCTAGGTTAATCGCAATACGTTACCGCTTAGGATTACCTATTTTCAATTACGAAAATCAAGATTAAACCTAAAAAAACATACATAATCCATCACTATAAGCCATTAATTCATTATATAATTAATGGCTTGTTTGTTTTACTTCTTGCAGTATCTGCAATAGTTTTTGTATCTCAGGCTCTCCTAACCACTGGTTTAGTTTTTTCTTTTGGTTCTTAGATACATTTATATCTTTTAAAAAAGTAGAATTAAAAATCATATCTAAACTTTTTATTTTCATAATTTGTTGTTGCTTCAATGGAATACCAAAGCCTTTTAACCATAGACCTAATGGTTGCGACATGGCGACTTGCAATTGATTGATAAATTGAGTTGTTTTTCTCGTATTTGGTAACTGTTGCTGCCAATGAGGAGATAACCAAGTTGTAAGCTGCGTGATGCCATAATTTTCAACCCATAACCGCCAAGTTGCCTCACTCACCCCTTTAATTTTAATTTGCTTGCCAAGCCACGTTAACCTTGCAGTAAACTGCTGAAAACAATCAGGCGAATACCTCAAACAACTTAAAAAATGAAACTGTTCAAGTTTGGTAGTATCAGGATATTGACGCTTTTTTAAACGCCAAACAACATTCTCAATTTTAGGTGCACCATGACCCGCTAAAGAAACTTGCACCTGATCGCCAACCAATAAATCCTTCTTCTTCCATGTATTTAGAGATCCCACATTTACTTTACGCACTATTTTACTGTCTATTTCGATAGGTTCTATGATTGAAACTACACTAACAAGTCCCGTTCGTCCGACACGAAACTGCAAGTCTTTAATTTCTGAAACAACACTCTGCAATGGATATTTCCATGCGATCGCCCAACTATTTTGACTTGGCTGCCATGCAGTAATTTTTGGTGGGGGAAAGCTTTTTAATACAATACCATCTGTTGCAAAAGGCATTTGGCTACGATAGTAATGCTCACGCCATTGTTTTACTTGCGCTATGTTCTCAATTTTATGGCTATATTTTTCCGCCGATGCAAAACCTAATTCAGTTAGTCGCCCAAGTTGTATTTCATATTTTGGATGCCCTTCTGGCCAAGCCCATATAAATATATCGATATCATTTTCTATTTGAATAGGTGAAATTTTTCGCATTAGCCAACCTGCAATCTTGTTTCTTGCATTCATTCCCCCATACTTTTCTTGTACATGATTAGCCAGCTTCCAATAAATTTCTCCTTGTAAGACTAATAATGGTTCCTGCGTAGCAATTTTTTTCGGGATAGCTGGAATAAAATTCGCTTTCTCACGCCAATTTAGCCCTTCAATACCATTTCCTCGGCTAATAACAGAAACAAGTCGCCCTCTTTCATACACTAAACTAACGGCAACACCGTCAATTTTCGGTTGTAACCAAACCTCGTTACGAGAACTTATCCAAGTATTTATCTCAGTTTCATTAAGCTTTTTTAAACCAGTATGAGGAATAGGATGCTTAATCAAATCAGATTGTTGCGAGATATTCACTTCAGAGAGAACATCTGATAAATTTTGGCAACGTTGCCGACGCTGCCACTTATCAAAAAGTTGATCATAAATTTCATCGTTCACCGGACTATTCCCCGCTAAACGATACGCTTCATTCCACTGTTGTAATTGTTCACCCAATTTATAATTTTCTTTAGCGAATAGAGTCATATTTCGCGTGTGGCAATCACTATTAATTTCTTTTGATTCAACTTTTGAGGCTTGAGCCAATTTAATCCCACTACCGAATGTGATTATTAATACGCTTATATAATAAATTACAATTAAAATACGTTTCCTTGTGGCACAAGCCATAACTATTCCTTGTTATCATTTATTGCCCTAAAAATTTATCCTCGGCCTTAATCATGAAGTGCTTTTTCGTTACCATCCGCTATAAATACAACGAATTGCAAAACGCTTCGCAAAACAAATGTTAATTTCATGGGAATAAAATTAATTTTTGGAACCTGTTCACAATTCAGCTATGAATTAAATTTTATTTTCAGCTATCCATGATTTATTGATAACGCTGCATGTTAGGTTAAGTACGTGTATACTATGTGAGGTTTATCACTATCTTTTATGTTTAACCCTCGATTATTCAAGAAACCATCATGATACAAGGCACGTTATATATAATTTCCGCCCCTAGCGGTGCAGGTAAATCAAGTCTGATCCAGGCTCTGTTGAAGACGCAACCATTGTATGACACTCAAGTTTCTGTTTCTCATACAACAAGAGCAGCGCGCCCAGGAGAAGTTCATGGTGAGCACTACTTTTTTGTTTCTGAAGCTGATTTCATACAGATGGCCGAAAATAATGAGTTTTTAGAACACGCTTGTGTTTTTGGAAACTACTATGGAACATCTAAACCTATCATTGAAGATGTACTCAAAAGTGGTGTTGATGTTTTTCTTGATATTGATTGGCAGGGAGCGCAACAAATTCGGGATAAAATGCCCGCAGCGCGTAGTATTTTTATACTCCCTCCGTCAAAAGATGAGCTTTATCGTCGACTTCGTGGCCGAGGCCAAGATAGTGATGAAGTCATTGAAAAACGTATGTCGCAAGCTGTTGGTGAAATTGAACATTATAATGAGTATGATTACCTCATTGTTAATGATGATTTCAATACGGCATTAAGCGATCTACAATCAATTATACGTACTGAGCGTTTAAAATTAGAGCGTCAAATTCAGAGACATGATGCTTTAATCAGCAAATTACTAGCAGACTGAGAATAGTTTCAGTATCATATCAGGTCATTTTTTATTTCTTTGGAGTAGCACACTTATGGCACGCGTAACTGTTCAAGATGCAGTAGAGAAAATTGGTAACCGTTTTGACCTCGTATTGGTCGCAGCACGTAGAGCTCGTCAGTTACAAACTGGTGGTAAAGACGCTCTCGTTCCTGAAGAAAATGATAAATATACGGTTATCGCGCTACGTGAAATAGAAGAAGGTTTAATTAACGGTCATATTTTAGATGTCCGTGAGCGCCAAGAACAGCAAGAGCAAGAAGCGGCTGAAATGCAGGCAGTATCTGCTATCGCTGAAGGTCGTCGCTAATCACTAAGGTGGGTCTGCCTTGTATCTGTTTGAAAGCCTTAATCTAGTCATTCAAAAATATCTTCCTAAAGAGCAGATTGAATTACTGAGAAAAGCCTATGTCGTTGCACGGGATGCCCATGAAGGACAAACCCGTTCAAGTGGTGAGCCTTATATTACTCACCCAGTTGCTGTTGCTTGTATTTTAGCTGAAATGCGCTTGGATCATGAGACATTAATGGCCGCGCTACTTCATGATGTGATTGAAGATACTCCAGCGACATTTCAGGATATAGAGCAATTGTTTGGAACTACCGTCGCCGGTCTTGTCGAAGGCGTATCCAAACTTGATAAATTAAATTTTCGCGACAAAAAAGAAGCTCAAGCAGAAAACTTCCGCAAAATGATCATGGCGATGGTAAAAGACATCCGGGTTATTTTGATAAAACTGGCAGACCGCACTCACAATATGCGCACGCTTGGCTCATTAAGGCCAGATAAGCGTCGACGTATTGCGCGTGAAACATTAGAGATTTATAGCCCCCTAGCACACCGACTAGGTATACACCATATTAAAACTGAGTTAGAAGAGCTCGGTTTTGAAGCTCTGTATCCAAACCGCTATCGTGTTATCAAAGAAGTTGTCAAAGCGGCTCGTGGTAACCGTAAAGAGATGATCCAAAAAATCCTCTCTGAAATTGACGGTCGATTAACAGAGGCTGGTGTACCGTGCCGAGTCAGTGGGCGCGAAAAGCATCTTTACTCTATTTATCGTAAAATGCATCAAAAAGAGCAGCGATTCCATTCAATTATGGATATCTATGCCTTTAGAGTGATTGTTAAAGATGTCGATACTTGCTATCGCGTTTTAGGCCAAATGCACAGCCTGTATAAACCTCGTCCAGGACGTATTAAAGACTATATTGCAATACCCAAAGCGAATGGCTATCAATCTTTGCATACCTCATTAATTGGGCCACACGGCGTACCTGTTGAAGTTCAAATCCGTACTGAAGATATGGATCAAATGGCTGAAATGGGGGTAGCTGCCCACTGGGCTTATAAAGAACAAGGCGAGCAAGGCACAACTGCACAAGTTAGAGCCCAACGCTGGATGCAAAGCTTACTTGAGCTCCAACAAAGCGCAGGAAGCTCTTTTGAATTTATTGAGAGTGTGAAATCAGACTTATTCCCTGATGAAATTTATGTGTTCACACCAGAAGGTCGTATTGTCGAATTACCCACTGGCGCAACACCCGTTGACTTTGCCTATGCGGTACATACCGATATTGGCCATGCCTGTGTTGGTGCCCGCGTTGACCGTCAACCTTATCCACTGTCTCAATCGCTGACGAGTGGTCAAACGGTTGAAATTATCACCGCGCCGGGCGCAAGACCGAATGCAGCTTGGCTCAACTTTGTGGTCAGTTCTAAAGCTCGCGCCAAAATACGTCAATTACTGAAAAATTTAAAACGAGAAGACTCGGTTAATTTAGGTCGTCGGTTATTAAACCACGCACTCGGTGCTGGAAATAAATTAAGTGATGTACCGCAAGCCAATATTGATGCTGAATTGGCTCGCATGAAACTGCATTCTATCGATGATTTATTGGCTGAAATTGGTTTAGGTAATGCCATGAGTGTGGTGGTTGCGCGTAACTTACAGAACAACCCGCAAACCACTCCTGACGACCAAATCATCGTCGAAAGTCGTAGTAAATTATCAATCAAAGGTGCTGATGGTGTCTTGATTACATTCGCAAAATGTTGTCGCCCTATTCCTGGGGACCCAATCATCGCCCATATCAGCCCCGGTAAAGGGTTAGTTATTCACCATGAATCATGCCGTAATATTAGAGGCTACCAAAAAGAGCCCGATAAATTTATGGCGGTAGAATGGGATAACGAAACTGACACAGATTTCATTGCAGAAATCAAAGTCGACATGATTAACCATCAAGGTGCACTTGCTAACTTGACCGCAGCTATTAATGATGCGAACTCAAGCATTCAAAGCATGAATACCGAAGAAAAAGATGGCCGTGTCTATTGCGCCTTTATCCGTCTGACCACGAAGAATCGTGTCCAATTGGCCAATGTTATGCGCAAAATACGTATTATGCCTGATGTTCTGCGAGTCAGTCGAAATCGTAACTAACGATATATTAATTAACAAGATACTCTAATTAACTATGAATGAACGCCGCTATCGCCGCATTTGCCAAATGATGGCGATGCGGCAGCCCGACCTAACCATTTGCCTTGAAGAAATTCATAAGCCTCATAACGTTTCTGCCATTGTTCGCAGTGCAGACGCTGTAGGTATACATCAAATCCATGGGATTTGGCCTGATCAACACGTCAAACTATCTGTCTCTTCCGCCGCTGGTAGTAATAGCTGGGTAAAAGTCATCTCTCACCAATCTACCGAAGAAGCGATTTTCTCAATAAAATCACAGAATATGCAGGTTTTAGCGACTAATCTATCCGATCACGCCGTAGATTTTCGTGAAATTGATTATACCCGCCCAACCTGTATTATGATGGGACAAGAAAAAAAAGGCATTTCGCCTAGAGCCTTAGCTCTCGCAGATCAACACATCATTATTCCAATGGCTGGGATGGTGCAGTCTCTTAATGTTTCTGTCGCCTCTGCACTTATTTTATATGAAGCACAGCGCCAACGTCAGCTCGCAGGAATGTATGAAAGAGAACATAGTTTATTATCTGAAGAAGAACAGCAAGAATGGTTGTTTGAAGGTGGCTATCCTGTCTTAGCTGAGGTCTCTAAGCGTAAAGGACTTGCTCGCCCTTACATTAATAATATAGGGCAAATTGAAGCCGACGATGAATGGTGGGCGCAAATGCAACAACGAAATAAAAAATCAAACTACAAAGAATAAGATTCATTAATTACCCAAAACCTATGACTCGGAAAAACTGAATTCCGCCGTAACTTGAAGCATTGCGAGTATAAGATTAAGGACGAAACCATGAATAGTGGGCTACTTGATACCATTTTACTGACCTCCTTACATGGCGTTGGTGCCAGCCAGTCAGAAAAAATGAGTAAGATAGGTTTGAACACTGTTCAAGATCTGCTATTACATTTTCCTCTTCGCTATGAAGACCATACCCGCCTTTATCAAATTCGCGATCTTCTTCCTGGTACGACGGCAACAGTGACAGGCGAAGTTTTACAAACCAAAGTACTATTTGGTCGTAAAAAAATGATGACTAGTCTCATCAGTGATGGAACTGGAAATTTGACGTTACGCTTCTTTAATTTTTCTGCTGCAATGAAAAATAATTTAGCTGAAGGGCGCAGCGTGACCGCCTACGGTGAAGTCCGCCGAGGCATGCAAGGGCCTGAAATTATTCATCCCGAATATAAAGTATCTCAAGATACCGATAATATTACCCTTCAGGAAAATTTGACGCCAGTTTACCCCACCACTGAAGGTGTTCGTCAAATAACACTGAGAAAAGTAATGGATCAAGCACTCGGGATGCTTGAAAGCGGAAATATTAAAGAACTTCTACCGGATGAACTTAGTCGTGGTTTAATCAGCTTACCTGATGCGATTCGTTTGCTACACAACCCACCGCCAGATGTTGAGTTAAGTGAACTTGAAAAAGGCCATCATCCTGCACAAAAACGGCTCATACTCGAAGAATTGTTAGCTCACCATTTGAGTATGTTAGCGATCCGAGCAGGCAATGAACGCCTTTATGCCAAATCATTAACACCAACTGGAAAATTAAAATCCCAATTATTAGCACAGTTACCATTTTCACCAACGAATGCCCAAAATCGGGTTGTCGCTGAAATTGAACAGGACTTAATGAAAGATTCCCCCATGATGCGATTAATTCAAGGGGATGTTGGATCAGGAAAAACCCTTGTTGCAGCGCTAGCTGCCATTTGTGCGATTGAAAATGGTCAACAAGTTGCGTTAATGGCCCCCACCGAGATACTCGCTGAACAACACGTCAATACCTTCAAACAATGGCTTGAACCCATGGGTCTCCAAGTTGGTTGGCTTGCTGGTAAACAAAAAGGTAAAGCACGCCAGCAGCAACAAGAAGCCATTGCCAATGGCGAAGTTGCGATGGTGGTCGGTACACATGCCATATTTCAAGAACAAATCAAATTTAAATCATTAGGATTGATTGTTATTGATGAACAACACCGCTTTGGAGTACATCAGCGCCTCGCTCTGCGAGAGAAGGGTGAACAACAAGGCTTTCATCCACATCAATTGATTATGACCGCTACGCCAATCCCACGCACGTTAGCGATGACGGCTTATGCAGACTTAGACACCTCCGTTATTGATGAACTTCCTCCGGGTCGAACACCGGTCACTACTGTCGCTATTCCAGATACAAGACGAAACGATATTATTGAACGCGTCAGACAAGCCTGTATTGACGAAGGGCGACAAGCTTATTGGGTCTGTACGCTAATTGATGAGTCCGAGTTATTAGAAGCGCAGGCAGCACAAGTTACCAGTGAAGAACTGGCTTTAGCGTTACCCGAGCTAAAAGTTGGATTAGTTCATGGCAGAATGAAATCATCAGAAAAACAAAGCGTTATGGCTGCTTTTAAAAATAATGAAATTCAACTGCTTGTAGCAACTACCGTTATTGAAGTCGGGGTTGACGTCCCTAACGCAAGTTTGATGATTATTGATAATCCTGAGCGCCTTGGGCTGGCACAATTACATCAATTAAGAGGCCGAGTCGGACGTGGGGCTATCGCCTCGCACTGTGTATTGCTCTATAAGACACCAATGACACATACCGCCAAACAACGCTTACAAGTCTTACGTGATAGTAATGATGGCTTTGTCATTGCCCAAAAAGATCTTGAAATCCGAGGCCCTGGTGAATTACTCGGCACCAGACAAACAGGTAATGCAGATTTTAAAGTTGCTGACCTACTTCGTGACCAATATATGTTGCCAGAAGTACAACGGATTGCTCGACATATCCAACAACATTACCCTGACAATGCCCAACAAATTATCGAGAGATGGCTCCCTGAGCGAGAGCAATACAGCCACGCTTAAATACTCCCCATACTTAAATAACGCCTTAAAATGAAAATTGCCGTGAACAATGTCACGGCAATACCTGCTATATATTATTGTTTTTAAAAAATGTTACCCACCGATCGTTGGAAAAATAGGTAACCATAGGTAAAGTTTGATCACGAGTGCATTCACAATATCAATAAAGAATGCACCGACCATTGGCACCACTAAGAATGCCAAATGAGATGGTCCAAACTTATCGGTTACCGCTTGCATATTAGCAATCGCGGTCGGAGTCGCCCCTAAACCAAAACCACAATGCCCAGCCGCTAAAATGGCAGCATCATAATTTTTGCCCATAACACGGAAGGTCACAAAAATCGCGTAACCTGCCATCACACAAGCTTGTACCGCAAGGATAATAATCATTGGAATGGCTAAAGACGCCAATTCCCATAACTTCAAGCTCATCAATGCCATAGCAAGGAATAATGAAAGGCTGACGTTTCCAAGAACAGAGACGGCTCTATCGAAAACACGATAAAAACCTAGTAAAGACAAACTATTACTTAAAATGACACCGACAAAAAGCACGCAGACAAATTTAGGTAAAGCAAACGCGGTTCCTGCTAAAAGCTCTGAAATATAGCTCCCAGCCAACAAACAAATAGCGATCAAAGCAATGGTTTCAATTAATACCATTGATGAAATCATACGACCAGATTGGGGTTTTTCAAATGCCGTTGGTACATCTTGCTCATCTGATGCAGTGCCTGGCGTTGGGATATTGCGAATTAAGAAACGTGCAACAGGCCCACCGATTAAGCCACCTAAAACTAAACCAAAGGTTGCACAAGCCATAGCAACTTCAGTTGCACTTTTAAAACCATAATCTTCAACGAAGATTTTACCCCAAGCAGCACCTGTACCATGCCCACCTGATAAAGTTACTGATCCGGCTAACAGCCCCATGAGTGGATCTAAACCCAATAATTTTGCAAGTGCGATACCGACTGTATTTTGCACTAGCAATAGGCCTACAACGACAAAAATAAAAATAAATAACGCTTTGCCACCAGCTTTTAAACTGGCTAAATTCGCATTCAAACCAATTGTAGCAAAGAATGCTAGCATCATGGGTTCTTGCAGTGATAAGTCAAAAGAAAGGCTCCAATCAAAAAGTTGCTTAATAAGTAAAAGACTAAAAGCAACTAACAATCCCCCCGCAACGGGTTCAGGAATTGTGTACTTCTCAAGAAAGGGAACCGATTTTACAAGTTTACGTCCAAGCAATAACACTAGCGTAGCTGCTACCAGAGTACCGTAGACATCAAGATGATACATGTACGTACCTCGTCTGTTGTTAATATTATATAAAACTAAATAAGACGTTAATTTCTTCCTTAAAACGCCAAAGCAGGTGATAGGATTAGAAAAAAAATCTACACTAAACACAAGTTAAAACATATAAAAATGTGATGTTATCAATTTAAAAAATAAAAAAAATATTTTACGCAAACGATTGCTTTTTGGGCTAGTCCATTTACAATGCGTTTTTTGGCGGCAGGAAATAAAATAATGAACACAACAGCGTCTGAAAAACAGAACGTTGAAACAACGGCACAACCACAAAGTGAATTGATTTATCGGCTTGAAGATAGGCCACCACTGCCTCAAGCGCTATTTGCTGCTGGGCAACATCTTCTTGCAATGTTCGTTGCCGTTATTACACCTGCAATGCTAATTTGCCAGTCGTTAGGACTACCAGCTCACGATACTCAGCGCATAATCAGTATGTCGTTATTTGCATCGGGTATAGCATCTTTAATACAAATTAGAGCATGGGGGCCTATTGGCTCTGGCTTACTTTCGATTCAAGGCACGAGCTTTAACTTTGTTGCACCTTTGATTATGGGGGGTGTTGCACTTAAACAAGGCGGAGCAGATATTCCATCAATGATGGCAGCTCTATTTGGCACGCTACTCGTTGCTGCACTCGCTGAAGTTATTTTATCTCGCTTTCTACACTTAGCTCGCCGCGTCATTACGCCATTAGTTTCAGGCGTTGTCGTGATGATTATCGGTTTATCACTCATTCAAGTTGGCCTGACCTCTATTGGCGGCGGTTATGGCGCTATCAGCGACAATACCTTTGGCTCTCCTGACTACCTAATCCTTGCCGGTGTCGTACTCGCGGTCATTATCTTACTTAATCGACAAAAGAACCCCTATTTACGCGTTGCATCTCTCGTCATTGCGATGGCAGTGGGTTATCTCGTTGCTTGGTGGATGGATATGCTGCCGGCGGCTCAAGCTGCTGAGGCCAAACAATCAATTATCATTATTCCAGAGCCTTTCTATTATGGTTTGTCATTTGATTGGAATCTGCTTATCCCGCTGATTTTAATTTTTATGGTGACATCTTTAGAAACTATTGGTGATATTACCGCAACGTCGGACGTTTCTGAGCAGCCAGTTAGAGGCCCGTTATATATGAAACGTATCAAAGGCGGCGTTTTAGCCAATGGTTTGAATTCGATGGTATCGGCTGTTTTCAATACCTTTCCAAATTCTTGCTTCGGCCAAAATAATGGTGTCATTCAGCTAACTGGCGTTGCAAGTCGTTATGTCGGTTATATTGTCGCATCGATGCTGGTATTACTTGGTTTGTTTCCTGCGGTCGCAGGTTTTGTGCAACAAATTCCTGAACCCGTTCTAGGCGGTGCCACAATTGTGATGTTTGGCACCATTGCCGCTTCGGGTGTTCGAATTGTATCCCGTGAGCCACTTAACCGCCGTGCCATTATGATTATTGCGCTTTCTTTGGCCGTTGGAATGGGCGTTTCTCAGCAACCATTGATATTACAATTTGCGCCTGACTGGCTAAAAACACTGTTTTCATCAGGTATCGCTGCTGGCGGTCTTACTGCAATTGTTCTGAATTTAATCTTTCCCCTCGAAAAATAGTCCATCATTCTACCGCCAGAGTTGAATCTTCTGGCGGTTCTTCTGTATGCTATCCTTAATTGCTCGACATTTAACGGATAGCTACTTTAAGTAATAAGTAGCCAATAAAGCCAACGCTCCGACAACTTGAAGTATCACAGGTATAGATGATGAAATGGTTAACTAAGCTAATTGCATACGCTCTTCTATTATTTTTACTGGTGATAGTCTTCGCCTATATAGGGCTGCAAACTCGCTGGGGTGCCTCCTATGCAAGCCAATTTTTAAGTAAATTTACTGATTATGATATCGAGGTCGGTATCATGGGCCATGAGTTTTCGAATGCGGGCGAATTTATTTTTCAAGATGTTAAATTAGAATCGCAAAATAAAGATTTATCATTAAGTGCCCGCCAAATCGTCATTGATGTCAATTGGCGTAATATTTTTAACGGCACCGCAATTCGACGTTTAGTAATTACCCAAGGGGAAATTGCTGCAATTAGTGCTGAAAATTCGACAAAAATTCCATTATCCGCTGATATCCTGCAATTTGAAAATAGCCAGCTTCAATTAAAACAAGCAAATAAAACGATACAAGTATCTGGCTTCACGGGAGGGATCACCCCGTGGCATCCAACAATAAACCACCCTTTTGGTTACGGTGACTTTCGTTTTACGACTAGCCAGATGAGCATTAATCAATTAGCGTTTAGAAATGTAGCAATCACTGGAAAGTTACAGGAAAAGGTCACCGAAATCAGCCAAGCGAGCGGCTACCTTAATAATGGCTATATTGCAGGTGAAGGAAAAGCCTTCACCGATGGTTCAATCAATATTGATCGTCTCATCATGAATAAAGTGGGCTGGCAAAATGATCTCACTTTTGACAACCTATTTGATGCTATCAATAGTAATAATCCGCTACAGATTAAAAATCTTGAACTTACAAATATCGATATTCAAGGTAAAGATTGGGCGCTAGCAGGGCTCAGCACTGAAATAGATCAAATTAGTTTTGTTAGAGGAAGCTGGAGTAGCCCGAAAAGCAAGATTAGCTTCAATATGGATCAGTTGGTTATTAAAGAACAGCAGCTAGATACATTGATTGGTGAGCTTAATATCGATACTGATAATATCAATATTGAGAAACTATCAGGCTACTATAACAAAGGGATATTTAACCTAAGTGGCACTTGGCAACGTAATGATAAAATACTCACCATCGCTGATGCTAAATTAGCCGGTATTTTATATACCTTACCAGAGAATTGGCTTGAGTTTTTCGCACAACCAGCCCCCTCTTGGCTTTCTGGCATATCCATCAAAAAATTTACACTATCACAATCACTGCTAATGAATATCCAACCGCAATTTCCATTTGAGTTTACAGCGCTCGGTGCCAACATTGAAAACGTTGATCTGATTAAACAAAAACAATGGGGAATTTGGAGCGGTAAAGCGACATTCAATGCAGATAGCGGCACAATTAACCAAGTTCTGGTACGCCGCCCATTTATGGAAATCCGTCAAAGTGGAAAATCGTCTGCGGCGGCCAGCTTAACAGTGAGTACCGATAAGGGTATTAGCAAGCTTGGGTTATTAGTAAAACAAGAACCTAAAAAAATCCCATTTTTGCTGCGTGCATCGGGAACAAACATTGATTTAGCTGACTTAAATCAATGGGGATGGCAAGGTTTCCCACCTCAGACTTTGGGTGATTTTGATGTCACATTACAAGGGGATTTACTTGCGACCTCACTAGCTAAAAGTACAAATGGTGAACTTATGGCAATCCCTTTGCAAGGTAAGCGCATGTATCGCACGGTTATTAAAGGTGAAGTGACTTCATCCGTTGAATCTGAAACCTCAGAGCCTTCGATGATACAACCAGAAGCATTATCGACATCACAGAGCCCTTTACCTACAGAGCTGCAAATACCATCATTAGTGGCACAATAGATTCATTACGTAATAATCCACTATATAATAAGTTAATCGCGATGTAGGTTACCAATCAATAAAAAAGCAGGTCTCGCATATTTAGCTGACCTGCCTTTTTAATCGTATTTAGCTATTTTTGTATCGTATTGCTATATCATACAAAGTTAAGCATCTTGTTTGGGTTCGGTAACAGGAAAAACCATATAAATACCACTAAATACCGCCCCAACTTGATTTTCCGCACCGCTAACCTCAACGGTGAGTTTCACGCGAGCTTTACTACCTCTTGCGAGACGATCAAGATCACCGCTAAGATTCGATAAATCAGCGACTGCTGTTGGCCTACCACTTACTGGTTTAGCATAGCGAATATTCGCATCCACCAGAACGATATCGCCCCCCAACTGATGTTCTTGCATTAATAACCAAATTAGCCCCCAACCGGTAAGTGTCGCAAGGGAAAACTGGCTACCCGCAAAAATAGTTTCATGCGGATTTTGATTGCCCGCTTCTGGCATTGTGGTAATAAAACGTTTGCCCGTGTATTGATCAATGCGTACACCCATTTTTTCGCTCAATGGAATGTATTTATACCAAGCTTGCTGCAATTCACCACACCAATCAGGTCGATGTAAAATTTGATCTAACGTTTCAATCGGCTTAATCATTAGGTAATGACGGACAGGTGTTTTCAGCTCACCCGCGACAATTCCTCTATTTGCAAACCCATTTTTACTAAAAAATGGAACCGCCTCTTCTCTTACGCTAGAAACAATCCGTTTTACACCTTCTTGTCTTGCCGTAGATTCAAGCGCCATGATAATTAATTTACCTAGCCCTTTTCCCTGCATAACCGGGTTCACAGCCAAAAAGCGTATTGCGCCTTCGTTATCGGCATTGATATATAAACGACCAATAGCAAGAATTCGATTTTTATCATCAACAACCATTTGATGATGAGCGGTCAGGTCATAACCATCTTTCTCAGAACCAAGAGGCTGATTAAAGGGTTTACGCAACATTTCCCAACGGAATTGGTAATAAGCTGCAAATTCAATATCATCTTTCGGTGTGCGCAGATGGTACATTGTTTCCCCTTTAATAGTTTGGATCACACTTGCAGCCAGAAAGTCACAGGGCCATCATTGGTTAAGCTCACTTGCATATCTGCGGCAAATTGCCCTGTTTCAGTGACGATACCTAACTGGCGACTTTGTTGTACAAAATACGTATAAAGTTCTTCAGCACGCTCAGGCTCCGCACCACCAGAGAAGCTCGGTCTCATCCCTTTGTTGGTATCTGCCGCTAATGTAAATTGAGAAACAACCAATAAGCTTCCACCAGCTTGTTGAACATTTAAGTTCATTTTGCCCTGATCATCGCTAAAAATACGATAACCTAGCACTTTTTCACATAGGCGTTTTGCTTTTTGTTCATCATCATCTTTTTCAACGCCAAGTAAAACCAGTAATCCTGAACCAATTTGGCCAATAATTTTCTCATCGACAATAACACTCGCGTGAGTGACTCTCTGAATCAATGCAATCATGATAACTCTGTACAAAAAGAGGGAGTAACTGACTAAGCTACTCCACTGTGATAAATCAGTATATTATTCAACTTCTGCACTAAAGTCGTAAGTGCGGAAATATTCAGGAATAGTGTCCTTATTTAAGACATGTACGCCTTTAATACCAAGGGATTGCGCGGCCTTCACATTTTCTTCTATGTCATCAAAGAAGATAGCCTCAGAGGCATCGAACTCCTCCGATTGCAGCACATATTTAAAAATTTCAGGGTCAGGTTTACGCATTCCCAAATCTTGAGATAAATAGAGGAAATCAGAGGAAGCGGCAATTTCAGGATAATGCTGCGGCCAATAGTCTAAATGCAGGCGATTGGTATTCGATAAGACGACAACTCGATGTCCTTGCTCACGCAGGCGTTCCATAATGTCGATAACTTCTTGTCTTAACGAAATAAAAATCGAGTGCCAACCTTCGGCAAAGTCTTCGAAGCTCAGAGTGATCCCGATTTCTTCACAAAGTAGCTCAGCAAACTCTATATCTGAAATTTTTCCACACTCATGTAATTGAAAGATATTCCCAAACGTAAATCGTGATCTGATTTCTTCACTCGGGGTATCGCTGAGTTCAGCCCATTTATCAAAAACACGATTAAAGTCGATATCAATAATCACATTACCCATATCGAAGATATACAGCATAAGTTTTCCTCTTCATTATTAACTAAATTTACTTTAATCATTATTCGTACAGCTGAACAGCCCTAATTAGTGATTATTCGCGTTATTTTGTTAATTTATCAATTGAGCTATCCACATTTAGGATAAATTATAAACAGTGAGAGAGGAAAAACGGATAATAGTGATGAGCTAATAAACAACAAGGGATAATTGAGAATTATAGATATCGGTAAATTGCCTTACACCACATCACTTTTTCAATGTAAGGCAACCACTTCATGCCAACAAATAACGCATTAGTTAGCTTTTAACCTAAGCTAGTTACGGCTTATTTATACTGTTGCTTGATTTCTTGAACGATAGCAAGTCCACGTTTTGATTCTTTTTCTGCTATTTCAGCAGACAAACCAATGTAAGCGCGAGGATCAAGCATTTCCTTAATTTCATCACAACTAAACGCGGCAGTAATAACCTCATTTTTGATTAAGTTAGTATAAAAATCCTCTCCATCTGCGGCGGTTTTAATCGCTTCGTCATACAATAAAGAGTGTGCTTTATCTTTACCTAATTTTTCTGCCATTTTCATCATAACGTATTCAGTATTATCTAATCCCTTGTTTCTTAATACGTTATGTAGCATCCTTTCCTCATGAGGCACGATAGTTCTAGAAAGTTCTTCAGTTCTCAGTAAAATTTCTGTTGTCAGTTCGAGCGCCTCTTCAAGTAGCCCATCAAATAGCATGTATGAGCTACTATCACCTTCATAAGGTCTGACCGCAGAGTACATTCCGACGCTAGGCAACGAATACAATTTTTGAGAATTTGCGATAATACCTTTAGCTAATTTAGGATTAATTTTATGTGGCATCGTGCTACTACCGACGGTACCTTTAGTAAACCCTTCAGAGACTTCCGCAATTTCTTCTAATGTTGTACTGTAAACTTCTTCACCAATTTTATGACAAATATTCGCCATCAACGCTAAATTAGAGATATATTCTAATTTATGGGTGCTAAGATTCCTTGATGGAACCTCCATAGCTTCCATACCTGTAAGTTCAGCGACTCTTTTTTGAACGGCAATACCGACACCGGGCATCGAGTTAAACGCCCCAACTGCACCGCCCATCATGATAGTAAATACACGCTTTTCACACTCTTTCATTCTTTGGTAACAATCGATAAAATCACTTATCCACACGGAGACTTTGTATCCATAAGTAATTGGGATCGCATGACGCCCATGGGTTCTCCCCGCCATTACCATTGTTTTGGTTTTTGATGCTAAGTTTGATAAATTTTCGATAATCTCACTTAAAAGCAACATAAACTTATGATGCACTGTTTTCATCATATACAGCTGTGAACTTTGTTGTATGTTTTGAGTAGTAATCCCGTAATGAATATATTTACCACTCTCTTCTGAACATGCATTCACTAAAACCTTTAAAAAAGGCACAAAACCATGACCGATTTTTTGATAAATACGGTTCATTTCTTCAAAATCAATATTCTCAATTTTTGCTTTTTGCTTAATTTCATCAGCTGCTGATTGTGGAATAAAACCTTGCTCAGCTTGAGCTTGAGCTAGCATTGATTCAAACATTAACCAAGTTGAATATTTGGCTTCATTGGATAGCAGCGCTTTTATGCCGCGATCATCAATTGTTTTACTTTTAGAATCATATAACGCTCTCATCATGTATCCCTTCTCTATTTCTTCATCGCTTCATCAACAGCATTTCGCACAAATTCTACTTTCGGTCCATATACAACATGAATATGGTTTGCCGCAGGAAAGAAAAATGCTGTACATCCTGACTCCAACATCAACTCTTTATCAATTACATTGACCTCTGAAATATCAATACGTAGTCGGGTAATACAGTTATCAACATTACGAATATTGTCTTTGCCACCTAACGCTTTAATAAGAAGATCTGCAATTTCGCCATAACGCTTTTCTTTGATTAATGTATTTTTAAGATTACTCGACTCTTCTCTTCCTGGCGTTTTAATATCAAATTTGACAATCGCCCAGCAGAAAATAAAGTACGTGATAACAGCCAAACTCGTTCCAATAATGACTAAGAAAATCCAGTTAGTATTCTCATAGAGCAAACCGAAGATGGTGAAATCAAAAATTGTTCCTCGAATATAGCCAATAGCAACACCAGCTAAAGAGAGCAGAACCGCACCAATGCCGACAATAACCGCGTAGATTAAATATAAGAGTGGTGCAATAAAGACGAAGGTAAATTCTAACGGTTCAGTGACGTTACCTAACATTGCCGTTAATACCATCGTGACTAGCATCGATTTAACTTCAACGCGATTTTCTTTCCTTGATGTCTTATATATTGCAAGAGCAATTGCAGGGAATAAAAATAAAGTCACCAACATTTGTTGTTGAGCCATAAAGCGCGTTAAGCTTGGCATCATTGCCCAATATTCACTATTTGGCCCTTGTTTAAATAACACTTCAGTCATCGCAGGCACAACACCAACAAAGGTTTGCCCATCAATAACGTAAGAACCACCCGCTTCAGTAAATCTAAACAGCACATTCCAAACATGGTGCAAACCGAATGGAATAAACAGTCGTTCACCCGCTGCAGTAAAGAATGGCCCCACAGGACTCAGGATCACTGCTGATAATTTCATTAAACCAAGAACTAATACTTCCCAAATAAACGGTAGAAACGCGCCAACCGCAATCATGAGTCCAATCATGATGATTGAAACTGATTTTTTCCCTGAAAAGAAAGCAAACGCAGTGGGCAGTTCGAGATTATAGAATTTATCCGTTGCCCAAGATGCAATTAGGCCGGTAATAATCCCTCCTGCGGCGCTAATATTCATGGTTTGTATACCTAAAACCTTGATCTGCCCCACTTGCGTCATAATGGCAACATCAGCGAGCTTACCATTGAGCACTAACCAAATATTAATGGTAATTATCAAGGTTAAATACCCGACAACAGAGGCAAAAACTGCGATTCCTTTATCTCTTTGGCTCATGCCATAGGCAACACCCATCGCAAAAAGGAGTGGAATATTGTCAAAAATAACACCTGCAATAGCACGAATACTGACTAATAATGCATTAACGGTTTCATTTCCAAGGAAAGGAAATCGAGCAATCATATATGTTTGAACTAAAGCACCACTGATCCCTAGAATCATACCGATTGGAGCTAAAACGCCAATTGGAAGAAGCAAAGTCCTCCCAAAGCGCTGAATTGAATCACTAAACTTTCTTCTGGCCATATTTTTTCCTTATGACTTAGAATGTAGAAACTATAGGGATACTAGCACTGGGAGTTCAGTGAAATAAATGCTGTTGCGGTTTTAAATGTTATCTCAGGTCATTAATTATGACCCATGTCATTTTTGAGGGTATTTGATTGATTTTTAACTATTTTCTAGTTATCAGTGCTGACTTCTTATTTAATGGCTTATTAATATAAAAGAGTGCCACAACTATAATCTAATTATTTGTTATAAAATTTAAATTAAGTTTTCTAATTCGTTTATCAGTAAATCCGCTAAAATAAAAAAGCCTATCCTTGATTTTGTGTCATCTTTTTTCGTATCGTGATTATCTGAAAAACAAAATAGAGTATTATTCGCGTAGGTCGTTAATTCATTGGTATGAAAAGCAGTCATACTAATGATATTCGCTTCTTTTAATTGTACAATTTTTGCAGTTTCAATAATTTTTTTGGTTCCCCCAGAGAGAGAAATAAATATCACTGTATCGTCCTTATTGACTAAACGAGTGAAGGTGTCAGACAAATTGTAATCATTAATGAAAAAACAGTGTAGCCCCAGCGCAAACAGCAAGTGCTCAAGATAATAGCCAACCGCTTTACTGGTTCCCCTTGTAACAATAAAGATATTTCTAGAGTTGCGCAAAAGCTTAGCGCAATCATGGATCTGCTCTTCATTAATCAAGGTAAAACTTTTAGTAATATTCTTTTCTAATTGTTTTTTATAAGAGGATGAATTAATTTTATCTTTTTTATTTTCCGTTAAAATATGATTACTAATTTGGAACTTAAGCTCTTTAAATCCACTAAATCCTAATTTTTGAGATAAATTAATGATCACCGTTTTTGAGACAAAAGTCTTAGCGACTAATTCATTGATATTTAAGTAAGGAATATCCGCAATATTATCGGTGAGATACTTCAGTACCTTTTTTTCGCTACTCGTTAAAGCATCGTAATTTTTCAAAAAATCCAACATATCTCACCTAATAAATTGAGTATCACAATCCCATCAAAAGCTAGGGGTAGAACATCGTCAACAAGATAAAAGACATATAAACCGTCAATTAATTGATTATACGTTAAATAGTGTATTTAAATAGGACTTGAAATAGCATTCTGTGAGTTACATGAGTAATTAAGTGAAAATATGCATTCGGCCATATTTCAACGATTACTTATCTTTCTCAATCGCTTTGCTTTCCATCGATTCACCATTTCATCAAGAAAGAACAATTTAAGCGCTTTTATCACTAAAATCCCCCCCCAAATGCTAATCAGCCAAATCGGCCAATTTCGATGAGGAGTGAAAAGAAAATTAACAATCAAAATTACACCACAGACTATAATCGCAATAATTATATTTTTAAATAATTTGGCTTCATCCTCTACCCGCTTTTTGGCTAGGGTAATTCGATTATCTAGCTCTGAACTTTCAATCAAGACTTCTGATGAGAGTTCAGACACACTAACATTAAAAACTGAGGCAAGAGCACTAAGCGTCTCTAAACTAGGCGTTTCACCATTTTCGATTCGCTGGATAGTTCTTATACTAAGTGATGACAATTGAGCTAATTGATCTTGAGACCATGCTCTTTGTAATCTCAATATTTTAACTTTATTATTCATAGCAATAGCACCTTAGAGTTAATTGAGTCATTGCTTAAATTAATACATCAATCAGCTATGTAATCGTGACGACAGGAATACGACTTAACGACGACACCATCATGACAATAATATAATTAGTAAAAATAAGCTCATTTATATCTCTGATTGCTATCATTATTACAGCAATGAATACGAAATAACCGCACTCTAACTTTGTAGCAGTACCTTATTGATTGGGCTCGCTGTTAATGTTAATTGCATAAAACTATCATCGTTGATGATAGAAGCTTAGCAGTAATTAATTTAACGATAGACGTAAAAAAGGCACTTCATATTGAAGTGCCTTTTCGTATATCTAATGACTAAAATTAGTCTTTGCTGCGACCTGAACGACGACGGTCATTCTCAGTCAAATGACGCTTACGCAGGCGAATTGACAGTGGAGTCACTTCAACTAGTTCATCATCATCGATAAACTCAAGCGCTTGTTCTAGTGTCATTTTAATTGGTGGTGACAGTGTTGTTGCTTCATCAGTACCTGACGCACGCATGTTAGTCAGTTTTTTACCGGTTAAGCAGTTAACTGTCAGGTCATTTGAACGAGAGTGAATACCGATGATTTGGCCTTCATAAACTTCCGCACCGTGACCTAAGAATAATTTACCGCGATCTTGCAGGCTGTATAGAGCATAAGCAACTGCTTTACCCTGACCATTAGAAATCAGAACACCGTTTTGACGGCCGCCGATTTCGCCTGGGCGAACATCATCATAATGGCTGAATGTTGAATACAGTAAACCTGTACCTGAAGTCATTGTCATGAATTCAGTACGGAAGCCAATCAAACCACGGCTAGGAATAACGTAATCAAGACGCACACGGCCTTTACCATCTGGCATCATGTCACGTAGGTCGCCTTTACGCTCACCTAACGCTTTCATGGTATCGCCTTGATGTTGCTCTTCAACGTCTAAAGTCACTTGTTCGAATGGCTCTTGCTTACGACCATCGATTTCACGAATGATAACTTTTGGACGCGAAACAGCTAACTCGAAGCCTTCACGACGCATGTTTTCAATCAGAACAGATAAGTGAAGCTCACCACGACCAGAAACACGGAATGCATCTGGATCTTGAGTTTCTTCAACACGCAGTGCCACGTTGTGGACTAATTCTTTGTTCAGACGATCAAGAATCTGACGTGAAGTCACATATTTACCTTCACGACCACAGAATGGTGAAGTATTGACGCAATAGAACATACTAACTGTTGGCTCATCAACGGCCAGAGCAGGCAGCGCTTCAACATTACCTGCATTACAGATAGTGTCAGAAATGTTCAATTCACCCAAACCAGTCAGAGCAACGATATCGCCAGCTTCTGCTTGTTGGGAATCGATACGCTCTAGACCTAAGTGAGTCAGAACTTTACCGATTTTACCATTACGTGTTTTACCTTCGCTATCGATAACAGTGACTTGCTGATTAGGTTTTACAACACCGCGTTTAATACGGCCAATACCAATAACACCTAAGTAGCTGTTGTAATCTAGCTGTGAAACTTGCATCTGGAAAGGACCTTCCAGATCAACACTTGGTGGCTCAACATACTTCACGATAGCTTCGTATAGTGGGGTCATGTCTTCAGCCATTTCAGTATGCTCAAGACCAGCAATACCCATCAGAGCTGATGCATAAACAACAGGGAAATCGAGCTGCTCATCCGTTGCACCTAAGTTAACGAATAAGTCGAATACTTGGTCAACAACCCAATCAGGACGTGCACCTGGGCGGTCAACTTTATTGATAACAACAATTGGTTTTAGGCCATTATCAAAAGCTTTTTGTGTTACAAAGCGAGTTTGCGGCATTGGGCCGTCAGTTGCATCAACAACGAGTAGAACGCAGTCAACCATGGACATAACACGTTCAACTTCACCACCGAAATCGGCGTGGCCTGGGGTGTCTACGATGTTGATGTGGTAGCCATTCCATTGAATAGCAGTATTTTTCGCAAGGATTGTAATACCGCGCTCTTTCTCCAAGTCATTGGAGTCCATAACACGCTCATCAACTGTTTCACGTTCACCGAAGGTGCCCGATTGTTGCAGTAATTTACCAACCAGTGTTGTCTTGCCATGGTCAACGTGAGCGATGATGGCGATGTTTCTTAAGTTTTGAATTGACAAGGATTTTTACCGTTTAATTGACAGAAAAGGAATATGCCTTTTGAGTCGTTATTATAGCTCAAAGCATACTTTCTACGTTAATTTGCTGTTATTTTACACGTTTTTCCACACAAGTGGAATAAATGTGAAACTCATCACTGTAAAAAAAGTTTTTAATGAAAAAACATCCAGTTGCATAATAATGCCAGAATATTTTAGAAAATAGCTCATATCAGCACTGAGAAATCACAAAGTGGTAGAATAATACGCTAAAAACTAGATATTAGCAGCCAAAAAAAAGAATAAAAAATAAACTTTCTTTCATTATCACCGTTTTTAATGTCTTTCTTCTATATTTAGATATATCTAAATTGACACTTTCGATATATCTAAATATAGTAATACCACAATATCTTTTTAGATATATCGAAAATATAATAAGGAAATACTATATGCTAATTCATTCTTGTCGTCATGTATATTATTCACATCATGATGAAAACCATCACGGTCATGGCGCTGGCTGCTGCCACAGTGAAAACCGTCACGAACACGGCGAAGGTTGTCATGGTGAAGGTCATCATGGTCGCGGTCACGGCGAAGGCTGTCATGGTGAAGGTCGTCATGGTCGTGGTCACGGCGAAGGCTGTCATGGTGAAGGTCGTCATGGCCGCGGTCACGGCGAAGGCTGTCATGGTGAAGGTCGTCATGGTCGTGGTCACGGCGAAGGCCGCCGCGGTAGAGGTAAAGGCTTGCGTCGTTTATTTGACCATGGCGATCTCCATATCATGGTGCTTTCGTTAGTAGCAAAAAAACCAAGCTATGGCTATGAAATCATTAAAGACATTCAAGAAGCTTCGAATGGCCTTTATGTGCCAAGCCCAGGTGTTATCTATCCAACACTGACACTACTAGAAGAACAAGGCTTTCTTGAATCGCAAATTGTTGAACGTAATCGTAAAAGTTTCACCCTAACTGCGGAAGGTGCTGAACACCTAGCGCAAAATAAAGATATAGAAACAATGATTACGCGAAAATTAGCAAAAGCTCGCGATATGCAACAAGGCGTCAATTTAACTGAAGACATTGAAATGGCAGTTAGCCGCTTCAAAGCACTACTGCGCCATAAAATGGTTTTAAAACAGTTAAATGAAGAACAAACTCGTCAAATTGCAACGATCATCAATGATGCAGTTAAACAAATTGAAGAAGTAAATACATTACTCACTGACAATGACGACGAATAGTCAAACCGTCACCATTCTCTACTTCTGTAAAACTTCAGCTCTGTGCTCAATCATCAGCACAGAGCTGTTCTTATTTTTGCTCATCCTCTGTTCCGACATCTCTATTACTTAAATAACCTTCTTTTATACTTCAATTTCAATCTACTAAATATAAAATTGCATTCCTTTTAGAAGTTACTTAATCCAAATTCTGTTTGAAAAAATCGAACGAATATCATTTATGGTGTATATTTTATTGATATTCTTTCATTTAGGAGGTGCACCATGCTAAATATTAATCGCGAGCAAATGTCAAAACTCGCCTCAGAAGAACTCAAAAAACAACGGAATTTACTGATCGTACTTGCTGTATTGCTTTTTGTTGGCGGTATTTTTTGCCTGATCAATCCAATGATCTCAGGTATTGCCGTGAGCGCTATTCTTGGTATTTTATTTATTATGAGTGGCTTAGCGATCCTCGTCAGCACTTTCAGTTCTAGCTTATATTCAGGCTGGTCGAAAATATTCAGTTTCGTCATTGGGGTGGCTTACTGTACTTTGGGCTATTCTTTTATTAAAGACCCGATTCAAAGTTTAGTTCTACTTGCCATTTTTGTTTCTGTCCTGTTTATTATTGGTGGTGTGGTCAGATTATATGTTGGATTTCAACAAATTAAGACATCCAGTGGCTGGGTACAAATTCTCATCGGTATCTTAGACTTCGTGATTGCATTCCTGTTAATTGGCAATGGCCCGCTAACATCAATCACCTTATTAACGACCTTAATTGGTATTGAAATGTTATTCAGTGCTTTTAGCTTATTTACGCTGTTGAGCATTCTCAAAAAGAACCAATCTTAATATTCAAAAAAAGGATGCTATTGTTAGTCGCATCCTTTTATTTTTTTATTCGCTTATTCACTTTCAAAAGCGCCCATATTTAATCTTTTCACTACAACTTCATGACACTCAATTCAATATAGTTGGCTTTTTCTCACCATTTTGGTGCACCCCTGAGATTGATCGCACCAATACTGTGCAATCGTTCACCTTTACCAACGCTAATACTTATTATTTCAGCCTAACGATCAGTATTTATTATACTTTATAAAGTTGGCACGATTTTCGCTTATATTAATTGCAGAATTGCAGAGTAATAAAAACTGACACTGCAAAGCCAGACAACCAACAAATACATCAACCCAATATTGTCATTTGTTGATTAGACCCGACCAGGAGAGCCGAGAATGTCCGCTGAACATATTTTATCGTTAATTGAAGAGCACAATGTAAGATTTATTGATTTGCGTTTTACCGACACTAAAGGTAAAGAGCAACACATCACTATCCCTGCTCATCAAGTTGACGAAGACTTCTTTGAAGAAGGCCAAATGTTTGATGGCTCATCATTCGGTGGTTGGAAAGGAATCAATGAATCTGACATGGTATTGATGCCAGATCCGTCAACGGCAATGATCGATCCATTCTTTGCTGATATCACCTTAATTATTCGTTGTGATATTTTAGAGCCGGGCACCATGCAAGGCTACGGCCGTGACCCGCGTTCAATTTCAAAACGTGCTGAAGATTTCCTACGTTCTAGCGGTATCGCTGATGTTGTTCTATTCGGACCAGAACCAGAGTTTTTCGTCTTTGATGATATTCGCTTTGGTAACAGCATGCATAGCAGCTACTACCACATCGATGATATCGAAGGTGCATGGAATACAGGAACTAAATACGAAGGCGGCAACAAAGGCCATCGTCCTTCAGTAAAAGGTGGGTATTTCCCAGTTCCTCCAGTCGATTCATCACAAGACCTACGCTCTGCAATGTGTACTACTATGGAAGATTTGGGTTTGGTAGTTGAAGCTCATCACCATGAAGTTGCAACAGCAGGCCAAAATGAAATCGCAACCCGCTTTAATACAATGACGAAAAAAGCGGATGAAACCCAAGTTTATAAATATGTCGTGCACAACGTTGCACACGCCTTTGGTAAAACGGCAACCTTTATGCCAAAACCATTAGTTGGCGACAACGGTTCTGGTATGCACTGCCATATGTCCCTATCTAAAGATGGTGTTAACCTATTCGCAGGGGACAAATACGGCGGCTTATCTGAAATGGCGCTGTACTATATTGGTGGCATCATCAAGCATGCGCGCGCATTAAATGCATTCACTAACCCAACGACTAACTCATATAAACGTTTAGTCCCAGGTTTTGAAGCACCTGTCATGCTGGCATACTCTGCCCGCAACCGCTCAGCATCTATTCGTATTCCAGTGGTTGCCAGCACTAAAGCACGTCGTATTGAAGTTCGTTTTCCAGACCCTGCGGCTAACCCATATTTAGCTTTCGCAGCACAGTTAATGGCCGGCCTTGATGGCATCATCAATAAGATCCACCCAGGCGATGCGATGGATAAAAACCTGTATGACTTACCACCGGAAGAAGCAAAAGAAATCCCAACAGTGGCAGGTTCATTAGAGGAAGCACTGGCTGAATTGGATAAAAACCGTGAGTTCTTAACTCGTGGTGGTGTATTTACCGACGATGCTATCGATGGCTATATTGAATTACTGCGTAGCGACATTCAACGTGTTCGCATGACGCCACACCCACTCGAATTTGAAATGTACTACAGTGTGTAACACGCCGTTCCACTGCTAGTCTTTGTTGCCGTGAAGCACTTGCCCCATCTATGATGGGGCCTTTTCTCTCTAAATAATAACGGTAGCAAAACTAAATTATCGACGTTAAATTGCGGTGTTACTCAGCAAATCAGGTATAATGCACCAAAATAGTGCAGATTAGTGCAGGAGTAGAACCGTATGAAAACCGAACATTTGCCCGCGCCGGAACATATTCTCGATTCACTGCTTAATAGTGTGCTGATACTGGATTATGATTTGGTTATTCACTATGCCAATCATGCCGCATTACAGATCTTAACCCAGAGCCAGCGCAAACTTTATGGTACCCCCTTTCCGCTATTATTCAGCTACTGTTCATTGAATGATGAACTGATGCTAAATAGCTTAAAAGAAGGCCATAGCTTTACTGAAAATGAAATCACATTGGTATTTAATAACCACTCCCATGTGATGTCTCTCAGTGCACAACCATTTTCTGATCAATTCATTTTAGTTGAACTGTCACTACTCGATAGCCAACGACGCCTTAGCCAAGAAGTTGCCCAAAATGTGCAACAGCTTGCCGCTCGAGAACTTATCCGTGGTCTTGCCCATGAAATAAAAAATCCACTTGGGGGATTACGCGGCGCCGCTCAACTATTATCTAAAGCGCTACCAGACCCTAAACTTAACGAATACACTCAAGTCATTATCGAGCAGGCCGACCGCTTAAGAGCATTAGTCGATAGACTACTTGGCCCACAATATCCAGGTCCGAAAACTCAGCAAAGTATTCACCACATTGTTGAAAATGTGACACGTTTAGTCGCTTTAGAAAAACCGGATGATGTGACGCTAATTCGTGACTATGACCCGAGTTTACCCGACCTAGAACACTACCCTGACCAAATTGAGCAAGTGCTATTAAATATCACTCGTAATGCATTACAAGCACTTGAGAAAACAGGGGGAACCATCACTTTGCGTACTCGCACCGCATTTCAAGTAATGTTGCAGGGTGAGCGTTATCGATTAGCCGCACGTATTGATATTGAAGATAACGGCTCCGGTATTCCGTTATCTATTCAAGATACCTTATTTTATCCCATGGTCAGTGGGCGACCAGATGGCACAGGTTTAGGACTCTCTATCGCACGCAGTTTAGTTGACCAACACTTGGGCAAAATTGAATTTACCAGTTGGCCGGGACACACCGAGTTTTCTATTTATCTACCAATCAAAAAATAGGGGATAACCCATGCAACAGGGAAAAATTTGGGTCGTTGATGACGACAGTTCTATTCGCTGGGTATTAGAGCGTGCGTTAAGTAGCGCTGATTTTGATTGTACCTGCTTTGATAGCGCCAATGCCGTACTTACCGCATTAGAAACTGACCTCCCTGATGTGTTGCTATCTGATATTCGCATGCCAGGTACTGATGGTCTAGAACTACTCAATCAACTAAAGCAATCTCATCCCCTGCTACCGATTATAATTATGACAGCACACTCTGACCTTGATGCTGCGGTTAGTGCTTATCAATCAGGGGCATTTGATTATCTACCCAAACCGTTTGATATTGATGAAACCGTCGCCTTAGTGGAACGTGCGTTAAACCATAGCCGCGAGCAAAATCATACCAATCGAGATACTAAACAAAAAGCACCGATTGTCTCTTCCACCATGATAGGTGAAGCCCCTGCCATGCAGGAGGTATATCGTATTATCGGTCGTTTATCTCGCTCATCAATTAGTGTGCTTATTAATGGTGAATCGGGAACTGGTAAAGAATTAGTGGCTCATGCGCTACACCAACACAGCCCACGAGTGAACGAACCGTTTATTGCACTCAATATGGCCGCAATTCCCAAAGACTTAATTGAGTCAGAACTTTTTGGTCATGAAAAAGGCGCTTTTACTGGTGCGACACAAGTTAGACAGGGGCGCTTTGAACAAGCCAATCGGGGCTCTTTATTTTTAGATGAAATTGGTGATATGCCCCTTGATGTTCAAACCCGATTACTCCGAGTGCTCGCTGAAGGACAGTTTTACCGTATTGGCGGTTATACTCCGGTCAAAGTAGATGTCCGTATTATTGCCGCCACTCACCAAGATTTAGAAAAACGTGTCAAAGAAGGTTTATTTCGCGAAGACCTTTTTCATCGATTAAATGTTATTCGGGTGCAGTTACCTCCATTACGAGAGCGTCTTGAAGATATTCCGCGTCTTGCTCACTTTTTTTTGCAAAATACCGCAAAAGAATTGGGTGTTGAAAGTAAAGTACTCCATCCTGATAGTGAAAAAATTCTTCAACGCTATTATTGGTCAGGTAACGTTCGCCAATTAGAAAATGTTTGCCGCTGGTTAACAGTAATGGCGGCAAGCCAAGAGATTTTACCCCAAGATTTACCGGATGATTTATCTGATGAATCGCATCCTAAAGCGCATAAATCTGACAATCAGACTCAACACTTAGCACAAACACAACCCGCCTTATCACGAACGCTTAGTAATGAAGGGGCTTGGTTTGAGCAATTAGCCCAATGGACAGATAATGCGTTAATTGAAGGCAAAGAAGATTTACTCGCTCAAGCTCTTCCTTTATTGGAGCACACGATGCTAAATTGCGCGCTCAAATACACCAATGGTCATAAACAAGAAGCCGCACGTTTATTGGGTTGGGGTCGGAATACGTTAACACGTAAATTAAAAGAGTTAGGTATAGAGTAATTTTCTCGTCGATAAATGATAATTAGATTGGTGAATATAACCACCAATCTCTTATTTATATCATCGAAATAAGATCTAAGGCTAATCAATGGCTAAAGAAAACAACTAAATTATTAAAATTAAGACTAGATATTGATAGAGCCAAAAACAAAAAAACATTAAATTCTTCATAAATAGATTAGAACATAAAACGCTAAAATAATGAGTTTAACAATGTTCACACTATTTCTACGCTATAATGACAAAAAAAGAATATACATATTCGATATGTACTATAAAATAAAGAAACAACATGTGAATTTAAATTTCAAACAATCACCATATACGAGATAAATAAACACTTAAAATCACCCTGCAATTATTAATAGTTTATTATCGTTATTTAACTTAAACAATTACCGCCCCGAAAAACAAAAATATAAATTATCATCTAACTCCTACTTAATTTTAACTCATAATGTGTTTAATAAAATTATAATGTAATTATTAAATTTAATTCTCTTATATTAAACCAATTTCCTCCTGACTTGTTTATTTATAAAAATAGACTCAAAATACACTCCAGTTGAGTAAGTGATTATTCGCACAACTCAATATAATTAAATAAAAACCTTTTTGGAGAGAATTGAATGAAAAAGAACTTACTTGCATCATTAATTGCTGCAACATCTATTTTTGCTGTTAGTAATGTATTTGCAGCGGATGGTACTATCGACTTTACAGGGGAAATCACAGATCAAGCTTGTGAATTAGCAGCAGGCTCAGATGCTTTAAAAGTTAACTTAGGTAAAGTATCCAAAAAAGCACTACCAACTGCGGGAAGTACAGCTGCGGCAACTAAATTCACAATTAAATTAATTAATTGCCCAAGCACCGTTACAGCAGCATCAGTTAAATTTGATGCTGACTCTTATTTAGGTGATGACTCTGTCATTAAAATAAAACAGGATACTGGTGCAGCTACAGGTGTAGGGATCCAGATTACTGATGACGTAAATACTGTCGTACCATTATTTACAGCGTCTAAGACTTATCCACTCAAAGAAAATGTAGAAAATAATTTAGATTTCAGAGCGCGTTATATTGCTAAGACAGATGCAGTCACTGTTGGTCCTGCTAATGGTTCTGCAACATTTACAATTAATTATAACTAAATAATTCATAAGGTTTAAATGGAATTAAACCTTATTTCATATATTTACTGGTGGTGATATGAAACACATTGTCTATTTTTTTATCTCTTTATTGATAGTTATCAATACAGCTCATGCAGGTGTGATCATTGGTGGAACACGTGTTATTTATAACGAAGGCAATAAAGATGTCAGTATTAGTGTTGAAAATCCAGATAAAATCCCTTATTTAATTCAATCGTGGATAGACGGAATTGATGAAAAAAAACAATCGGATTTCACCATAACACCTCCGTTATTTCGTCTCAATGCAGATAAAACTAATGCGCTTAGAATATTTCTAACTGAGAATAAATTACCTAAAGATAGAGAGTCATTATTCTGGCTAAACATAAAGACAATACCAGCCACTGAAAGAACTGAAAACTCGCTACAAATTGCCTTTAAAACACAAATGAAATTAATTTATCGACCAACATCAATAAAAGACGTTAATTTCGTTGAAGAACAAAAAAAATTAATTTGGTCTAAATCGGGAAATAAAATTATCGTTAAAAACCCGACACCCTATTACATGAATTTCCAAAGTATTACATTTAACGGTAAGAAAGCGATTGATATCTCCTATGCGGCTCCATTCTCTACTGCATCATTTGAAATTAATGATACAGCAAGTAATGGCACCGTTAAATGGGAAGTTATTAATGATTATGGTGCGGCATCAGATGCATCGGAAATTAAAATATAGTCTTTATAAACCTAGGCTTTTCTATGAAAACAAATAAAATATGTCTTAGCCTACTTTTATATTTAGGCTATACGGCACCCACTTACGCAGAAAACCTTCCACTTAATAATAAAATGGAAAGTAATACGTATTTTGATCCTGATTTTTTAGAGTTACCAAATAAAGACTCAGTTGATTTAAGCCAATTTGAAAACAATGAACAATTACCTGGAAATTACTACGTTGATATTTACATCAACACAAATTTAATTGGTGCAACAAATCTTAAATTTAATAAAGGTAACAATAACGAATTGACACCTTGTTTATCAATTGCTGATTTAAAAAGCTTTGATATTAAAATCGCTGATTATCCTGAACTACAAAATACTCAAAATGGCTGTGCCAATTTATCGGCGATTCCAGATGTAAAAAGTGTATTTAAATTTGATTCACAGCGCCTTTATTTAAGTGTTCCACAAATTGCATTAACAAAAAACCCAAGGGGTTATGTTGACTTAGCCGATATTGATAATGGTATTAATGCATTACTGCTTAATTATAGCTATAGCGGTTCAAAAAACTATGACCGTAAAAAAGGCGGAACTGATACAAACTCAAACTATGTCAATTTAAGACCGGGTTTAAATATCGGCGCATGGCGTTTACGTAACTACACTACATGGTCAAATAGTGATAACCAAACCAATAAATGGGATACCGTTTATACCTATGCCTCACGTGGAATAAACAGCATCAAAAGTCAGTTAACGTTAGGGGATAGTGTTTCACCCTCACAAGTATTTGACAGTGTGCCTTTTCGAGGTGCTCAACTGGCGACAGATAATGATATGTATCCAGAAAGTTTGCGCGGTTATGCCCCAGTAGTACGCGGAATTGCACGCAGTAACGCACAAATTACCATACGTCAAAATGGTTATACCATCTACCAAACCGATGTAGCCGCAGGTCCGTTTGAAATTAATGACTTGTATCCAACTGGGGGAAGTGGTGACTTGCATGTCACAATAAAAGAGTCAAACGGCAGCGAACAGGTACAGATTGTTCCCTTTGCCTCACTTCCTGTTTTACAACGTGAAGGTTATTTGTCTTATAGCGCAACTGGTGGGCAATATCGCTCTTATGATAGCCATGTGGATAGGACTCATTTTGCCCAATTCACACTTATCTATGGTTTACCTTATGGCATTACGGCTTATGGTGGAAGCCAAGTCAGTGAAGATTATCAATCCTACTCTATCGGGACAGGACAAAACCTTGGCCGTTTTGGTGCAATATCTATTGATATTACTCATGCAGATTCTAAATTGCGTGAAGACCAGAAAGAAAGTGGGCAATCATACCGTTTTCGTTATAACAAAAATTTAAATGATATCGGCACTAACATCGCATTAGCGGGTTATCGTTATTCAACTAAAGGCTTCTATAGTTTATCCGAGGTGTTTGATGGTTTTCGAGATACTGACTACACCCCTGAAATTGAGCGTCGTCGTAATCGTGGAGAAATAACCTTAAGCCAAAACTTGGGTGAAAGTTTCGGTTCAATTTCAGTTGGTTATATCAATGAAGACTATTGGAACAGTGATAGAAAAACACAATCTGCCACGCTAGGTTATAACAATAGCTGGCAAGGTATTAGCTATAGTTTGAATTATACCTATAACAAAAACACGAATAATTATTCTTACTCATCGGACAGTAAAAATAAAAGTGAAGATGACCACCAGTTCGCATTTTCAGTCAACGTACCATTTACTGTATTCGACGATACTTTCTACTATAACTTCAATAGCAATAGTAGCAGCAACAATTCAAGCACAGGCAGCATGGGGGTATCCGCATCCCAATTGAACAATCGCTTAAACTGGAGCATGCAGCAAGGATTTACCAATAAAGACAGTGGCACATCAGGTAATATGAACGCGTCCTATAAAGGTCAATATGGTGAAATATCTGGAGGCAGTGGTTACAGCACAGATAGCTATAATCTTTATTATGGTGCAAACGGTAGCTTAGTCGCTCACTCAGGTGGATTGGTATTAGGCCAGCAACTTGGTGAAACCTCGGCTATTGTTGAGATTCCTAACGCTGGCGATGTCCCTATTATGAATCAAGCCGGTGTTGTGACCAATAATCAAGGCTATGCGCTAGTGCCGTATGTCAGTGCCTACCGTAAAAACACCATTGATATTGATACCTCTGCGCTACCAAATGACACTGAAATGGACTTAACCAGCCAAAGCGTTTCACCAAGCCGTGGCGCTATCGTGAAAGCAAACTTTGCCGCCAATGTGGGCTATCGTGCCATTATGGTGCTTACTTTCACTGACGGTAAACCGGTACCTTTTGGCGCACAAACAATATTCAACGGTGAAAGTCAGTTAAATGGCATGGTCGGTAATGACGGTGAATTGTATTTATCTGGCTTAGCAGAAAATGGAAATTTTATTATTCAATATAATGATAAGCAGCAATGCCAAGTAAATTATAACTTAGCTGGTTTATCTAATTATATGGGTTTATATAAAACGACTGCGGTTTGCCAGTAATAGGAAATAGATAGTTATGAAAAAAACAAAATACAAAATTATCCTAGTAATAAGTTTATTTAGCCTTTACTCAGGATATTCTTCTTCTGCATGTGTGCAAAATCCAACTTGGCGTGATATGCAGAAGACGATTCCAAATGAAACAATAAATATACAGTACGATGATACATCGATTAAATTACTAAGTTCGATATCGCTACCGATTTACACTGGAAATTATAATCCAACTAATGGCGTTGATATGAGTTGCGGAGGAAATCAAGTAGGAGTCTATCTAACATCAGTGAGTAATGGCATGGCAATAAGTGGAGTTAATGGTATTGGTGTTAGAGCAAGAATTAATTCATTTGGGCCAAATTATTTTTTTCCGGTAAATGGCCCATATACTGATACCACTTGGACATTTTCGAACCTCGGTTGGGTCATTAATATAGAAAAAATTGGTCAGGTGACTTCTGGGGGAGTTATTTCAATAAGGCAATTGGCTAGATTCTACCAACAGAATAAAACAACAGGCACCAACTTTTTCATTTCAACAGTATCATTTTCAAATAACTATAGAATAAATGTACTTAGTTGCTCATTAAAAAATAATCAATCTACTTATAATATCAATATGGGTGACTGGTATGATACTCAATTTAATAACATCGGTGATACCAGTGATATGGTTGATATTCCGATATCACTAACATGCAAAGCAGGAACAAATATTAAAACAACAATTACGAGTAGTGGTGGATATGTTGATGCGGCAACAGGAAAACTTGCACTTTCTGGCACAAACAAAGCGACTGGCGTTGCAATTCAATTATTAGATAAAAATAATCTACCCGTTAAATTAAATACTAAAAATAGTTTGCAAAATAATGTCCCAGCTGGTGATTATCTATTTAATTGGAAAGCGAGGTATATCAAAACGACAAATACCATAACACCTGGAACAGCAAATGCGACAGCTACCGTTAATATTCGCTATGAGTAGGAATAGGCAATGAAAAAATTAACAATAACTTTATCGTTGATAAGTAGTCTATTATTAGTGAGTTTTTATTCATTTACAGCTAATAATATCACTTTAAACTTCACAGGTAATATCAAAGCAGCCACCTGCAACCTTTCTGGTGGTAATAATATCGATATTGATTTTAAACGTTTACCTATTGATCTCTTTAACGCCCCTCAAACGAGTTCAGAATGGAAGCCGTTTAATATTAATTTAAATAATTGTTCCTCTTTTGTGAATCAAATTAAATTAACATTTTCAGGCTCCGCAGATACTACCGATGAAACCAGCTTGTACAAGAATTTAGGTACAGCAAAAAATGTCGCGGTACAACTACAAAATGGGGATGGATCCGTTTTACTTGGTAATCAAAAAGTACTGCAAGTACCACTAAACGGACAAACAGATGCCATTATTCCACTTAGAACTCGTGCATTTAGCTCGTTAGGTAATGTCGTTCCTGGCTCGATATCTGCCAATATTACAGCGACGATCACTTATTTATAAGGACGAATAATAAAATGAAAAAAATATTACTTTCATTATTACTTCTTGCTAGCCCTTTGAGTGCAATTGGGGAAACCGTAAATATCAATATTCATGGTTATATCACTGCAATGCCTTGTGAATTAGTGAAAACTAGCTATTTAATTGACCTAAAAAAAATTAATATTTGGAATATCAAAGATACTCAAAAATCACCTTGGGTTGATTTTTCAGTAAAACTAAAAAACTGCCCTATGGGCACTAATGAAGCCATCATGACCATATCTGGAACACCGGACCTAACCACCGCAGAGTATTTTTTAAATAAAGGTACGGCACAAAATGTTGCGCTAAATCTGGCTAATGGCGCAAATAAAACGACAATCAAGAATGGCGATAAAATTATCACTCCCGTTAATAGCTTAACCCGCAGCGTAGAAATTCCATTTTCAGCCAGAGTTGCAGGCTACGGTAGTGGTATGATGCCCGGTTCATTTAATAGCCACCTCGAATTTACTTTTGTGTACCATTAACCAAATTAGTGTTTTTACTTAACGTATTTTAATCTGTAAGTAGATAGGAGATTATTTAATGCCTGATTTCTATCCCATCTCAAGAGTTATTGGTCACAAGATTACATATCATCGAAAAATGAAAGGAATGTCATTAACCGATTTATCTAAAGTAATAGGCGTTAGTGAACAACAACAATCGAGATATGAAAGAGGAATTAATCGAATTAATTTAGATAAGCTAAATAAGTATGCCAAAGTATTTAATATTAAATTATCTAGTTTTTTCATACTCGACGATAAAGAAAGCGATGAAATTAACGCCTATTTTTTATCGGAAGTAAAAAACATACAGAAATGATTCTTATTTATTGATAACGTATGAAATAACCAGCAGTTTTATTTAATATTTATGTTTTTTTTCTGACGTTATTCGAGCATCAATAAAAGCAAATAGGAACATTGAAATTATTTATTAATTTAATGGCCAAGACCTATTCACGTATAAATGACAATCTGATAGAGTGATAACGTATAGTATTTACCTATGAATTATATTGCATACATTATTTTTCAATTAAAAAACCTCATAAAAACAATCATATCTTGAAGTTTTTATTTCAATGTTATAAATATAAAAGGAATTTACCATGCGAGAAAATTATCCTCTATCTAAAATAGTTGGCAATAATATACTTTATTATCGAAAAATGAAAGGTGTCCCATTAAGGCTAATCTCTAAAGAAATAGGAATCAGTGCACAACAACAATCACGATATGAAAGAGGTATTAATCGAATTAACTTAGAAAGATTAGCACAATACGTTAAATACCTTAAACTAAACTATATTGACTTATTAACTATAAATGATAAGCCATAATTTAATAGGTCATTTAATTAAATAAATAGTGAATTAAAAATAACTAATAGAGGCTTAGATTATGCATAAGAAAATATCAAAACTTGTAGGCTTAAAAATAAGAGCATTGCGAGAAAGTCATGGAATGAGTGCTAAAACATTAAGTCTTTTATTAGGCATTAGCCAACAACACCAATCTCGTTATGAAAATGGTGACGTTAATATACATGTCGATACGATATATCACTTATCTCAAATATTTAATATCGATCCTGTTTATTTTTTTACCGACCTCAGTACCGAAAATAAAATAACAAACGAAGCGCATTGTAAAAAGGATTATTATGCGGCTGAAGCACTTGTCTTTTAACTGTTTATCAACCTACTTGGACATCTAAAAATGTCTATTTATTATAACCGGTGTCAATTTCATCATGACACCGGCTTATTTCCTCTACTTTGATTCATCCAATAACCAATTCTGAAATATTACCATTGCAGGTGTCATCGGTTTGGATTTCAAACGACTTAACCAATAACCGCCCAGAGTGACGCTAATATTAAATGGTTGAACTAATAATCCAGCACTTAATTCATGTTCAAACATACAACTCGGCACTAGTGCGATACCGTTAGTCATTAACGCCGCCTCAACGATTAAACGCGATGAGTCAAATATAGGGCCTTTAACACGCCATGGCTCAATCTCTGCGGCTAAAAACCATTTCTCCCATTCATCTTTACGATAGGAACGCATAAGTTGATGTTCTTTTAAATCAATTGGGTGTTTGAGCTTATGGCCCACTTTTTCTGAACATACCACCGTATGCGCCGTAGAAAATAACGAGATATTTTCTACCAATGGCCAGAGCCCTTCACCAAAACGAATAGCAAAATCAGTTCCTTCCGCAGCTAAATTGACCACGTTATTGTGGGTCATAATACGCAAATCAATATAAGGATATAAATGAGAAAACCGCTCTAAACGCGGTAATAACCAGCCAACCGCAAAAGTACCCACCACTGAAATACTTAATACCTCGTGATAGTGTCCATCTTCAAATTGCTGTAATAATGATTCAATTTGATCAAAAGAACGACTTAGTACTGGCAATAATGCGAGTCCCTCATCTGTCAGCGCTAACCCTCTCGGTAAACGAATAAATAATTCTAAACCTAATTGTTCCTCTAGTAAGCGAACCTGCTGGCTAACGGCGGCCTGCGTTACATTCAATTCAAGGCCCGCACGTGTAAAATTAAGATGACGAGCCGACGCTTCAAACGCCCGCAAGCCATTAAGTGGAAGCCGGTGACGATAGTTACCTGACATAAGATTTTCTTTTGCCTCATCGAATTTTATATCGTTACACATAAAAACCTAAAACACGCATACTAGCCGCCAATAACGCATTGGTAGGTGTTAACAATGTATTTTAAAGTACTTCGAAACAGCTAAATAGTGATTTCCTGTATTTAATTAGCAATAACCTAAACTTTCTCTTTGGATAAATAACCTTATGAAAACTATTTTTCGTCAAGGACGAGTATTTCTCGCCCTAAGTTTGGCTTTTACCTCAATTTCCGCTTTGGCTCTAACGCAACAAGAAATGGATGAGATAATTAAACCATTAATGGAACAACAGCAGATCCCTGGCATGTCAGTCGCTGTTTCTATTGCGGGTAAACACACTATTTACCACTATGGTGTGCAATCAAAACAAACTAAAGTTCCAGTTAGTGATAACACGTTATATGAAATAGGCTCATTATCAAAAACCTTCACCGCCACACTTGCCACTTATGCACAGGGACAAGGAAAGCTCGATTTTTCACAAAAAGTTAGCCATTACATACCTGAACTGAAAAACTCGGCTTTTGATAATGTCACCGTTATGAATCTTGCAACTCATACCTCAGGGCTATCAATATTTGTACCTAATACAGTCACAAACAGCGCTGAGCTAATCCGTTATTATCAACAATGGAAACCTGAGAAAAATATCGGTCAATACCGCTCATATTCAAACTTGGGTGTTGGCTTATTAGGCATTGTGACTGCAAAACAATTAGATATGACATTTTCCGACGCCATGGAAAATCTAATGTTACCTGCACTTGGTCTAAAACATACTTATATTCATGTACCTAAAGACCAACAAAAGAATTATTCGCAAGGTTATAATAAGAAAGACCAACCCGTTAGAGTAACGCCAGAAATATTAGATGCAGAATCTTATGGATTGAAATCGACAGCCAAAGATTTAATTCGTTTTCTAGATATTAATATGCAGGTGACGAAAGTGGCTAAGCCTTGGCTAGAAGCGGCTGAAGATACGCATACTGGTGTTTATTCAACTGACTCATTCATCCAAGATATGATGTGGGAAAGTTATCCGTGGCCGGTATCCCTTGCGCAATTGCAGCAAGGTAATAGAAATGAAATGGCGCTTGAGCCACACAAAGTAGAATTAATTCAACCCGCTCTAGCACCTGAAACCCGTGCTTACTATAATAAAACTGGCTCAACCAACGGATTTGCCACCTATGCGATGTTTATCCCCGAAAGCCAAATCGCTGTAGTGATACTTTCCAATAAATGGTATCCAATACCTGAGCGCATATCTGCCACCTATCAGATATTGGAAAAAATCGACCATTAGTTTTGATTCTTTGATTATCATGCTCTAAATAGTTTGGACTGTAGCAAGGCGGCAAATGAAACTAATCTTTAGTCAGCATAGCCAGCACCGCTACAGTTCAAAATATGACGAGCCTTAAATAACGCGTGAAAACTGCCGCTGCCTCATCTGACTCCTCAGATAAACATCAAAACACATACAAATATTGCGGATCAATAAACGCCCTTGTGGGGTCACTTTAATACCTGCTTCGCTCAATTCAATTAATCCATCATCTGCCATCGGTTTTAACAGTTCTAAATCCTCTGCAAAATAAACTTTAAAATCGATAGGATACATCTCTTCGACCTGTGAAAAATTAAGTTGGAAATTACAAATCAACAACTTAATCACATCACGACGGATGCAATCATCATGTGTCAATGCTAATCCACGCCAGAGTGCCTGACCTTGTTGTTCTACCTGTGCATAATAGGTTTTTAAATCTTTTTGGTTTTGCGCGTAGTTATCACCCAACATACTGATGGCTGAGACACCTAAACCTAATAAATCACAATCCCCTTGGGTAGTATAGCCTTGGAAATTACGATGTAATATTCCTTCACGCTGTGCAATCGCTAGCTCATCTTGTGGGCGTGCAAAGTGATCCATTCCAATAAACTGATAACCATCGGAGGTTAGTGTCGCGATAGTTTCTTGCAAAATATCGAGTTTTTGCTCTGCGGAAGGTAAATCTTCATCTTTAATTTTGCGCTGTGCAGCAAATAGATTTGGTAAATGTGCATAATTAAATACACTTAAGCGATCTGGCGATAATTCCGCGACTTTCTGCAGTGTAAAAGCAAAACTTTCTGGTGTTTGTTTCGGTAAACCATAAATCAAATCAATACTTGTAGAGGTAAAACCGGTTTCTTTTGCTCGCTTGATTAAAGCAAAAATAAAGTCTTCATCTTGTTCGCGGTTGACGAGACGTTGTACTTCTTTATTAAAGTCCTGCACACCCATGCTTAAACGATTAAACCCTTCATGACGTAAATGGTCAATCATGTCTAATTCAATTTCGCGAGGGTCGATTTCAATCGACATTTCCACATCATCAGCAAAATGGAAATGTGTTTTTAACAAAGCGACTAAATGACTGACTTGCGTTTTATCTAGATAGGTTGGTGTACCTCCGCCCCAATGCATTTGGCTGACGGTACGATTTTTCAATAATGCGGCTCGCTGAATAATTTCCTTTTCTATCACTTTTAAATATTCATCAGCTTTATGTTTTTGCCGAGTCACCAATTTATTACAACCGCAGAAATAGCAAAGCTTATGACAAAAAGGAATATGTACATAAAGAGATAATGGGCGCTCGGGATAGCGCTCTGTCGCACTAATAAACGCTTTCTCATCATATTCTTGATTGAATTCTACAGCCGTTGGATACGATGTATAGCGTGGCCCTGAATAATTATATTTTTGGATGAGAGAAAGATCCCAAACGATATTTTGCTCTGACATTAACATTCCTCAATTGACCAATAGCTCAAAACCAAACTTTGGATTGCGCCTTATTTAGATTTTTTATTAGGCGATATTTATACGTGAGTAGATTATATACTCTAAATAATTCAAAAGGCAGCTAGGCGACAACACCGCAACTTTAAGTATGACGAGTATAGTATTGTTATGAAAAAGAGACTTGATGTAACATCAAAGAAAAGTAGTTTAGGGGAAAAATAGGCATTATTTCCCCTCGTGTAAAACGAGAGGAAACATTAAGTGAGGATTATTTACTTTTTAAGATGCGCATAATGTCATCTAGTTTGTCTTCTTCCTCTTCGTTTTCTTCTTCATCGCTAAACTCAATACCTAACTGCTTCATCAGCTCATCGATACGATCTAAACAAGTATCAATATATTTTTGCTCTTTTTCAGTTATCGTTTCACCATCTTCTAAACGAGCTAAAAGGCCGTCTAAGCGATCATCACTTTCTAACATCTCTAACTCTTTCTCAGGCGCGAGCTTTTCTTTCACTATTGGTTGTTTTACCACAACCGGCGCTGCCTTGGGTTGATTTCCATCGAGAATCAAAGCCACTGGTTTTTTACTGCCCAAACGTGGGTCTACCACATTATTTTGACCGTTATTTTGACCATTTGCAGGTTTGTCTTGGTTACGACTACCGGATTTGTTACCACGATGTTTTTTATCGTGCTTACGTTCACGACCTTCAGCATTCAATTCAGCGGTCGTTTTACGGTATTTTTTTTTGGTTTTACTTGTCGGTTTTTTTGGTGAATTCATGGTCTGATACCTTGATAAAGTCAGTTTCTGCTGCGGAATCTAGCAGAATCCCTCAAGCGGCGAAAGCACTGCTTTGCAATTAAAGTAGATTTTTTTTATCCGCTTGATAACTCATAACAGTACATGATTGATTATAGCGCGATTTTGCCCTAATGGGAAAAGCGGCCCCAGAATTTGAGGCCGTTAAATAAAGGAGGTAATTAAGCGTCGACCAGTATCATTTTCAATAAAAATAAAATAGCCACTAAAACAACACATAAACCAAGATCACGCCAACGGCCAGTACCAATTTTCATGGCACAGTAAGCAATAAAGCCTAAAGCGATACCTTCGGTAATTGAGAAGCTAAATGGCATCATCACTGCGGTAATAAATGCAGGAACAGATTCAGTCAAATCATCCCACTTCACGCGAGTTAGGCTTGATGTCATCAGCACACCAACATAAATCAACGCACCTGCGGTTGCATAAGCAGGAACCATACCGGCTAGTGGTGATATAAACATGGTCAATAAGAACAAAATGCCGACAACGACCGCAGTCAGTCCGGTACGACCGCCAACAGAAACACCTGATGAGCTTTCAATATAAGCGGTAACGGATGACGTTCCCATTGCTGAACCCGCAACGGAGCTTAAACTATCAACATATAATGCCTGCTTCATGCGAGGGAAAGTACCGCGTTCATTAGTAATCCCCGCTTTATCCGTTACACCAATCATTGTGCCAGAGGAATCAAACAGGTTAACTAACATGAAGGAAAAAATAACACCGGAGAGTGCGAGATCAAATGAGCCACTAAAATCAACTTGCCCAACAACACTAGTGATACTTGGCGGCATAGAAAAAATACCACTAAATTTCACATCGCCAAGCGCTAAACCAATCAGCGTTGTCACCGCAATAGAAACCAATACCGCAGCATGGATATTACGAGCGGCTAAGATGGCAATAATAAAAAAGCCGAGTGCGCCCAACCAAACATTGTGATGCGTTAAATTACCGATAGATACTAAAGTATCTGGGTTAGCCACGATAATACCGGAGTTTTTCAACCCCATCATGGCAATAAACAAACCAATACCACTGGTAATACCGACACGCAAACTCAGAGGAATATTAGCAATAATCCAATAACGAATACGAAATAAAGTGAGGATAAATAAACCGACGGCACCCCAAAATACAGCCCCCATCGCCACTTCCCATGAGTAGCCCATAGCGCCAACAACCACAAAAGCGAAGAAGGCATTCAATCCCATCGCAGGTGCGACTGCAATAGGCAAATTAGCCAATATCCCCATAAAGATGCTACCTATCGCCGCAATTAAGCAAGTGGTAACAAAGACCGCTTTGATATCCATGCCAGCAATAGACAAAATTTGTGGGTTAACAAATACGATATATACCATCGTCAGGAAAGTCGTACAGCCTGCAACGACCTCTGTTTTCGCCGTCGTGCCGTGTTCTTGTAGCTTAAAAACACGCTGAAACAAGCTCTGTTGTGATGTCGAGCCAGAAGATTGATTACTCATTAGATGCGCCTAAAAAAAGTTTTTTTCGACTCATACTACCGTTAAAATTGAGAAAAGAAAACGATTGCGTGAACTTTAAGACCAAAAAAACCCTAACTTACTGATACAACGTGATGAATTTGAATAATCAACTAAAGATAAATTTTTGAATGAGATAGCGACGATCACGCCGCTATTTTAAGATAATCAGGATAACGCGAGCAGTTTTTGTCTACGCCAAAACAGGAGTTTACGTTTCGCTGCTAACTTATGTGGTACATTTTGGTTACTCAATTTCTTTGCAATCACATTCGCTGCAATTTCAATGCTCAAACACATGACAAAATAGATAAAGGCAACAAATAGGAATACTTCAAGAGGATAAACCATTTCACGGTTATTAACTTGTGTTGCCAAAAATGATAGTTCCGCTACCCCGACAATATAAGCTAAAGAAGTATCTTTAATTAATGCTATCCATTGGTTGATAAACGACGGCACCATCATGCGTAAGGCCTGTGGTAAAACAATATAGAACAGCGATTGCCAGCGATTAAGCCCTAATGACATACCCGCTTGCCATTGCCCTTTACCTATCGCCAATATTCCTGCTTTTACTGCATGGGCTAAATAAGCAGAGGTGATCAATGCCAACGCACAAACGACGGTAGTGATCCCGGGGATCTCCGTTCCCAGTAAAATGGGTAACAAGAAATAGGTCCAGAAGATCAGCATAATAACGGGAATAGCGCGGAAAAAGCCAAGAATAGCCGCGAAAACATTCATCCAAAAGCCGCGTAACATTGCCAATGCGATACCGGCTAAAGTACCTAAAATGATAGATGCGCCACCAGCAAGTATGCTAATAACCAGTGTCAAAGCCGCCCCTTCTAGTGGGCCATCAGGGTAAGCACCAAAAAGTAGGTATTGCCAATTTTGCTCGATAACTGAAAAGTCCATTTTATACCCCTTGCGCTAAATTACGCTGTTGACGCCACTGACCCCAAGCTTCCATCAATGCGATAATGGCAATATATAGCACCGTCGCAACGCCAAAGGCGGTGAAGGTTTTCAGTGTTTGACTATCGACTTGGCGAGAAACGTATGAAAGCTCAGCGACGCCAATCGCCATTGTCAGTGATGAATTTTTCACCACATTCATATATTGGCCAAGCAGCGGTGGCATGGCAATTTTTACGGCTTGTGGTAGAACGACTAATTTCATCGCTTGCCAAGATGTCAGCCCTAAAGCAAAAGCCGCATATTTTTGCCCTTGGCGTACACCACGAATACCCGCGCGCACTTCTTCTGCAATGAAAGGTACGGTATATAGGGTTAAACCCACAAATCCGGCTAAAAATTCAAACGATGGCCAACCAAGAGTCATCCCCAGTAATGTCACCGTATGAGGCGTATTCAGCCACTCCATCGCCGACGATGGCAAAATCTCACCTGAAGCAAAATACCAAAAAAACAACTGCACGAGCAAAGGTGTGTTACGAAAAATTGAAATATAGAGCGTCACTAACCAACGTAGCGGGGCTATTTGGCTATCCTTTGCAGATGCAACGATGAAACCTAATAGCGTAGAAGCAATGATAGTACAAACTGAGATCCAGACTGTGAGTAAAAATCCATAGCCAAACCACTCAAGGTATTGGGGTGCCAGTAAGTTTGCAGACCAAAAGTCATCGCTAAAAAATTTCTCAAACATAATAAATACCTACTTCTTTCACACCAATACACTTAATACTTTAAGGTGCTAACACCCATGCAACTTACAGTATGGCCTGTATAATCAAGAACCCCGCGACATTTGCGGGGTATCTATTTATCTAACCTTTCGTCTCAATGTGTCACATCAACTTGCATTAAGTGAATGAAACATTCTGTTGATTGATTATGACTGAGGCTGTTGTTGGCTCAATGGTGCAAATTTAAAATCACCACGAGGCTGTGCGGCTTTCGTTTCTGGACCAAACCAACGGTCATAAATTACTTGCGCTTTACCCTCTTTTTCTAATTTCAACAGAGTTTGATTTACGCTTTCCACCAAACGATCTTCACCTTTGTTTGTTGCCAGCGCTTGATACTCTTTTGTCAGACTAAATGGTGAGATTTCGAAATCTACTTTTACCTTTTCAGGTAAATTACCAAGCAAACCAACTAATTTCGCATCATCCTGAGTGATAGCTTGTACGTTACCATTACGTAGTGCTGCGAAGGCTTGCGGGGTGTCATCATAGGAAATGACTTTAGTATCAGGGAAACGCTCACGCAAAGTCACTTCCTGTACGGTGCCTTTGTCAGCGCCAATACGCAGTGGTTTGATATCATCTGGCGTTTTCAAAACACCTTTACGTGCGATAAATTTTTGGCCTGTCGCAAAATCAGGGATAGTAAAATCAACCTGTTTTGCACGCTCATCAGTGATGGTGAAGTTAGCACCAATCAAGTCAACTTTGCCTGAGCTTAGCAGAGGAATACGATTTGCAGGGTTCGTTGGACGCAATTCTAATTTAACACCTAAATCATCAGCGACTGCCTGGGCAATATCAATATCATAACCTGCTAATTTTTTCGTTTGTGGATCAATAAACCCAAATGGAGGATTACTATCAAAAACAGAAATACGAACAACTCCCGCCTTTTTAATATCATCTAATTTGTCCGCACTCGCGATATTCGCTGTCAGCGCCAGACCTGTAAGTAATACGGTAGTAAGAATACGAGCTTTCATTGAACACCTCAGACGGTAAGTTTTTGTAAATCGACCATCACAAGCTATCAATTAATGCTTAGCACCGGAAATAATATTAGATAATATATTTATAACTAAACGGAATAACAAAGATAATAAAAAAAGGGCAAAACCCACTGGGTGCCCTAAATATGGCTTACACCATATAGATCGCTTATTGAGCGAGAAGAAAACGAATCATTGAATAAGTGACTAATACTCTAAAAAACGCAGTTACAGCTCAAAGCATGAGGAGCTTCAACGTTTTTCAAAAAAATTGCATTACTCATGCTTTAAATAATTTAGCAGTATGAAACTAAGCCCTAGAAACATACATAAGTATGTGACTAGGGTTAGTGAATGAAGCCAACACCGCTATAGTACGAAATATAACAAGTATTCAATACTTTAAATAATTCGCGATGTGGCAAGGCGGCAAATGAAACTAAGCCCTAGAAACATACACAAGTATGTGACTAGGGTTAGTGAATGAAGCCAACACAGCTACAGTGCGAAGTATGACAAGTTATTTACTCGTCAGCATCTTCTCTAAATTATCCCCACCCACATGACGGAAATCCTGCCCTTTAACATAATAGAAAATAAATTCACAAATATTTTGGCAGCGGTCACCGATACGCTCAATTGAGCGCGCACAAAATAACGCCGTTAAAACACTTGGGATCGTGCGTGGGTCTTCCATCATGTAAGTCATCAATTGACGAACAATACCTTCGTACTCTTGATCAACTTTTTCATCTTCACGATAAATACGGACAGCTTCTTCCACGTCCATACGTGCAAATGCATCTAATACATCATGAAGCATTTGTATCGTGTGACGCCCTAATGACTCTAAACTAATCAACAAGGGTTGATGTTGATGTGAGAATTTTTCCAATGCTGTCTGGCAAATTTTATCAGCAACATCACCAATTCTTTCTAGCTCGGCAATAGTTTTTGAAATCGCCATAATCAAACGCAAGTCGCTCGCCGTGGGCTGGCGCTTAGCAATGATTTTGATGCATTCTTCATCGATAGACACTTCCATCATATTGACTTTGTGATCGTTTTCGATAACTTCACGCGCTAGGGCTTCATCCTGATTATGCATTGCCGTGATAGCTTTGGTGAGTTGTTCTTCGACCAACCCTCCCATCGTCATCAACTCAGTATGGATATGTTCCAGTTCAGCATTGAACTGCCCAGATATATGTTTATTGTGATTCAGCGTATCCATCGTCGGCTCCATATCAACCGTAGCGGCCAGTAATATAATCTTCAGTTTGTTTCATTTCTGGGGTAGTAAACATTTTGTCAGTGTGATTAAACTCAATCAATTCACCGAGGTACATAAATGCAGTGTAATCAGAACAACGTGCTGCTTGTTGCATATTGTGGGTCACGATGACAACAGTGTATTCTGATTTTAATTCGCTAATTAATTCTTCGATTCGACCTGTTGAAATTGGGTCAAGCGCTGAGCAAGGCTCATCAAGCAATAAAACCTCAGGGCGAATAGCAATACCACGAGCAATACACAAACGTTGTTGCTGACCACCTGATAAGCTATAACCACTTTGGTGTAACTTATCTTTGGTTTCGTTCCACAACGCAGCTTTCGTTAGCGCCCATTGCACACGCTCGTCCATATCAACACGAGACAATTTCTCAAATAAGCGAACACCAAAAGCAATGTTATCGTAAATAGACATTGGAAATGGCGTTGGCTTTTGAAATACCATACCAACCTGCGCACGCAATAATGCAATGTCTTGTTTATCAGTCAGAATATTTTGACCATCCAGTAAAATTTGCCCTTCTGCACGCTGCTCACCGTATAACTCGTACATTTTATTGAACGTACGCAGCAGTGTGGATTTACCGCAACCTGACGGGCCAATGAAGGCGGTGACTTTATTCTTTTCAATATCTAATGAGATATTTTTCAGTGCCTGAAACTTTCCATAGTAAAAGTTAAGGTCACGTACTTGAATCTTACAATTTTCAATTTCGTTTGCTTTGATCATGGCTACTTCTCTCTATAAATCTCTGTTCAATCCGGGGCTAGTGTTTTTTCTGTGCAAACACAACGCGTGCAATGATATTAATTAACAAAACGCATAAGGTGATAAGAAGCACCCCTGCCCATGCTAAATGCTGCCATTCTGAGAATGGACTCATCGCGAATTTAAAAATAGTCACAGGTAAGTTAGCAATCGGTTCGCTCATATCTGTACTCCAGAACTGATTAGACAGTGAAGTAAACAGTAGCGGCGCGGTTTCTCCCGCAATACGTGCGATTGCTAGCAAAATCCCCGTAATAATCCCGGATACAGATGCTTTTAACGTAATCGATAAAATCATTTTCCATTTTGGCGTACCTAGCGCATATGCAGCTTCACGCAGACTATCCGGTACTAACTTCAACATATTTTCAGTAGTACGGATAACGATCGGAATTTGCAATAACGCCAATGCAATAACACCCGCCCAACCAGAGAAGTGCTGCATTTGAGCCACCACAATGGTGTAAACAAACAGTCCAACCACAATAGAAGGGGCTGATAACAAAATGTCGTTAATAAAACGAGTTACTGAAGCAAGCCATGATTTACGACCATATTCAGCTAAATAAATACCCGCAAGAATACCGAGCGGTGTGCCAATGACTGTTGCCCATAAAATTAATAATCCACTACCGACGATAGCATTTGCAAGTCCACCACCCGGTGTGTTTGGGGGAGGCGTCATTTCGGTAAATAGATTAATGGACATTCCATCAATCCCTTTAGTTACTGTCGAAAATAAAATCCACACTAACCAAAACAGACCGAAAGCCATTGCTAGCATGGAGATAAATAACGCCATGCGGTTAATTTGACGACGCCATGCTTGGCGACGAGTACGTTCTTTTTGATTTACAACCATTGGCTGAGAGATTGACATACTAACGGCCCTCGCTCTTAGCAAGACGCATCACCATCAATTTGGATATTGCTAACACAATGAATGTAATGACAAACAGGATTAATCCAAGCTCCATCAATGCCGCGGTATGCACGCCACTTTCAGCTTCAGCAAATTCATTCGCCAGCGCAGAGGTAATACTGTTGCCCGGCATAAATAATGAAAGACTATCCAACTGGTAGGTATTACCAATTACAAAAGTAACCGCCATGGTTTCACCCAGTGCACGCCCAAGGCCTAACATCACACCGCCTATCACTCCATTTCGGGTGTACGGCAACACGATGTTCCAAATAACTTCCCATGTGGTACAGCCGATACCGTATGCAGATTCTTTCATCATGACCGGTGTTTGCTCAAACACGTCACGCATTACGGAGGCAATATAAGGAATGATCATAATAGCGAGGATAATTCCCGCAGCTAAAATACCAATACCAAAAGCAGGACCTGTGAATAATTCGCCTACAATCGGAATAGTCGACATCACATTGCCGACAGGTTCTTGGAAGTATTCAGCAAATAGAGGGGCAAACACAAAGAGTCCCCACATACCGTAAACGATACTTGGAATTGCAGCCAGAAGCTCAATAGCGATACCTAATGGGCGCTTTAACCAGTTAGGGGCAAGTTCAGTTAGAAACAGGGCAATACCAAAACTCACCGGTACCGCAATGATAAGCGCAATGAGTGATGTCACTATGGTGCCGTAGATAGGCACAAGTGCACCGAACTGCTCCGCTGGCGCATCCCACTCTTTTGTCCATAAAAACGAAAACCCAAATTTCTGCATACTCGGCCAAGATGCAAAAATAAGGGAAATAATAATACCGCCAAGCATTAACAGAGTGATTAGTGCAGCCATCTTTACTAGCGCACTAAAAATTACATCACCTGATTTGCTAGGGGCTTTAAATGCCGTTGTTTTTTCGGCCATGCGCTTTGTTCTCATTTCACACCTACGATATCATCAGTAGGATTTACAATTTTCATGGCGTTTATATGCAAAATAATTCGAGCTGTATGTCGGTAGCAAGTGAAGCTAACATCCAAACAACTCGAAATATGATGGATATAGAAAGTGGATGCTATTCCTCAGCACCCACCTGCCACTGCCAACCCGAGGCTCACTTTAGAACAGTGATTTACCTTGGCTATCTTTAACTTCTGTTTTCCATGCTGCACGAACGGCTGTTACGACTTCAGGTGGTAAAACTGCATAGTCGAGTGCTTCTGCTTGTTTGCCGCCTTTATCATAGGCCCAGTTGAAGAAATCAAGGACCGCTTTACCTTTCTCTGCATTAGCTTGTTCTTTGTGAACTAAGATAAATGTCGTTGACGTAATTGGCCATGCATTCGCACCGTCACGGTTAGTGAGGTCTTGAGCAAATGATTTAGACCAATCAACTTTTTTCGCTGCTGCGCTAAAACTTGCACCTGTTGGTGATACAGCTTCGCCATCTGCTGAGATAAGCTTAGTATACGCAAGATTATTTTGTTTTGCGTAAGCATATTCAACATAACCGATTGAGCCTGGTAAACGTTGAACAAAGGCGGCTACGCCATCGTTACCTTTACCGCCAACACTTGTTTTTGACCAGTTAACAGTTGAACCAGCGCCAATCTCTTCTTTCCAGCTTGCACTTACCTTCGCTAAGTAGCTAGTGAATACGAAAGTTGTACCTGAACCATCTGAACGTCTAACAACCGCAATTGTTTGATCTGGCAGGCTAACGCTTGGGTTTAATTTAACGATTGCTGGGTCATTCCATTTGGTGATTTTGCCGAGATAAATATCACCGAGTGTTTTACCATCGAGGGTCAATTGACCTGATTCAATGCCTTTTACGTTTACAGCAAGAACCACGCCACCAATCACGGTAGGGAATTGGAATAAACCATCTTCTTTTAATTTTTCATCCGTCAATGGTGCATCTGATGCACCAAAATCAACGGTTTTTGCATTAATTTGTTTAACTCCACCAGAAGAACCGATCCCCTGATAGTTCACTTTATTACCTGTTTCTTTCTGATAAGAGTCAGCCCACTTCGCATAAACCGGAGCAGGGAATGTAGCACCAGCTCCCGTCAGGTTAGTAGCAGCAAAAGAAGACATTGCAGTCAAAGATAAAGTTGCTGCCATTACGCTTGTTAGGGTGGTACGCATCATTTTCATAATCCCTCCGGGGATGTAAGAAACAATCAAGTATTAAATTGTGGGTGAATGTCACGATAGGGAAAATAAGATAATTTGGTTGCAGCAACATGTCATATTTATGACAGTTTTATGACAGTTGATTTTTTCAATGTATTTATAGCGAAAAAAAACAGCGACACATAATGAAGATAACAATAAAACCAAATAGTTATATAAAAATAAAGGAATGGATATACGCTATAAAAAAAATGACACATTGTCATAAAAAATTTAAAAATGTTTTTTTTATAAAAAATAAACTCACATTAGCGAGTTTATTTTAGTGATAAATAGAATAAGCATTACGTTACCATAATTTAATACCTGTTTTATGCAGGCTAGGAGCAGTTATCTTGCTTGAAAGCTCGCTTATCATATCCTTTGTTACAGTTTCGACTTTTTTCTTTACTTGTTTTTCAGTTTCTATTTTTGCATTAATGACCATTTGTTCTTTTGAAGAAAAAATTGGTTTTACCTGCGAGTTTTTAGCCCGTTTTGCTTCGACCAACTCTGCTTTTATATATTTATCCCTGATTTGTTTAAACATAGGACTCTCTTCTAAACTTTTCGCAGAAAAAACAATCGATCCTTTCTTTCTTTCAGGCACAGGGGCTAATTTTTTTGATTTTAAAGATACGATGATATCTTCGGTTAACGCTTTAGCCGCATACTCAGGCTTATTACATTTTTTTCCTGCATCTTTAAACATTTGAAGTTTAGCCATTTCTTCAAATAAACCTGGAGCAACTTTACCTTTTGACGATTGACTTACCATAGTGCGCTTTCCTTCCGGTCTCTCTAAGGTAGCATCTTGGGATAACCTCAAAATTGGTGAAAGTAGTGGTAGAGATAAAGGCATTGGCGGCGGAGGTGGCGTTGAAGATAACTTCGATTCAACCTGTTTTTTGGGTGAAATGCCCACTACCTCTGTATGCTGATCACTCCAAGTCACTTTTTTCGATTTTTTTTCAGTTCTTGAACTAAAAACATCTTGAACATTAATCACCTTGTTCATTTTTACCAAAACGACTTTTTTTTCACTATCTAATGGAAGGGTGCTTAATACTGTTACATTTTGAGACTTTTTAATGGCTCCAGCTAAATTATTAATAATCGACATAATATTGATCCTAATGATTTGATTGACCACTATTATCTAAGTAACTCAATCATCGGATCTTTCAGATAACGATTGTATTATGTATAGGATAAATATTTATTTTTACCGAATGAATAACTAGGAATGAATACAATTGGAGGATAACGACTATTGAGCAAATCGATAGGTGCAGCTAGATTTAACTAACTGCTTTTTTTAAATTATTCTTCTTTCTCTTTCAATGGTAGGAGTGCGCGAATAGCAAATCCACCGCGCTCACTTTTATGAATTTCAATGTTTCCTTCGTGAGCATCAACTATACGGCGAATAATGGCAAGTCCCAAGCCTGTTCCTGTATTACTACGAGCTTTTTCACCTTGTACAAAAGGTTGGAATAAGCGTTGGATATCTTCTTCTTTGATCCCTATGCCATCATCTTCGACTTGGAACCAAACAGAATCTTCATTTTTACCGCTACTGACCTTAATCCAACCGTTACCATAACGATATGCGTTAACTATCATATTGGTAATCGCACGTTTAATCGCTAATGGATTACCATTAACCATCATCGAGCCAGATTCAAGTGAAGTTTCAATTTCACCAACAACGCTCATTTCAGACGTGACTGCTTCCATTAAAATAGCGTTCAGGTCGCAGAACTCCATTTCCATCTCTTGCCCTGTTTTCAGGTAAGACATGAACTGACCAATAATCGCGTCACACTCTTCAATATCTTTATTTATCGATTCTGCCAAATAATTATCTTCTGGACTCATCATTTCTGTGGCGAGACGAATACGTGTCAATGGCGTTCTTAAATCATGGCTAACCCCTGCCATTAATACAGTTCGGTCATTTTCCAGTGTTTTAATACCGGTAGCCATATGATTAAATGAACGAATTGCAGCCCTAACCTCTGCGGCACCTTTTTCCTGCATTGGGGGTAAACTTGCCCCTTTACCCACCTCGCCCGCATGGTATTCCAATTCAAGCAGTGGTTTATTTTGATAACGGATATACAACCAAACACCCGCAAAAATGGTAAGGAAAATAGTCAGCGTATAGCGAAAAACGAGGGAGAATTGATTTTGACCGATCTCAGTCAAAGGCACTCGCACCCAAATATCGGGTGCAAGATAAGACGTCAGCCATAAAATCGGGTACTCACGACCAAGCTCAAGATGAACACTTGCTTTGCCACCGAGATATTCCGACATATTTTTACTCAGAAAATCATATTCTTTTGCCCAATTCAATCCTTCTTCCATCGCGGCTGAATGTGCATAAAAAGTAATACCTAATTCATTATAGATTTTCTTGCGTAAAGCTGGAGATACTCGAACTGAGGTTCCATCTTGTAGAACCATTTTCTCTGTCATTAATGTTCTTACTTCGTAAGCCAGCACTTTATTGAATTGTTGTAAGCTAGGCATGACAACAAAATTCAACACGACCATATAGCTGGTCACAAGACTAGCAAACAATAAAGCAACAAATAAAAACAACGAGCGAGAAAATGTGCTACGTCGTGAGAACCTCAATCGTTTCATGCTTTACTACCATCCGGAACAAACACGTAGCCCAAACCCCAAACGGTTTGAATATAGCGAGGGTGTGCAGGATCTTCTTCAACCATACGGCGTAAACGAGAGATTTGAACGTCGATAGAACGTTCCATAGCACTATATTCACGGCCTCGCGCTAAGCTCATCAGTTTATCACGAGATAATGGCTCTCTTGGGTAAGAAACCAAAACTTTTAAGACCGCAAATTCACCGCTCGTCAACGGCATGTTTTCTTCACCTTGGAACATTTCACGAGTACCAAGATTCAGTTTAAATTTACCGAACGTAATGACAGCATCATCCTGAGATGGCGCACCCGGTAATTCATTTGCTTGACGGCGTAGTACTGCTCGAATTCGAGCCAATAATTCACGAGGGTTGAAAGGCTTAGGTATATAGTCATCCGCACCGATTTCTAAACCAACGATACGGTCAACTTCTTCACCCTTAGCCGTTACCATAATGATAGGAATTGGGTTGTTTTGGCTGCGTAAGCGACGGCAAATAGATAATCCATCTTCGCCTGGTAACATCAAGTCTAATACGATCAAATGAATGGATTCTCGAGTCAAAATCCTATCCATTTGTTCTGCATTCGCAGCACTTCTTACCTGAAACCCTTGCTCAGAAAGGTAACGCTCCAGCAGTGCACGTAAACGCATGTCATCATCGACGACAAGAACCTTATAACTTTCCTGCATTGTGTAGCCCTCAAGATGTGCATCTTTAGAATTATTTTTCTATTGAATGTGAACATATATAATATTTATGCTCACTAATTTACCATTAACCTAAGATTTAATGAATCATTTTACACTTCATGCGGTTAGTGGCTTATAGCTTATTTCTAGAACAAAATAGGTAACTTGTCCACCTGGTGTGCTAACAGTGATTTCATCATCCACTTGTTTGCCTATCAGGGCTCGTGCTACAGGAGAATCTATCGAAATCCATTGTTTGGCTGGATCAAACTCATCCGCACCCACTAACCGGAATATTCTGATATTTTCATTTTCATCTTCTAGTTTAACCCATGCACCAAAAAACACACGCCCCTCTTGGCGAGGGTCGGGTTCAATAATCCTGAGTTGGTCCAGCCTTTTGGATAAAAAACGCACACGTCTATCAATTTCTCGCAGCCTTTTTTTACCATAAATGTATTCCGCATTTTCTGAACGATCGCCTTGAGCAGCCGCTTCAGTGACAGACTGAGTCACAATGGGGCGCTCTTCTTTCCAAAGATATTTTAATTCTTTATCAAGGGCATCCCAGCCATCACGTGTAATTAATAGACTTTTCGCCATAACCTTCAAATATGTATAAGTTGATCCGTTAATTATAATATTTTATACAAAATAATCTGCGACTTTCATACCAATAGAATTAAATTCATTCTGGAAATTCTCTCTACCACCAAGTATAACAGTGCCATTGATTTTTTTTCCGTTCTTTGAAGTAGGTATTTAAACACGACATGAATGAAACTCTAAGCCAAATCATTGCAGCTGAGCTGCATACCCAACCTAAACAAGTATTTTCTGCCATCACACTGCTTGATGAAGGTAATACTGTCCCGTTTATTTCGCGTTATCGTAAAGAGGTTACCGGCGGGTTGGACGATACTCAGCTTCGCCAGCTTGAGAGCCGTTTAGGATACCTAAGAGAACTCAACGATCGTAAGCAAACCATTCTTAAATCAATTGAAGAACAAGGTAAACTAACACCTGAGCTCAGTAATGCGATTAATACCACTTTAAATAAAACTGAGCTTGAAGACCTTTATTTACCCTTCAAACCTAAGCGCCGTACCCGTGGCCAGATTGCCATTGAAGCCGGATTAGAGCCTTTAGCCGATACGCTTTGGAGTGACCCGAGTCAATCACCTGATACACTCGCCCAAACCTTTATTAATGCAGACAACGGTGTAGCAGATATCAAAGCGGCTTTAGATGGTGCAAGATACATTTTAATGGAGCGTTTCGCCGAAGATGCATCACTTTTAGCTAAAGTTCGTGACTATTTATGGAAAAATGCCCACTTAGTTTCTGTTGTTGCTGATGGCAAACAAACAGAAGGCGTTAAATTTAGCGACTATTTTAAGCATCAAGAACCCGTTTCCCAAGTTCCATCCCACCGCGCACTCGCCATGTTTCGTGGCCGAAATGAAGGAATTTTGCAGCTTTCGCTCAACTGTGACCCGCAATTTGAGGAGCCACCAAAAGAAAGTTACTGTGAAGAAATTATTACTCGCCACCTTGACCTACGTTTAAATAATGCCCCTGCTGACCAATGGCGTAAGGCCGTCGTGAGCTGGACATGGCGTGTTAAGGTGTTGCTGCATTTAGAAACTGAGATCATGAGTGTACTGCGTGAGAAAGCAGAAGAAGAAGCCATTAATGTCTTCGCCCGTAATCTCAATGACTTACTAATGGCAGCGCCTGCTGGTATGCGCGCAACAATGGGGCTAGATCCAGGTTTGCGTACAGGTGTTAAAGTTGCCGTTGTCGATGCAACCGGTAAAGTTATCGCGACAGATACAATTTATCCACATACTGGACAAGCAGCAAAATCAGCCACAATTGTGGCAGAGCTGTGTCAAAAACACCAAGTTGAGCTTGTTGCTATCGGTAACGGGACAGCATCAAGAGAAACCGAACGCTTCTTTGCTGAGGTACAAAATCAGTATCCGGGTGTCACTGCACAGAAAGTGATTGTCAGCGAAGCTGGCGCATCCGTTTACTCGGCATCAGAATTAGCGGCTTTAGAGTTTCCAAATCTTGATGTGACCTTACGTGGCGCAGTATCCATTGCCCGTCGCTTGCAAGACCCTCTAGCTGAACTGGTTAAAATCGACCCGAAATCAATTGGTGTAGGCCAATATCAGCATGATGTAAGCCAAACACAATTAGCGCGTAAGCTTGATGTAGTGGTTGAAGACTGCGTAAACTCAGTCGGTGTTGATCTTAATACCGCATCAGTTCCACTACTGACTCGCGTTGCAGGCTTGAGTAAAATGATCGCGCAAAATGTCGTGGATTGGCGTGATGAAAATGGCCAATTTGCTGATAGAAAACAGCTGTTAAAAGTTGCGCGTCTTGGCCCCAAAGCGTTTGAACAATGCGCCGGTTTCTTGCGGATCACCAATGGGAACAATCCGTTGGATGCATCAACCGTCCACCCTGAAGCCTATCCTATCGTGGAAAAAATTCTGGAAGTCGTCCGCCAGCCACTAAAAGAAATCATGGGTAACTCACAAGTATTAAACGGCTTAAGCCCGCGTGAATTCACCACTGAGCAATTTGGTGTACCGACCGTGACTGACATTATTAAAGAACTTGAAAAACCAGGCCGTGACCCTCGCCCTGAATTTAAAACGGCAACCTTTGCCGATGGTGTCGAAACCATGAATGACCTTACTCCGGGAATGATCTTAGAAGGGACGGTAACTAACGTCACTAACTTCGGGGCATTTGTGGACATCGGCGTTCACCAAGATGGACTGGTACACATCTCATCCCTATCCAATAGCTATGTTGAAGATCCGCATAAAGTCGTCAAGACAGGGGAAATCGTCAAAGTTAAAGTGGTCGATGTGGATATTCCACGTAAACGTATTGCACTGACAATGCGTTTAGACGAACAACCTGGGGACACAAATAGTGCGCCTCGCAATGCGAGTCCAGCCCAAGAAAAAAACACACGTAAAGCACCTGCGCCTAGAGGCCAATCTCGCCAAAACTCAGCATCATCCGGCAATAGCGCCATGAGTGATGCATTGGCGGCAGCACTCGGCAAAAAACGTTAAAAATCCATTAATCGGCTCCATAACATGATAGTTATGGGGTCGATTATTAATTAAGCGTTTAGTTTTCAATATATTCAATTACAAATTAAATTAATAAAACTCATCTTTTGTTTAAATCTAACTCCGTATATTTACTCACGCCTTAAACTCATCGTCGCCAACAAAACACTGTCAACTCAACGCTTCGTTGATCCACATCAAGCCAAATTGACGAAAAAAGAGGCTAAATATAACAAAAGGCAGATGATTATGATTATCATTGTTAATTAGATTAATTTTTGTTTTTCGTCGCATTTATCACGGAAGCATCTATTATTTTAATAATAATTATCAATATTGTTATTCATTAAAATTATTGGAAGGCAACATGGCTATACTTCCTCATTGCAGTTATAAAATACTTGGTTTCTCACCAGAGATAAGCCCCGCTTATAGACAAAAATTACTTTCCCTTGGCTTATTGCCGGGGTCCATATTTAAGGTGGTTCGTGTCGCACCTTTTGGTGACCCTGTTCAAATAGAAACCCATCGAGTCAGCTTAGTTTTACGTAAAAAAGATTTAGCATTATTGAATCTAGACGAAACACCAACTGCGTAAAAATAAGTCATCGGTCTCGATAAGATTCTTATTGTAACTATTGGCAAGACTCTCCACTGGCAAATACATTTATTGGCAAACACTATGAAACCACTCACTATCGGCCTAATCGGCAATCCCAACGCCGGTAAAACAACACTCTTTAATCAGCTTACTGGTTCGCGCCAACGGGTAGGTAACTGGGCAGGTGTCACTGTCGAACGAAAAGTTGGCCGCTTCCATACCGCGGATCATAAAATAGAGCTAGTTGATCTTCCTGGCACCTATTCACTGACCACCATTTCGGAACAAACCTCTCTTGATGAACAGATTGCCTGTTATTTCATTTTGAGCGGCGAAGCCGATATGCTAATTAACGTCGTTGATGCCTCTAACTTAGAGCGAAATCTCTACTTAACGCTGCAATTAGTTGAATTAGGCGTACCTTGTATTGTTGCGCTGAATATGTTGGATATTGCGCAAAGCCAACATATTGATATCGATATAGAGAAACTGGAAAAACAACTCGGATGCCCTGTTATTCCAATGGTATCCACCCGTGCAACTGGTATTGATAAGCTGAAAAAAGCTATCGATAGCCAACCACAAAATAACCTACAAGCGTTAGTCCAATATCCCCCTCAATTATTAGATGCTGTCGATTCATTATCAGAACAAATTTCAGCACAACAATTTAGCCAACAACAACGCCGCTGGTTATCCTTACAAATATTAGAAGGCGATATCTATAGTCGTCAGCGAGCCAATATTTCAGAAACGCAGCTTGCCGATATTCGCTTACGCTTAAATGAACATCTACATGAAGAACCTGAATTATTAATTGCGGATGCACGTTATCAATCTATCGCCACAATTTGTAATGCTGCAATTAATAATAGTGCCGCTGAACCCAACAAACTTACTCAATCACTTGATAAATACATTCTGAATCGTTGGCTTGGCGTGCCTGTTTTCTTATTCGTGATGTACCTGATGTTTGTCTTAGCCATCAATATTGGTGGCGCATTACAACCTTTCTTTGAAGGTGCATCCGAGGCGATATTTATTCACGGTATTCAATGGACTGGTGCCTATTTTAACTTCCCTGAATGGCTAACCATTTTCCTCGCTCAAGGGGTCGGTGGTGGTATCAATACAGTTCTCCCATTAGTGCCGCAAATCGGGATGATGTACCTATTCTTATCGTTATTAGAAGATTCAGGTTATATGGCTCGTGCTGCTTTTGTGATGGATAGGCTCATGCAAGCACTGGGCTTACCGGGTAAATCTTTTGTGCCTTTGATTGTAGGATTTGGTTGTAACGTCCCATCAATTATGGGTGCCCGTACACTCGATGCTCCACGGGAAAGACTGATTACAGTATTAATGGCACCCTTTATGTCATGTGGTGCACGACTCGCTATTTTCGCTGTATTCGCTGCCGCTTTCTTTGGTAAAAATGGCGCCAGTATAGTTTTTTCTTTATACCTTCTCGGTATTGTGGTCGCTATTTTAACTGGGTTGTTATTAAAACATACGCTCATGCGCGGCGAAGCATCACCGTTTGTGATGGAGTTGCCGGTTTATCATGTCCCTCACCTCAAAACGTTATTGATTCAAACTTGGCAGCGTTTAAAAGGCTTTGTGATCCGCGCAGGTAAAGTCATCGTAGTTGCCAGTATTTTTATTGGCGCGCTCAATAGCTTTTCATTTTCAGGTAAACCTGTTGATAGCATTAATGATTCAGCCCTTGCTTCCGTAAGTAAAGTGATTACTCCGGTTCTTCAACCCATTGGCGTTCACGCTGATAACTGGCAAGCAACGGTTGGGTTGATCACGGGTGCAATGGCGAAAGAAGTGGTGGTCGGTACCTTGAATACACTGTATACCGCAGAAGCGATTACTGCGGAACCTTTCGATGCCGCATCATTTAATTTACTCGAAGAATTAGAAGATGCCGTTTCTGAAACTTGGGATAGTTTGAAAAATACATTTACACTAAGCGCGCTATCCAACCCTATCGAAGCGAGTAAAGGGGATGGTGAAATGGAATCCGGTTCAATGGGCACCATGGCGGCTAAATTTGGCTCTGGTATTGCGGCTTATAGCTATCTGATTTTCGTCTTGCTGTATGTGCCTTGCGTGTCTGTGATGGGTGCGATTGCTCGCGAAACCAATAAAAGTTGGATGATGTTCTCTATTCTTTGGGGACTCAACGTTGCCTATAGCCTTTCAGCTTTATTCTATCAAATCGCAACATTTAGTGAGCATCCACAAAGTAGTTTAATTACCATTGCAGCCGTTGTTCTGTTTAACATTGTGTTGTTTGTTCTCCTACGTCGTATGCGTAGCCGAGTAACCCTCAATCTGCAAACTAAAACAGCGAAACAGTGTTCTGATTGCTCAAGTAGTGCTTGTCACTAAAGGAAAATATGATGGTCAGCCTGCTTCAAGTGAGAGACTTAATTGCTTTATATGGGCAAGCTGACCTCGAATTACTCAGTGAACAATTGCATACTCCAGCCCCACTGATTAAAGCAATGGCGGAAAAATTAGTTAGTTTAGACAAAATAGAAAAGGTCGATGTCAGTGCATGTTTAACAGGGGTCAGCTGCAAAGGCTGCCCTGAGAGTCAAGATTGTGCACATTTTGTGTATAAAATTAAGTGATTCAAATTTTAGTTATCTACTCTACCAAACGACACTGAAAATCTAATAAATATTCACAGAACTCATCAGGATGGGAAATAAATGGTGCATGGGCACTATTACGCATCACGATAGAAGGAGAGTCCGGGTACATTTTATCTAATAACGTCGCGACCTTACGTGGTACTAAACCATCTAAGTAACCGTAAATGCGCAAAAAAGGCACATATAAATTTTTCAATTCATCTCGTAAATCTTCTGTGCGCAGTGATTCAAGACCCGCGTTTAACGCCTCAACCGTTGGCATTGGTTGTTCCAAAACAACCGATTTTAGCAATCTAGCATCATTACGCGCACTTTCAGTGCCTAAAGTTTGCAAGGCTAAAAAACGTTCAACTGTACGATGGAAGTCAGCAGATAATTGATGTTCAAAGCCAAGCAAGACCTCAGGTTTAATCCCCGGCCAGCCACTTTCATTCGCCTTGAAGCAAGGGGAAGATGCCACAGAAATTAGGCCTTTAATTTCTTGTTGGTGATCCAGAGCAATGCGACTAGCGACTAATCCACCTAATGACCATCCTAACCACATTGCATTTTTAGGCGCTAATTCCCACACCGTATCCGCCATTGACTGTACATTCATTGGTGCGAAATCATGACTACGACCATAACCCGGCAAGTCAACCAAATGAATGCGAAAATGGGAAGTGATTCGCGGAATTATCGTTTGCCAAACTTGCGCATTCAGTCCCCATCCGTGTAGCAGCACAAGATCTTGTTTTCCTTCGCCGACGGTCTGCCAATATAGCGTTGTCATGGTTACACTCTCTTTTAATTCGGAATCAGCCAACTATATCTATGATAACAATATCTATGCTAACAATAGAAGGGAACTGTTGGCTATGCCAACAACCATTAAAATTACCATGTCAGGGCGTCTGTAGTTTTTGTTTAAAAAGTATCCCCTTAATGCCACAATGTTGCCCACGCTGTGCATTGCCTTATGAGCCTCATGATGAGCAATTATTAGCATGTGGACGTTGCTTAAAGCAACCTCCTGCATGGCAACAATTAATCACTGTCAGCCCCTACCAAGCGCCGTTAAGAAAACTCATTCATCGCTATAAATTTAATAAACAGCCTCAGTTAGCCTTTGTTATTGCGAGAATTTTTTTACTTTTTTGGCTGATGGGCTATCGTCAGAATCAATGGAAAAAACCCGATTTGCTCGTCTCTATCCCAATGCATCCACATCGATTATGGCAACGTGGATTCGATCATATGGCACTAATTGGTGAAAAATTGTCCACATGGCTCAATATCCCTTATTCGGGAAATTCATTAACGCGCACTCGTGATACACTGGCTCAGATAACATTAGAACGGGAATACCGCCTAAGCAACCTAAAAGGTGCATTTACGCTAACCACTACAGTTTCAGGGTTACACATTGCTATCATCGATGATGTCATTACCACCGGTGCCACGATGAATACTGCCGCACAATTGCTGATTTGTGCTGGAGCGCATACTGTTGATGCGTGGTCCTTGTGTCGCACCTTGTAGGAAAGGGGTAAATGGGCGTATTATAACCAACGAAAGCAGTCAACTATTATTGAGCAAATGATTATGATTAATATTACAGAAGCAGCACAGGCTCATTTTGCCAAGTTGTTGGAAAATCAAGAGCCAAACACCCAGATCCGAGTATTTGTCATTAACCCAGGCACACCAACTGCTGAATGTGGCGTATCTTATTGCCCACCAGGTGCAGTTGAAGCGACTGATAAAGAACTCAAGTTCGAAAAAATCTCAGCCTATGTTGATGAAATTAGCGCACCATTTTTGGATGATGCTGAAATTGACTTCGTCACTGACCAACTAGGTTCACAACTAACGCTCAAAGCGCCTAACGCTAAAATGCGTAAAGTTTCTGACGATGCCTCATTAATTGAGCGCGTTGAATATGTTTTACAATCACAAATTAACCCTCAGTTAGCGGGTCATGGTGGTCGTGTTTCCCTAATGGAAATCACTGATGATGGTTTTGCTATCCTGCAATTTGGTGGTGGTTGTAATGGTTGCTCCATGGTCGATGTCACCTTAAAAGAAGGCATCGAAAAAGAGTTACTTAAAATGTTCGAAGGCGAGCTAAAAGGCGTTAAAGACTTGACCGAACATCAACGTGGCGACCACTCGTTCTACTAGATCCCAAAGACTAGATTTATTTTTATTTGGCACCCGAGCATGATTAACGGGTGCCAGCTTTCCTGTATTCGCAAGAGTTTGCCCTTACAATTCGGTATTTTATGGATCATTTTGAGATAATAACACCTGAACAGGCTCATCAGTACTGGTTAAACAAGACCGCTGTACTTGTGGATGTACGCGATCCACAAAGTTTTCGTGCTGGCCATGCAAGTGGCGCTTATCACCTAACCAATGAATCAATCACTGCGTTTTTAGAACAAACTGATTATGAACAGCCGGTTATGGTCATGTGTTACCACGGGCACAGTAGCCAAGGCGCTGCACAATACCTGATTAATATTGGTTTTGAATCTGTTTACAGTATCAGCGGCGGATTCGAAGCATGGTTAAGGGAATATCCACAAGCCGTTACGGCTCTCTAAACGAGAAATCGCATTCATGACCCATATCACTTCTTTTGCTAACCCAAGAATGGCGCAAGCATTCGTTGACTATATGGCTAGTCAAAATATTCATCTGCGAATACAGCCATCATCCGAACAGCAGCAACAGTTTGAACTTTGGTTAGACGATGAGCAGCATCTTTCACAAGTTCGCCATGAACTTGATGTATTTTTGCAAGATCCGAACCATCCCCGTTATCTCGCCGCAAGTTGGCAAACCGGCAATACGGATGCGCAATTCCAATATCGCAACTACCTCACCCTCCGTTATTTAAAAGAGCAATCAGGCCCATTAACGATAGCCATTATTCTGTTATCCGTTGTGGTTTATCTGTGGGTCGTCATGACCGATGCTCGGGAAGTTTTGCGCTATTTAGCTTGGCCTATAGGCGATCAACAAACTGAATTATGGCGTTGGTTTAGCCCTGCCATTGTTCACTTTTCAATTTCACATATCGGTTTCAATCTTGCACTCTGGTGGTTTCTCGCCGGCCAAGTTGAACGCAAGCTCGGTAGTGGTAAGCTGTTCACCATTTTATTAGTCTCTGCATTGTTTAGTAATTGGGGACAATCACTGTTTAGTGAAAATAATTTTGGCGGATTATCCGGTGTGGTTTATGCCCTTGTCAGCTACGTTTGGCTAACGGGTGAGCGCCGACCTGAATTGGGAATTGGTGTACCTCGTGGATTGATGATCTTCTCAATTGTCTGGCTCTTTTTCGGTTATTTCGATATTTTAGGTATGCATATTGCCAATGCCGCACATACTTCAGGGTTAATTATCGGCTTATTGATGGGAGTATGGGATAATAGGCACAGTTTTAAACACCAGAGCTCCAAATAAAATTATTTTAATAATTAGAGGCTAACGCTGTGAAACAAACCCAGAGACATGATGCAATTATTGAACTTGTGCGTCTTCAGGGATATGTCAGTACTGAAGAACTTGTCGAACATTTTGAGGTCAGCCCTCAAACAATTCGTCGAGACCTCAACGATCTCGCTGAACAGAATAAAATCCAACGACATCACGGTGGCGCAGCACTGCCCTCAAGCTCGGTGAATGCAGCTTATAATGACCGTAAAATCATGTGGTCAGACGAAAAAGCGCGAATTGCACAACATGTGGCTAGCCAAATTCCTGATGGTGCGACTTTATTTATTGATATCGGAACAACGCCCGAAGCGGTCGCCCATGCTTTAGTGAATCATAAAAATTTGCGAGTTGTGACCAACAACCTCAATGTCGCTACTCTACTGATGCAAAAAGAAGATTTTCGTTTAATTCTCGCGGGTGGCGAAGTCCGTTCACGAGATGGCGGTATTGTCGGTGAAGCAACCCTCGATTTTATCTCCCAATTCAGGCTCGATTACGGCATTCTAGGTATCAGTGGTATTGATATGGATGGCTCATTATTAGAGTTTGATTATCATGAAGTTCGCACCAAACGCGCCATTATTGAAAACTCGCGTTGCGTAATGTTAGTTACCGACCATTCAAAATTTGGCCGTAATGCCATGGTAAACCTCGGTAATATGAACCTAATTGATTATTTATTTACTGACCAACAACCACCTGACAGTATTCTCAAAGTGATTGAACAACATAACGTTCAGCTCGAACTGTGTTAAAAAATAGCCTTCCATGATGGTAGCCACGCTGCCATCATTCCCCTCTATATTTTCGATCCCTAGATTTTATTTTCCTTTACTCATTAGCAAATTATTCATACACAAAATAATTCACATTACAGCTAGGCGGCAAACGAGGATATCCCAATGAGCGTACATTAGTACGTGATTTGGGTAGCCGAGTGCTGCCAACAACGCTGTGGCGCGAAGTATGAAGTGTATCTGCACAAGGTATGAAGTGTATAAAACTTGTTACCTATATCACGCACTTGTTATATTTATATCGATTACTAGTTGGCATATTAATGAAATTTGACTACAATCAAATGAGCGAAAACGAACATATTTGAAAGTATTTCGAACATCTCAGGGGTATGCATGGAAACTAAAGACTTGATTGTAATTGGCGGCGGAATTAACGGCGCTGGTATTGCGGCTGATGCTGCAGGCCGTGGACTGTCAGTATTGCTGCTTGAAGCTCAAGACTTGGCGAGTGCAACCTCATCAGCGAGCTCAAAACTTATCCATGGTGGCTTACGTTACCTTGAACATTATGAGTTCAGGTTAGTCAGTGAAGCGCTTGCTGAGCGAGAAGTCCTATTACGGTTAGCACCGCACATTGCCTTCCCAATGCGCTTTCGCCTTCCTCACCAACCGCACTTACGCCCTGCATGGATGATCCGTATTGGCTTATTCCTGTATGACCATTTGGGAAAACGCGTTAGCCTACCAAGCAGTAAGAGTTTGAAATTTAGCCAAAACTCCGTGCTTAAACCGGAGCTGGCGAAAGGTTTCGAATATTCAGATTGCTGGGTTGATGATGCGCGTTTAGTCGTGTTAAACGCTCAAGAAGTCGTTCGTAAACAAGGTGAAGTCCGCACTCGAACAAAAGTCACTCGTGCATATCGTGAAAATGGTTTGTGGATTGTGGAAGCACAAGACCTCCGCACTGGCGAAACCGAAACCTGGAAAGCCAAAGGCCTCGTGAATGCAACAGGACCTTGGGTAAAAGAATTCTTTGATGATGGTTTGAAATTAAAATCACCTTATGGCATTCGCCTTATCAAAGGTAGCCATATTGTGGTGCGCCGCGCACATGATGAGCCACAAGCTTATATCTTACAAAACGAAGATAATCGTATTGTGTTTGTCATTCCTTGGATGGATGAGTTTTCAATCATTGGAACCACCGATGTTGAATATAACGGCGATCCAAAAAATGTCAAAATTGATGAAAATGAAGTCAACTACCTGTTAAAAGTCTATAACGACCACTTTAAAAAACAGCTAGGTAAAGATGATATCGTGTGGGATTACTCTGGTGTTCGTCCGCTGTGTGATGATGAGTCTGATTCACCACAGGCAATCACTCGTGACTACACCTTAGATATTCATGATGAAAATGGTCAAGCACCACTGTTATCTGTCTTTGGTGGTAAATTAACCACTTATCGTAAGCTTGCTGAAGCGGCAGTCACTAAGCTGGCAAGTTACTACCCAAATGCGGGCAGTCCTTGGACAAAAAACGGTCAGCTACCGGGTGGTGATATTGAAGGTTGTGACCGTGATGGTTATTCACGCCTGTTACGCCAACGCTATCAATGGCTTCCTGAGGGACTTGCCTTACGTTATGCAAGAACCTATGGCAGCAACAGCAAATTGATCCTTGAAGGTGCTAATTCACTTAGCGACCTTGGTGAAGCATTTGGCAATAACGTCTATGAAGCAGAATTACGTTATTTAGTGAAAAATGAATGGGTTGTTGAACTAGATGATGCTATTTGGCGTCGGACTAAATTGGGTATGTGGCTGAATGATGAAGAAAAACAACGCATTGCACAATGGTTAGCAAACACAATGGTTAGCAAACACAGTGGTTAGCAGAACAAACTAAAACTGCTGAACTGGTGCAATAATCCAAACGTAAAAATAGAATCTCGTTGTTATAGTAAGTTGTAGATTGAAAGCAGTCTCGTTGTAAAATAAACGCCGGTCAGTGTTTACTGACTGGCGCTTTATTTTTAGATACGGGCTGAGGTTGTACAAATTGATTTAGTTTGCTTATAATATGTGCTCACATTTTTACACGTTAGCCTAATCACACTAACGTCAATTAGCAGGTATTCCTCACGATGAACTAAGCACTGCCAGAAAATATTTTCCAATACCGTGTTTCGGTATTCATTTTTCTGTTCCTGGCGGGCAATAGTTATCATCCTATCTTATTCGAAAGATAATCTTCGTTGTCTGCCCTCTATTTATTGGAGGTATCTATGACGGCTGCTTGTCACTTTTCACAACTCAATATCGAATTTAATCAAACTGCACTTTTTCCACCGTTAAGTGGCACTCTGTTTTGCCAAAAAAATGCCTTAGTCGGTAATAATGGTAAGGGAAAATCCGTGCTAATGCGTATGCTCGCCCAAATATTAACACCCACATCAGGTCACATTCACTGGAACATCCCATTCATTCACGTTGATCAACTGACTCGTCTAACAGGCAACACGCTTATCGATGCCTTAGGGATTAGTGAACTTTATCAAGCATTTGCTCGCATTAATGCGGGTAATGGCACATTAGTCGATTTTGAATTAGTTGAAGATAAATGGCATTACCCTGCGACATGGCAAAGCCTGCTCGATTCCGCAAATCTGCCTATCTCGATGGAAACACCTATTGCGTATCTCAGTGGAGGAGAACGTACTCGCCTTGCGCTTTGCCGCGCTTTTTTGCATCCCAATCATTTTTTATTACTCGATGAGCCAGATAACCACCTCGATACTGAAGGTCGCCAATGGTTAAGTGAAAAACTGGCACAACACACCGCAGGGAGTTTGGTTATTACTCACAACCGAACACTATTAGCCCATATGCAGAATATTCTAGAGCTCACTGACAAGGGTCTGCATGAATATGGTGGAAATTATGCCTTGTATGATGAGCAACGAAAATTTGAACTAGCCGCTATTGAAGCCGAATCGGAGAGGCTTGATAAGCATATTCGTCATGAGAAACAGCAACAACAAGCCATATTACAAAAAGCAGCTCAACGGCGTAAGCAAGGTGAAAAAGTACGCTCAAGTGGATCGCAGTCCTTGTTATTACTGGATATGAAAAAAAATAGAGCAGAGAAAAGGCAATCGAACGTTGCTGAACGACACCAGCGCGTTATTGGCGATTTACACGATCAGTTACAACAAAGCCAAGATAAAATCATTCATACCAAACCCCAAAAAATGTATTTAAAATATCAAGGTGATGGTCGTAAAGTCACTGTATTTGCTGCTGATTTACACTTACCTTACGGTTATCAAGCTCCTCTATCGTTTACTGCATACAGTGGTGAGCATTGGCATATAAAGGGGCACAACGGTAGTGGAAAATCGACCTTACTTAAAGTACTTGCGGGTCATATCCAAGCGCTATCAGGAGAGTATCGTATCAGTGGTGAGTTTTGCTATTTAGACCAACACTTAAATCTATTAGATAAATCGTTGCCCGTCGCCGAAGCATTACACCACTATCAACCTGCTTTTACTGTTGAGCAATGGCGCACACAACTTGGGATGTTACGTATTCGAGGGGATAAATCATTACAACCATTACATCTGCTCAGTGGTGGGGAGCAACTTAAAACCACCTTACTAGCTTTAACTCATAGTCCCACCCCACCCGCAGTGCTATTACTTGATGAGCCCGATAATCACTTAGATTTAGATTCAAAACAATTACTTGAAAATTTATTGAATGAATATCAAGGCACTTTATTTTTAGTTTCTCATGATAATGTATTTATTGAGCAATGTAATATCACCCATGAATTAAATCTCTCTAGTCAATAAACAAACAAGGCTGCCCTATGGCAGCCTATTTCTAGCGAATAAAGGTATTTTTCACACGACTGGAAACCAAAAAGTAAGGGATCCAAATGACACAATAAAAACCGCTATTAACCGCAGTGATTAAATTTGAATAATTAATCTCTAGGCCAAAATAATTAGGGAAAACAAAACGAGCCCCAATAATCACCACCAGATAAATAATCATTGAAATGATAAACAAGAGCTTGGCGCTTTTTTTCCATTTAATTGCTGCGATAAAAGTCCATAACAGTAAAGCAATTAATAGGCCATAGCCCATTTGTAATAAATAAAATGCAGATGCAAAACCCGAAACATAAAAATCAGAATCTATTTGAGTCGCTAATGGCCAAGCAATTTTTACTTGGCTAATCTCTTGTAGCATCATGCTGATAGCTTTATAGAACATATAAAATAGCCCTATAAGCGGTAAAATAAGCCATCCACCAATGCCTTGAACAGGTACTTTTTGCACATGTTGAGCGGTAACATGAGAAACCTGTTGTTCCCCCTGAGATAACTGACGGGTTTCCATTCTAATAACCTTCTATTTACCTTGTATCTTTTCTTCAATAAATGCTTTAAGCACTTTCGCCTGATTATGTTGCGTATCTTTTGCACTATATAATAAGGTTAAATGACCTTGCTTTGCCTTTTCGACTAACGGCTGCCAAGCGGATTCATTATTATTGAGCTCTTGGCGATATTGCGTAATAAATTGTTCAAATTGATCTGTATTTTGATGAAACCATTTTCGCAATTCATTGGAGGGAGCAACAGCTTTATTCCACTCATCACACTGTAAATCCGTCTTTTTAATTCCTCTTGGCCATAATCTATCAATTAACACGCGATAACCATCTTCAAGAGAGGTGGCGTCATAAACTCTTTTACAATAAATCATCAACTTACCTCTTATTATCGTGAGTTAGACTATGACTTAGTTTACAAACGTATTTTTAACTCTCACGGAAAGTAAAAAATAGGGGATCCAAATCGCACAACTGACAAGGACTCGACTAATATCTTTAATATCTGAAGGTTCAAATTCTAAATCAAGCAATGTCATTGCTAACACAATATCTGAGACAACTAGCACCAAAGAAAATAACTGGAAGAAAATATAAACTTTAATCGCTATTTTTTTCTTGGTAAAAAATACATAACATAAAAACAAGAGTACGGAATAAAGAATCGAGTTACCTAAGATTTCGAAGTAAATTAATTCTTTGAATAAAGGAATAAATGAATCTGATAGCGGATTAGTTAATGCATCCCAATATTCAATCACTTCAATATTTTGAGCATAAATCGTCGCGGGCAAAACAAAAATAGATAAAATAATGCCCAACATTGGCAAAATAAGCCATCCACCAAAACCCGTTAACTCATTTTTTATTTTTGGCGCAGGGGCAGTTGGCATGGCAGGAGGTATCGCGTCGAAAGACTGCTGTGGTATTTTATCTTGAGATGGCTCATGATTGTTCATCTAAACATCCTTGAATTGTATCATACTCATACTTTCGCTTTATTCTGAACTAAGCACTTTTATAGGCTCCAACTATCACCGCAAATCTGTCATGATTGTTTTATCAGACTAACTATATTGCTTCTTTTCCTCATTCAAATACAACTATATTAAGCACAATATCATATTTGAATGGTAAATTATGAGTAACCAAATGCGCTTCTTAATAATAAAGAAAAGTCCTATAAGGTGATGACCATGCCAACGCTATTACTGCCAGAGCACTTTCGCTGCGATGATTTTTTTGCATTTCATTTAAGAGATCAACAAAACATTGCGGAAATTGTTGAGAATAAACAGTTACGTAAAGGCATTATTTGGCATAACAACCCTGCGCAAATAAACCTTCGTATCGATAACCAGCAAGCTATCATTTCACTCGATATCGACTCATCCAAACTTGACTCATTAAAAAACACATCAGATGAAGAACAAATCGTGGCTCTTGGAAAAAATTTGTTAGGTCTTCATCAAGGAGTAGAACAATTTGAAGAATGTTATTTAACTGACCCTCGGTTGGGGAAACTGATTAAAAACCAACGAGGTTTACGGATTTATCAATCTGCCAGCCCATTTGAAGCCCTCGTTTGGGCCATTATCGGTCAACAAATCAGCGTTCATGCCGCAATTGCCATTCGCCGCCGGTTTATTCAGGCTGTCGGAATGCAGCACTCATCAGGCATCTGGTGTTTTCCTAACGAGCAACAAGTCAACCAAGTCGATGATGATACTCTTCGCCAAACCGGCTTTTCTACCGGCAAAATTGTCGCTTTGCGGGCACTATGTGATGCAATCAAAAACCAACAACTTGATTTATCTGTACAAATAACCTCATCCAATGTTGCCCATCTCACGGAGCAGTTATTAAGTATAAAAGGTATTGGACCATGGACAGTGAGCTACGCCTTACTTCGGGGCTTTAATTATCTCGATGGTTCTTTACATGGCGATGTAGCAGTGCGACGTAATTTGCAAATATTACTAACACAAGATGAACAACCTAACGCCAAAGAAACTGAAAAATGGTTAGCACAATATTCCCCATGGCGAGCCTTAGTGGCAGCACATTTATGGCGCAGTCAGTCGGCCGCGGGTTATTAGTGATAGAAATGAGAAAGAAGAGAAACTGGGCAAAAAAAGTTTGTTTTGTGGCACAGAACGGTTGAGTATGCCTGAGATGAGAACATGAGAATTAAGTTTACTGAGGGGCTAAAACGATAAAAGCCCTGACGTTAATACGTTCAGGGCTTTTAAGATACTGCCAACTTAATTTTTAACATTAATGACTACTAATTTAGTGTTACTTTGATACTACGTTTAAAATGTACAAATTTATTACGATATGGTGACTAACTGACTCCATATAATATTCGTTTATAAAACTGTTATCTCATCAAGACAAGAGTAACAGATAAACAGTACACTCTCCCACGCGATATATACTATTGATGCGTTGCCTTACTCCCCGTTGCTGACCATTGCAGCCGCAACCAAAAAGCACTATCCAAGCCTTACATCATCGCGTTTACACTCTTTAGCGATTGCAATGTGCTATCGCTGAACTGCTTGTCACAGCGTGTTTCTGTGCTGTTGATACTTAATCTACATGTTTTAAATTATATGTCAATACTGTATTTATTTACATATATTATTCATTGAAATGATGGGTTCAAAAGACCAGGAAAATCAGTAATACCGTCTCTGAAAAATAAAATATCGTGGCGTAATGAATGAAATTATTATTAAAAATACCCCAAATAAAAACCCCATTCAACCTAGCGAATTCACACTATATTGAATGAGGTTTTAAAAATTCACCACATCAATGAATTAGCGCAGCCAGTTAGTTTTAACCAGTTGAACAACTTCATCGCCACGGCCACTCATAATTGCTTTCATCATATATAAGCTAAATCCTTTAGCTTCTTGCGCCTCAATTTCTGGCGGCATTGATAGCTCTTGTTTTGCTGTCAACACATCGACAATAACCGGACCATCATGAGCAAAAGCTTCTTTTAATGCACCGTCAAGATCTTCACTTTTCTCAACTCGGATACCTTTAATACCCGCAGCATTGGCAATCGCAGCAAAATTAGGATTATGTAAATCAGTGCCAGCCGTTAAGAAACCTGCAACTTTCATTTCCATTGCCACAAAGCCCAAAACACCATTGTTATGAATGATAATTTTGACTGGAAGCTGCATTTGCGTCAGGGAAATAAAATCTCCCATCAACATACTGAAACCACCATCACCACACATGGCAATAACTTGACGTTTTTTATCAACAGATTGTGCGCCCAATGCTTGTGGCATCGCATTTGCCATTGAACCGTGATTAAAAGAGCCTATCAGGCGGCGTTTACCGTTCATTTTTAAATAGCGCGCAGCCCATACAGTTGGTGTGCCAACATCACAAGTAAAAATGGCATCGTCATTTGCCAACTCACTAATTTTAGTCGCCAGATATTGCGGATGAATAAGACCTTCATGTCCCGGCTTCGCTAAATCATCTAGCCCTTTACGCGCTTCGGCGTAATGCTTCAAAGCACCGTCTAAATGTTTTTGATCTTGTTTAGCCTGCAAATGTGGTTGTAATGCAGTAAGCGTTGATTTGATATCGCCAATAAGCCCCATATCAATATGACAATGAGAACCTAGACTACCTGCATTAATATCTATCTGAATAATTTTTGCATCTGTTGGGTAGAACGGGCGATAAGGAAATTGGGTACCTAATAACACCACAGTATCCGCATTCATCATTGCATGGTAGCCCGATGAAAAGCCGATTAACCCAGTCATACCAACGCTATACGGGTTATCCCACTCAATATGTTCTTTACCGCGCAGGGCGTGAACTACAGGTGCTTTTAGAGTTTCAGCCAATTTAACCACTTCATCGTGAGCACCAGCACAACCGTTACCACAAAATAACGTGATATTTTTAGATTGATTCAAGGCTTCGGCCAATTTTTCAATCTCAGTACGTTGTGGCATGATCAACGGAGCTTGTGGCTGATACCACGTATCTTTAGCGGTTTCTGGTGCATCTTTCAACGCAATATCCCCAGGGATCACAACAACAGATACCCCTTTATTAAGGATAGCTTTGCGCATTGCAATGCCTAAGACCTGTTGAATTTGCTCTGGATTAGTGACCATCTCACAGTAATGACTGCATTCACGGAAGAGTTCTGTCGGATGTGTTTCTTGGAAATAATTACTACCAATTTCACTTGAAGGAATATGAGCTGCGATAGCTAATACAGGCACTCGATTACGATGGCAATCATATAATCCATTAATAAGATGCATATTACCTGGACCACAAGAACCTGCACAAACCGCTAAGTTTCCTGTTAACTGAGCCTCTGCCCCTGCGGCAAATGCAGCGACTTCTTCATGACGAGTTCCTAGCCATTCAATAGCACCTTGACGGCGCAAGCTATCTGTTAAACCGTTTAATGAATCTCCAGTAACGCCCCAGATACGTTCAACACCTGCATTATCAAGAACTTTAGCAATGTAGGATGCAATACTCTGTTTTTTCATAATGGCACTCTTTTTAAGTCAGATAATTAGGTTATTTGCAGATATTCTTCATATGCTGCAATACTCACTCATTCTCAAATGCTTGGGCAATAATTGAATTGATTGTAGCTAAAGAAATAGTCTATTCCTACCGACTAAATTAAATATAAAACAGAACAATACAATAACCTGTTAATATCAAAAGAAGAACTAAGTATCAGCATAAATATGGATTGTATTGGTCACATAAAGAAATCATCAAATTTAGACTATCGCAAAAAATTTATTATCAACTTAGTCAAAATTAATATTACGTTGCTGTTGTACTAATCAAATTTATTTTTACACATAAAAAATCTATCGATATTACCAATGATTAACAACCCTATTTGAGCTAGTTCCATTAAAACATGCGGTAATTACCAATTGATTTTAAATTAGTAATTTTCACTTTAAAATCATACAAGTAAAACAAAACCACCCATTAAATCTAGCTTTCATACAAAAGTCAGCATTTACATTCAATTTAAAGTATTAATACTGGATTAAAATCACGTTATTTTACAACATTTCGAAATTATTGTATGATAGATACCATGTTCAGCTATTAGATGGTGACTTTTTTGCTTCATTTACAACAATCTTCACAGCCATGTTCTTTGTCATTAAATCAACTTCAATATTATTCTCATGATTTTTTTTCGCTATATTCCTGCCTACGGTAACCTAATCAAAAAATAGCTGATACAAATCAATAAAATCAGCAAAATATCATTTTCACTTTCAAATAATGTTTAAATAATTTATGTATTGTTCATATAACGACTATTCTAAATATTAAGCACTTGCTCTTTATCCAAAAAACTCAGATGTGAAAAACCTACATTTTGAATGTCGTTTAAAAAGTTCTTAATATTCAGATAACAGGATGGCTCCATGAAATTTAGAAAAAAAAGAGAAAAACCGTTAAATATTAATGATATTACTATCATTGATGACGGTAAGTTAAAAAAAGCAATCACCGCTGCTTCGCTGGGTAATGCGATGGAATGGTTTGACTTTGGTGTATATGGCTTTCTAGCCTATGTACTAGGTCAAGTGTTCTTTCCGGACGCATCACCGAGCGTTCAGATGATTGCCGCATTAGCCACTTTTTCAGTACCTTTTTTAGTTAGGCCACTCGGAGGACTTGTATTTGGTGTCCTAGGTGATAAATATGGTCGACAAAAAGTATTGTCGATGACCATTATCATTATGGCAATCAGTACCTTTTGTATAGGGTTAATTCCTTCATATAACAGCATCGGTATCTGGGCACCGATACTATTACTTATTGCTAAACTAGCTCAAGGGTTCTCAGTCGGTGGCGAGTATTCAGGTGCCGCTATCTTCGTTGCAGAGTATTCACCCGACCGTAAACGTGGCTTTATGGGAAGCTGGTTAGATTTCGGTTCAATTGCCGGTTTTGTACTAGGTGCAGGTGTCGTAGTACTGATTTCAAGTATTCTAGGGGAAGAAAGTTTTCACGATTGGGGCTGGAGAATTCCATTTTTCTTAGCACTTCCTTTAGGGATTATTGGTCTTTATTTACGTCATTCTCTTGAAGAAACCCCTGCATTCCAACAACATATTGAAGCGTTAGAAAAACAAGATAAAGCCAATATTCAAAACCCACCGAAAGTTTCTTTCCGTGAAGTGGCGACTAAATATTGGAAAAGTTTGATGATTTGTGTCGGCTTAGTGATCGCAACTAATGTAACTTATTATATGTTGCTGACTTATATGCCAAGTTATTTATCACATAACCTGAATTACTCAACCGACCATGGTGTGCTAATTATTATTGCCATTATGATGGGTATGTTATTTGTTCAGCCATTGATTGGGTTGATGAGTGACAGAATAGGCCGTCGTCCTTTTGTCATCGCAGGTAGTGTAGGTCTTATTTTCTTAGCCTATCCGGCCTTTATGTTGATCAACAGTGGTTCTGTCGGCTTAATTTTTGTTGGTTTATTAATTCTAGCTGTATTATTAAATTGTTTTACGGGTGTAATGGCATCAATTTTACCCGCTATTTTTCCAACCCATATTCGTTACAGTGCTTTAGCAATCGCCTTTAATATTTCAGTATTAATTGCAGGTGCAACACCAACAGCAGCAGCATGGTTAGTCGAATCAACCCATGATCTGTATATGCCAGCCTATTATCTGATGGTGATCGCCGCTATCGGTTTGCTAACCGGTATTAAAATGCCAGAAACTGCAAATAAGCCATTAAGAGGCGCGACTCCTGCGGCTTCAGATAAAGCAGAGGCAAAAGAGATCTTATCTGAGCACTTTGACAACATTGAACAAAAAGTTGAAGATATTGAAAAAGAAATTGCTGAACTTGAGAAAAAACGTCAATCTTTGATCAATCAGCACCCTAAATTGGATTAACCTTTTCAAAGGCAAAGGAGGAAAGCGGTGGCAGCAAAACAAGTTTGTCATCTTATCTGGTTTCGCAATGATTTGAGAGTCACAGATAATAAAGCGCTTTCCTCCGCCTGCGCTGATCCGCAGGCGAAAGTGATTGCATTATTCACCGCTACGCCACAACAATGGCAATCGCATGATGTTTCTGCACGTCAAATTACTTTTTTGCATCAAAACCTCGTTGCATTACAACATTCTCTTGCACAACTCGGTATTCCGCTAGTTTGTCATACTAGCGCGAGTTTTACTGAGGCCGCACAATGGGTGCTTGATTACGCCAGCGAACAGCAAGCGGATGCACTTTTTTTTAATCGCCAATATGAGATAAATGAAAAGCAACGGGATGAGTGGTTAGTCAAACAATCTCATGCCTTACATATTCATGCTTTTGATGATGCTTTACTGCTTGCTCCTGGAACCGTGAGCAATCAAAAAGGCGAAATGTACCAGGTCTATACACCATTTCGGCGTGCATTTACCTCTCAACTTGTTGTCACTGATTGCCGTTCGTTAACTGTGCCAGAAAAACGCGGTAAAGCCCTCGAAATTAACGAAACACAACCGTTGTTTGCACATGCTGCGGCTGATATCTCGCCACAATTTGTGGCCGGAGAGCAAGCCGCATTACAGCAACTGAGACAATTTTGTCGTGAGCGTGTCCAAAATTATCAACGAGATAGAGACATTCCCTCAGTCAATGGAACCAGTCAATTATCCCCTTATCTAGCCATTGGCGTATTATCTCCACGGCAGTGTTTTAACCGCTTACATGCGGAAAACCCTCAGGCATTAGATTCTCCAGACAGTGGCGCTTTTACTTGGCTTAATGAATTGATTTGGCGTGAGTTTTACTCTCATTTATTAGTTGCTTTTCCGCGACTTTGCCGTCATCAACCGTTTATTGAATGGACTCAACATATTCAGTGGAATAACTCCCCTGACGATTTTAATGCATGGAAAAACGGACAAACAGGCTACCCCATTGTGGATGCAGCAATGCGTCAGCTAAATGAAACGGGTTGGATGCATAACCGTTTACGTATGATTGTGGCCAGTTTTTTAGTAAAAGACTTGCTCATCGATTGGCGTAAAGGTGAAAAATACTTTATGGGCCAACTAATCGATGGCACATTAGCGGCGAATAATGGGGGCTGGCAATGGTCAGCGTCAACAGGGGTTGATGCATCACCTTGGTTTAGAATTTTTAACCCAACGACCCAAGGAACCAAATTTGATCCACAAGGCACATTTATTCGCCATTGGTTACCTGAGTTAATGTCGGTGCCAGATAAATATATCCATACGCCTCATGAATGGGCTGATAGTAATCACATTCAGCTCAATTATCCAACACCGATAGTTGACCATAAACAAGCGCGATTAAACACCCTCGAGGCTTTTGAGGCCGGAAAACGGAATAGTTTGAAATTATCATCACCGTGATTGCCCTAAAAATTAGCGTCCAAGAACAATCAATGTAATATATGAATTTAGCCGTTATTATAATAAATCCAAATAAAAGGAGATGATATGCAGGTTATTTTACAAGTAGATTTCCCTTACCAAGGGCCTTGGGGCGATGAAATGACAATAGCGATGAATGAATTGGCTGAGTCTATCAATCAAGAGCCGGGTTTTATGTGGAAAATTTGGACGCAAAACCAAGAAACACAAAAAGCAGGCGGTATCTATCTCTTTGCCTCAGCAGCCGAGGCACAAGCTTACTTGCAAAAGCATAGCGCCCGCTTGAAATCCTTCGGTATTCCAACCGTTGACGGTGAAATCTTCGAGGTGAATACTGCGCTTAGCCAGCTAAACCAAGCGCAATTTATCAAATAACGCAATTAGCCTTGAAATTCAAACAGCATGACGTCTGAGGTAAATGAGCCATCTTCCTGTACTGCAAAATGGCTTTTTGCCTCATCGCTTAATGTGCTTTGATATAAACGAATAGCCTCAATTAGCGGTGCTGGCGTTCTCATCCGCTCAACCCAGCTAGTAAATTCAAGCTCTAAACGAAAGCTTTTAATTTCACGAACGAATAGCCCTGCATTATTAAACATACCAGACCATTCCCCTGCGGAATAGTCGCGAATATGAGATGTATCCCTCAGTACTTCCACCGTTTGCAGATAAATATCCAGTAAAGGGTGTCCCGGTGAAACAACATCGATGAAAATACCTCTTCCTCCAGGTTTTAATACGCGACGAACTTCACGTAAAGCCCGCTCAACATCATGCCAATGGTGAGCAGAGTAACGACTAATCACAATATCAAAAGTATCTTCAGCAAAAGGCAATGATTCCGCAGTGCCTTTACAAGTCGTAATGTTATTAAGACCACGCTCTGTCGCATTTTTTTCGACCACCGTTAACATCGCATCTGATAAGTCATAAGCCGTCACAGAACATACCAGAGGAGCCGCACCAAAACTGGCATGCCCTGCACCACAGCCTAAATCAAGTACATTGGCCTCATTACTGCCACTGAGTGAATGTATTAAGGCCTTTAAATCCTCACCCTGTGCATGAACTTGGCTGGTTAAATATGAATTTGCCTGTTCGTCAAATTGTTGGTAGACCGCTTGATGGTGTGTTTTCACTTTTTGTTTCCCTACGTTTTTCCACATGAAATGAAATATAATTATTTATCCATCAAAACAGAAAATGATTGAAAAAGCACCTATTTGAGCCAATAAAATAAGCAATTTATATTTAGAATACGGTATAACGCACGTGGTCAGAACTCTTTCAAGCAAGTCGAGCCACTTTATGAAATCGAAATAGATCGCCCAAAACTCGCCTTTCAAAATCTGATTTCGAAATCGAGTTTATAAAAATTTATCGTTTAAAAACGATAAATTTCGTCCTCTTATTTTTTATACGCAGCAAGCTTAATGTAAATTTAATATTTGCCTAAAAAATTAAGTAATTACACCTAAACCATGAATTAGTTATAAAGTTAATTTCTATTCTGCCGATAATAGCTGAGTGATAAAAATAGAGAGCTTATACGGTATAAAATTTAACTTTAACCATAAAAGACCTCGTAATTAATATGGGTAAATATCGAATATGGCCAATTTAAAAAAACCATAAAGAATATTATTGATGAAAAAATAATCAAAATGTTTTTTAAATGCCTGGTTAATAATAATGTCATACAAATAAAATATAATTGCTAAATCACCCTAATTAAAATTAGCACTTATTTAAATATTAAAAATATCTATATATTAATTAAATAATTGAAACATTAGACCAATTAAAAGCAAATAATCGGAATATTAAAAACAATGATTACTATAAATAATCCTAAGTTAGCAAATAATCACCAATAGCCTTTTCATTTAACATACTGATTTAAAATAATTTAAAACATCATTTTTTACATAAATTCACTATTTGCAACAAGTTATTAACTCCAACAATATCTACAATATTTATATAAAATATCATTTTAAATTAGAACTTAGAATAAAAAATCATATATATAATTAATATCGATATATAAACCACAATCACCCATCCTAAGTGTACCCATTTCAAGATATAATTTTTATATATAAAATGACTAACTTTCGCCCTCTGTTTAAATAAATGATTACACGTATAATGACAGGCTATCATTTTTGATATAAGTCAAATTATCTGAAATAAATAGAAAATAAAACATTAATCACTTTTAAAGTGATTACGTTTTGCTATTGATTTTTTAATTTCCTCTTACATCTAAGTAATTAAAAAATTGCTTTAATGATTAATTAAAATTTTTTATTAAATTAAAAATTTAATATTTTACTTATTTACCATCGTCATGAATAACAACTCTTCTCGGAGAAGAAAATGAATAATAAATTTGCATTATCTGCTGCCACAGCTCTTATTTTATCTGCAACACCAGCTTTATCAGCGGATAATGCGGCAGGTGGTGTAATTAACTTCAGCGGTGCAATTACTGATACAACTTGTACAATTAATGGTGGAAAAAGTGCAGATTTTACTGTTGCATTGAACCCTATTACTGCAGCTGATGCAGGTATTACTACAGGTCTGATTGATAAAAATAAAAAAACAATCGCGTTAACTTTTTCTGATTGCGCACCCGCAGCAAAAGCCATTGATACCCCATTAACCATTCATTTCTCATCTGCAGATAATATCTCTACTGACGGTAATTATTTGCAAAATACGACTGTAAATGAAAATGATGTATCTGTTGCGCGTAACGTCGGCTTTGCTATTGCAAAACCAGGTACTAAAACAGCAATTCCATTAAATAAACCCTTTGTAACTGATATCAAAGGCAGCGCGACTAACCCAGCTAAACCTGAGTCATTAGCCTTAGATATTTACTACTATAAAACCAATGCATTACCGGCAAAAGTAGGTAGCTTGAGTTCTAACGTAACTTACACAATTTCTTACCTGTAATGATTAATAGCCAAGTTAAATAACTAACTTGGCTATTTTTGAGCGAATGAATATGCGTATACTTATTTTACTTTCTTTAATATTTAGTGTTAATTCCGCATTTGCCAATATTGTGGTCAATGGCACTCGCGTTATTTATCCGGCGAGTAATAAAGAAACTATCGTACAATTAATTAATAACGGTAATGATCCCGCCTTGGTACAATCTTGGATTGATGATGGTGATATCAATTCAACGCCAGAAACTGCTAATGTGCCATTTTTACTTTCACCTCCAGTTATAAAGGTTTCAGGTAATGCAGGCCAGCAACTGCGAATTAAAAAATTACCCTCTTCATTGCCAACGGATAGAGAATCTATTTTTTATTTAAATGTTCTCGATATTCCCCCGACACCCGATAATTTACAGGGACAAAATACGATGCAGTTGGCTATTAAAACGCGTATTAAACTGTTTTATCGTCCAACTAACTTACAAAGTATTTCAGAGAATGCAATTTCAACCGTCGAAGCGAAAGTTGAAAATCAAGGATTTCGCCTCACGAATACAAGTCCGTTTTACATCACCATTGCCAATATCAATGACGACAAAGGCCAAAAAGTACTTTCTGAATCGTTAATGATCGCCCCATTTTCTAATGTATTTGCACCTGCAAAATCCCCCGTAAAGCAGGGTAAAACCTATAGTTTGCTATATGTTGATGATTTTGGTGCCTATAAAGATAAATCGATCGTTGCGCTGTAGCTTTATCGTAAAAAGAACAACAATCCCACCAGTTAGAGAACCTGTAATAATGAAGCAGTACGGCCATCATAAAAGCCTGTTGGCAATATGCCTACTTTTCGCAACATCACCGAGTTGGGGAGTTAATTTTGACACCTCATTGCTCGCAGGTGACTCTGCAAAGTCAGACTTAACTCGCTTTTATGAAGACCAAAATATGCCCGCTGGTATCCAAGAAATGGATATCTACGTCAATGATGACTGGAAAGGCCGTTATCCGTTCACCTTTACTGGCGATGACAAGAAAATATATCTTGAACAAAAAGAAGCCATGTTGCTCGGGGTATCTCTCCCTAAACTTGACACTGAGCAATATGACTACTCATTAGAACAAATTGTTCAAGGAGGAAGCTATAGTGTTGATGTTAGTACACTAAGTATTAAATTATCTGTACCACAAAGTTTCGTTTTACGTACCCAAGTCGGCTACGTGCCTCCTGAGTTTTGGGATAGCGGCGTACCCGCAATGATCTTTTCCTATAACACCACTTATTATAAAACGAAGAATAAAAATGGTGCTAAATTATCCAGTGATGACTTTTATAGCGGTTTAGAATCCGGTCTTAATATAGGTTCTTGGCAATTTCGAGATAACAGTACCGTCAGAAAGTACTCTGGTGAACAACTGAAATGGCAGAATAATACCCGCTATATTCGAAAATCATTACCGATGCAAAAATCTAATTTATTAGTGGGTGATTTCTATACACAAGGTAATTTATTCGATTCTATGCGGATCCGTGGTGTTTCGCTCGCCTCCGATATCAACATGCGTCCAAGCTCTCAACAAGGTTTCGCCCCTATAGTTAGAGGTGTCGCACAAACAAATGCGCTGATTAAAGTTCTACAAAATGGCAGTGTTATCTATCAAGAAAGTGTCCCTCCGGGGCAATTTACCCTTGATAATATTCAGCCTACAGGCTCCGCAGGTGACTTATTAGTCATTGTGCAAGAAGCCAATGGACAAGAACAATCCTTTACTGTCCCCTTTTCTGCCGTTCCGGGTATGTTAAAGGAGGGGGTCAGTAACTATGCATTATTTGCAGGAAAAGTGAATCAGGACGGAGGAAACTACACTCCTTCTTTTGTACAAGGTACTTTTGAGTATGGTTTTAATAATTTAATCACCGGATACATAGGCACTATCGCCAGTGAAAATTACCGAGCCTATTTAGTGGGTTCAGGTTGGAATCTCCCTATTGGGGCAGTTTCCGTTGATATTACCCATGCAGATACACAATTATTGAATGATTCGCAACATGGGCAAAGTATGCGTGTCTCTTATAGTAAATTTTTAGATACCACAGCCACTAACTTCACCTTAGCGGCCTATCGTTATTCAACTAAAGGCTATTATAGCTTTAATGATTCAATTCATGCTCACGATGGCTATCGTTCATACCAAGAATCTATTGATTTGTATAAAAAAAATCAAAAAAATAATCAAGAAACACCCGCAGTTGATCTTAATACTTGGGATTCCATGCGAGGCGCAAGACCCAAAAATACCTTCACCATCAATTTAAACCAACGACTACCAGAAAGCTGGGGCACATTTTATGTTTCAGGATCGCAACGTGATTATTGGGCAACCATACCTGCAACACGAGAATATCAACTCGGCTATGCCAATTCTTATGCACAGATGAGTTATTCATTGTCAGCAAGTCGTGTACGAGACGGACAAGGAAAAGAAGAAAATCGCTACTATTTGTCCCTAAGCTTGCCTATGTCGTTATTCGATAACAATATTTGGGTCAGTTCTGGTTTTACCGCCACCGACTCCGGTTACCAACAAAGTACCCTTTCATTAAGTGGAACCGCCCTTGAGGCAAATCGTCTTAATTATGCGTTTTCTGGTAGCAATCAGCAAAATGGACAAAATATGGCCAGTGCCAATGTCACCTATCGCGCTAATATTTCCACTTTAGGGGCGTCATTAAGTGAGTCCAACGATTATCGTCAAACAGGTTTAAGTGCCCGAGGTAGCTTAGTCGCTATTCCTTGGAATGTGCTCATGTCTAATGAAGTAGGCAGCACCATGACCATTGTGAAAGCCCCTAAAGCTGAAGGGCTCATGATTAATGGCGACCAAAGTATTGTCACAAATAGTGAAGGACTCGCGTTAGTGCCTTATGCAACACCTTATCGAAAAAATGCCATCACGGTTACTAATACAGAAGAGACGCAGGGTGCTGAAGTCATTGGAAATATAGCCAATAGTGCCCCGCTAGAAGGCGCGGTTAGTGTCGTCAATTTTAAAACCGATACTCGTAAAAACTGGGTGAGTCGTGCATTGTTTTTTGATAACAAAGCACTCCCTTTTGGCTCAGAAATTTTGAGTATTGATGGGGAATCAATCGGCTATGTCGGACAATCTAGCGTGCTTTATTTGAAAGCCGAAAACTTCCCTAAAAAAGTCGTCGTCCAATTAGCTAATGGCAGTTGTACTATCAATGAATTGACTGAAAACCTTGATAGCTCACCCGCTATTTGCCAATAAAGAGATGTAAATAATGATTAAGAATATCCTATCTTTATGCTTATTTTTATTTAGTAGCCTGAGTTATGCTACTTGTTACAATAGTAATATTCGCTACGCACCGCCGATTAATGTAGATTTATCCGATAAGCTTTCCCCTGCAACTCCCGTATGGATAACCACAATTCCAACGCAATATGCAGGCAGTTTTAACTGTACGACTTATGAAAGCACCTTTGGCTATATTAAAATTCTAAGCACCAGTAGCCATGATGCGACTGTTTTAAGTTTTAATGAGGGCAAATATAATATTCGTGCAGAAATTACGAATAACATCCCGAATCTAACGATAAAAAAATGGGGTAGCTATTCTGCTGCCCAATTAAATGCCTCAATGACAATTAAATTTTCATTGGTCTCTCAAAAGGGAGAAAAAATACAAGGCAATACGGCGAACTTACGTGATGTTCTTATTGTGACTGATTTAAGCGGTTTAAGCTTCTTTGAAATATTACTTTGGCTACCCAAGCAAATTCTTAAAATTGCCTATTGGTTACTTAACGGTTTTCAATGGCCTTATGATCAACGCGATATGTATAGCCAACCAATGAATATCACTTATTCACCCAAAATGACGACCTGTTTATTTCAAAATGCAGGTTTAGTGGTTACATTACCGACTTTAGGACGTAATCAGGTCTTAAATGATACCCGAGCAGGCTACACACCATTTAGTTTAAATATGCGCTGCGAAAATTTGGGCAATAAAAATACCTCTGAACGTGATATTGATATCTTCTTATCCAGTAATAACTTGCTCAGTACTGATCGCACCGTTTTAATTGATAAATCACCAAATGCGGCTCAAGGAGTCGGTCTAAGATTAGTTAAAACCAGTGATAACCAACAGCCGGTGCTCATTTCAACCAATACCAATAGCCGTGGTAATGCCACATCGCTTTTTTATGTCAAAGCAGGTGGGCAATTAGAATCTAATTTTATGATCCCGATGGCGGCTTATTATTACCCATGGGCGCCGAAACAAGTTACTCAGGGTACAATCAAAACCACCGCCATCTTGAATGTAGTGTATCCATAAAATAAAAATAGGGCGCAATTGATATCTTCTTGCGCCCTATTTATATGACTTTGAATGGATTATTTACTTATTCGCATTGCCACCAAATGGCGGTTTCGCAAACCAAACCGTGATAATCAAAGCAATAAACACCCAACCACATAACCAGAAGATTTCGTTTGCCGCAATAATCAACCCTTGGCTAGTTATCTGCTGCGCAATAAATCCAGAAGTTTGCTCTGATGTCATTCCATGTGCGGCCATTTCTTGATACATCTGTAACGACTCTGGATTATAATCTGTTATATAATCAGTTAGTTGACTATGATGCACCGCTTCCCTATCACTCCACATCGTTGTAGTAATCGATGTACCAATTGAACCGGCTAAAGTACGGAAAAAATTGGCCAAACTTGATGCCGATGCTAATTTTTCTGGTGGTAAGCCCGATAATGTTAACGTAGTTAATGGCATAAAGAAGCAGGCAACCGCCATACCTTGTACCAATTGAGGCCAAACTACCGCAGAGAAGCCCATACTCGGCTCAAATGTATATGCACGCCAAAAGAAGCAGATTGCATAAAATACAAAGCTAAAGGTGACTATCCAGCGGATATCAAGAAAATCTGATAACTTAGCGACTGGTGCTGAAAATAATACGGGCAATAAACCAATTGGCGCTAGCGCCAGTCCAGCCCAGGTTGCCGTGTAGCCATATACCTCCTGTAACAGTTGAGGTAGTAAGACAATCGCGCCAAAATAGGCCATGTACGCCAAACTGACCGAAATGGTTCCGATGGTAAAATTTCTCGACTTAAATAACGAAAGTTCTACGATTGGGTTTTTATCAGTCAGTTCCCAAATGACAAGGAAAACTAACGCAACTGCTGAAAATACAGCTAAAATTACGATTTCTTTAGATGCTAACCAACCTAACTCTTTGCCTTTGTCTAGCAACACTTGAAGGCAACCCACACCGACAGAAAGTAGCGCCAAGCCAATCACATTGAATGGCACTTTGACCACTTTTGATTCCATACCCTTGAATATTATTGTGCTCACAATAATAACGAAAATACCTAAAGGCACGTTCATAAAGAAAATCCAGCCCCAATGGAAGTTATCGCTAATATAACCCCCAAAAATAGGACCAAACACGGGTGCTAAAATAATCGTCATCGACCAAAATGCTAAGGCCATATTTTGCATTTTCGGCGGGTAACAACGCATTATTAAGCTTTGGGAAAGTGGGATCACCGGCCCTGCTACCGCGCCTTGCAACACGCGATACATAATAAGCATACCCAAACTATCGGAAAACCCGCACAACAGAGAAAAGATGGTAAATAACCCCGTTGCCCATAAGAAAACACGAATTTCACCAAATCGTTTCGCAAGATAGCCCGAGATAGCAATAGAAATGGCGTTTGATACCCCAAATGACGTGATAACCCACGTTCCTTGAGATACCGAAACCCCCAAGTTCCCTGCAATTGTCGGAATAGCAACGTTTGCAATTGTCGAATCTAACACTTGCATAAACGTCGCCAAGGACAATGCAATTGTTGCCCAAACTAGCTTTGTGCCCTTTAGTGGTTGAATATCTGCCACAGCCACTCCTTTCGGGCTAATCCGCGTTATCGTTAATGATGGTATCGATAATCTGATCGACATCGTTCAATTTCAGCACCAATACATCACTTTCAAAAGCGGGTGCCGTTCGTTGAACTTCAGCCAAAACAGGGCCGTTGAGATCTTTAATATCAATCGTCACATTCATCGATAAACCAATACGCAACGGATGTTTCGCGACTTGCGCTGGGTCTAATTCAACACGAACAGGGAGACGCTGAACCACTTTAATCCAGTTGCCCGTCGCATTTTGAGCAGGCAATAGCGAAAACGCACTGCCCGTTCCCATATCTAGCCCAACAACAGTCCCGTTATAAACAATATCATCACCATAGAAATCACTGTTTATCGTCACTGGCTGACCAATCCGGACTTTTTCTAACTGAGTTTCTTTAAAATTGGCATCAACCCAAACTGGCTGAATAGGAACAATCGCCATTAATGAGCTTTGAGAGCTAACTTGTGAACCCACTTGGACGTTCCGGCGGGAGACATAACCTGTCATTGGGCTTTTAATTTCAGTACGTTGCAAGTTAATCCATGCGCTGCGAACACTATCTGCTGCCTGCTGTATTGCTGGCTGTTTTTTCAATTCCGTATTGCGTAATAGCGCTCGGTTGGCATTATATTGCTGAATTGAAATCTCCAGCGCAGCTTGAGCCAATTGCACAGCCTCTTGGGAGTGTTGCAAATCTTCTTTAGAAATAGTACCACTACGCCCTAACGCAATACGTCGCTGATTATCTTTTTGCGCTTGCGCAAGGGATACGCGATTCTTTTGAATTTGAGCCTGATATTCGTCGCCATTGATATACAGCTCTTTCGTCTTGCGCACCGTGGTGGCGAGATCGTGTTTTGCTTGTTCAAAAGTCAACGTCGCATTGGTTTTATCTAAGACAACGAGCACATCACCCGCCTTCACTAAGTCTGTATTTTCAAAATTGACTTGAGTGACATTACCCGTTGTTTGCGCAATGATCGGGATTTGTAATCCAGCAACATATGCATCATCGGTATATTCTTGAAAGCGCAAGACTAAAAACCAATAAACGCCATAGGCGACAAATAAAAGAATGATAATAATTGAAGCAAATACCATCCATATTTTTCTTCGTTTTTCATTTGTCGTTTTTTGATTAGATTCATCTGTATTTTTTGGTTGGTCCATAATAACTCTCAACGTCGAAATTAATTATTCATTCTATCTGTTATATTTACGAACTCTCTGCCATAAAGCAATAGGGAACTGTTTTTAAATAACATAAAAATAGAATAGAACAATAATATGATATCTTTTATATCAGTTTTATCAGCTACTGAACTTATCTAATAACTTAGCAACTCAAATTAATATATATAAATAACATAGAGTTAAATCATCAATGTAAGGTCAATGTTAAATAAAATGAAGGCTATATCTAAATATGATATTAACTATACCATAATGATAATAAGTGTAATTGAATACACTTAAAGTTAATGGCTTTATAGAGCACATCTTAATATGATTAGATGATGAAATTCAATTTACGAGTAAATGATTTCATAATATAAAAAACTATGGACTCATTTTTCACATCATTATTTGACTAAATATCCAAAGATATATTAAAACATAGTCGAAATGAATAATTATAAACGTAGATCATTGACTGCATCTGTATACAGTCAATGAATTCATAACGCAGTAATAAATGCAATCAGTCCAAATATAACCCCAGGAACATTCGCGAAGGTAATTGGCTTATTCTTTAACTTTATTCCATACCAGAGCCATAGAGCACAGTTAAGTGAAGCAACCGCCGCTTGCATTGGATGGGTTTTATTTCCCTCAAGATTCCCTAGAATTTGTGGAATATAGGCCACATACATACTAAATGCAGTCAAGGTCGCAGCCCATCCAAGATAACTGATATATTTTGGCATATTTTCTGATGACAATTTTTATCTCCTCAATAAACTAATGACGATAGCTCGAACGACCTATAAAAATAGAAGTCATCACGATAGCCAATAAAACCGCAACTGCCGCCGCTAAATAGATACCTCGATAATGAATATAAGCCACCGTCATACCCGCGAGTGGGCCAGTTATCCCATAGGCAATATCTTGAAAAGCGGAATATCCACCTAGTGCCGTACCTCGCATTTGAGGCTCAACAGTTTTCACAACTTCCTTACCAATTGCAGGATAGATAAGTGAACATCCCATCCCCGTCAGTGCCGCACCCACTAGTGCCACGCTAAATTCAGGCGCAAAACCAAGCACTACTAACCCAACACACTCGATTGATAAAGAAATCTGCGCAATTCGATAACCGTTGAATTTATCGGGTAAACCGCCAAAAAAGATACGTACCAAAACAAACGCGCAACCAAATGCTGTGAGGGCTAGCCCTGCATTTCCCCATTGATTAGATGCAAAATAGAGTGAGATAAAAGTACTGATCACAGCAAAGCCAATGCCTTGTAGCGCCAATATAGCGCCCATTTTCCAAATTTTGCGCAAGATAGACCAAAACGACACCCAACGCCCTTGCAAAGGTAAAACTGCTTTTACCGTGCCGCTTATCAGTAATGAAATACAAGGTAGCAACATAATGACACCACCAAGTGCTGCAAAGCCAAGATGTTGATAAATCATCAACCCTAATGGTGCCCCGACAGCAAGAGAGCCATAAATAGCCATTCCATTCCAAGACATTACTTTTCCTGCGTGTTCAGCGCCCGCAAGCCGCATTCCCCACGTTAAATTCCCTGTCAATAATTGACTTTCCCCTAAACCCAACACTAAGCGCCCCATAATCAAGAGTGAAATTTGGCAGGCTGGCCCAAGGGGTAAAATAACTGCGAGCAAACAAAACAGACCAGATAAACCACAAGCTAACATGCCCTGTAATGTGGTTCTTTTGGCACCTTGTTGATCAGCTAAGCGCCCCGCATAACCCCGAGTCAGTACCGTGGCTAAGAATTGAATACCGACCACGACACCCACCCAAATATCGTTATAGCCAAGTTCTTGATAGATAAACAGTGGAATAACAGCTAAGGGAAGGCCAACCGTCATATACGAAAAAAACATAGACGTGGCAAGGCGTAATAGCGGCCATTGTGAGCGAGTTGGGGATGTATTCATGATGAAAGGTGCCTTACTCATCAATACTGATTTGGACACCTTGAAACTAGATTAATGAATTAAAAATGTCAATAATACTAGTTTTGAAATTTTTGTTTTGCCTCTAATGTAGCAATTTTTCATTAATATGATTGATTATTATTAATTTAACTTAAACATTATTAATTGCAGTAAATTTAACTAATAGATTAGTGCTACAGAAATAATTTCTAGGGAATAAAAAGTTCACATGGTACATATAGAAATCACTAATAATCTAAATTTAGCGTTCAATGATACGATTAAATAATAGCTTTTGTATATCTTGTCGTTGATGCAAAATAGCATGAACAGTAACAACATTGCCTTTGTTTTCATAGGAATAAAGAAGAGTGTAATTTTCAGGCGATATATATCCCCTATATTTAGTTACACCTATTTCCTGTAAATATACATGTACTCCACAACATTCAGGAAAAGAATTCAGATGCCGTTCAAACCTATCAAGAATAGTATTAACTAATTTTTTATCCAATCCTTGGTCTTTTATAATACTTAAAAATGTTTCCGTGTACTTAAAATTAATTATCATCCTACAGCTCCAATTTACAGATTATCCAATAACTGGCTACGCGAGTAGAGCTTTCCTTCTTTGCTATCTTTTTCTGAAATAGATAAGAGCTTAAGTAAAGCAATAGTATCATCTCTCTTTTTTCTATCTTCATATGACTCAATGACATAAGCTGGCACACCATTTTGAGTAACCAAAATTGGCTCAGAAAGTTCAAGTGCAGCGGCATGTTTTTTAATATAACTAATCGTTTCAATTTTCATTAAGAATTCCTACATGCATTTTCAGGCAACTAGACCAAATATAGTCTATAGGTGGACTAAAAGTCAATTTACTTCCCAATCAATAAAAAAACAATAGTAAAAAGCCAGCCATTTATATGACTGGCCTCTTTTTACCACTCTTTAACATCTCTATCAGTTTGCGTGACGGAAGTCAGTTTGGCTAATAGAGGCAGTATTTTTTGTTTTAAATCATCCATTAAACTGTAAATTACGGGAACAAAAAGTAAGCTCAATATCGTGGAACTAATCAGCCCACCAATAACCGCGATGGCCATCGGCGCTCTAAAGCTAGCATCTGCCCCTGTCGTCAACACTAACGGCACCATACCGGCAATCATCGCAAACGTGGTCATAATTATCGGGCGAATACGTTCCTGTCCTGCCTCTAAAATAGCCGTTTCGCGATCAAGACCTGAGCGCTCTTTTTCAAGGATAAACTCCACCAGCAAAATTGAGTTTTTCGTCACAATCCCCATAAGCATTAAAATACCGATGATAACGGGTAAATCTATCATCGCACCATAAAGAACCAGTGCGATAATCGCGCCACCGATAGAAAACGGCAGAGCCACTAAAATCGTAATCGGCTGCATAAAATCTTTAAACAGCACAATTAAGATGGCAAAAACTAGCAAAATACTTAATACCATCGTAGTGCCAAAGCGTTCAAACATATCGGTCATATATTCCATATCGCCGTATTCGACCTGTGAAACACTATGGGGTAATTGTTGATACTCAGGTAATTGCATCACACTCTCAATAGCTTCCCCTAAAGTAATACCCTCTAAATTAGCTTCAATCACCATTTTACGTTGGCGATTAATTCGCTCAATCTGTGAAGGCCCATCACTAGAGTCAATTTTCGCCACCGATTTGATAGGAATACTTTGTTCCCCCGCGCTTTTCACATATAAATTATTCAATACCTCAATATCATTTTGTTGATTTTGAGGAAGAATAACCTGCAATGCTAATTGCCTATCCGGTAGATTAAATTTGGCACTGCGAGAACTGGCTTCTCCCATCGTAGCAATGCGTAGTGTCGTGGAAATATCGTCCACATTCACCCCTGTTCGCCCTAAATCAACCAAGTTTGGCGTAACAAGTAACTCTTTACGCAATAACGGTTTCACCACCTGCACGTTTTTAAATCCAGCAGTTTTGGCTATCCCATTGCGCAATGCTTGAATCGCTTTTTCAAGCTCTTCAGGGTCGGTGCCGGTAAATACCAACGAAAACTCTTTGCTGCCATTACTGTTACTAAAGCTATAACGCGCATCAGTTTTTTGGCTCAACCACGGTGACACTGATTGTTCAAATTGCTTTTGTGATAACTCACGCTCACTTGGCTCCGTTAAAGTTAAAATCATTTCCCCCTTGTGTTGAGCAACACCCTCTGAATCATCCGCTATGCCTGCAATGGTATAAACGGATAAAATTTCAGGCCTATCTTTTAATTTCTCAGCAATTTCATTAATTTTTTGCTGAGTTTGCTCAACAGGTGTGCCTGGCGATAACTCTATATTTATCTGGCTTACACTAATATCACCATCAGGCATAAAACCAACGGGTAAGAAGCTGGTGATCCCAACGGAACCAATTAAAAACACCCCAGCAACAGATAAAGCTAATTTACGATGTTTCAAGGTTGCTGATAAAAATCGGGTATATCGCACAATCCAATTGGCAACCTTCACCCCTTCATGTTGCTGTTTTTGTGGTAATAAAACATAAGCTGCCATCAACGGTGTCACAAGGCGAGCAACCAATAATGATGATAATACTGCCGCAGAAACCGTGACACCAAAGGGCACAAAATATTGCCCCACAAAACCACCAATAAAGCTCACTGGTAAAAAGACGGCCACAATCGTCAATGTAATGGCAACAATCGCAAATCCTATCGCATCAGAGGCTTTTAGTGACGCCAGATAAGGGCGCTCTCCGCGCTCAATATATTTTTGAATATTTTCAATTTCAACAATGGCATCATCGACTAAAATACCAATCACCAAGGTCAATGCCAGTAATGTAATGCTGTTTAGGCTGTAATCAAACAGAGCCAAAATAAAGAACGTCGGCAAAATAGACAATGGTAAAGCAATCGCTGCTACTAACGTTGCTCGCCAACTTTTTAAGAAAAAGAAAACGATAACAACGGTTAAAAATGCCCCTTCTAATAAGGTTTGAATGGTTAAATTAAAACTTGATTCGGTATATTTGACGGTCGATGAAATTAAGCTAATTTTGACCGCGGGATTCGCCGCTTGCAGTTTGGCAAGCGCCTGTTTTACCCCTTCAGCCACTTGCGTATCACTGGAACCTTTCGCTCTAAAAACCGCAAATCCCACCACCTCTTCACCATCAAACTGTGAAATGGATTTCACATTTTTATAGCCATCGTACACATTTGCAATTTCACCTAATTTGACAGATTGTTGGTTATCCATCGGTAACATCACATTGGCGATATCATCCACCGCATGCTTTTCACCCAGAACACGGATTGTGTGCTGTAAGGTATTGTATTTAGTACTACCTCCTGCGGAATTTTGATGTACATTGCGCAGTAATTCATTAATAGTCGCGATTGATATCTGCATTGCAGCCAATTTTTGAGCATCCGGTTCGACACGAATAACGCGCTCAACGCCGCCTAATCGACTCACTTTCTGCACACCCGGTACCGCCACTAGCTGCTTACTGACGGTGTCATCCACGAACCATGATAAATCAGCGATAGATTCGGTATCAGAAGAAACCGCATAACGTAAAATTGCACCACCTTCCACATCAATTCGGTTGATAAGCGGCTCATCAATTGTTTGAGGCAGCTCTGCTCTAATTTGTCCTATCTGCTCGCGCACATCATTAGTCGCCACATGAGCGTTCACGTTAAGGTTAAACTCAATGGTTGTTGATGATGACCCCTCGGTTATTGATGATGAAATGTGGCGAATACCCGGAATACCCGATACCGCACGTTCAACTCGCTTGGTGACTGCATTTTCTAGCTCCGTTGGCGATGAACCATCTTGCGTCACCGTCACAGTAACAATCGGAAAAGTAATTACCGGATTCGCCGTCACCGGTAAGGTATTGAATGAAAATATTCCGGCAATCGTTAACACCAAAAAAATCACAATAGTAGGAATGGGTCTGGTGATGGCCCAAGATGATAACTGTAATTTCATTGGCTATCCTTCACTGCAATAACAATGTCATCCTGCGACAAAAACGCTTGTGCATAAGTTACAACGTCTAAATTTGTCGCTAAAGGACTGAGAATTTCCACTCGGCCATTTTGTATTTTCCCCGTTTGTACCTTTTGTTTTGTCACAACCCCTTCGGTCACGGTGAAAACGAAACGCTCACCATTTGTTTCCGTTCTAATGGCGCTATATGGCAAAGTAAGTTGTTCCTCGGGTGAATTGGCGTAAACCAGCGTCGCAATTTCCCCTATACGGATACCGTTGGGCGCCTCGTTCAAGGCGACTCGCATTTTACCTAATTGTGTTAATGACGCTATTTTCGGCGATAAATAACGTAATTTACCCAAAAGTTGCTTATTTTCAGATAATTGAATAACAACGGGATTTGAACCTCGAATTCGCGCTAATTCCGATGAATGAGCGGCGGCTTCAAATTCAATTTCATTATTTTCAATTAATTTAAACAGCAACGCATTATCAGATAGCGTGCCGTTCATCGCGTAACGCTCACTGATCACCCCTGAAACGGGGGCGATAATCTTTGATTTATCTTCTTGGCTCTGTTCACGCGTTAATTGTGCTTGTAGTTGACGCAACTCAGCCCGACTCGCCTCGAGCAAGGCTTGCTGTGATAGCGCTTCTGATTTCGCTTTACCGAATTCATTCGCGGAAATTACCCCTGTTTTAGCCAGTGGCATAAGGCGCTGTAACTCTTTTTGTGACTGTGCCGTTAGAGCTTGTTGCTGCTTAATGTAAGCGGTTGCTTTCTCTGTTTCCGCTTGTAATTGCTTCACCGCCGCACTTTGAAGTGGTGATTCAAGCGTAGCGAGTAATTGCCCTTTCTCAACCCATTCACCTTCTTCAACAAAAACCGCCGTCACCCTTTGTTGCTGTAATGGCGATCCGATAGAAACCTCATTTTTAGCCACAAACTTTCCCGGAATGTTGACAACATCAACCGCCATAGTTTGTTGTGGATTAGTCACACTTAAGCGCATCGCCTCTGCGCACGCCAGTGTGGGTGCGATTAACATCAATAATCCTGCGATCATCAAAAATATACTTCTCATTAGCCTTTAAGTTCCCCGAGTAGATAGCAGAGCTAATGTAAGTTCACATTGTGGGAAACTCCATAAACCAAAGTTAAACCTTAATTTTCCATTAAGGTTGGCACGCTTCACAAAGCTAGATGCATTTTTATGTCTGAGATCAAATCCTGACCATAAATTAGTTAGGCAATTATTTATTTCTTACTTACTTCAATGGTATTATCGATAAAGAATATGATTATTATTATCATTTATATTTATTGTTTCAATTTACCGGGGTCTAGGAATAATTATGTCTAAGCCATACCACTACACGCTTCTTGCCGCAGGTGTTTGCACGGCACTCTCTTCTTTTAGCGCTACTGCCGCAGAAAACTCAGATACCATGGTCGTCAGTGCATCGGGCTATTCACAGCAATTACGTGATGCCCCTGCGAGTGTGACTGTAATTACTGCTGAACAATTACAAAACAAACCGGTACGCGATTTAGCCGATGCGGTTAAAGATGTTGAAGGTGTCAGTATTGTAGGTGCAGCCAATAAACAAGATATTAATATTCGTGGCTTGCCCGGCGAATACACCTTAATACTCGTGGATGGTCGTCGTCAAAATAGCCGTGAATCTCGCCCGAATGGCAGCGGTGGTTTTGAAGCAGGCTTTATGCCGCCTGTTGAAGCAATTGAACGTATTGAAGTGATCCGTGGTCCTATGTCTTCCCTGTATGGTTCTGATGCCATGGGCGGCGTTATCAATATCATCACCAAGAAAGTCACTAATGAGTGGCACGGCAGTCTATCGACTGGCGCTATTGTGCAAGAAAACAGTGATAGCGGTAACTCAACAGATGGTAATTTCTATCTATCTGGACCATTAATGCAAGATAAATTAGGTTTGCAATTATATGGCGGTGGCGATTATCGCCAAGAAGATAAGATTACAGAAGGGCATAATAAAAAGGATAATAAAAGCTTAACGGCAAAACTAACCTTTACCCCTTGGGATAACCAAACTTTCTTATTTGAAGCAGGCAGAACCACTCAAGAAAGAACTTCAACGCCGGGTAAATCTCTCGCTGAATATGAAATTCGTGGTACCTCCAAAAAAGCCAATACCAAAACAGAACTTCATAATGATCGAAACCATTTAGCACTAACATATAAAGGTGATTGGGATTCATTCAACACTGAGTTGAGCGTTTATCAAGAACAAACAAAGCGCTCAACTAAATCTGAAAGACAAGAAACCAAAACAAGCCCATTAGTTTATAGTTATGAGCCTCGCGTTCCTGAAATTACCAATACTGTAGTTGATGGGAAAGTGGTTGCCTTTCTACCTGACAATATTCTCTCTGTAGGGGGGCAATTCCAACACGCTAAATTGAAAGATAGCTCTTCCACAGGTAAAACAACCACAGAAAATGCAAAACTTAGCGCTGAACAATATGCATTATTTGTTGAAAATGAGTTTACAGCAACAGATGACCTTATTTTAACGGGTGGTCTACGTTTAGATCACCATGAGACTTATGGTAATCACTGGAACCCGAGAGGCTATGCAGTTTATTATTTAACTGATGAAATCACCATTAAAGGCGGTGTATCACAAGCTTTCCGTGCACCAACCTTGCGTGAAGTCAGTTCAGGTTACGGTACCTCAACTGAGGGCGGTAATGGGATTATCTACGGTAATCCTGATTTAAAACCAGAAAAAAGCCTCAGTGAAGAAATCAGTATTGCCTATAACCATGAATCCGGTTTTGATGCTAGCTTAACTTTCTTTAATACCGATTTTAAAAACAAATTAACTAGCTACTATACTGGCGACGCAGACCCTATTACCAATCTAAACTTATATACCTATGACAACGTCGGTAAAGCCAATATCAAAGGGGTTGAGGTCGCAACAGGAATTCCTCTAGCCCAAGATTGGAAATTGAGTTTAAATTACACCTATACTGATTCAGAGCGTAAAAGTGATGATGAAAAGCTAAGTAGTGGTCAATCACTCAAAGGCTATGCATTGGATAAAACGCCAAAGCATCTGGCAAATGCTAAGTTAGATTGGAATTATAGCGAAGACCTCACTTTATATACCCGTGCACACTATGAAGGTAAACAAGTTTGGGCCTCCCAGCGTAATGGCTACACAGCACCACGCTACCGTAGTGGCTATACCACCATGGATGTCGGAGCCACTTATCAATTACTGAAAAATACTAAGCTAAATTTAGCAGTATTAAATATCGGTAATGAAAAAGGGCCTAAAATTGATAAAAATGGCGGCAACTGGGATGTAGAAGATGGTCGCCGTTATTGGGCGAACGTGAATTTCACCTTCTAATTGATTACCTTGTTAATTTTTGCAGGCTACCTATTACATTAAAAGCCATTCGAGTTGCATGTAGGCAAC
>NZ_DOEH01000018.1:0-82246 GCF_003533305.1 Providencia sp. | reverse complement strand
TACAAAAGTATGTGATTCGGGGAGCTGAGCGTAGCCAACACCCATGCAACTTGAAGATGACGAGTAGATGAATAAAATCATATTAAGTGGCCTATTACTGTGCATGACAACCAGCGCTTGGGCTCGCCCAAGCCAAACCATCCCAAAGCTGGATGAAAATGTCAGTCAGTTTTATGATATTCAGCAAACTGATATGAATTATGGTGAACGAGTCTTACGGATATACAGCGCCGTACCTTATAACGTTACGGCTAAGCGGCCTGTACTGTATATGCTTGATGGTAACGGGTTATATCCGTTAGTCGTCAACAAAGCTATCAGCAAGTTTCCATCTGACTCATTGCCGATAATTATCGGTATTGGCTACCCTGTGGATGAAGCCTTTCCCAGTAAAATCCGCACTTATGATTATACCCCAAAAGTTGCAGGTGAAGCCTTTCAAGAAGGTGGCGGTTCTGATGGATTATATCAATTCTTACAAGAAACTATCAGACCATGGGCTGAACAACAATTTCCCCTTGATAAGCAAAAACAGACCTTATTTGGTCACTCATTTGGCGGATTATTTACCTTAATGGCTTATCAAAATCATCCTAACGATTATCAATCTTATGTCTCTGCCAGCCCGTCACTGTGGTGGGGCGAAGGGAAAATGGTAGATATCGCCAAACTCACTGATAAACAAGCGGCTTCCCCCATTAATATTACCCTAGGGGGGCTTGAAGAAAAGCCTGATTTATCACGGTTAACGGATGAGCAAAAGAAAAATTACCAAGTGAGAAAAAGCTGGATTACTGCACGCCAAATCTGTGACGAAATCCAAAGTCATGGCCGCATCTGTAATTTCACATTATTTGAAGGTAAGAATCACGGTAGCGTAATCCCTGATGCTATCAATAAAGCCCTCGAGATTGCCACTCAGTAACTTTTCTAGTGAATGGGTTTTAGCAAATCGCTGTATAGATTAGCTAAAATCCCCTTTCCAACAAATTCTCTTCGTATCCACTGAGTTACCAGCCCTGTTGCCGAATGTTGTGTCGCTAATAACAGATGAGAATCCTGTCTTGGATTTTGAATTTTTTTGATCACTAATAAACCATTTTTTACATGTTCTTTAATCAAATAATCAGGCAGAAAACCGATTCCCTCACCGAGCATCTGACATTGACATTTAGTATTAAAATCAGGCACCTGAATAGCTTCTTGACCATGTAACAACCACCCAATACGTTTATTGATGGTATGCGCCGTATCTTCCACCATAATGTTGGGATATAACCGTAATTGGCTTTCTGCAATAGGTTCAGGCATTAGTGCTAACGGGTGAGTGGATGCGATAGCAAATTCCCAATGAATAGCACCTATCTCAGTATAATCAATACCGCCACCATCCATTAACGTACCCGGAGCGCCTATTGCGATATCGGAAAGATTATTAATAATCGCATCCCATACCCCGTTATACACTTCTGTCGTCACTGTAATTTGGCATGTTGGAAATTGTTTTTTGAGTATTTGCAGCAACTTAGCCGTATGGTATGGCGTATATAACAGTTGGTTAATACAAATACGCACACGAGCTTCAATACCTTGCTCAATAGAATAAATTCCTTTTTTAATCAAATGGAAGTTATTTAATAAGTCCGTTGCTTTGCGATAAAAATAATAACCCGCTTCTGTCAGCTCGATATTGCGTGTATCACGAATAAATAGCGCTACATCCAAATAGGTTTCTATGCGTTTTATGGTATAGCTGACCGCCGATGTGGTAATACCCAATTCTTCTGCGGCCTTACTAAAACTGGCAAACTTAGCTGCCGTAGTGTAAGTCAGTAAATTTTCTTCAGTAAAAATCGAATTCATTACTTTATTCCCTAATTATACACATACCCTAAATAATTTGAGTTTACCCCTGCGGCTTAAAGCCTGATCTATACATTAAAACCTAATCTACACATACCCTAAATAATTCGAGTTACAGGTAGGCGACAAGCAAAGCTATCCCGATGAGCATACAAAAAGTATGTGATTCGGGTAGCTGAGTGCAGTCAACGCCCCTGTAGCTCGAAGCATGACGGATATCCCCTGTAGCTTGAAGTATGACGGATATATTTGAATTAAATTCAACAGCATATAAAACAGTCTATATTTTAATCTATTTTCATAGGTTAACAGAAATATTCATCTAGACAGAATATTTATTTGTTTTCCTTTGATTTTGTAAAATTGATGTAATATGAGAAAGGACTATTTATATTCGAAATACCTAATATTATTGAATTAAATACTAAAACTAAGATTTAACATTTTAATCTTTTTTGATCAAAAAAATCACAACATTAACATTTTAAAAACCTTAAATTTGAACTGCGTCACAGATCTGATTAAATCATTTATTGTGCCCTTAATTAATAAAAATAAACCAACAATTTTGGTCTAAAAACCCCCTAAAACCATCCAAAAAGGTCTGTAAACAATGCTTTCACGCACAAAAATAGCCAATTATTGAATTTAACTCAACAATGAAGGGCCTTATTGATGAATTAAATTTAAATGGATTCTTTTTATAGGTCGCAGTTGCTATGCTTTAGCCATATTAAATAGTGTTCAATTTCTATTTATCAATTTTAGTTATCAGGAGAGCGTTATGACTTCCAGCACACTGGTTCAAGAATTTCTAACCGCAGCGGAACAAGGCCAATTAGATATATTAAAAAAATGCCTTGATAACGGTATTGATATTAATGTGACAAATCGTCAAGGCCGCACCGCAATCATAAATGCCAGCCTAAACAAACATTATGAATGTGTTTCACTGCTAATTAACGCAGGTGCTGATATTGATAAACAAGATCAAACTTGTTTTAACCCTTTCCTACTTAGCTGCTTAAATAACGATTTAACGCTATTACGTTTGGTTTTACCTGCAAATCCTAATTTGGATTTATTAACTCGCTTTGGTGGCGTAGGTATTACACCTGCAAGTGAAAAAGGCCACGTAGAAATCGTTCGTGAGTTACTCGAAAAAACAGAAATGAATGTTAACCACACTAACTTTGTTGGTTGGACACCGTTACTGGAAGCTATCGTACTCAATGACGGTGGCGACAAACAACAACAAATCGTTAAGTTGCTATTAGAGCATGGTGCTAACCCTCACATGACTGATAAATATGGTAAAAAACCATTAGAGTTGGCAAAAGAAAAAGGCTATACCGAAATTGCAGCACTTCTCGTTGCGGCTGGTGCATAAGCACTGAGCGATACTCGAGACATACGCTGATAAGGAGACTTGTGAATAACGCCACATCTCATCGGCAAATATTATACGGGCTAACGGCTGATATTCATTTTTTAAATCTTCTCAATCAGCCGCAGCTTTCAGGCAAAGTAGAACAAGTCTTTAATAAAGCCATTAATGTTTCTATTGATAATCATCTTTTTACTTTGCTAAGTACTCAATTAGATAATGCACCAAATAGTTGTCGATTATTAAATAACGATTTTTCTCTTTTAAACATTAAGAATGAGGACAATTTTTATTTGTTAAATAATGAAATATGCATTGGTGAACATTATTCATTGTCTTTTTCATTATGTAAATTATGGCAACAACCGGTTATTAATTTTATTTATGAGAAAATAAACCAGAGAAATTATCAGTCATTTTTATTAAAGCAAATAAATAGATTAGATTTAATTTTAAGTGAAGCTCGAAGCTCTCTATTTAATTATCAAGGCGATAATTTATTTTATGTAGCATCCACAGAAAAATTAAATCAATTACGTAGCAATTTAATTAGTTTACTCAAGGCAAAACAACGCCATGGTTTGGCTAATGTCATTAGCCAGTTTGTTGGGTTAGGTATCGGGCTTACGCCGTCTGGAGATGATTATCTCGTTGGGTTAATGGCATTTTTGCTCTTAGAAAAACATCCTGCTCGTGCATTTTATCCTGAATTTCATCAGGGCATCATGCAAAGCAATGAAAGAACAACACCCATTAGCGCCATTACCCTAGAAAAAGCCCTAAACCATGAATATCGCGAAAATATGCATCAATTGATTCAATCATTAGTTGATGCGAACGAAACAAATATTTATTCACAGTTTTTAGACATTTTAAATATCGGGTCCAGTTCAGGCAGCGACATGCTATTTGGCATTCGAGATGCTTTGTATCTCACTCATTATTTCGGAGAAAGCTATGTCAACTAAAGTTGTCATAAAAAAGAATACCTATTTTGATTCTGTATCACTGATGTCCATTTCCACTAAAGCAAATCAACTTCCTAATGTTGAGCAAGCATTTGTGGCAATGGCAACAGAGATGAATAAAGGCGTCTTAAGAAATTTAGGCTTATTAACCACTGAGTTAGAAGAAGCCAAAAATGGCGATTTAATGATTGTCATTAAAGGTTCAAGCGATGAAGCCAACGAAGAGATCTTAATTGGCATTGAAGATTTATTTAATAAAAAGAATCAAGGCGGCGGTTCTCACGAAGCTAAATACGCCACCCTCAATTCAGCCAAAACACATATCCCTGATAGTAATTTAGCGATTATTTCAGTTAATGGTCAATTTGCCGCCCGTGAAGCGCGTATTGCTTTAGAAAATGACCTCAATGTGATGTTATTTTCTGACAACGTATCCATTGAAGACGAATTAGCGTTAAAAACAATGGCAAGCAGTAAAGGACTCTTAATGATGGGGCCTGACTGTGGCACGGCTATCATCAACGGTACTGCACTGTGCTTTGGTAACAGTGTGCGCCGCGGCAACATTGGTATTATCGGTGCTTCTGGTACCGGCAGCCAAGAACTCAGCGTACGCATTCATGAATTCGGTGCAGGGGTTTCGCAACTCATTGGTACCGGTGGGCGCGACCTAAGCGAAAAAATTGGCGGCATTATGATGATCGATGCCCTCAAGATGTTAGATGCCGATGAAGAAACTCAAGTTATTGCCTTAATTTCTAAGCCACCAGCACCCGCCGTAGCGAAGAAAGTATTAGAGCAGGCAGAAAAATGTCATAAACCTGTAGTAGTGTGCTTCCTAGGCAGCCAACCGTTGCCAGAAGACAAACCAGGTCTTACATTTGCAAAGAGCACCAAAGAAGCTGCGCTGAAAACAGTGTTACTCGCGGGTCTCAAAAAAGAAGATTTAAACTTACATTCACTCAACTGGCCATTAATTGAAGAAGTCCGCACCAAATTAACCGCTGAACAAAAATATATCCGCGGTCTATTTTGTGGTGGCACCCTGTGCGATGAAGCAATGTTTGCTGCCCTCGAAAAATATGATGACGTCTACAGCAATATTCAACCAAACCTTGAGTATCGCCTAAAAGATGTCAATAAAAGTATCGCTCACACCTTCCTAGATTTTGGGGATGATGATTTTACCAACGGTAAACCACACCCAATGATCGACCCAACCAACCGTATTGGTCGTTTATTACAAGAAGCTCGTGATCCTGAAGTTGGTGTCATTATGATGGACTTTGTCTTGGGCTTTGGTTCTCACGAAGATCCTGTCGGCGTTATGATTGATGCAATCAAAGAAGCGAAAAATATTGCTAAACAAGATGGCCGTGAACTGATTATTTTAGGTTATGTACTGGGTACTGACCAAGATACACCAGCAATGGATGCACAAGTCAAAATGCTGACAGATGCCGACGTGATTTGGGCAAGCAGCAGCACCAATACCGGTTTATTAGGACGCGAGTTTGTCTGGAAAGGAGATAAAGCATAATGACTTCATTATTTAAGCAACCATTAAATGTGATTAACGTTGGCATCGAAATGTTCAGCGACGACCTGAAAAAGCAGCATATTCCAGTCACTCACTTAAGCTGGACGCCACCAGGTCAAGGTAATATCGAGGTTATTCGCGCATTAGATAAAATCGAAAGCAATGCATCACTACAAGAGAAAATTGCTGTCGCTAACGCCCAAGCGCTTGAGCGTATTATTCAGTCCCAGCCTGTCCTTATCGGTTATGACCAAGCAATTAACGTCGTTCCGGGAATGACTAAAAATACTATTTTACACGCCGGCCCTCCGGTTGCTTGGAAAGATATGTGTGGCGCGATGAAAGGCGCAGTAACGGGTGCATTAGTTTTTGAAGGCTTAGCCAAAGATTTAGTTGATGCCGAACGTGTTGCCGCATCAGATGAGATTATTTTCTCTCCTTGTCACGAACATGACTGCGTGGGCTCCATGGCTGGTGTGACATCAGCATCGATGTTCATGCATATTGTCGAAAACAAAACCTACGGTAACCGTGCGTTTACCAACCTTAGTGAGCAGATGGCAAAAATTCTGCGTATGGGTGCTAACGATCAAAGCGTTATTGACCGTTTAAATTGGATGCGTGATGTATTAGGTCCAATGCTGCGCGATGCAATGACATTCGTTGGTGAAATTGACCTGCGTTTGATGTTGGCTCAAGCCCTGCATATGGGCGATGAGTGCCATAACCGTAACAATGCGGGCACCACCCTATTAATCCAAGCACTGACAACCGGCATTATCCAAACTAATTTCTCAGTTGCCCAGCAAAAAGAAGTGTTTGATTTCGTGGCTAGCAGTGATTATTTCTCAGGCCCAACGTGGATGGCAATGTGTAAAGCCTCTATGGATGCAGCTCACGGTATCGAATACAGCACAGTCGTCACCACTATGGCACGTAATGGTTATGAGTTTGGTCTACGTATCAGTGGCTTACCAGGACATTGGTTTATTGGCCCATCTCAACAAGTTATCGGCCCAATGTTTGCCGGTTATAAGCCAGAAGATTCAGGCTTAGATATCGGTGATTCTGCAATCACCGAAACCTATGGTATTGGTGGATTTGCGATGGCAACCGCACCTGCCATTGTGGCACTTGTCGGTGGAACTGTTGATGAAGCCGTTGATTTCTCTCGCCAAATGCGTGAAATCACTTTAGGTGAAAACCCGAACGTTACTATTCCATTGCTTGGCTTTATGGGCATTCCAACTGCAATTGATATCACCAAAGTGGCTGCCAGCGGCATCCTTCCGGTCATCAATACAGCAATTGCTCATAAAGATGCCGGTATTGGCATGATTGGTGCGGGTATTGTTCATCCTCCGTTTGAGTGTTTTGAACAAGCAATGCTAGCTTACGCCCAGAAATACGCTTAGTTTCCAGTAATAAAAAATAACGCCCGACTAAAGTCGGGTAATAAAAATAAAACGACAAATACCCTGAGTATTTAGCTACACAGATAAACTGCAACTTTGAGTATCATGATATGCACCTCTATAGGTGTATACCCTAAATAATTTGAGTTGCAGCAAGGCGGCAAACGAAGATATCCCAAGGAACATACACAAGTATGTGACTTGGGTAGCTAAGAGCAGCCAACACAGCTGTGGCTCAAAGTATGACGGGTAAACAGGGGAATACTTAAAATGAGTATATTCAAAATCAAATGGAAACGCGGGGACTTAGCAGCCTACTTCGGGCTAATGACCAACAACCTCACCAACCTACTCACCATGATGGGCTTGCTCGTTTTTGTCGTAGGCATCCCAACTGAAATTGTTTATGGACGTATTGCACCAGCGTTCGGTTTTACCGTTTTACTTGCCAGTATCAGTTATGCTTACTTCGGTCAGCAAATGATCAAGCAAACAGGTCGTAACGATGTCACCGCTTTACCATCAGGGCCAAGCGCGCCATCAATTTTTACCGTGACTTTCTTAGTCATCATGCCGGTATATCAAACAACACAAAATGCAGAGTTTGCCATTCAAATCGCTCTCGTTTGGTGTTTTGTTGAGGCGATGATTTTAGTCGGTGGTTCATTCCTCGGTGAAGCTATCCGTAAGATGATCCCACGTACCGTACTGTTATCTTGTCTGTCTGGACTTGGATTACTGTTACTGGCGATGAACCCAATGCTGCAAGCGTTTGAAGCGCCTACAGTTTCATTCATCGTTTTACTGTTAATCTTCATTAACTGGTTCGGTAAAAAACCTATTTTCGCTCGCATTCCAACGGGTTTATTACTGTTAATTGCGGGTACTGCACTTGCGTGGATCTCCGGTTTACAGAGCCCTGAAGCGATTAAAACCTCAATGGCGTCTTTTGGTTTCAACCCACCAGGCATCCACATTGATAGCTTCTTCCAAGGTTTGCCACATGCTTTACCTTATTTAGCGTCTGCGGTGCCATTAGGACTTGCGAACTACATTTTTGACCTTGAAAATATCGAAAGTGCGCATGCGGCTGGTGATGAATACAATACCCGTAAAGTTATGTTAGCAAACGGTTTATCATCAACAGTGGGTTGTTTTATGGGTAACCCATTCCCAGTAACCGTTTACGTAGGTCACGCTGGCTGGAAAGCCATGGGTGCAAGTGTTGGTTACACGCTAGCATCTGGTATCACGATGTTTATCGTACCGCTGTTTGGTTTAGGCGCATTCATGCTAGCCATCATTCCAATGACGGCAATTGTACCAATACTGGTCTTCATCGGTGTGGTTACCGCCAACCAAGTGGTGAGGGAAACACCGAAAATAGAAGTGCCGGTTATCTTTATCTGTCTGTTCCCGTGGATTGCTAACTGGGCACTGACGATGGTTAATAGTGTAATGGGTGCGGCAGGCACATCAGCAAACGCCATAGGTATTGAAACACTATTGCACAAAGGCGTTTACTACCAAGGTCTTGTTCACTTAGGTAATGGTGCACCATTGGCTAGTATGTTGTGGGGCTGTATTGCTATCTTTGCTATTCTCAATCAACCATTGCGTGGTGCGATTGCAGCAGCAGTCGGTGCGATACTGGTATTCTTCGGTATCATCCATTCACCAGCAGTTGGCATTGCGACAGGTCCAACCTTGATGTTTGTGTACGCTTACCTCATGATGGCAGCTTTGTTTGTTATCAAACATTTTATGGATAGCCGTCAGTCAGTCGAAGAACAACAAGCTGAAAAAGTCAGCAAATCCGCATAACAAAACCAATCTCTGATAGCCGGTGCGTAAAAACACCGACTATCAAAAACATTATCTCAGGATACATCACAATGAAAGAACTCGTGGTTGTTGCCATCGGGGGCAACAGTATTATTAAAGATAACAACAGCCAGTCTATCGAAGCTCAAGAAAAGGCCGTACAAGAAGTCGCACACCATATTAGCGATATGCTTGAAGGCAATTACAACATTGTTCTGACCCATGGAAATGGTCCTCAAGTCGGGCTTGATTTGCGTCGTGCAGAAATTGCACATACCGTTGAAGGGTTACCATTAACCCCATTAGCCAATTGCGTGGCAGATACCCAAGGCGGTATTGGTTATTTAGTCCAGCAAGCACTGACAAATGCGCTAACACAGCGTCATAACCGCCAAGCGGTTACCGTTATCACACAAGTGGAAGTTGATAAAAACGATCCTAATTTTAGTGCACCAACTAAACCGATTGGGGCATTTTTCACACAACAGCAAGCTGAAGAATTAAAACTTGCCAATCCAGATTGGCATTTTATTGAAGATTCTGGCCGTGGTTATCGTCGTGTAGTGGCGTCTCCGGAACCCAAACATGTTGTTGAATCAAAAGCCATTCGGACTCTCACTGAAAACAATTTTGTTGTCGTTGCCGCTGGCGGTGGTGGTATTCCGGTTATCAGCAATGGTAATGGCGGATACAAAAGTATTGATGCGGTGATTGATAAAGACCTCTCCACCACATTACTAGCAAAAGAGCTGCATGCCGATATCTTGATTATCACCACCGGTGTTGAAAAAGTGTGTATTCACTTTGGAAAACCGGAACAAAAAGCGCTCGGCGAAACCAGCACAACAGATATGCAACGCTATATGGAAGAAGGCCATTTCCCGGCGGGCAGCATGTTACCTAAAATTGAAGCCAGTCTGTCATTTATTGCCAATGGCGGTAAACGCGTCATCATCACTACACCTGAAAAGCTCACCGAAGCATTACGTGGCGAAACCGGAACGCACATAATTCAAGGTTAGAAGATCCCCAACTTCACACTCGCTGAAACCTTCATCAGTGTGAAGTCTTATTATATTAATAAGGAGTTTCTATGAAAGCAGATTTCCCATCAGGCAGAAGAGAGTTCCTTTCAACAAGTGCGAAAGTCGCGGCCGCTTGTACCTTATTTGGTGCAATGTCAGGAATGGCTTCGGCACAAACTCATCAGCCCTTACAACGTAGTGGTATTTCAAGTATTACTGATAAACATTATTACCTTGATGACGCCTTACTTGAGACGGGCTTTAACTATCGTGATTCAACGGTTATTGGCACTAAGACTGCACTTCATACCCTTGAAATCAACGAGGGCAAAATAGCCGCCGTTTTAGCTAACAAACAGCATCCTAATAATGCACTAAATGCCTACAGTGCTCAGGGTAAGTTAATACTGCCCGCATTTCGTGACATGCATATCCACCTTGATAAAACCTTTTACGGCGGCCCTTGGCAAGCACCAGAGTCCCGCGAAGGCAAAACGATTATGGATATGATAGCCCTTGAGCAAAAAATGTTGCCGGATCTTCAACCCTATACTAAAGAACGCGCTAATGCGCTGATCAACTTGATCCAATCCAAAGGATCAACAATTGCCCGTAGCCATTGCAATATTGAACCAGTTTCAGGTTTAAAAAATTTAGAGGTTTTACAGCAAGTCTTAGCTGACCGTCAGCAAGACTTAACCTGCGAAATAGTTGCCTTTCCACAACATGGATTATTGCTATCAAAATCAGAGCCTTTAATGCGTGAAGCCATGCAAGCAGGCGCCCATTACGTCGGAGGTTTAGACCCCACAAATGTGGATGGCGCAATGGAAAAATCCCTCGATACGATGTTCCAAATTGCACTGGATTACAATAAAGGGGTTGATATTCATCTACATGAAACCAGTCCCGCTGGACTTGCTGCAATTGAATATATGATTAAAACTGTTGATGAAAATCGCAGTTTACGTGGCAAAGTCACCATCAGCCACGCATTTGCCTTAGCCATGCTCAATCCAGAACAAGCTGAGAAAATAGCAAAACAGCTTGCGGCACAACAAATCACCATTGCATCAACAGTGCCTATCGGTACGCTACATATGCCGTTAAAAACGCTCAATCAAAATGGGGTATTTGTGATGACCGGAACTGACAGTGTGGTGGATCATTGGTCACCGTTTGGATTAGGCGATATGTTAGAAAAAGCTAATTTATATGCTCAGCTTTATACTCGTCCCGATGAACTGTCATTATCGCGCTCTTTAGCTATTGCCACAGGAAATGTATTGCCGCTCGATGATAAAGGTCAGAAAGTTTGGCCGACTAAAGGTGATGATGCGAGCTTTGTGTTAGTCGATGCATCCTGTTCTGCTGAGGCAGTTGCACGCATTTCGCCAAGACAAGCAAGTTTCCATAAAGGGGTTCTTGCCTCCGGAACAGTACAAAAACAAACAAGTTAAACTTAGATGATTAAAAATGAGGTCAGAACTTAATTAAATCCTGACCTCATAATCAAACCTATTTCTTTGGCTCAAAAACCGTTGAAAGGTAATCGGCAATATCCTGTAAACGGTACCATTGCATCCATATATGATCACTGATCGATTTTTCCGTATACTGCTCAATAGCGGTAATTAATTCCAGCATCTCCAAAGAATCAATGTGTAAATCTCTTATCAGCGCTGAGTCCATAGTAAAAGGCTTCGTGATCCCCGAATAAGTGCGAATGTCCTTGATTTGGTTTTCAACCCATTGTTGCTGAACTATATTCTGTACAGTCATCTGATCAACCTTTCGCAAAATGGGTGGCATTATCGTTATACATTTCTTTTTCAACTTGGTTGCGAGTTAGCGCGCCCATTTCTGTTAACGTTACGGGTTTACTTGATTTTTTATCCGCTAACTGCCAGCTTTTTTTCGCCTTACCTGCCGCTTCATCGACAACATCTACTGATTTAAAACGGTTAGCAAACACATTGGCATTATTTGGAATCCCCATTTTTTCGGTACCTGATGCAATAGGCCCATTAGCATAGCGGTCTTTTTCTGCTTGATTGCGTGTCAACGCACCTTGAGTAGTTAAAGTAACAGGCTGTGTTTCAGATGCTACCGGTTGCCAACTTTTTTTCATCTTCCCTGTTGTTTCATCAACAACCTCTACTGATTTAAAACGGGTACCAAACGTATTGGTATTATTTGGAATTCCCATTTTTTCCGTACTTGATGCTATTGGTCCACCAACATAGCGCTCTTTTTCTGCTTGATTACGGGTTAACGCTCCACGCCCCGATAATGTAACACTCTTTGCTTCTGGTGCTTTAGTCTGCCAAATTTTCTTCGTTTTACCCGTCACTTTATCAGTCGTTTCAACAGCTTCAAAACGCCCCGTTAACACCGTTGATTTAGGAAAAAGAGCGCTATTATCGAAATTAAGCTTAGAATCAACAGGTTTTGATGACATGTGGCTAACTTCAGCGGATGGAACTCGTGCACTATCTAAAATGCTTTGGTGCAATTCTTTTACCGAAGAAATCGTATTTTCCCATGCTTTTCCAGTTGATACCGCTACTCGCTCATTATTGACTTGAGGAATTTCTAACGTGCTTTTAAACCGAGGCATGCTGGGCTTATTTTCATCCTCTTCAATACTATTTTTTTGTACTGATTCAGGTATATGGCTATCGACTGTTCTATTTTCAGACTGGCTCGTTTTTATTCCTTCGTTATTCACTGCGACCAATTCTTTTGCCATAAAATAATTATTAGTAACGTAATTATTCACGGTTGATTTAGAAGACGCAGGAGCTGGATCATTAGGCGCAATAACAGGATCCGAGCCACCATCAACCATATCCTCAGGTTTGGCATTTTTCACAGAATTTGTTGCTACAGGATTTTCAGTATTGCTATCCGTATTTATAGAAACACTTAATTGCCCCATAATTTCGATTTGTTGTTCCAGCACCGAAAATATATTATGCAGCTGTAAGAGTCTATCAACTGATTTATCAACTTTATGTCCCATCAGCTGGTTTTTCGCTTCTATGATTAACTCTTTTTTCGTTTCCTGAAGAGAACCAACAAATAGTTTATCTATCGGTAATGCTTCGATGGTTTTTTCAGATAAATAAGGCATTAATTTTTCTTTAATTGCAGGTTGAACATATTTATCTATAAAACGCTGAATTAACCCATCAATATTGTTTTTGCCCAATACATTATCAAAAAGCTCTACTTCAAAGGCTTTTTGCGATGATTTAAGTACCTGCTTAAGAGTTTTATCATTATCGCCGCTATTTACTTGCTCAATAAGCTTTGCCGCGCAGGCTAATACCTTTGAACCCTTAATTTCCTCATGAGTCAATAATGTTAAACTAATTAGTGCATTTTCAGGTTGATACTGTAATTTTTGTCCTTGGAGATTTCCACCATGCCCTAAATTCATAGTTTTGATTATCATATCCAAGCTTATATCTGGGTATTTTTCATTTAATAGCGACTTAATTATATTAGCCTGTAACTTCTGGTTACTCAGATGCAATTCTTCACTTTTACCTGAAATATTAAATGTTTTATCAATATTCTGTTTATTGGCCGAAAAATGCGTTTCCTGACTTGAATTATTAACTGAATTTAAATTACCCAAAAATGATTTTGTTTGATCACTTTTTTTAGATAAAGATAATATATTATTTACAGTTGGTGTCGTGATACTTTTATTTATGATCATCCCCCCTCCTTATTTATTAATATAGAGTAAAAACTCTAAAACTTTTTTCTACGGAGAAAATTAATACTCAATTATTACATATTGACGTAGCTATTATTATATTGCTGTAAATCTTTATATAATTGGATAAGTAACTGAATTAAAGTTTCAAAGTGGCTATCATCTTGTCTAAAAGTTTCTACTAAACGAGATTGTGAGCTATTAATGGCACCTTTTTGGCTATCAACGATTGATTGCAAGCTTTGAAATTCTTGGGATGAAATATCACTTCCGTCTGTATCCCAAGTTGCCGAAGAATGATTCAGCGTATAAAAAATTTCTTTTACTGGTTTAAAATCTGGAAATATACGTAACGCTCCATTCACTCGCTTAACAATAAACCCTTGTCCCTGTAGTTTTTTTTCCCAAAAAGCATACTCTTGCTCAGTGCCGTTTATTTCCATTAGCGGTTTAGCCTTATCAAAATCAGGCTCCCATTTTCCAAAATATCCGCCAACAGATTTAAGATTAAGTTTCTTCATTTCCTCCTTTATTTTGTTTGACAGATTTACTACGTTCATAAATTCGAAAGCTAGACTAACTCCACCGTTAGTTTTAATTACCTCTATGCGTTCATAAGCCAGGCGGAGTTCTTCTCTCAGCTCTTTTAATTCTTTTGTCTCTCCATCAACCTCACTAGTTACGCTCGTACCCGAGTATTTCGCAACTATTTCATCCATTGCTCTCAAAGTATCTTCTAATTTGATATGTATTTTACCATTTTCACCCGCCTCTATATAACGGGATAGCTTACTTGCCATGATATTCATATCTTGCATATATTGCATCGATGCTTTAACTAACTCACCGTATTTTTGCTGGTAATCCGTATATATATTGTCAATGACTTCACTTATTCCTGCAATATGGGGTCGACCATCAGCAACTCCTCTTTTGGCCGCTAATCCTCTCACCTCTTCGTAGTTATCATTAACTCTCTTATGCTTGTACGCCTGCATTTTTGATTTGAGTTGTATATTTTCCAACGAGTTATTCATTGGCTGTGGTTGAACGTTTTCCTCTGGAATTCGATACCCCATTTGCTGAAATACATCGAATGCCTTCTGATAAGGATCAAGTGCATTATTAAAGATAACCTCCCCTTTAAAGGGGAGGTCTGTTTGTTCAACATTAATAGGAATTGATAATAATTGATTATTATTTAATTTATTATAATTAATCGAGGCCGAAATATTCATTCCCTAACCCCTGACTAGACTTTGCATCGTTCTTAAGCCATTTTCGCGAATTTCACGTAAATGCTCTTGCATTTGTTTGGCAAGGTCTTGGCTCTTATCGATTTGTTTATCTTTATCACCCGAAACTGACCGTGCAATATCCGCTACTGATTGCTCAATTATTTTATCAGCTTCTGCCGACTTCACATTGACTTGATTTGACGCTGTTGCCAACTGACCCGCATTATCTGACATTCGAGAAGCTTGCTCAGCGACTGCCATTTGCACACGAGATTTATTCATGACTTGGTCGTGCTTCTCATGTTGTGACATGCCTAAATCTTTTGTACGTTTGCCTGCCTCGTCAATTCTTTGACTCGCAAGATTCTTTTGATTTTGCGTAGCTTGATTACTCAACGTCACAGTTGAACCATCTTTTCCCGTCAAACTCAACGCATTCGGCTTCGTTGCATCGCTCCCTACTTTTCCATTTAACCCAGATAACTTACCAGCACCGCTGAGATTTTGATTTCCTGGTATCAAGTTACTTTTAATCGATTGATGTTGCTGACGTAGCCCTCTTGCTTGGAAAGCACTCCCCGCAGCAGTAATCGCTAGGGAAGTAAAAAAGCCCATCATCGCCCCTTTAAAGGTTTCTTTACCCTCACGAATAGTTGAATCCGCGGAAGCTTGTACCATTTTGGCATTTAATTGTAGAAAATCCGCACTAATACGGCGATCTGAAATATTAATTTCCTTCATCACGTTACGGATAATTTTCGATAACTCCACCATCAAATCGTTACTAATAATGCCAATAAAAGTACCGTTTTTTACGCTATCAATAGGCTTTTGACCTTTTTTTGCCTCATTCCCTTCAATATTTATCTCTGATGAGCCCTTGAAGAAACTGCTTGCAATAAGTACCTGAATGGCTTGAGACATCTGTTTTAAATCAGCTTCATCCGGTAACTGTGCGTCACCAATCAACTGCTCAATAGGGCTTTTTTCTTCTGTTAACACCTTAACGATTGCCTGTTGGATATTTTCTGGTGTCAGCATTCGAAATGCATGTAGATCATCCAATGTGGTTAGCTTATCTGAGTCAGTTAAGGCGCTAAAATCTACTAAACTTTGAGCATCCATCATTAAAAATTGAGACATTTTTAATGATGGCTTATCCATGGTCATCTCAGACTCTAATGCCATGGTATGCACATCCATTAATTGCACGCCTTGAGGCAACTGAGTCAGAGCTGCTTTCCCATTACTGTTAACTGTAGAAGAAACTTCCCCAAAACTAATAGACTTAGGAAATAAAACTGGCTTACTTAATTCTGATTGAATATTAAAACTCATTTGATAAATTCCTATATTGGCTATGCAAAGCGGGCTGTTTTCAGCATATTGGCTTTAGCTTGACCTGATTGATTTAATGACGTGAGCATTCCACTGAACATTTCTTCGAATTGTTCATAATTTTGCGACATAGACTTCAATAAATTTTTTAATAACTCATCCAAGGCTTGAATGGTTTCACTGTTAAGCATCATGCCAGCAAGCATTTCTTTCATATCACGAATTTGGCCTGCTGCATGTAAATTCAGTCCCCCCGAGGTTGCCGTATTCGCAACCGTCAATACCGCTCCGGTTCCTTTCATACCAACTTCAAGGCGAGCCGCTGCTACACTTTGTGTTTTAACCGAATTTATTGCTTTATCCGCCGTTTTGGTGGCATCTGTGATATTGTCAGCTTGGTCAGCAACCTTATCTGCCGCTTTCACAATGTCTTTCATGTCATCAGCTTTTTGCGCTACCTTCGTGGTAGTTTTTACCGCTTGCTGTAAATCATCAATGCTGTCGGCTAATTTGGTAAATTTAGTAAGTACCACCATATCATCAGCCGATTTCCCTACTTTCCCAGCCCCATTCGCAATATTTCCTAATGCATTCGTTAAGCTACTTGGCATCGACTTGATAATACTTTTCAATAAGGTACCTGCATTTTTAGCAAACATTTTTACTGCGTTAGTGGCAACATTGGCGATATTTTTCACAAAAGATGACATCGATGCTAATGAGAGTGCTAAAAATGCAATTGCTGCCACAATCATTCCAACAATACTACCAATCTGCTTCGCTTTTTCTTCTGGCACACCAAAAGTGATAAGCATATCAGTAACTACATTTGAAATTTCAGTCGCCAACATCTGCATCAAACTACTTTGTCCGGTCTCTTCAAGAACAATATCGGCTACTGAAATGGCAATACCAATCGCGGCTACCGCAATCGCTAAAGGAGCGGCAGCGCCAAACGTGGCAACGGTTGCAATGACTGACACCGCTAACATCACATAGCTAAAAATTTTACTCGCACATGAAGCAGCCTTATTGGCTTCATCCGCTTTACGCTGAGCTTCTTCTGCTTCTTTAGCTTTAGCTTCGGAATCTTTTCGAGAGGCTTTACTAATTGTATTCATCACCTCTTCTTGCTCTTTCATATTGCGAATAGAGTCTTCATTCATAGCTTTTTTTAGTGATGCTGTCAGCATCGTAAGTAAAGCCAGAGTGCTTTCCCATTTTTCGCCATCAATCTCAATAGGCTTTGAGCTTTCTGCAACAAATTGATTTAATGTTTCACGCTGGCTATCCGCGTTTTTTGCCAGTTCGGTGACTTGATTAGTCACTTTTTTATACTGATGCTCAAGTACTGTTATTTCTTTTTGGCAATTTGTTATATTCGCCTGGAGAGTACTACATTGTGTTTTAAGGGATAACTGCTGGGTATTAAGATAGTTAACATCAGCTTCTAGTTGATTTTTTTGTTGAGTCAACTGAGTAAATTGTGCTTTCTCATCAGATGTTGTCGGCGCCAAAAGTATATTTAATTTAGCTTTAGTTTCCCCTAAAGCATTATTAAGTGTTTGCAGCTTCTGTTGATTAGCATCAGATTGCTTTATTAACGTGTCATATTCGCCATTTAAAAAATCTACGTTAGAATTTTTAACGTTCAGCTGGTTAGTGAGCTCATCAAACTCAATTTTTGTATTACTTAACGCATCCGTAGTCTGTGCAAAAGAATCCAGTAAATCATTACCTTTTTTACTACGAGACTCAGATTCTGCATTAAGCAATTTCAATGTGTCACGCAGCCCCTCAATCGTACTATTATTCAGAATTTGACGTAATGAAACAAATGCCTCAACAACTGAAGCGCTCGCATTAAAGCCCATATTTGGCGTTGCTAGCGTTGGTGTACTTTTCGCTCTGAGGCGTTTCGTTTGCTCTGTTGAAACCATATCACTACAAGCTTCCTCACAGGCTAAGACCGCTTTTACACTGTCCTCTCCTAGCCCAATAGGGTTGCTACCTTGTAGAAAAGTATGAATTTTATCAATTCGTTCACTGTTAGGATTGGTAATATTAATCATATTATTCCTTTGTTTTATATTCGAGCCCTCTATTTAGGCTCAACCTTTTCTAAATTTTTTTCTAATGTCGTTAAATAAGCTTGTGACTTTTTTTGTAAATCCGTATCCGTACTACTTTCTAAAACACTTTCAAAGCAATGAATTGCTGCACTACTTTTTTTCATCATCAGATTACATTGCCCTGCATGAAAAAGTGGTCGGTAATCATTTTTAGCTAATACAAAAGCAAGCGCATATAATTCAGAGGCTTTCTCATAACGCTTCGTTAATTGATAGACAGCAGCTAGTCCCATCACATAATCTGTATTATAGAAATCATAAATACTTAAAAATCGAAAAAATGTTTCTGCTTCTTTTAATTTACCTTGCTGATAGAACTCATATGCATAAGCATAAATACCATCCATAGTGCTTTGTGGTATTCCATGTATATCTTTATAAGTTGCACCTTCCATTAATGCAGTTGTAATATCATCAAGCAATACTTCCATATCCGTACTTTGCAAATCTTCTGCTTTAGCGTTATTCATATACCCACCTTATTTTTACATGTGATACATGATGCAAACTTTATCTTTGCATCATAGTTAATTGATTTTTTATTTCTTTAAAAAAACGATTTAAGCGATAAATGATTAATTTACACTTCAATAGTTCTGTGAATTAGAGTCATTTTTAATTAATGTATTCAATGCTTCATCAACATCTATTCCCATTTTCACTAATTCAACACGAACTAACCAAGACACTATTTGCATAATATCTTGCAAACCATTTTCATCAATGAAGCTATCTTTCTTATATGAGCGCCAAACTTGCCTTGCCAGAATAATATCTCTAACCACAGGAACGCCTTGTTGTTCTGCATATTTAATTATCGCTCTTGCTTGTGTCCCTTTACTTTTTGAAAGTAAAAAAGGTAAAGGGGCTATATCAGGATCATAATAAATCAACATAGCGATATGTGTTGGATTAGCCATAACAAATGTTGAATTACGCACGTTTGATTTAACCTCCTCAGATAATATTTCTTGGTGCATACCACGACGAGCACTCTTAATCTGAGGATCACCTTCATTATCTTTATATTCTTTTTTGACCTCTTGTTTTTCCATTTTTAAATTTTTAATATATAAAAAGAATTCCGCAAGGGCATCCACAAGGATGATAATTAATGCGACAGCAAGAAAAACAATAATAAAAGTAACGCAGAGATTCACCCATTGACTAATCATGCCATTGATCATAGTTCGATAAAGCATGAAAATATCTTTTCGCCAAACAATAAAAAAGACTAATGTTGATATAATAAAGACAATTAAATACAAAATGGCCTTAATTAATTCCTTTAAAGAATTAAGCGAAAATATTTTCTTAAACCCTGCAATTGGATTTAACTTTGTAAAATCCAGTTTAATTGCTTCACTGGCTAATCTAAAACGACTTTGCAATAAAGCAATAATAGTACCCGATAAAAAACAAGCAAATAGTACTGGCAAAACAATACTTAAAAATATAGTAAAAAACTGCCAAATTAATGCATCAACTTTTATATCAGTAGGTGATAAAAATATTTTACGCATCAGTCCGCCAAGTTCATATAAACTGGAAACTCCATCAATAACAAATGCACTGACGACTAATACAATTGCAGCAACACTATCTTTACTCTTAAAACCTTGTCCTTTTTTAGCTGAGTCTTTAATTTTTTTATCGGTAGGCTTCTCTGTTTTTTCAGCCATAGCTATCTGTACTCATGACAATTAAGAAGAAAGAAAAATATCATTCAGTGGCGAAATCGAAATCATATTAACTAATATATCCGGAACTTCATTATGGAAATAAAGTAAAAACACACAAAACGCGATTATTGATTTTATTGCTAATGATAATGAAAATGCATTTAATTGAGGGCAAAAACGAGAATATAACCCGAGAGCAACCTCAGTAATAAATAACGTCACTAATATTGGCGCTGTGAGTATCACACCATTAACAACCATCTTATTTAACCATTCACCTAAAGGAAGGCTAGTAAATGACGTAAATCCCTGAGCAAAAGGTAATAACTGGTAACTTTGTGCAAATATATTGGCTAACTGATACATTCCATCCTGAGCCAAAAATACCATACATGTAATGTGACTTAATAACACAGCGAGTTCAGAGGCTTCTGTTCCACTTGCTGGGTCAATAATACTGCTGATAGTTTCACCGCGCTGCGTATCAATTAATTCACCAATAACATTGGCTATCATAAAGGGCAAAGCCAATATCAACGCTAATACTAGCCCAATAGCAATTTCATAAATAAATACTTCAACTAAACTGATTTCATCCCATTGAATTTCACGAGAAGAAAAAAAAGGCCATAAACCTAACGCAATATAGGCGACAACACAATTTTTAATGATCCCACCATTAAGTAATTTATTACTCAAAAAAGGGAGTAAAAACATCACCGGAGCAATTCTTAACCAAGCTAGCGCTATTTTGATCAGTCCTTCTTGAAAAATAAAATAGAGTGATGACACTAGCGATAGCATTTCCTGATTCATCCGAATAACCCGATTGCAGGGATCGCAGCAGTCAACGTTTCTAAAGCAAAATTCATGACCTTATCGGATAGCCAGCCTGAGATCATAAAAAGTGAACCAAAGACAGCTAATAATTTTATGCCAAAAGGCAATGTTTGTTCTTGAAGCTGAGTGACCGTTTGTAATAACCCCACTAGTAGTCCTACCGCGGTAGCAACTATGACTGGTATTGCGGATAATACAACAATCAACAACATCGTTTTATTACTTAAATAAACTATCTGGTCCATGGTATTTTCCGCTTTAATGCTGCGCTAATTCAATATATTGCATAACTAAACCTTTAGAGATTAGCGACCAACCATCAATAGCAACAAACAGAATCAATTTAACCGGTATTGATATTGTTACGGGACTCATCATCATCATTCCGAGTGCTAATAAAATACTGGAAATAACTAAATCAATAACAACAAACGGTAAGTAAATATAAAAACCAATTTCAAAAGCCGATTTAATTTCGCTTAATGCATAGGCCGGTAATAAAGAAAATAATGTTGCTTCAGCCTCATCAGCACTTACTTCTGCTTCACTTCGGCCTTGTTGTATCGATTCAAAAAAAGTCACTAATTGAGGATCTGAGTATTTTTTTAAATACGCTTTATACCCACCCAAACCATTATCAACAAAGTTATCAATAGATTCGACATTGCTAAAATCGACACTTTCTTGGCGCATATGATTATTCACGTCTTGCAATACTGGCATCATCACAAAAATAGAAAGCAACAATGCAATACTGTTTAATACCATCGTTGAGGGAACCTGTTGAACCCCCATCGCGTTACGTACCATAATCAATACAATGGATATTTTTAAATAACAGGTTCCTGCCGCAATAATAAACGGTAGTAATGTCGAAAAAGCGATAATCGCTAATAATGGAATTCCATCTGGTATTGTTGGCATATTAAACTCTTTTATCACCCAAACTCACGATATGAGTTATTTCCAAACCGAGTTCGTCACTATCACCAATATAAATAAGCTCACCTTCTGCAATAAGTTGCTTGTTGGCATACACCTTAACTTCACGCTCTTTATTTTCACCAATAGAATAAATATAACCAGGTTGCATTTTTGCAAGCTCATCGACGGTAATATCGCTGCGCCCCAAAACAAACGTTAATTTGACGTTCATTTCGTTGACATCAAATGGACGAACGGCTTCTTGTATTTCATCGTCTTCAGAGTCGACAAATGTTTCTTCAACTTCTGGCACCATCAATTCTTCGATCATAAATAATCCTTCTTCTTGCTTTTGAAACTGGGCTAACAGCCGTCCTGTCACAGACATATTTAACTGTAATTGTTGAACACACAGCACATCGCGTAATTCTATTTTTTGCAAAAGTTTGACGCTGATATAGCTATATCCCAAGATCCAATCAGCTTGTAGTTTCAAATTGTTTACTAACTGATTGGTCGGTTTTATCTTTTCAAGGCCTTCAATTGGCTCTGGTAATAACACCTCGCCAAGGCTAGCTTCCTTCACAACTAACCAAGGTTGGTTGATGCGTTCATCATCAACTATCTCGACAGATTCACAACGGAATTGATGGGAGAAAAACGTACTCTTACTATATTCAGAAGTAAATAATTCACATAACTGGCTGATACTTAACAATTCCCAAGCATACTGAGTCAATTTAGGCCAGCGGTGATGACACCAGCTTTCAACTGCAACAAATATAGTGATTTTTTGCGTTTCACTCACCATTGATAATTGAAAATGACGCTGCCCACGTTTCGATTGTTTGATCTGTGTATTAAACGAGTAGCATTGCTGCCAAACTCTAATTTGTTTTTCACGCGCACTGATTCGACGAATATTCAACATGACTAATCTTCTTCTTGTTGCTGCTGCTGTTGATCATGACGTTGCTGATTACGTTCATCTTCACGTCGAATATGCACGTTGCTTTCATGATTGAATAAATGCTTATTTTCATTCAGCGCTTGATGCACTTCTTGACTATACGTTGAGCCAAGAAATTCTCCTTTAGAGGCAAGTTCAAATGTCACTGATGGGCTAGCTTGCCAATTTTTAAAGGTATAAGTGAGGCTACGCGCTTCCGCCTTAGGCTCTTTTGCATCAAATACTGGATTAGACTCCATAGATTCAGGTGTTTTATGGGCCATTGGGCTTGGTTGTTGAGCCTGAGTTGAGGTCTGTGGTCGCGCGACCATTTCACTAATAACGGATGTCACAATATGGTTTTGCAAATCCGTTTTTTCCGTCGAAATCTCTTGAAATAAAGTTGGCGATTTTTGCTCTTCATTAACTAAAGAATTAATGCGGGTTCCTGTGGGTTCAAGCAGCGAATTATCAGACGAATGTGTACCTTTTTGTGGTGTTGTTAACGCTCTCGACTGTTCACTTTGGGCATCCGAAAAACTTACGTCAATACCCTGTTCACCTAACGGTTTGTTACCCAACTCATGGGCCTTCAATGGAAGGTCTGCTGTAAGAGGCATGTCTGTTACTAAAGGAACCGTAGTATTTTTAAACTCATTCAATGAGTTAGTATTCATCTGCCTCATTTGGCTCGATAAATTCATTCCCTTCTCTAACTGAATTTCCGGTTGTAACGCTATTTTCGATTCAACTTTTTTGGTAGACGGTAAAGCCTTGGCTTGCCCCCTTAGTGATTCTAACGTAGGAAAATCAGCTAGTTTCATTGGGTTAGATGGTAATAATGCAGCCAGTGGCTTCGTTGTATTTAACTCTACCCCCGCATCCAATACGACCGTTTGCTCTTCGAACTGAGTACTATGATGGGTTGAGAGCTGATTTTTTATCTGAGGCATCCCATCTATCGAGACTAAATTAACCATCATGCTGTTAACCAAAGGAATTTCATCCTCAATTACTAATTTATGCGCAACCTTTAGTTCAGTATTAACCGGTAACTCACGCTCAGTAGGTAAATCTTGGTTTATCGGTAACTCGCTACCATCAACCTCTAGCAACTTACTTTGCCCTACTGCTTTAGTATTAATATCCGTATAAGGACTGTCTTTTAGCGCTATGAATGCCTTCGGCATACCATTATTTTGCAGCACCTGAATCGGTAAATGGGCGACTGCTGGCGTAATATAATCTTCTATTTTTCTACTTTGCTTTTTATGACAAGCAAATTCCGTTCTTTTTTTATTGGCGGCAGTTTCAACTATTTTCTTTATAAGATTTTTATGACTAAATGTGGAACTATCAAACTTTGATGATGTTGCATTCCCTTCCATTACCCGATGAACTATTTTTTCACTCGGGTTCGTTTTTATTACTGACATGTACGAATAACTCCTCAATTTCATTTTGTTGCTGAAGTTCTGATTTTAACCTTCGAGCAGTACGTTGTTGCTTAAGATAATTTCGGAATTTCTCGCACTTGTTCCGTAACATGAATGCACGCTTAGCAATTTGCGATTGCAATAATTTATGTTTTGATAATTCCAAGGTTATTGTTTCTATTTTGAACTCAAATTGAGCAATTTCAGCGAGTACTGCCGCTTTCAATCTTTGTCGTTCCCAAAATGCAATTCGATTTAATTCTTCTGATTTTTCATAAGAGGTAGTCTGAGTGGCCAAAATCGAAATACGTTGGCGAATATTGATGCATTGCTGTTGTAATTCCTTTATCAAGGCATTCAACTTAGACTGCTCTTGTAACGTTCTTTCAAGACGCCTTTGTGTCAATGCAAGCAACTTGTTAATCATTACGATGCCAAAATATTTAATTGATTTAGCATTTCATCAAAATGCATTGGCTCATCCATGGCTTGTTTTAAAAAACGTTCAATTCCGTCTTTATTATCCAACGCCCTATCATTTTCTTCACTTTCACCACGTTGATATTCACCTAACTCAAGATAAACTTGGATTTGCTCAAGCCTTGAAATCATGTCACGAAGATTAACGGCATAATTACGATGATCGGATGTAGTGACTTTTTGGAAAACACGACTAATACTATGCAAAACATCAATAGCGGGATAATGCCCGCGGCCTGCAAGTTTATGACTCAGATAAATATGCCCATCTAAAATAGAGCGAATTTCATCACCAATAGGATCGGCCTCTTCTTCACTTTCCAACAACACCGTATAAAAAGCCGTAATTGAACCGTGTTTTAAACGCCCAGGACGCTCTAGCAACATTGGCAATTGTTCAAAAACAGAAGCGGGGTAACCACGTCTGGCGGGTAATTCTCCGGTAGCTAACGCAACATCTCGCAACGCTCGCGCATAACGCGTCATCGAGTCAACATACAACAGAACATTGCGCCCACAATCGCGAAAATATTCAGCAATAGTGGTTGCCAATAGCGCCGCATTACAACGTTCAATCGGCGGACTATCAGAGGTAGCGTAGATCAAAATAGTCTGAGCCGCATGAGGGGATGCTTGTAGTTCTTCAATAAATTCAATTACTTCACGACCACGCTCACCAATCAAAGCTACCACATGGATATCTGCATGGGCATGATTAATAATCATGTTCATCAATGACGTTTTACCGCTACCAGCAGCAGCAAAAATACCAATACGCTGTCCTAAACCGCAGGTCAAAAGCCCATCAATGGCACGAACACCGGTTAACATTGGCTCAGAAACTGGGCGTCGTTGTATCACACTGACCGGTGGGCTATCGATACGCTGTAATTTTGTATTGAGTAACATGGTTTCAGGAACATCATCACTTAATGTGCCAACCTGCTCTCCGGCAGCATTGAAGATTTTACCAGCTAGGTGCTCCCCAACTTGAAATACGAATGGATAGCCACTCGGACGAATAACCACCTCTCGGGTTAAGCCTTGGGCGCGACCAATTAAGCTCAATACTGTTAGCCCTTCTTTAAAGCCGACAACCTGTGCTTTAGCAATAATTTCCGGTTGTGCAAGAGATTGCTCAATAAAGCAAATCTCACCAATGAAGACGCCCCTTAAAGGCGCTTCAATTAGGCATCCATGAATGCGCGCCGGATGCGCGCAAGAATCAAATAGCTTCATGATTAATTAAGATAGCTGAGTTCTAAGTTCGTTTGCACGCTCAAAGAATTCGTCAAAACTATCAGAAAAAAGTTGAATATTATTGATAGCGGATTCTTTTAACACAGCAGAAAGAACATAAATATTATCAACGATATTTAATGCAGGTTGTCCTGGTTGAAAATTACGTGGTGGATATTCTAATAATGTGGTTAATAATGATGAGCTGACAGATTCTAAGTGACTATAATTACAATCAGCTAAATGGCACCAAATAATAATATCATCCGTTGATAGATCAATATTAATTGGAGGGGTATCGCTCATCTCTAATTGGATATTAGAATGGCAATCTAATTGAGAATTAACTAAATCACTACGACCCATCGTATTTAAAAATTCATTTAGTACTTCTATAAATCGATATTTCACAGGCATTTTCCTTATTTTATTTTAATGACAAATTGTTTGCTTATGACCATTAATAATTTAGTCATATTATTTATTACGTGAATTTATTTGTTACAGTGTTTTAACTATATAAACTTAATAATATTAAATTGTTTTAATCACATTCACTTTCACCATGTCAGAGACCTCATTAAAAGAGAGTACCTCTAGCTCAGGGAAACGACCTTCGAGAATTTTCTTCACAAAGCGACGAATATCAACGGGTGCTAATATATTAATATCACGAACAGATAAGTAACTATTTTCTAAAGCGAGTTCAGCAGCTTGTATCAGTTCATTTGTTTTTTCAGGTTCTAAATGCAAATACACACCGCCCGATGATTGTCTAATCCCTTGACGTATAGAGTCTTCCAGCTCAGCATTAATCATTAACACATTCAAACGACCATCTACTGAGAAGCGAGAAGAAATATAACGCGCCATTGAACTGCGGATATGCTCTACCAACATTAAGCTGTCTTTTTCTTTTGGCACCCACTGCACCAGTGTTTCAATAATCAGTTTCATATTACGGACTGAAATTTTTTCCATTAATAAACGTTGGAATACTTCAGTGACTTTTTGCACCGTGGCATGGCGATAACATTCTTTTAGTAATTCAGGATATTTTCTCTCAAGATCATCAAGTAAGTTTTTAGTTTCTTGAATACCAAAGAACTCATTAATATATCGCAGTAATAAAGTACTCACACAGTCAATAACTTCCGTAACATCATCACGTGCCATTAAGCCAAGTTGTTCAATATTATAAAGATGTTTATTTTCAAACCATGTACTCACTGAACCATATTCATCGGTAAATTTAATCAACTCCACGCCAAGATATTCTAACTCATCGTTCATCGTTAATAAACGATGACCATGGAAATAGACATCATATTCTCCCGCTTTTACTTCATTAATTAATACCACTATTTTATTTTCAGGAACAATAGGTGAATAGTTAATTGCGATATCTGGAATTCGATATCCATAACGAATAAAAATATCTTTTTTCATTCGTGATAAAAATTTACTCTCTTCTAGATGTTGCTTATAATTTTGATTGACAGAAATAATAATAGGTAAAGTTTCTGGAATATATTCTTCATCTGCCTCACTATTTTCTCGTTGAGTTTCCCCTTCGGTCACATCAGGATTCACACTTTCATTGACTAGTTTCTTTTCATTTTGGTTAGCTTTATGTTTTTTGAAATACCGCACAACAAATAGAGCGATCAGCAGTCCTCCTAAGAATAGAAATATCGTCGTAGGAAAGCCAGGTAAGAAACCCATAGAAAGTACAATCAGTGCCGTAATTAATATTGTGAAGTCGTTAGCGAATAACTCAGAAACAATATTTTCACCCAAATTCTTATCATTACCGCCGACTCGAGTCACAATAAAACCAGCACTAATTGAAATAAGCAGTGCAGGAATTTGCGCAACTAATCCATCACCAATGGTCAATAACGAAAAAGTATTTAACGCCGTTGAAACATCCATGCCCTGCTGAGCGGTACCAACAGAAATACCACCAATTAAGTTAACAAAAATAATGATAATACCGGCGATGGCATCCCCTTTAATGAACTTCATTGCCCCATCAAAAGAACCAAATAACTGGCTCTCTTTTTCAAGGTCCCCACGTTTTTCTTTAACTGTTGCCTCATCGATAACACCAGCACGTAAATCTGCATCGATACTCATTTGCTTACCGGGCATCGCATCTAGAGAAAAACGCGCCGCCACTTCTGCAATACGTTCAGAACCCTTTGTAATAACGATAAATTGCACAATGGTCACAATGGCAAATACCACCATACCAACGACTAAATTATCTTGAATAACAAATTCACCAAAGGTGGCGATGATATCCCCAGCATCGGCTTCTAATAAAATAAGGCGACTAGTACTAATTGATAACGCAAGTCGAAATAATGTACTGATTAACAAAATAGAGGGAAATGATTGAAAATTCAGTACGCGAGTTATATAAAAAGAACTCATAAAAATAAGCACTGAAATCATAATATTCAGGCCGATTAATAAATCGACAAGAATTGTGGGTAATGGAATAATAAGCATCGCAATAACCATAATCATGATAACAAGTACCATTAATTCTGGGCGATTACGGATCTGTAATAAAAATCCGGTTATATTTTTCATGGAATTATTTATCCTATCAAACTATGACTGGCGGTGTAGAATTTGCTCCTGCACCATAATTTGGTCCATGAGTATTTTTAATTGTTCGAGAAGTTCATCCCTCGCGTCGAGTGACTGAAAGACAGTGATTGGGATCACCGAAAAAGCAATTAATAACAACTGTAAAAAACGGGCTCGCATGTCGCTACTCATAACATGCAATTCTTCGTTAATAAAAGTGATCAATTCTTCTTCAAAACTAACTTGCCGACGAATGCCTCGGGTAAATAACTGGCTCAACTCTTTTTCAAGCTGTAATTTATTTGCTTTTTCATTGCGACGAAAAAAACCAGATTGAAAAAATTGCTGGCAAAAAACATGGTCTAAAGACTGTAATTCACGCAGTCGACCAACCCGATTAAAAAAGCTACCAAACTCACAAATATTAAGGTCACCTAATGGTAAAGCTTGTAAATCACAAGCAAGAGCTCGCCCTAAATAGCGCATCATATTTTCTCGCTCTTGGGCTTCCATCTCTTCAACCCATTGTTCATATAAATACACTACGGGTCCGTCATAACTGATAAATTCACGATATAACGTACGTAAATTATCTGCACTAAATTGCAGCTTTTTAGCAAATGCTCTCGCAATTAGTGCGACATTAATTCCCGCTTGCGCACTTCGTTTGGTATCTTCGGATTGCAACAGTTTCTCTAGTGCCTCGAGATTTTCAATCTGTTCTTTTTTTAATTTTTTACGATTGACTAACGCAGCAAGTACCATCAATAAGTCGCTGGGGTCCGTAAAATATTGCAATAAAAAAGCACGTAACTGTTTAGGGTTCATCAACTGTTTACTGAGTAAACCTTCTATATGCAGCACTTTTTCATCCGCATCTTTATCTAAGATACGATCAGCAAACTGCATCCACTCTTCTTCACTACCTTTCTTGGCACTTCCTCGACGAACATGGCTAGCAGCCAACATCGACATAGATGCATATTCACTGGAACTATCGATAACACCCGCGCCACGAGATACTTCATCGGCATCGTCGCTACTGCCACTTGATGGTGTACGACTTTTGTTTTGAGTGTTAACCGAAAATCGGTTATTGATGCTAAGTGGTGTTATTGCCATGACTCACTCATATATTGTTGAAGAAATTGAACCGTACCGTGTAATTGGCTATCACGGTTTGTAATACGTGTTTTTTCAGAGAATTGTCGACCATCCCATCCTTCATTTTCTTCTAACAGTCTTGGCTGGATTAAAAATAAACGCACCATTTTCTGTTGGTTAGTCGACGAATGACTAAACAATCCACCAACAAAAGGGAGATCGCCAAGGAATGGAATTTTACTTTCATTTTCAACATATTGTTCTCGAGTATATCCACCGATCAACAAGCTACTGTCCTTGGCGATGCGGGCGACCGTATTAATACTGGTACGATTTACGGCGGGTAAACCCTCAACACTCGATGTTTTCCCAGCGCTATCGCGATTTTCTGCTCCATCCTCAATATTGACTTCCATTTCCACATGATTACCTGCTGAAATACGTGGCATCACACTCACCATCGTGCCGTAAGTCACTTGTTCGAGAGTCGCAATACGCTCACCTTGTAGCTTGGCGTAGAAACTGGTGTTGTTATCAAATAAAGCAGGAATATTTTCTTGTGTTAATAAAACCGGACGAGAAACAATATGGCCATTACCGCTTTTATTTAAGGCGTCAATCTGCAAAAGAAATTGTTGGCTATTCGATAATGTGCTGCGATTAAACGACACTGAGCCAGTGCCTGTTTTAAAAGTACCCACTTCCCAATTCACGCCCAAATTATCCAATTCAGAACGCGTAATATCGATGATCCACAATGAGAGTTCGACTTGGCGACGACGCATATCTAATGTATTAACTAATTGACGAACATAACGAATTTTTTCTTGGCTACCTTTAACAATCAAACTATTACTATCAGGGTGAGCCACAAGCGAAAAAGCACTATTCGATGGCGCACGGGTCATCACCATGCGTTTATTAGTAGACGGTGCTAACTCGCCAATCGGTGCATCCATCAATTCATCTATCGAGTCACCCGTTGAGTTAATCGGTGCTGGAGGTGGCTGAATATGCAGTGTTTCTTCCATCCCAACGCCATTTTTAAATAAAGTATTAATGACCGTTAACATGCCGGGGATCGTAATATTTTGTCCCCGTAGTGAATAACTTCTATCAGTTACAGATGCATGCTTGAGTGGAATAACTGCCACTTCACCGCTGGATAACTCTTCTTTTTTGATTTGCTCAGCAAGATACAAAGATGCCGCTTTGATTAATTCAATATAAAGAGGTGGTCCAGAAACAAATAATAGGCTTTCACCACCTTGTGAACGCACAGGAAAGCGCGAATCATAAATACCATTTCGTTGAATATAATTAAGCACCTGATTACTGCTAACATTATTTGTTGGAATAATAGCACTGCGCATTTCACTATTATCGTAAACATAAATGCCTGCGCCATCGTCATACCAAACCAATGCAATGCGACGAGTTAATGCTTTAAACATTTCATCCGCATTGGCTAAATTAAAATTACCCGTCACCTTTTTTTGGGCGGCTAATTTACTCAATATAATGGGCTTATTAAGACGCTCTGCAACCGCATCAAAAACTTTACCTATTGCAATATTATTTGCCACAAATGTATCGTGATTCTTTGATTGCGTAACAGGCTCCGCCACAATAATTTCTGCATGCGCTGAATAAATATTCATACTCAGTAAAAAGAGTGTTAAACATAACACCCGATTTTTTTTACTGTTCATATAATGTTACTCCAATGTGCCTGATTTCCGATGGAGTCAGACCCAACTCTTTTTTAATGTCATTAGTAAAATGCGAAGCTGAGCAATAACCGGCTTCTAACCCCACATCTAATATTGAATCTTCACTTTCAATTAACTGCAAAATTGCATTAGCCATGCGAACACTCATAATTTTTCTTTTCGCAGTTTTATTAAAGCTTTCTCTATAAAGCTGTCTAAAATAAGATGCGGAGATTCCATAACGAGCGCATAGCTGATTAATATTGGCATTCCTATCATCCTGCGCAGAAGAAAGAATAAACCGCATCATGCCATATGCCTCATAGCGTCTTAATACTTCACACCAGCTATCAAATATAGAGTGATGTCTAATAATTAAATCAATCACAATATTTTTAATTGATGCTTTTAAAGGTAAATCTTCATTCAATGAAATAAACTCATAGTTACAATTTTCGGTTACTTCAATAACTTCTTTTTTAGCCAAAAAAGCTTGCCCTGTTGCAGTGTCTATAATTGCTAGAATTTCGACTAATTCTGATAAATTCATTGAAAATAAATCCCAATGGGTTTTATCTATCAAGTCCCACTCATTCTCTTGGCAAATGAATATAGACTTATTTTCTATCGAAATATTTAAATTTGAATATATAGATTTATAAAAAAAAGGCGGTGCATTCTTATTTGGTATAGCCAAGACCAATTTGTCCTGCAAAGAAAAGCGACAGCCTCTACTTTCTAATAATATAGCAATATCTTTGTTTGACATTATCTGTAGGCCTTATCAATTAAGTTTAGTCGCTACAGAGTGAGTGATAGGATAAAAAATAACAAAGGAATACTCTGGAATCGTTCATACTTTTCCGTCCAAATTATAAGTGTAAATGAATAAGATCAATTCAACTGACAAAAAAACTATTTTTTGCTTTACTTGCGGCCAATAGCTAATCCGATTAATCCATTACTAAAGTGAATTTAATTCCACGAGATAATTTTTTATGAACGACACAAATAACCGGGCTTGTATAATAAAAATTGCTAGCGGCCCCATGAATGGTCAAGAGTTAATGATTAATACAGATATGAATCTTATTATCATTAATAAAGACATTGATTATAGAACCGACATTAATGATGACGGTTTCACGACTTACTATATTCCTAGTGATGGCAGCGCTTGTGAGTTTTCCATTATTACTGATGAAAATAATCCAAACGAAGGTATATCCATTCGACTCAATGATAATGGCCTCAGCACCGACATTCCGGTTATTCTGCAACAATTACTTTTAGCTGACATTTTTCCTATCGCAATCAAAATGCAGGATTCCACTTGGGATAGCCCTCAAAATATCACCACCACTGAAAATTCGTTACTTGATTTCAAGCCAAAAGAAAAACAATCTAAAGTACAAAAAACAAGCTTTATTAATAAACAAACTATGCTAGTATTTTTCTTCACGCTACTCTCTCTCTTTGTTCTTTTTGTTACATTTCAATATATTCCTACTCAGACAGCTGAGAATACGCAAAAGAAAACAAAGATGTTAGAACAGATTCTTCAAGGCAATCACTACCCGATTATTGTCACCCAAGGTATGAAAAATGAAAGTCTGATCTTAGTGAAAACACAACGAGATTCAGATTGGAGCATGCAACAACTCGTTAAAGCAAAGTACAATGAAAAATTCTCTATTAAAATAATGTCTAAATTTGAAAGTGAAATTGAAGAAAAACTCATTGACACAATTCCAGATATATTAAAAATCGAACTTAATAATCCTTGCCAACCAATAATAAGGAGCATCTCAAATAACCATTTAATTAATGATGAAAAGAATATAGACAAAATATTATCATCTTATTTTAACTGTAAAACAAAAATAAATTTAAAAACTATTACTTTTGATGAATTACTAAAAAAAGCCGAGTTAGGATTAACAGAAAGTAATGTTCAATGGCGTAAAATCACTAAAGGTAATAAAGTTATTTTTATCGTAAAAGATAGTTTAAATGACAAACAAACTATTTCTTTAATAAACTTCACGAATTCATTTTATAAAAAATGGGGGGAGCATCATATTCAATTTTCGGTATCCCTTGTTAAAAATGAACTCGTGGGAAAATCTTTTGTCACCAATGCTAATGGTTATATTTTATTAGGTAATAACCATTGGTTTTTTAACTCAACCAGTTTTTAATTAATTTAATTTCCAAAATAAAGAGAGACTTACAAATGGCAGATCCAATTCCAGGTTTAGATGGCAGTAATCGATGGGCAAAATCCGATCTTGAAGTAGAAGGGAGCGGTACAAATAATTTAGGTATGATATATCGCACCTCTGCGAGCATTAGCTCCAAAGCTAAGTTATTTGGTGATGAGCTAAATACAATACTCTCCAGTACCAATTTAGAAGTCGATAATCCGCTAGTCTTAGCGAAAATCACAGCAATGAGCGGCAATTATAATATGGCACGTCAATTACAAAGTAACTTTATGAAATCTATTAAAGAAACTGACCAAGCTATTATTCGTAACGTTTAATATTTAATAGAGCATCATTTAACATGATGCTCTGCATTATTTAGGAAATCATCTATGTTAACTATCACACCAAATTTATCAATAATAAGCCCGACAGAAATGACATCTGTTATACCATCAGGGATACCAATTGAAGACAAAGTTAAAAAGCTTTTTGCCGAATATTCAGTTTCTGTTAGCCAAGAAAAAGCAGCATTAATGGATAATGTGAATAGTATTGACCCAAGTAATCCAACTCAATTACTTCAATTTCAAAATCGAGTCGGTAATTACAGTCTTACCATGAATATGATTAGTACACTGACACATAAAAGTGTTTCAGCTATTGATACGGTCTTAAAAGCGCAATAAACCATGAATATTTTAAAGAAATTTATCTTAATTAGCTTTATTGGCTTATTGCTAGGATGTGATAACCAATTACTCCTAAGCCATCTAAGTCAAAGACAGAGCAATGAAGTACTCGCCATACTGCAAGAGCATGGTGTCGAGGCCACTCGCAAACAAGATAATAAAAATGGGGATTCAATTCGGGTTTTACCTGGTGACTTTGTGATTGCGGTAGATTTACTACGTCAATATAACTTGCCATCAAAAGAACCTGTGGAAATTATTCAAGCGTTCCCCGGCGATTCACTTGTGGCATCACCACAAGCAGAACGCACCCGTTTACTTTCTTTAATTGAACAGCGCCTCGAACAATCCTTACTCACGATCCCTGATGTGATTAATGCACGTGTTCATGTCAGTTATCCATTAAATGGCAATAATCCGGCAAAACAAACGCAAAATGTGTCCAGTTTGGTGACTTATTCTGGGAGTGAAGACCCAAAAATGATGATGAATAAAATCAAACTGTTTTTAACCAGTAGCTTTGCCGAAACTAGCTACGATAATGTCTCCGTCGTAATAGTCAATCGACCACCACTGCAATACCAAATAAAATCCGCACCTGAATATTCATTTAACCCAATCATAATCGGTTCTATTATTGCCGCAATTTTGACACTTTGCGGAACATTACTATTACTTTTTCGCCAACAAGGTAAAAAGAAATCTGTTGTAAATAATGTGGAGAAACAGGCTGATGGCAACGCTGAATAACCTTCTCATTACGCAAGGGAATATTTTTCTGGCCCCTGGTTGTTATTTTCATAGTGACTTTAATGGGGTGGCCTATCATGACCTACCGCCTGTTTTACAAAGAAAACACAATCAGCAATTAATCCAGCAGTATTCTTTGCCTATGCCCAATGAAAAGACGCCGTTATTACCAAAGGTGTTATCCCAACATTGGGCACTTTTTCCTGAAGTTGCTTTAGGTTTAGGCGTGTTATTACACGCAGACCCCCTACCGTGGTGGGTGGAGCTTTCTCAATATCGAGCACTTCACACTCGTTTGAGTCGCCCACTTTGGCAATCAGAAAACCAACCATCAACGCCTCCACAAGTTTTAACTGCCCTTGGGGCACAACAGCTGTTGTTATGTTTGGCCCCCTTTGGGGCGGCCTATACTCTGCGCGCAAAACATATGTTTAGCCATGAAACTCAGCAGCTTATACCGCCATCAGTGAAAACGATGCTACCTTGGAATACTATTGAAGAAACATGCCATTATGTCAGAGAAAACACCCCCGGATATCAAGCAAACCGTTGCTGAAAAAGTCTTAATCAAACATCAAGTATTAAGTACTGATAAGTATCGCAAAGCCGTCACTCAACAAGCTCAAAAAAAAGCCAATGAGTATTATCAGCAAGCAAAACAAGAACAAGAAGCGCTCTACCAAACCGCCTATCAACATGGCTATAACGAGGGTATTAAACAACTATTAGCCGATTTTATTAATGTATTAGCAACCAGTGAAAAGCAGTATCAAGAGAAAGCTCACGAAAGTGAAAGTCAGCTTACCAAGCTACTAACAGATTTTTTTGCTGATAATCGCCTACAGGAAATTGTGGCGCTCTATTTTGAAAAACAACAACATAAAGCAGCCGATATAGCATTACATCTTCCTGCAAACCTACAATCACGTTTTGCTGAAAATTGTGCTGACCTAAAATTATTAACTAGTACTGAAAATACCATCGCGTTAGAGGTCGATAATAAAATTACTTATTTCTCCCCCTCGGTTGCAACAAAAAATATCTTACCCCATGTATTTTCGGTACCGACACAGTGTCAGATTTTACAAGAACGCAAAAATGCCTATCAAAATTTGATAGAGCTCATGAATTTAACCGAAGAAAGAAATGACGATGCAAACCAACCTACAAATTAAAATGGCAACCACAGTACAGAATAATGCTCAGGTACAGCCTGAAAATATTCAACATAAAATAACCTCACTTTGGCAGGAAAAAAGCATGAAAACCGCAAGCAATAATCAGTACCAGAGTGACAAAATAAATCTATCCCCTAATGAAAAAAACAAGATTAATCAATTCATTAGTGAACTAAAGTCCAGAGAAGATAAGAAGGAATTTTTTGCCCATATATTTAAGACCATGATCCATTTAGGCAAAGATGAAAAACAAAATTTTGTAGCTGGTGTAGCACAAACATTCCAATCTTCAGATGATCCTGAGATGCAATCATTAAACACAAAATTCACTAAAGCATTATCCCGTTATATGTCGATCAGTTTGATGTCTATTCCTTTGACGAATCAACTTAACCATAATATAAGTAATGTAACTCTAGAAGGGGACAACGATGACGATGATATTGGCCCAATCTAATTTAGTGGATGATTTTTTTATTTAATAGACCTCCGACCAGTATTAATAGGTTTAGCTTACTTTTTTAATAAACTAAGCCTTATTTTTTGATAAAGATCAATAAATATAAAAAATACAAATAAGAAATTGATATATATTACCCCTAAATATAGTTTAAATTTACATCATCAATACACTTTGTCTTATTATAAAAAAACGCCTGAATTTTTTAGATATCTTATATAGCATCGTTTTTTTATATTGAACACCACTTTAGAGACAGTTAGGATGTATATAATTAATTTTCAATCAAACTATATTTGTGGGAAATACTATGAATAGCACTGACTATAATGAAAAAGAATCTATGGTTCTCTTATCTGAGCATGTTGTTTATGACCCGCTCAAACGCACACTTTCTCGAGGAAAAAAAATTATCAATCTTTCAGAAAATGAATCTTGTTTATTAAAGCTTGTTCTTATTAAAACAATAAGCAAAAGAGAAATCATGCATGAAATATGGGAAAAACGTGGAACTATCGTCACTGAAAGTAGCTATTACAAATTAGTCAGACAGTTACGTCAATCATTCAAAAAAGTCGAATTAGATGAAAATCTAATTATGACATTACCTCGAATTGGCATACTTTATACCGGCGAAAAATCAGAAATGCCGATATTATCAAAAAGAGATGAAAAGAAAAACGTCTATTCATATGTAAGATGCTTTTTCCAAAAAGTATTTAGCCGCTCATTAGTATAATTATTAATTACCAAAGAAGATTAATCATGTCAAAAACTAATACATTAAAAAATAACATATTTTTATTATTTATTTTTATGACAACCTGTATTCTATCTGGTTGCCACACACCTTTATCTACTTATTTTATTGCAGATACAGCTCAACATATTAAAGGTAATATCTATTCTCACTCTATCGATATTCCTGAAAATTCCACAATTACACTCTCTCTTACTTCGATAGAACAAAATGATAATCATGCCAAGTCGAATATTGATTATAGCTTTAGAACTCAAAGCGCTGGACGCAGTATTTCATTTGCCATCAAGCTTCCTGAAGAATTAATCATTAATCAAAGTAAATTAGGCATCAGCGTTAGAATAGAGAAAGAAGGTGAGTTGATCATGATGAGTTCTAAAATTATACCAATTACTGAGAATTTTTCTGATAATTTAATGCTTCTTGTGAATTCTATATAATTTAATTATATAAGCTAATAATCAAAAAATAAGAATAAAGATTATCTTCATATCATATGAATAATAAATATTCATAAATTAAAAGAATAATCCTCATTAAATTACTCTCGCTTTAAAAAAAACTGCTTAATAGTTTGTCTTAACCACTGATGTGCAGAGTCTCTATCCAAGCGAGGATGCCAAGCTTGAACAATAAATACTGACTCTAATTCAAGAGGCAAATCAATCTCGACGAGTGGGAGATTGATACTTTTAACCCCCTGCAACACATGACGCGGTAATGGCAAGATATAATCCGACTTCATCGTCAGCATCATTGCTGAATGAAAACCCGGTAATGTCAACGCCACATTCCGCTGTAGACCAAGATCTCGTAGTGCATCATCTATAGGCCCTTGCGTTAACCCACGCCGTGAAACACTAATATGTGGATAATGGGTCAAACTCTCAGGTGTTACCTGCCCAATAATCGGATGCCCTTGACGCACCAATGCTTGAAAGGTACTGGTAAATAAACTTTGAGCTTTGATTTCAGGATGCCAATTCTGCGAAGAACCGATCACTAAATCAACTTTACCACTGCGCAATCCATCATCATCAATATCACTTTCAGCGATAAACTTTAAACTACTCAGCGGTGCCTTCTCTCGCAGCCCTTCTAACAATCCACCACCTAATGCACCAATAAAAATGTCATTCGCTCGGATCGTAAATGTTCTTTCCAATCTTAAAGGATTAAATGCTTCATTGGGTTCAATCAATGCTTCTGCTTGTGCTATTAGACTACTAAGCTGCTGTTTCAATTCTAATGCACGTGGCGTTGGTACCAATTTTCGCCCTGCTCTAACCATGATCGGATCATTAAATTGCTCACGGATCCGCCCTAAAATCCGGCTCATCGCTGGGGCACTTAAATTCATTTTTTCTGCTGCTCCCCCCACACTTCCCTCTTCGAGTAACAAGTTAAGTGCATAGATCAAATTAAAATCAATTTTCTGCGGCATCGAGCCTCCTTTTTCCATCAACCAAATGGATTGCATTTTATGCAACAACTTATTTACATGATTTCATTTTAAACAATCAACAAAAGTTTAGATACTACTTTGGCATTTTTAAAATAATGATTGAAACAATAGGAGCGAGAGATGGGAGTTTGGAATGGTTGATGCATCTATTGCGCCGCACTACAAAAATAAATGGCTCACCAGTGCTACAGAAATTAGCGGTCGTACTTGGTTGGGATTATTTGGTGTTTTTTTAGCCGTTATGGCAAGTGGTATTGGCGAAAATGCCAGTAAATTTGCGCTAGCTGATATTCAAGGTGCCATGTCACTAAACTTGGATACGGGGAGCTGGCTTATTACCTGTTATGTCACTGGTTTTGTTATTGGATCAGGATTCACGCCCTGCTTTTGGCCAACCTTTTCATTACGCCGAGTTGCACTGCTCATGTGCTCAATTTATTTAATTGGCGGATTAATCACACCATGGTTAGGGGAGCACTATTCGATTTTACTCGCAGTACGCAGTTTGCAAGGCTTTGCGGGAGGTGCATTACCACCCATGTTAATGACTGTTGTATTACGTTTTATGCCACCGCTAATCAAAGTTTTGGGATTAGGTGCTTACGGCTGGGTTTCAGCCTGGAGCGCAACATTCGGCGCTACTGCTGCCGCTTTTGCTTTTCATTGGGGATGGAGTGGCTATTTTTATTGGAACTTACCCTTAATGGCGATCGCCACTATTTGTATCGGTTATGGCTTACCCCAAGACCCATTACGTTTAGAACGCCTAAAACAATTTAACTGGCGCGGCTTACTGTTGGGAAGCTGTGCGCTGGCTATGTTGACCATTGGGATCTCTCAAGGGGAGCGTCTCGATTGGCTCAACTCATCACTTATCTATATTTTATTCATTGGCGGTCTCGGATTATTAGCACTCTTTTTAATTAACGAGTGGTACCACCCATTACCATTTTTTAATTTACAGCTACTTGGTAAAAGAAATCTTTCTTTCTCATTAATTACCCTCGGTGGCGTTTTATTAATTATGGTGTCGTTAGTTAATATTACATCTGGTTATTTAACCGTCATTCAAGGATATCGTCAGGAACAAACGTCCGACATGATGTTATGGGTATCGCTGCCACAATTAATTACCTTACCCATCGTTGCCATAATTTGTAATACACCTAGAGTTGACTGTCGCTGGGTGTTAGCTATCAGTTTGATATTAATGGCAACCGCCTGCCTGTTAGCGTCCCAACTAACCCCTGAATGGAATGGTGACAATTTCCGCGCTATTTCCCTATTGCAAGCCATAGCTCAACCCATGGCGGTAATTCCATTACTGATGTTAGCCACCGGAGGATTACTACCAACGGATGGTCCTTTTGCAGCGGCATGGTTCAATGCCGTCAAGGGCTTCGCTGCCACTGCCGCAGGGGGCGCTATTGCTTTGTTTAATCGCCAACGCACAGATTTTCATTCAGACATTATCGCTGATAGTTTTGGTTCAGCTCATCGGGCAACCTCACAGAACTCAGTAGACGTATTAACACAATTAGCCACAAAGCAAGGTCATGTATTGGCCAGCGCTGATCTTTATATGTTGGTTTCGGGATTAGCATTATTACTTATCGTGCTGATCTTCTTCATGCCAACCCGAATTTATCCACCGCGGTCAGTCGCGGCGGTCTAGACATTTATATTCAGGAATCAAAAATGAGTGGAATCAAATTTATGGCTAATCGAAAAGTACCTTTAGCCATATTGGCAATTATTACTGTTGTACTCGGATTACTCATCAATAAATTTTTTATTGAAAACACCAAACAAAATACTAACGATGCCTACATTCGAGCTGATATTTCACGTATTTCCCCACAAATAGCGGGCGTGATCACCGAAGTATTAGTACAAGATAACCAATGGGTCAAACAAGGAGAGTTGCTCGCGGTAATTGATCAACGTGAATTTAATGTCGCTCTTTCACAGGCAAAGGCACAGTTACAGTCAGCCATTGCTCGTCAAGATGATGCTAAAGCCAGTCTTACGCGACAAAATGCATTAATTGCAGCAGCACAAGCACAATTACAATCAGCACAAGCAGAGCTTCAATTTGCTCGTCAAGAACATACCCGTTATCAAAAAATGGCAGCAAGTGGCGCAGGCTCACAACAAGCCGCACAACAGGCAACCACTCGCGTTTACACCATGTCAGCCAGTGTCGCTCAATCTGAAGCATCACTAAAAGCGGCCAAAAACATGTTGCAAGTCCTGCAAGCTAAACAAGCAGACAGTGATGCTGAGTTAAAATTCGCACAGGCTAAGCAGGCGATGGCCGTGTTGAATTTATCGTATACCCAAATTACTGCCCCCATTAGCGGCATCATTGGTAAGAAAAGCTTACGTATTGGTGGATTTGTCAAACCTGGCGATGCTTTAATGGCCATTGTGCCCCAAGACAAGCTCTATATCATCGCTAACTACCAAGAAACTCAATTGGAAAAAATTACGCATGGTCAGCAGGTGGATATCAATATTGATACCTTCCCAGGTCAAACCTTAAAAGGCTATGTCGATAGTATCGCCCCTGCTTCTGGCGCGAGTTTTTCACCCGTGGCCCCCGAAAATGCAACGGGCAATTTCACTAAAATTGTTCAGCGCATACCGGTGAAAATTATTTTTGATAACAATAAAGATCAAACAACGATGATGAATGCACTACGCGTAGGTATGTCTGCGGATGTAAGTATTAATACCCTAAATGGAGATCGCTTATCAGCTCAGTAACTTATCTTAAATATATTGTCCAAATTGCAATGAAAAAAGTGATTAATGCAATGCAGTGCAAAATCTAAAAATAGAATTTAACAGTAAAGTTTAAGCCATAGCTCAGGAGCTCCTCATGATTGATAGAGTTTTACTTGCAGTAGATAGCTTCGCCAATAGCGGTAACGCCTTACAATATATGCAGCGTTTACAAGGCTCTATTTCAGAAGTCATTGTCTTAACAGTTATTGACAATACCTTTGCATTAAGTCGGACAGGATTGCGTTCTGATAGCGATGAATGCAATGAATACCCTGCTGCCCAGCGAGAAGAAGCGCTCGCAGAAGCGCAACTCACGTTGGTCACTCAGGCATTAAAACAAATGGGCTTTCAAGTAAAAAGCTTATTGGCTGCTGGCACACCTATTGAGGTGATCCCTGAACAAATGAAACTATTCAACTGTGACTTATTGATTATTTCCCATCGTCATCTTTCGTCACTAGGACGCTTATTAAATACTTCCGTCACTCGTAATTTATTAGATGATATCGGCCAACCTGTTTTAGTGATCCCTCGCTAAAATCAATCACATCAGAATTTAGTCGATAATATCATGCTATGGCAGCCGTTAGGCTGCTATTAGCATTTAAAAACCATCAGATAATTCATCGAAAAAATGCAAAAATAAATTCACCTTAGTTAAAAATAAGTACATCAACACATTGAATATTAACAATTATAAAACCAATTTAACCCTTTATTCATATTGCTTTCTATTCTCTATTTTGATCAGAATCATATAATATCAATTATTAGACAACTGTGTTTGACTTATCCATTTTTAGCTTGTAAAAAAGAGTAATACAAATAAATCAGTTTTAAATAAGACTGGTTTATTTATTTTTTACCCTTGCAGTCTCATTTTTTAGACAGTTTACTCGATAAGTATTTTAGGTGAGAGGTCATCCATGAATAAGCAAAATTTTTCGATACAAGATATGGAAAATTTATTCGAAAAACTAAAAACATTTTGCGCTTCCCCTAAAAACAAAGGTATCACTCGGCTCGCTTATACGGAAGAAGATCAATCAGCTCATAACTATATGATGAAAATAATGAGAGAAGCTGGTTTTTCAGTGCGCCAAGACGCCATAGGTAATGTATTTTGCCGCTTATCTGGAAAACGTCGTGATTTACCCGCAGTCGGCACGGGCTCTCATCTTGATACCGTTCCTGATGGTGGGGCTTATGATGGCGCCCTCGGTGTATTTGCTGGGTTTTACGCCTTAACACAATTTGAACCTGAACAATTAACCCGAGACCTTGAGCTGATTATCTTTCGTGCAGAAGAATCAAGCCGATTTGGTTTTTCCTGCATTGGCAGTAAAGTGCTACTCGGCGCTGTCGATAGAAATAAATGGGCATTAAATCAAGATGATACAGGCAGTAATTTTTTTGAAGTGCTTGATAATAATGGCTATAAAAGTAATGAAATAGAAGCATGTGAATTATCTGACGACTATTTTTCTGCATTTGTTGAATTGCATATTGAACAAGGAAAACGACTTGAATTTGAAGAAAAAACGATTGGTATTGTTAATGGTATTGCGGCACCAACTCGCTATTCAGTTCAAGTGAAAGGTCACGCCGACCATTCCGGTGCAACGCCGATGTATCAACGCCATGACGCCCTTGTGGCAAGCGCCGCAATTATTGATGACTTGAATCGAGCTGCTTGTAAAGAGTCGGTATGGGGCACAGTGGGAACAATCGGTAAATTGAATGTTTATCCTAACTCAATGAATGTCATTCCAGGAGAAGTAAAGTTTTTAGTCGATGTCAGAGGTATTGAATCTGAAAGTATCAAAAGAGTAACCAATAGCTTGAAAGATTCGATTAGCAAATCGGAGCAGGATAACAATGTCACTATTGATATTAGAGAAATTTCATCGGAACTACCGGTTAAATTAAATAATGATATTTGCCACATTATCGAAAAACATTGTATCGAAAAAGACATTAAATATATGACAATGTTAAGCGGAGCTGGGCATGACACGATGAACCTAGCGAAAAAATTTCCAACAGCAATGATTTTTACGCCATCTAAAGATGGGATCAGTCATCATCCTGATGAATTTACTGACTTTAACGATATTATTATCGCTGCAAATTTATTAAAAGATACGCTGTATACACTGGCAAAATAGTCAATAATTAATAATCATCAAGGGTTTTTTTAAGTAAATTAATGGCATCCGTACCTTTAGCGGCATCATTCCAAAGATTATCAAAAAGTTGCCTATAGCGGGAAATCGCTTCTTCAGAGTTAGTTACTGAAGCTATTCCATTAGAGATATTAGGAAATTCCCCCAGTCTGAAGGGGCTAACCGCTAAAGATGATGAGCCATCGGTGTGATATAAAATTTGAAATGTGACTGAAGGAATGGTTTTAATTGATATTGCAATATGTACTGAACTTTGATTTTCTTCAATTAAATTAATAAGATGCTTAAGTTCATTTCTAGCTTGTAATATACGCTCAATTTTCGTACTCGGTGGTAAATTTAAAGAACCCACTAACCCCGAGTGCAGTAATCGTTGAATTGATTGAAGGCCAATAAGATTAAATAATTGCGGGCTTTGGTTATTAACCTTTTTTTTCCGCTCAGCCAGTATTGAAAGTGTTGATTGTTGTTTTTCCGAAAGCCCAACGCCAAGATCGGAATCCATCAACATTTTGGCAAGATAATTATCATAATTTTTAGAGGTTAATAAATATGAAAATGGCTCAAAATGTGCATAAATTTTTGTCGATGAATCCTCAAGCTGGCGCATTCGCTCAAAAAAACCATCAGCACTAGAGTAATATTCAGCGCTCACACCCAGTAGGCTTGAAAGAGAAGTATTGAGTAAATCGGCCAGTTTTTCGAGTGTTTCTATTTTGACAATTTCACCTTTTTCTAAACGGTACACTGCGGCTCTAGAAATACCCAGATTTTCAGCGACTTGTTCCGCTTTTAAAGACGCCGCAATACGATAGGCTCGTAATCGGTTACCAATAGAAATGTAATTAATCGGATTATTTTTCATATTTATTCTTTAGGTGAGTTTTTAATCAACATGAGCCGTTTAACAACAAACTGATAACATTTCAAAACGGGCAGTTTGATTGTTTTATCTGATGACAATATCAAACTGTTTGTTTAGTTGCATTAAGAAATTTGATTAAGCAAATAGGATTAGCTAGCATCTTAGATAGACAGGACGATTTTAAACATAAAATTTATGCGAAAAAAATGAGCTTACTATCAATTCGATTTGTTCATTAACATTATTTGAACAGAAAAGCTTCCCTCTAAAAATCGTATTAAGACACTAGCTCAACTTCATTTTCTAGCATATCACCTCAGGGAATAAAAATAGACCAACATTACAATTCAACTCACTTAAACATCACATTTCGATAAGCTATAAAAGCATTAATTATATATAGCAATAATACTTATTTTCTTACTGACAAAGAAAAATACGTATCAGATTACTATAATCATTAAATGTTAATGGAAAAATAAATATATTAAATTATATTTTTTAATTCATAAAAACATAATGGCCGAGAATAAATAATATTATCGGCCATTTATATAGATATTAAATGAATTATAAAAGAGAAGTTAAGCAACCCGTATATAAGTTATATGCGGTTAGCATTTCTTTTTCATCAAAATCAAATTTTGATTGATGATGGCCTGCGGTTCTATCCGCACCAACAACAAAATAAAGTGATTTTCCACCGCAACGCTGTACCCGTTTAGCCAGAATTGTCGCATCCTCGCTCCCACCAAAAGGCCTCGTTGCAATACCGGTTAATTCAGTATGCTGATTAACAACATTTGTTAATATATCAATGAGTTGCTGGTCATTTGTTAGATCAACAGCTTCCCCCATAACTTCACTTTCCATCTCTAATTTGAAGCTATGAGCAGAACCTTCTGCCATACGAATGGCATTTTCACTCATAAAACGATTAATATCTTCATTTTCACCACGAACTTCAACCTGCATTTCAGCATAAGCAGGTGTCACATTTCGCCCTTCGCCTGCTTTTAATACCCCAATATTAATACGAGACATTCCTTTTCCGTGACGAGATATACCTAACATCTGGGTTGAGGCATGACAAGCACCAGCAAGTGCATTTAATCCTAATTCTGGCTCAGCACCTGCATGAGATGGTACGCCTTTAAACCGAAAATCAAGTTTTGTGGTACAAAGAAAATGAGTTGGATTAATCACAATTTCACCACTATTTGCGATAAAACCTAAGTGAGAACCTAAAAAATAGTCAACGTCATCAACAATCCCGCTTTCAGCCATAGCTCTAGCACCACGAACCCCCTCTTCAGCAGGCTGAAATAGCAACTTAACTTTACCTGTTAACTTATCTTTATTGTCAACTAACCAATTAGCAACGGCTAAACCGATAGAAATATGCCCATCATGACCACAAGCATGCATTTCACCTGGATGACAAGAACTGAAATTATCATTTTTTGGTCGATGGTCATCAGCCGTACTTTCAGTCACACCGACGCAATCAATATCAAACCGTAAAGCAACTGTTGGACCTGCTTTTCCACTATCAAAAATAGCTACGCAGCCTGTCAGCTCTTGCATTTCTTGTAGTAATTCTTCGCTAACATTATGTTTACGTGCAATTTCTAACCCTTTATCAACAATGCTCCTTTGACGCCCAAACGCATATTCTGGGTTTATAACATCAGTACCAACCTTAACTTCAAGGTTAAGCCCGCGTAATTGGTCCACAATTTTGGCGGTTGTCAAAAATTCAGACCAACCAATTTCAGGGTATTGGTGGAACTCGCGACGCCATTTTATGAGTTGTTCTAATGTGATAACAGACATACTATCTCCTTAATATTAAAGCATTATTAGTGCGATAAAAATCACACCAACGATCATACCGGGTGCCGTTCTTTTGGCTATTTCCATTGGGTTGATATTAGCTAAACCAGCACAAACAATTGTTGCGCCTGCCAGTGGTGACATCGTGCGTCCTAATGCGCCAGAAATAGCTGAAGCCATGCCTAAATCCGGTATTTCATAACCAAATTGTTGAGCAAACGGCGTCACAGTTTCATTGAATGCAAAAGCGGCGGCATCCCCAGATCCAGTTATCATCCCCATCAAGAATGGACCTAACGTCCCGCCCCAACGGGCAAATTCAGGGGCATGGATCAGAAAACCAATAAATGAATCAATAAGACCAGATGCTTTTAACCCAGCAGAAAAAACAGCGGCAGCAATAATGATACCGAGCACATCTCCGTAGGCATTGCCCATTCCTTTAAAAAATTCTTTCGTGATAATTGATGGGTTAGTACGCGTGATAATTAATGCATAGATTGCGCCAATTAGCATCGCTGCAGGTACCGTGATTTGGTAAGCTTTTAGTGAATCAATAAAGGGTAATAGTAATAAAATCAATGGAATGAATGGTGCGGTTGCATAAAGATAATTCGGACGCTCAGCAGCTTCACTTTCAACAGAATTAGCTGCCCCACCATTATCATTTACAGCAACTTTAATGTTGTACTCTTTTTTTACCAATGCCACGATGGACAATGAAACTGCACCTATCGCCCCGACAGCCAGACTATATGGACCATGACGAGCAATCAAATCCACAATGCTCATGTTAGACATTTGCGCCACAAAAGGATTATGTGATAACCCCGGACTCAGCATTGAACCGATGGTGCCACATAATACCGCACCGCCTGCAATTGCAGGGTGGATGCGGGCTGCAATCAATAATGGAATCAAAGTCGCGCCAACTGCTGCGGCACAGCCCGCTGCCGATGGAATCGCAATATTAATAAAGAAGGTTAAAACGACAGCGGCTGGAATAAGAAAAAAGCCTAATTTAGTTAATAAATTAGATAAAACTAAAACAAGGTGTTTATCGCACTTTGTGTATTTCATTACATAGGCAAAACCCATACTCGAACAAATCGCTTGTATTAATGGGGCCGACACCATTCTTTCACTAAAAGCATCGAGCGCACTCATTGGTGTTAAACTAATAATACAAAGTACTAATCCAGCTGCAATGAGTACCATTCGAGTTTCATATTTCTTTATTAATAAATAGATTGTCAAAAAAATGACTAGCCCTGCGATAATTTGCATTATCATAAAATATCCTCTTCTTATTATAGCGTCACGCTTAGAAGTTAATTGGAGTGATGAAATAAAATCCCTAGTGTCACATTCCATTGTGAGCCTCAATGGTTTTATTTAATTGAGTGAAATCAATTTTTATAGTTAAAAATAAAATTTGCTATTATTTTGTGATCTAAATTTACTTTATGAAATATTGAAATTAAATTGTTTCGCACATTAAGATGAATATATTAAAAAATTCATTCCTATATCATGAGTAAATTTAAAATAATTTCCAGATTAATTAGAATAGTTCTCAATACCAAAATATTGATCTATTTTTTAACGTTATTAACTCAATTAATATAATATAAAGATATAAAATCGTCACATTAGCGATTCATTAATTGTATTAAACTATGTGCGAAATAATTTGCTTTTATTTTATTCATCTATAAACTCCGTTCGAATTTTTTGGCCTGCTAATCGAAATGGGAGGTAATTTTGTCTGAAGATAAAAATTATAGTCATGGGCCTGTGCCCATATCCGCGAGAAAAGGCGGACTAGCATTAACCTTTGTGATGCTAGGTTTAACGTTCTTTTCCGCCAGTATGTGGACCGGAGGCGCACTCGGTACCGGTCTCAGTTTTAATGATTTCTTCCTCGCAGTTCTTATCGGTAATCTTATTCTTGGTATCTATACCGCATCTCTTGGTTTCATCGGATCTAAAACAGGCCTCACAACTCACCTTCTCGCGCGTTACTCCTTCGGTATTAAAGGTTCCTGGCTCCCATCATTCTTACTCGGCGGTACACAAGTTGGCTGGTTCGGCGTTGGTGTCGCGATGTTTGCCATTCCAGTAGGAAAAGCCACCGGTTGGGATATTAATTGGTTAATCGGTGTCTCTGGAATATTGATGACAGTAACTGTTTTTTTTGGGATTTCCGCACTGACCGTACTATCAATTATTGCTGTACCGGCAATTGCCATCCTCGGCAGCTACTCTGTCTATCTTGCAGTAACCAGTGTGGGCGGCATGAGCACCTTGGTTTCCATTGTCCCCGCACAACCTATCGATTTTAACTTAGCCTTGGCAATGGTTGTTGGCTCATTTGTCAGTGCTGGTACTTTAACCGCAGACTTTGTTCGCTTCGGACGCAAGCCAAAAATTGCAGTACTCGTTGCAATAGTGGCATTTTTCCTCGGTAATTCATTAATGTTTATCTTTGGTGCCGCTGGCGCTGCATCACTCGGTATGGCAGATATTTCAGATGTCATGATTGCACAAGGGCTCTTATTGCCAGCAATTATTGTTCTTGGGCTTAATATTTGGACCACAAATGATAATGCACTTTACGCTTCAGGATTGGGGTTTGCCAATATTACAGGGCTATCTAGCAAAACCTTATCTATTATTAATGGCTTAATCGGTACCCTATGTGCGCTATGGCTTTATAACAATTTTATTAGTTGGCTAACTTTTTTATCTGCGGCTATTCCACCAATTGGTGGGATCATTATTATGGACTACTTAATGTATCGCCACCGTTATGACACCTTTGATTGTAGCAAAATGCGTGATGTCAATATTAGCGCACTACTCGCTGTCGCCGTTGGTGTAATTGCAGGCCATTGGCTACCAGGAATTGTTCCTGTAAATGCTGTCCTTGGTGGCGCATTAAGTTATGCTGTTCTAAATCCACTGCTTAATCGTCGTCATGTCATCAACCCGGAGATAACCCGTGCTTAATCATAATATAAAACATATACATAATATCCGTTTACCGGAACGTGATGGCTTATGGCGTATCGATATTAATAACCAAAAAATTCAGGCGATTGTCCCGCAACCTACCAATGAAGTTTTACCTGAAGGCCTTGATGGCGAGGGCGGTTTAGTTATCGCTCCATTTATAGAGCCCCACATTCATCTTGATACCACCCAAACCGCGGGCCAGCCAAGCTGGAATTTATCCGGCACACTATTTGAAGGGATTGAACGCTGGGCAGAACGCAAAGCATTACTGACTCATGAAGATGTTAAAGCCCGTGCTTGGAAAACACTAAAATGGCAGATTGCCAACGGCATTCAACATGTCCGTACTCACGTTGATGTGTCCGATGCCACACTCACTGCGCTCAAAGCCATGCTCGAAGTCAAACAAGAAGTATCACCATGGATAGATCTGCAAATTGTAGCTTTTCCACAAGAAGGCATCATGTCTTATCCAAACGGAGAGGCATTATTAGAAGAAGCATTGCGTTTGGGTGCTGATGTTGTCGGCGCAATTCCACATTTTGAATTTACCCGTGAATACGGTGTGGAATCTCTACATAAAACATTTGCACTGGCACAGAAATACGATCGTATGATTGATGTGCATTGTGATGAAATTGATGATGAACAATCACGTTTCGTGGAAACCGTTGCCGCCCTAGCACACCGCGAAGGTATGGGCGCTCGCGTTACTGCTAGTCATACCACTGCAATGCACTCATATAATGGTGCCTATGCCTCTCGCCTATTTCGCCTACTAAAAATGTCTGGCATTAACTTTGTCGCAAACCCACTGGTTAATATTCACCTGCAAGGCCGTTTTGACACCTACCCTAAACGCAGAGGGATCACCCGAGTCAAAGAAATGTTAGCCGCAGATATTAATGTCTGTTTTGGTCATGATGATGTATTTGACCCATGGTATCCACTGGGTACAGCCAACATGCTTCAAGTTTTGCATATGGGGCTGCATGTCTGCCAGTTGATGGGCTATGACCAAATTAATGATGGGCTGAAACTTATTACACAATACAGTGCACGAACACTGAATTTACAAGATTATGGTGTGAGTGAAGGTAAACGCGCAAGCCTACTTATTCTACCCGCAGAAAATGGCTTTGATGCTCTACGTCGCCAAGTTCCTGTACGTTATTCTATTCGTGATGGCCGCGTGATCGCTTGCACTCAACCTGCCATCACGCAGATCCATCTTGATCAACCTGAAACTATTCGTTATGGCTACACACCACTTTCAGGGAACTAAACACCAATAAATTCTAGATAAACGCCTACCTGAAAGGGTAGTGAACAGGAAAATGAAGCATAATGTGACTTCATTTTCCTTTTTTTTTGCCCACAGTTCAAAGCGACAATACTTTTACGATGAAACCAGTACCTTCAATATTATAAATAATCAGTTAATAAGAGACCCTGTTAAGGAAAAAGCTAAAAACTAGAATTGTTCAATATCTAAATAAAACTTAATACTAAAATAAACACCCACACTGAGATTTTGATACCGATACACCCCTAACTTATCTCATTTATAAATTACACGCCTCAAAATGACAATCCAATTAAGATGCAATCAAGCCATTGACATACCCATACAAATTACTTGTTTTTATAATAATCCATGATAATTCATTGAAAATTTAACCTGTAGTCTGAGTAGGATAAGTCTTAAAAAAAAACAAATAAAATAATAAACTCGTAATTGGAGTAACTAGTGACATTTACTAGCTTGCATTTGTATTATTTTTGATCAAATTAAACATAAAACGAGTTGAATTTGTGTGTCTGTATTTTACATTGTATCTAAATGTAAATTGCATCTACTTTTATTTAGATATGAAAAATATAACTCATTGTTATCTATGATTTATATTTTTAACTCATTCATTTTCCTGTAACACTTTTTCATTTCATTAAGATGATAATGTTTTTTAATATCAATCAATTCGTACTATCTATTATACAAAATAAATAACCGCCAATATACTTAATGAAAATTTCATATGGCGTCTGAGGTTAGTTATTTAAATTAAAGGTCAATTAAAATGGTTTTTTTTTCTAATCAAATGGTTCATTTTTCTAACGGAATAAATAAAGAAGTGGGACTATATTTAAGAGGAATAAGAAAAGAGCAAAACCTAACAGGGGGTCAACTGGCAAAAATGCTAAATGTTAGCCAACAACAAATATCTCGATATGAAACAGGGAAAACTAAGCTAACATTTGAAATGATGGATACGATATTAACCGTATTTAATAAATCATGGAGAGATTTTTTTAATACTGTTATCGATAAACATGATAACGAAAGACTAAAATATATCATAAAAAATGAATCCACCTATTTATCTGTACTGGGTCAAGATTCTAAAAAATTATGGCGATGAAATTTATAAAATCTATTATTACACCCAAGACGGGTATTGTTAAATAAGATCAGTTTTGTAGACTCTAAAAATAGAAAATAAAATGACAACTTTATTAAAGATTATCATTAATTAATTTTTGTTAATGCTTATTTTTATCTAAAGTTGTTATTAATAACAATCATCACAAAATAAACATCATATAGGATTAATAAATCATGAAATTGAATAAAATAGTCGTGGCTGCTGCATTCGTAACTGGCTTTGCTTCTTTTGCAACAATGGCGGCTTACACGGGTACACCAACTAACGGTACGATTGAAATTACAGGTGAGTTAGTCAACTCTGCATGTGGTCTAAGTGAAGAATCAAGCCCAGTAAAAGTTAATTTTTATCAAATCCCAGTAGCAAACCTAAAAAATGGTGAACGCGCAGGTAACGTTAAAAAAGATATCGTCCTGCAAGGCTGTGATACCACTGTAGCACAAACAGCAACAGTGACATATACACCATCAACAGTGAACCCTAACGATGCTAGCTTAGCCGCATTTACTTCAGGTACAGCAAGTGGCGCAGGTATTGGTTTAAGAGACAATGGCAATCAAGATGTTGTTTGGGGAACTGCCTCTACAGCAGTTAACTTAACTGATGGTAAAACATCAATTCCATTCGTTGCTTATCTAAAAGCTGATAATGCATCTAATGCAGTAACGCCAGGTAACTTTGATTCAACGATTAATTTCCAAATCAACTATCAATAAGCTGTAGCTCGTTTTTATGAAAATGTGCGGAGTATTAAATACTCCGCAATAATAAAACTTGATATATAGCCATATGGTATCCCCATGATAATGCGAGTTATAAAAATAGCATTAGGTTCTCATTTATTGTTACCTTTATTAAGTTGGGGAGTAACAATTAATAGCACGCCAGGTGATATTATTATGCATGGCGAACTAATAGAAGCCTCATGCACAATTGATCCTAATAGCCGAGATCTTTGGATTGATTTTGGTGAAATTAGTGCAAGAGAAATTACACCAGAGGCTAATTTACTTGTAAGTAAACAATTTCAAATAAAACTAATTGGCTGCACACTTCCCTCAGCAGATAAAGGTAGCGCATCTCGAGCTCAAATAACAATAATGGGAACATCAGTTGATAGTGATAAATTACTTCGAGTTAATGGAAAGTCTGAAGGATTTGGAATTCAATTACGAGATTATCATGGAGAAATCCTAAGCCTTAATACAAAAATGCCGGATTACACCTTACTTGAAGGACGTGATAGCTTGAACTTCACTGCGATTCTTATTGCTTATCAAAAAAATATAAAGGCAGGTGAGTTTGCAGCAACTCTACGATTTAGAATGGATTATTTTTAGAAGAAAAATTAAAAATTTATTTTATCTCATAAGCTCATGAGAAATTAATTCCAACATTGCCAGTGAATACAGAGTAAATATAATGATTATTTTTAATAAAAACATAATTAAGATGAAAAGGTTATTTGCAATATATATTGCATTACTCTGTTATTCCTCAAATCTCCTCGCTGATGATATCGTCGAATTTAATACAGATGTATTAGATGTTGGCGATCGAAGTAATATTGATTTAACGCGTTTTTCTAAAGATAACTTTGTGTTTCCTGGAGTCTATTTATTAGACCTTTATATTAACGGTCAATCATTATCTCAACAAAAAATAACTTATATTACTGATCCACAAAATAGTGAAAAAACATTAGCTTGTTTTACACATGAACAAGTTGAAATGTTCGCACTTCAAGAAGATGCATTAAAGAAAATTCAAATCATATCGCCAGAATGTTCGAATATTTTAGTTATTCCTGGTGCGAAAATTAATAACTCAGAAGGAAAGCTGGATATCACTATGCCACAGGCGTGGATGAAATATTCGGACCCAAACTGGGTACCACCTGAACGTTGGGATACTGGCGTATCCGGTATCTTATTTGACTATAATTTATCTGGGACAGTTGCACGTTCTTTAACGACACACACCAATAAACATTCATTATCTGCTTATGGCCAAACTGGATTCAACCTTGGCGCATGGCGTTTCAGGGCAGACTATCAGGCTAATTATAATGAACGTGGCGACAGAAAATTCGATTGGAATCAATTCTATGCATATCGCCCTTTAGTCCATATGGCAGCAAGACTGACGTTAGGGGAAATCTATCTTAACTCTCAAGTCTTTGACACTATTCGTTATACCGGATTTAACTTATCCAGTGATGAACGTATGTTACCGCCTAATTTACGCGGTTACGCACCACAAATTAATGGAATTGCCAAAAGTAACTCAAAAATTATTGTTAGCCAAGCAGGACGAGTGGTTTATGAAACAACCGTTCCCGCCGGCCCGTTTAGTATTCAAGATTTACAAAGCTCAATTCGCGGAACGCTAGATGTAAAAGTTGAAGGTGATGATGGCGATATTTCGACCTTTCAAGTTAATACCGCAAATATTCCGTATCTAACTCGGCCTGGCTATATCCGCTATAACATCTCGGCGGGTAAACCATCACGCTTTAACCACAAGCCTGAAGGTAGCATGTTTGCAACAGGTGATTTCTCTTGGGGATTAAGTAATAACTGGTCAGTTATTGGTGGAATATTGTTTGCAGGCAAAGACTATACCGCACTATCCGCAGGCTTAGGGCGAGATCTCTCTATTTTGGGTGCACTGTCTGCTGATATCACACAATCTATTAGTCGGATTCCGGGCAACAACACTGAAACGGGCTCATCTTTTCGACTCAGCTATTCAAAATCATTTGATGAAATTAACAGTACTATTACATTTGCCGGTTATCGCTTCTCACAGGATAAATTTCGGACAATATCTCAATATTTAGATGAGCGTGAAAATAAATATTTAGGTACTGGTCGTCAAAAAGAGATGTATACCATTACCGCAAATAAAACATTTTGGGCTGACCAAGCAGACTGGCGAACAACCGTATTCTTAACCTATACCCGTCAAACCTTTTGGGATCAAACAACCCAAGATAGATATGGCTTATCTGTTGGTCGTACATTCCGTTTTATGGAAATTGATGGTATCTCAACAAATATTTCAGCCTATCGCTCTGAATATCGTGGAAAACGCGATGATAGCCTATCCCTATCGGTTTCAGTCCCTGTCGGTGATAGCCGTTGGGCGGGCTATGATTTACAGAACAGTGGTAGTAAAACAAGCCATATGTTGTCATATAGTGACAATAGAGATTTCAATAACTTATGGCGAATTAGAGCCGGTAGAAGTGGTGACGACCGTGCCCAATTCGATGGCTATTATCAAAAAAGAACGCAACTTGCTGAAGTCAATACCAACGTCAGCTATCAAGAAAGACAATCTGCATCACTTAACGGAACATTCCGTGGTGGTTTTACCGCTACGGGCTATGGTGCCGCGCTGCATAACAGTAGTGCAACAAGCAATACGGCAAGAATTATGGTTGATACCAATGGTGTTGGCGGCGTGCCATTTAACCATGAAAAAGCCAGAACTAACTGGAAAGGTATATCAGTCGTTCCCGATATCGTGAGCTATTACAGTTTTGATACTCGTATTGATGTGGACAAACTAAACAGTGATGTTGATACCAACAAAGCGATTGCGACATCAACATTAACGGAAGGCGCAATTGGTTATCAGCGGTTTGATGTAGCAAAAGGTGAAAAATTAGTGGCAACAATCCGTTATAACGACACCGTTCCTCCTTTTGGCGCAGATGTAACCAATGCTGATGGCATCAATATTGCCATGGTAATGGAAAATGGGCTGTCTTATTTGATGGCAGTAAATCCTAAAGAAACGTTAACCGTCTCTTGGGGTGGAAAAGCACAATGCAAAGTTCAGCTACCTGCACAAATTGATTCTGGTATGTCAGTTCTGCTGCCTTGCCAATAATAAAACGACGATCAGAACAAGTCTTATATAGGATATAAAAAATGGCAATTCAGATAAATCAATGGGTCGGTGGTTTGCTAGTCATCATGGCAGGTGTTAATCAGTCATATGCTGGTATTTCACTTGATAGAACACGAATTATTATTACGGAAGCAGAGACTTCTACAAGTGCGAATTTATCAAATACAAGTTTAAGTATTCCATTTTTAGCACAGTCATGGGTTGAAGATGCTGAAGGTAAAAAAATTACATCGCCCTTAGTTGTACTGCCACCATTACAACGAATTAACGGGGGACAAAAAGGCGTCGCTCGCGTTTCAAAAACAAATGAGATCAATAAATTACCACAAGATCGTGAAAGTTTATTTTATTTAAATGTTCGTGAAGTTCCACCAAAACCCGATAAAGCCAATGTTTTACAGCTGGCCATGCAGTCACGTATCAAACTATTTTATCGACCAACCGCCGTTATTCCAAAATCAAAAAGTGCAGTTTGGCAAAATCAAGTTACGTTCAACAAACAGGGAAATAATTGGCGAGCAGAAAATCCAACACCTTATTACGTCACCATAATTAGTTTAAATAACAAATTAACGGCCGAGGGTGGAAAGAAACTTACCGATTTCCCAGGTGTCATGATTGCGCCTAAATCTCACTTAGATATCAAAGTAAATGGTGCGGCAGAAAGCTTTACCATGATGTATGTGAACGATTATGGCGGACATCCTGAACTGAAATACAGTTGTAGTGGAAATACATGCAAGGCATTACCAACCGAGCAACAACCACGCTAGGAGTATTAACATGAAAATTAAACACTTAGGGATCTTGTTACTCGGAGTAAGTAGTGCCAGTGCAATTGCTGAACTTGCAGATGATAAAACGTCTCGTCAAACCTTACTTGACGTACACAGTGAAGTACATTTCCAAGGAAGCATATATGCATCACCTTGTGTTCTCGAGTTAAGCACACAGGAGCAATATGTTGATTTAGGTGAAATAAATGCAAGAACATTTCATCGAATTGGTGATAGAAGCGCGCCAGTCACTTTTAATATACGGCTTAAAGACTGTCAACGAGGAGCATCGAGATCGTTTGTTAATTCTGCGGGCGAAGCCACTCAAGACGGTAAACGTTACTATCTCACGGGAGAAAGTGCTGTTTCATTGAGTATCACCGGAGAACCTGATTTCTTTAATTCTGATTTAGTGCGTATTAAAGGTGATGTGAAAGGGGCTGGATTGCGTATTTTCAGTCAGGATCATGAAAATTTAATGTTAAATCAACCTAAAGCCTCTTGGGTTATTAAACCTGGAGATAATAACATCACACTAAATGCAGTATTAGAAGCGACAGGGCAAACAGTAACAGCAGGTAACTTTAACGGGTTAGTTAGGTTAAAACTGGAGTATTTATAAAAATGTCTATGCTCAAAAATAAAAATTTTAAAAGTGTCGTCATTATAACTGGTTTTCTAACAACCGCATTATTACCTATGCGAGCACTAGGATATCCCCATGGCGCTGTTATTCCTGACGGCGGAACTTATACTTTTGAAGCGCAGATGAATAATCAGCTTTTGGTTAATGAAAAAGACGCAGAAACCGTATTTACATTCAATATAGGTAACACGCCTTATTTTAATATTTATTGTGATACTTATATGAAACCTGGGGGGCCTGGTAATACAGATCCTGACTCTGGAATGACGTTTGATTTGACATCAACAATTCCAAAATCAATGCAAAATCCGGGTTATTTAAGTCTCAACGAATATTTTGATGTAAAAGTTGAAATCCAGATTGGTGGACTGGTAAACCAACATATTACAGTTCCTATGACAAATCTTTGGAACGGAGGGTCCGATCCAATGGAATGCCGACCAACGAGTACGAATAGCCGTGACTATGCGACAACATTACAAACAGGTTCTAATGGAAGAGTAACATTCCGACTAAAAAAACCAATTATTAATGGAATTACCATTAATCAAGCGGAGCTAGTACAAGTTTTTGCCAAAAAAGGAAAAGATAATGCCGGAACTTCTTACGCCGCTATACCGTCAACCCGTGTGGTATTAGGGGCAGGTATTATTACCGTTGCAGATAGTTGCATAATTAATAACGGAAATCCTATTGATATAAAGTTTGGTGATGTTGCGAATACCAGTGAACAATTAAATGGAACAAATTACCTACAACCTTTCGCGATACCAGTGAAATGCTCAGGAGGTAGTTTTACAACTGGTGACTTAAATATCAAATTATCACTATTGCCAGGAGCTTCAGGTCATGCTGAATTTAATTCAGATTATTTCGGTACCTTAAAAAATGGTATTAAACGTACAAACTTAGGCATTGTCATTAAAGATAATTCTATGGGAAATGTGGTTAAGCCCAACCAAGCCTATCAAGTACCTAACTTTGTAAACAATCAAGGTACTTGGAATTTAACCGCAGCACCGATTGCAGCCCCCGGAAGTACGGTAGATGATGGTGAATTTACAGCAACGGGTACTATTCTTGCTGAATTTCAATAAGGAGCTAATAGCATGTTAAATTATAAACAAATAATTCGTGCAAAATATTTTGGCGCAATTTGCGGCTTTATATTAGGCTCTGGCCATGCCATTGCAAGTACTTCACATATTAATACAGGTAATTACTCTTTTTCAGGAACAGTTGTTGTCACACCCTGTCAAATAGCACCAGGAAGTGAAGAAATACCTGTTGATTTTGAGCAAGTATCTGTCAAGGAGCTTTATTTAAATGGCAAATCAAAACCATTGCCTTTTTCTATACACTTAATAAGTTGTAATACTTCTGTATTTAAAGCAGTCACAGTGACATTTAATGGAATAGAAAATCAAGATCTTCCTGACCATTTAGCCATTAATAATAAAAGCACAGCAAGTGGGATTGGTATTGGTTTGCTAAATCAAAATGATACATCAATTAAATTGAATGCACCTTCATTAGCACAAAATCTTACAGACAATAATACTGAAATTAAATTTAAGGCTTATATTCAAGCTGAACCAGAAGCGTTAGCAAATGAAACAATTACCTATGGACATTTCTATAGCACGGCATATTACACCTTAAATTATCAATAATAATTAAAAATAATAACATGAATTTAATAGAAACAAATTTTAATAATAAAAGACTAGGTTACCCTTGGGTGACACTCTTTCTCACGCTTATTTTTTTTGGTGTGATATTACATATATATCTACCTAATTTAGGTGGTTCAGGTTTATCATTGCCATTAAATATAATTAGTAACTTTAGTATTGCTTTATTTATTTTTTTAGTTAGTATCATCCAACTAAAAAGAACTACCCTATTTTACTCAACAGCGAGCAATTTAATTTCTATCGGCCTAATTGTTTTCATTTTTATTTGTTTTTTTTCACCAGATGCTTATCGACAAAGTGCCTATTTAACAGCATACTGGATATTAGGGATATTGGTTTTCTATCAATTATTAATGCAAATCAATTTCTCAGAAATTGACTCCGAAATTATATTATGGGGAATATTACTAGCTAGCGTTATCGAAAGTACACTAGCCATAGTTCAGACTTTTAATCTATTACCTATAGCTGGGTTTTCTTACCCGCCATTATCGGGTGAACGCCCATATGGTATATTTCAACAAGTAAATGTTTTCTCTAGTTTTATTTGTGTTGGAATAGCAAGTGCAGTTGGTTTAATAATTAAAATTAAAAAAAATACTTGGTATTCTCTTAGCATTATTATGATAAGTCTCATTTTAATGAGTTCAGTATTACCTTTGTCACAATCATTAACAGGTTATTTAAGTTTATTTTTAGTTTTAATTGTTTTTTTTATTTTTGCACGATATTATCGTAAAAAAATATTACTCGCTTTATTTTCAATTATTATTGGACTTATTTTAGGATATATAATTAAAATTGGGCTTAACGTTTCTGATGTTTCTGAAATGAAGTTACATACATCACATATTCGTTGGGTTTTATGGCAACATAGTTTATCTCTATTTAGTGAAAATTTCTTATGGGGAACTGGAGTTGGTAGTTTTGAATCAGTTTTCTTAGAGAGATTTGGTGGTAATTTAATTAGTACTAGTCAAAGCACAATGTCTCACCCCCATAATGAAATATTGCGTTGGATGGTTGAAGGTGGATTAATTGGGCTTCTCGGTATATGCTTCATAACTTTAGGTGTTTTTTATTTATTACGATCTTCATTACGAAGCCAAAATTATATTTATCTAGTAATAGCTTTACCTATTTTTATTCATATTATGACCGAGTTTCCATTATGGCTATCAACGCCACATGGAATAGTTTTGATATTATTATTACGGTGCACCGATGTTTCATTAAAAAAACAAATAATTTATAAACCAATTGCTATTTTTTCAAGGAGTATATTGGCATTAGGTGGCGTATTTTCAATAACATTATTATATTTAACGTTGCAGGCACAACAACATTTAACTTATATTGAAAAAACAGGAAGTCAATCAATATTGTCAATGTCAAATCCTGCTAACAACAAATGGAGCTATTTATTAATAGCTGATCGATATTGTTATGATTTAAATATGGGATATCTGTTACGTTATAATGAAACACATGATAATAAATATTTAAAACTATTTGACATTTGGGCAGAGGATTACTCTCTTAAATACCCTGATGCTAATGTTTATTATTCATGGATACTTGTTTTAAATGAGTTAGATCAAAAAGAAAAAGCTAAAAAAATTTATAAAAAAGCAAAATGGCTATTTATTAAAGATGAACGAATTGAACAAATTAATTTAATTAATTAGACAGAATTGATTGTTTTTATAGAAACCTTCATATCAGAAATAGAATTGTAAGAATTTATTGGTAAATCGTTTATCAATAGAGTGTTGTTTTATTTAATTAATATACATTTAAAAAGGAAACAAAATGAAAAAGTTAAATGCTACTGAAGCTGCAAATATCGTTGGTGGAACAAGTAAAGTATGTTCAGACTCTTATGAAAAAATCATTGTTGGTGGTGTTTCATCTTGTAAGCTAATTACAACATGTACTGACAAGCATGGTAATAAAACTTACCAAGCTCAAACTGCTGATGATGCTAAATGTGCAGGCCCAATCGCACCATAAGATTTAATTAGTTTTATTTAATTAATATATACATGGGGATTTATCTCCATGTATTTTCATAAAAGAATGGAATTAACTGTTATGAATATGCATTTCAAACCAAAAACCCTTACTCTTTATACACTATTTGTTATTATTGCGTCTTCCCTCATAACGGTTTTGTTCTATCATATTTTTGTCTTCAAAACATTTTCAAATGATGACAATCAAAATTCTTCTTTTTTTGAATTTAGTACTGAACAAGTTTTATTAAGCCCAATAAAAGAAGATAACAGTATTATCGAAGTTTTATCCTATGGTTGTCATTACTGTGCAATTAATGATGAAAATATTAGTAAATTTGTAAAGACACTACCTGAAAATGCCACATTTAAAGTCATCCATTTGACAATCACTAACGGTGAAGGGCTAGCCGCTTATGCGCCTATTTTTGCAACATTAGAAGAAATGGGTATAGAGTTTAAATTACGTTCAAGTCTATATGATTCTGTAATTAATAAAAAAATTGAGTTAGCTAAAAAAGACATACTCGAAAATTGGCTAAAGCAAAATGATATTAATGTCACTGAATATCTAAAAGTCAGTCAAAGTCAGGCAGTCCAAGAACGACTCAAATATATGGCTGATATCACTAAATATTATCAAATTACTGGCACCCCCGCTTTTATTATTAATAAACGTTATGTGGTTTATCAAGATCGCGATTTTCCTGAGTTTGCTGATTACATGATTGAATTACTAGATAAAAGTAAAAAGGAGTCACAGTGATTCAGTTTTTAATTGTTTGGACGGCTTTCAGCGCGAAAAATTGCTTGATGCCGTTTAAAAAAGGATATGAAAAGCTCAGCCATAGTGCGTTGAGCTCTTTACGCTTTTTACTGCATCACGGCAATATCGCATCAATATTCGTTATATCTCGAGGTCTTGCTCGTATGGGGATCTTGGGACGGAAATATCAGAATCATAATAAAGTTGCCACCGAGAATTTCCGCAGTTTAATGAAAACTAACGGCTATATTGATGCAAGCTGGATTGCAGTTCGTCGCTTTATTTTAGAAGAAGCAGCAACTTGGGGACAAAATCGCCATATTATTGCTCAAGTTCAAGCTTGTACGCTCGCTCTCAATAACGTTGTCGAACCCCTTCATCAGCAAAAAAAGCCCATTGTTCTTGCCCCCCTACATATGGTTTCAGATGTTCTTGCCACTATGGTCGGCGCGGGTGTTACACCAGGCAGTGCCACCGTTGTTGTTTCCTCTAGTGCTGAACAACAAAAATATAATATGTCTGCTCGGGAACTAGGTGCTGTCAATTTATCTTACTGTTCAATTCATCAAGATAATAAATCTTTGGCCAGCAGCCTAATGACGTTAATGACAGAAACGGCGACAGGTCAGAAAAACATGATTGTTTTTCCTGATATAACCCCTGATTACACAATTCAAACCGAAGAAGGGATGTCGAGTAAATTATCATGCCAATTATTTAATCGTCCAGCCAAACTCCACAATGGAGTCATACGATTATCTAACGCGATTTCAGCGCAGGTTATTTTCTACCATTTGTATTATCAAAATGGGCTGCAAATCAAAATATATTCTCCTGTTGCGGCTAAAGATGTCGCAGCTCAAATGCCAGTGATTATCGAAAATGCAATTCGCGATTATCCCCATGACTGGCTTCTATGGCATAGCCATTCACTTTATTTTATTAATCATTAATAATAATGAAAAACATTATTCCAAGTCTTATCTATCAGGAAGAAACTAATGAGTGTGGGCTAGCTTGTATTGCAATGCTGGCACAAACTCAAGGGTTATCTATTTCTCTCGATACCTTACGTGAAGTTTATCCTGCTTCCGATCATGGGACTTCTTTGATCGACCTTTCAACTATCTTAACCAATTACGGCATTGCGACAACACCGGTACTTTTTGAGCATAATGAATTAAATAGCCTACCACTCCCTGCTATTTTACATTACGGCGCAAATCACTTTGTCGTACTTGCATATCGTAAAGGGCAAAATGTCTGTGTAATGAATCCCGCCATTGGACAACAATGGCTGCCTTTTGCTGCCTTAAAGGCTGAAATTAGTGGGTATGCACTCATTTTAGAGCCTGAAACTGCACTAAATAAAATTGAATCCCTCACAGCAGCGGCAGCAGCAGAATCAACAACAAAAAATACATCGAACAGTCGGAAGGTTCCTCATGCGATGAGCCTCAAAGAAACTGCGGTTGTTCGAAATATTTATTGGTTAATGACATTCACTTTCTTAGTTTCACTAACACTTTTTTTAATGCCGGCTATGGTGAGCAATGCAATAAACCAAGCCTTCTCTGATGCAAAAAATGCGATTTTTCCCTATGGTTGGTTTATCCTCGCCTTTGTTGGTGCAACATTGCTTGCCCTTGCCGTACGAATGGTAAGTGAGCGATTTGTAAAACATTTTGTCTTAATCAATAGCGGTGTGGGATTCTCACGTTTACTCAGCAATCCATTACGCTTCTTCGAAAAACGTGCCCCTGGCGATATTTTTAGCCGCTTTGTGGCGTGGCAAGGCGCGTTAACTGCAAAAGTTGAACTTGATAATGGATTACGTACAGATTGGATAATCTGTGCCATCGCTCTCGGTGTCATGTTTTGGATAGCGCCGGTTTTAGCGGCGATTTCAGCGGCCGGTGTCACCATCATGGGACTTATCAGCGTTTGGGCAATCATTCGTGACCGTTGGTATACGCAGCAACTACAGCTTAAGGCCGCTGAACTCAATGATTTTTTCATGGAAACGCTGCAAGGCATCCTCACCATTAAAACAGCAGGGTTAGAGAATCAACGTAAAGCGCAATTTGCATGGCTAAGCCGTGAATTATTTACGTGCATGCAACGAAGGAATGTTTACCAACAAATTAAAGATGGCATCTATCAATTAACGGGTAGCTTAGAAATGGTCATTTTTATGTTAGTGATTTTACCAATGGTTGCTAACGACTTAATTTCGCTAGGTGATTTTTTTGCTTATAGTTTCTTACGTCAGATTTTCACCTCATATATCACGCGTATCTTCTATGCCATTATTCATAAATCACAACTGCATATTATTGATACCCGAGTTCATTCTTTGTTCCCTAAAAAGAATGAAGAAAATATTACGCCATTTAAAGAAAAGCACCCTACAGGTAAAGCGCCCCATCTCGCCTTTGAGCATATTCACTTTAACTATGATCCAATCAAACCCATTTTAAATGATATTTCTTTAGATTTACCTTCGGGTACACAGATAGCCATCGTCGGGGAGTCCGGAGCAGGTAAAAGTACATTATTAAGAGTGATAGCTGGATTATTCGCCGCACAACAAGGCGAATGTCATTCGAATGGTGACCTTGTCAGTACCCAGCAATTAACGCAACTGGTTTGCTTACAAAGCCAAGAAGATATTTTATTCAATGCGACAGTGTTGGAAAACATTACATTATTTGACCCCAACTTCCGCGAAAAAGATCGCAAAATTATTGAGCAATTGCTCGAAAATCTCGCATTGGGAACAGTCATCAATAGCTTACCGGGTGGTTTAAACGCACTGATAAGAGAAAGTCATTCCGCGCTTTCACTTGGGCAGCGTCAACGCCTCTTATTGGCTCGTTCACTATATAGCGCTCGCCCTATTCTTCTGCTCGATGAACCCACGGCTAATTTAGATGAAGAAACCGCAAAAACCGTGATGGAAACTATCCAGTCTCATTGTCGTAAGGCAGGGAAAACGCTCATCGTTGTGACACACAGCGATAAAATCACGGTTCGTTTTAATCATATTTATCGACTCATTGATGGCAATCTCAACCAACAACATCCATCAAATAAAAATGAGTTTAAAACAACCGATACTGCTAAGCCTGCATCCTCTTTGCTAACCACAACAGAGGAATTAACACAATGATGACTCGCCACGTCAAACTGAAATCATTAATAAAAATACTTCGCTCGCCCAAAGTGCTTGGTATTGCTGTATTGCTATTCATGATTGTCGTTGGAAACCTATTTTGGCAGACACCAACATCAGCGCAACACGAAACAATAATTCTATCCGTTGAGCGTGGCGATATCGAAAAAATTGTCATGGTGACGGGTATTTTGAAACCTTCGGTACAAGTTAACGTCGGTGCTCAGGTTAATGGACAGATTAAAAAATTATTTGTTCAACAGGGCGATAAAATTGTTAAAGGCCAACTACTTGCTGAAATTGACCCGACCATTCAGCAATCTGAATTAAAAAATGCAACCGCACAACTCTTGAGCACACAAGCGCAAAAACGAGCAGCAGAAGCAACCTTGATGCAGTATATCAAAGCTTACAAACGCCAAGTCATGATGCAACGTGATGGTTCTGGTATTCGAAGTGAATATGAGCAAGCACAAGCGCAATATGAAGCCCAGTTACAACAAGTCAATGTCAATGATGCGATGATCATTCAGTCTGAAATGGCAGTACAAACGGCACAAGCTAATTTGAACTTTACACGTATTGTCGCGCCAATTAGTGGTGAAGTTCTGGGAATTGTCGCCAATGAGGGGCAAACCATCGTTTCGTCACAAACAGCTCCGACTATCTTAGTGCTGGCTAATCTCGATAAAATGCAGATTCAAACACGCATTTCTGAAGCTGATATTCAGAAAATTCATTCGGGACAATCTTTAACATTTCATGTTATCGCTAATCCCGAAAAACAGTATGAAAGTACAATGGGCTATGTACAACCCATACCCTCCGAAGCCCTTGAAGAAAAAAACAACTCAGGTGGACAGCAAAGTGGGGCAGTTTACTACAATGGCACATTTGAAGTTGATAATGCCAATCGTGAATTAAAAACCTCGATGACCGCTCAGGTTTTCATTCGTGTTGCTGAAGTCAAAAATGCCTTACGTTTACCGGTTAGTGCACTAGGGCGCTCTGTCGGTATCAATCAATATGAAGTCATCGTCATTGATAATGGAAAATCGGAAGTTCGTACTGTAAAAATTGGTCTCAATGATCGCCATTTTGTCGAGGTCATTGATGGGATAGAAGAAGGCGAACGCGTTGTCATTCAGCCAGATAGTGTTGTGAGTTAACGATGAAACACTATCAGTCATCATCCGAACCCATCATTAAGCTCAATCATGTTTTCCGTGAATTCTCTGCGGGAACACAAACCATTCCAGTACTAAATGATATTTCACTATCAATAAACCAAGGAGAAATGGTCGCCATCATTGGTGCATCTGGCTCAGGAAAATCAACCTTGATGAATATCATTGGCTGTTTAGATAAGCCATCTCAAGGTGAAATTTTTATCAATGGTATTGCAGTTCATGAGGTAGATAACGAACAACTCGCGGAATTACGCAGTCAATATCTCGGTTTTATTTTTCAACGCTATCATTTAATGCCGTACCTTACGGCTGAAGAAAATATTGCCATTCCCGCTTTATATACGGCAATGCCAGAAGCTGAACGCATCACTAGAACTAAGTTCTTAGCTGAAAAATTAGGTTTACGCGAACGTTTAAACCATAAACCGTATCAATTATCGGGCGGTCAACAACAGCGAGTCAGTATTTGTCGCGCATTAATCAATGGTGCTCGTGTGATTTTAGCTGATGAACCCACGGGGGCATTAGATAGCGTTAGCGGTAAAGCATTGATGGATGTCTTGCACCAATTACATCTTGATGGGCACACAATCATTATTGTCACGCACGATAGAAATATTGCTGAGCAAACTCAGCGAATTATTGAAATCAGTGATGGCAAGATTGTGGCTGATAATCAAAATGATGCATTACAAAAAACAGGAATTCCACATAATTTCCCGCCAGTCAAAGATAACGGGCGAGCCTCTCTTGGAAGAAGTATTCATGAATCAATCCGCATGGCTTGGCGCTCATTAATCGGACATCGTATGCGAGCATTCTTATCAATGCTTGGCATTATTATTGGCATTTCCTCCGTCGTATCATCAATGGCCGTGGGTGAAGGGGCAAGACGTACCATCATGGATGAAATCGGAAAACTCGGCAGTACAACCCTTGAAATTCGCCCCGGAACAGGATGGGGGTCGAAACGCCCAGATATGGAGCGTGCGTTATCACTTAACGATATCAAAAGCCTGAAAAAATTTTCATGGATTGAGCAAATTTCCCCTGTTACCAGCAGTATGACGATTGTTGTTAATAAAGGACTCGACTTTTCAATTCTGCTCAATGGTGTTTCTGATGAATATTTTGCGGCGCAAGGGTTTCAGATTTTACAAGGCAGTAATTTTAGCCCATTAGACGTAGCAGATAATGCACCCGTTATTGTTTTGGATGAAACCAGCCGAGAAGTGTTATTTACGCCAGAGGAAGATCCTTTAGACCAAATAGTACAAATAGAAGGCTCGCCATGGCGAATTATCGGTATCGCTCGCAAATCTGGGCCAAAAATGTCGAGTGGATTTATTATGGGTTGGACCCCCCACACCGCATTACAACAACGCGTTTTAGGTGACAAACCAATAGAGTATATTTCGTTACGTTTTCCTGAAACCTTGACACCTAAACAAGCTGAAATACAAGTTGAGCAGCTTTTATTACGTGAACATGGCAAAAAAGACTTTTTTATTCAATCTGATGACCAGTTGGCAAATGCGTTACAAAAAACGTCTGATTCAATGTCATTACTCATTACATCTATCGCTGCTATCTCTTTATTAGTCGGTGGCGTTGGGGTGATGAATATTATGTTGGTATCCGTCACTGAACGTACGCACGAGATTGGTATTCGCCTATCGGTCGGCGCTCGCCCTGCCGATATCATGAATCAATTTTTAATTGAGGCCATCCTAATTTGTTCCCTTGGCGGACTAATCGGCATCGCAGGTTCCTGGGTTGCGGGGACTATTTTTGCTCAAGTCACCACTCAATTTACGATGGTTTTTACCTTATTACCGGTTTTACTCGCTTGTGGCTTCTCTGCGCTAATTGGACTTATTTTCGGTTATTTTCCTGCACGTAGAGCAGCCAAACTTAATCCGACAGAGGCATTGGCTCGCGAATGAATATCAAGCAGCTCTCTTTACACACTATTTTACTTTCAATACTGCTATTACTCAGTGCTTGCGGGAGCTTTACACGAACAGAATATCAGCGCCCACCGCTTGAGTTACCCTTGTCGTGGGATGAAAAAATCAAGCACTCTTCAAATAAGAATGACGTCATCAATTCACCACAGCACCAGAATTTATCCGCAGAGTGGTGGAAAAAATTTAACGACCCTAAGTTATCCCAACTGATCGCCCAAGTTTTAGAAAACAACAATGACTTGGCTGCCGCTGCGATCAAATTAAAATTAGCACGGAACATGGCAGGATTGACCAATACCAATATCACGCCGAGTTTTACCTTGGATGGTTCGGCGAGTAACACAAAATCAATCCGTCATGGCTCCCCTTCCCAAGAAAGTTATAGCTCGGGTTTATCGTTAAATTACGAGGTAGATTTATGGGGGAAGTTAGCAAGAATTCGTGAGAAAAATGAGTGGGAAGCTATCGCAACAGAACAGGATTATCACGCAACAACATTAACCGTAATCAATACTACAACACAATTATATTGGAATATTGCGTTGTTAAATCAACAAATTAATAATTTTACGGCTAGCCAACAAATTGCAGAAAAAAGCCTGCAACAGGCTCAATCATGGTATTTGGCCGGTAAAGTTGGGCAACTCGATTTATTACAATCAAAACAAACAGTAATCAGCCGCAAAAATGAATTGCGCAAACTAATGAAAGAGCGCGACAGTTTACGCAATGCGTTAGCCTTGTTGTTAAATCGACCAGCAGAGAAACATATCAGTGAATTAGCCTTTATTGATAGTAATCAACGAATTGAAATCCAGCACTCAACCCCTTTGGCCGTGTTAGCACAACGCCCGGATATTCAGGCTGCCGAATCGCGTTTACGTTCAGCATTAGCCGACTCGGATGCAGCCAGACTGAGTTTCTATCCCACATTATCCCTTCAAGGTGCCTTAAATGCAGGTAGCCAACTCTTCACTCAGTGGTTTAGTGACCCGACGCGAGTGGTAGGAGGCGCGGTTTCATTACCCTTTATTCAATGGAATACCGTGCAGCTCACCATCGAGCAATCCGATTTACAGGTGCAACAAGCAGCGGTGTCATTTCGAAGTACTGCATATAGTGCACTGGCAGAGGTTGATAATGCGATGGAAGCACGCTTCACCGCAGAGGAACTAAAAAGTCGCCTACAAGACTCATTAGCACTCAGTCGACAACGATTAAAACTAACAGAAAGCCGTTATCGCGCTGGTGTGCTGGATTATCAAACATTGCTGAATGCTGAAGATGACCTTTTATCTCTAGAAAATTCATTAGCACAAAATCAATACGACTATCTTTATGCAACGCTACAACTTTGGTTAGCACAAGGTGGCGGTAGCACTCAACCAGAGGACAACCAATCATGAATCAAAAAACTCACTTTAATCGCGTTGTTGTAACGGGGTATGGTGCTGTCACTCCCCTTGGTGATACTGCACAAGCCTGCTGGCAAGCCATTATGGATAAACAACTCGGCTACCGGCTCGTCGATAAAACAGAAAAAAATATCCAGTGCCATTTTTTAGGACTAATTGATAACGAACCGAGTTTAAAAGGCGTACCTGCGGCTATCCGCCGTCGCTTACCACGCCACTCACGATTAGCGTTAGGCGCTGCTCGTGAAGCAATGGAGATGGCTTTTTCTGGCAGTTCCCCCACTGAATATTATGACCCCCTGATGTGTGGTGTGATTATGGGAACAGGATGGGCGGGACTCGATGAAAGCTATATGTCAGTGAGTGAGTTCGAAAAAACGGGTGTGACATCGCCATTCAACTGTTTTTATGCCATGCCCAATGCGACTACCGCAGCCTGTAGTCAATTTTGGAACTTACGCGGATACCAAAATACTACGATAGCGGCCTGCGCCACCGGAACTATCGCGATTGGCGATGCATTTGAAGTCATTCGAAATGGTCGTGCCGCAATGATGTTAGCAGGTGCAGGGGAGTCATTACGAACAGATTGCGCTGTATGGAATATCGATATACTCGGTGCGTTAACCCATGAAGCCGCCGATCCCACACGAGCGAGCTGCCCATTCAGTGCAGACCGAAGTGGCTTTGTCCTTTCTGAAGGCGCGGCAGTCCTGTGTTTAGAAGAGCGTGAAAGTGCAATTGCACGTGGCGCAACTATTTTAGGTGAAATCACAGGCTATGCTAATTTTTCAGATGCTTTTGATTTTACTTCACCAGCGGAAGACTGTTTGGCGCGGGTTAAAACAATTCAAATGGCATTACAGCAAGCCGATATTGAGCCTGAAGCATTAGATTACATCAACGCCCATGGCACCTCGACAGCCTTGAACGATCTCAATGAAACTGAATCACTTAAAAAGGCCTTAGGTTCCGCCGCTTATAAGATCCCCATTTCTAGTACTAAATCATATTCAGGGCATTTAATTGCCGCCGCAGGTAGCTTTGAGTCGATTATTTGCTTACAAGCTATTCAAAATGGCGTTATGCCAGCAACCGCCAATCTATCAAACCCAGATCCTGAATGTGACCTTGATTATATTCCAAATGAGCATCGTACAGGCAATATTGAACGAACACTGAATCTTAGCTTCGGCTTTGGTGGTGCTAACGCCGCGCTAATTTTGGAAAAATCAAAATGAAGCCCTTACATTATACCCTAAAGGATGCTCACCACTGGGCGGCGTTTTCAGGTGACTATAACCCAATCCATTTTGACCTTAATTGGGTACAAGCACAGGGCCTTGATCAGCTCAGTGTCCATGGTATGCGCGTATTATTAGACGCGAAACAATTTGCTAGTGAGCAAGTTTGTCATGACGTAGCGCCAAATAACGCTTATATAAAATGTGTTGTACGACTACGCAATCCATTATGGAACGATAAAACCTATCATTTAGTAACTCGAAACAAAGCGGGTTCCGTCGCCGTCTTATCCGCTGAAGATCAAAAAAATAGCTTAACGTGTCAGCTATCTTCGCTAAATACTTTTGATTTGAATGATTCAGAAACAATGAACTGCCTATCTTCAGATGAGGTGGCAATATTACAATCATCATTCGCTGTTTTTTCAAAAGAACTATATGACTGGCAATTTATTGATGCCGTTATGTTTCAATATTTGATACATGATGATGCCCTACTACGCCAAGAAAATATTGCAGCTTGGCTACCGGAAGGTACAACCTTAAAAGATATTTTTTCAGATTATCCAATCGTTCAAACACATCAAGAAATCATCTTTGAAAGCAGCCTACTTCAAAAATGGGTACCCGCCGTTACCCCTGAACCTATTCATATCAGTATTCAACCTTCATTAGTTATCGGTGACATAGAAACTGGATTATTAATTTGTATTAAAACAATTGCTCGTTATAAAAATAAATTAGTGAGTAATTCCATAACATTAAAAGTTAACGCTAAAAGTAAATAGAACAAAGGACAATACGATGAGTCAATATCAAAATATTTATATCAAAATTAGTGAAATGATCTGTGATGCTAAAGATTTAGAAACAGAGGATATGAATGAAAACCTAACATTAATCCAACTAGAGTTTGATAGCTTAGATTATGTTGAATTAATGGTACTTGTAAAACGTGAGTTTAACCTCTCATTAGACGCTGATTTTTTCATTCAACACCCTAATATTTCAGTGAAAATATTATGTGAACATATCGACAAGGAGTCTGAATCTTAAATGGCAGATAAATGGGTACTCATTACAGGTGGAAGCCGAGGTATTGGGCAAGCACTCGTGACTGAATTATTATCCCATTGGAATGTGGTTTTTACTGGGCGTAATACTGAGGGTATTTCAAATGCATTAGCGTCCTTTAAAAATACACATTCTGATACGTGGGTAAAAGGATACCAATGTGATGGTAAAGATGAAAAACAAGTCAAAGCACTCACTCAATCTTTATTAGAAACATTCGGTGAACCTGCTGCGATTATTCATAATGCTGGTATTACGAGGGATGCGTTACATATTCATCAAGATGCTGAGGTTTGGCGAGATGTTATGGATAACAATATCATTTCTATTATTAATTGGAACCGTGAGTTACTGCCATCAATGCTAATGGCGCGTAATGGTTCGATTGTTTTAATGTCATCCGTCACTGGATTAAAAGGCAACATTGGCCAAACAGCATACGCAGCAAGTAAATCAGCAATGATAGGCCTAACGCGTTCATTAGCCCATGAAATAGGACGTTTTGGTTTACGTGTTAATTGTGTTGCGCCAGGGCTTATTGACAGTGATATGACCAACGCAATGCCGGAAGCTAAGCTAAAAGCAATGTGCAAAAATATTCCATTGCGCCGATTAGGACAACCCCAAGAAGTCGCTAAAACGGTTAAGTTTCTCATCGGAGAAGATAGCCAATATCTAACAGGACAAACTATTGTCTTAGATGGTGGTTTAACGGCTTAGTTATTATTTAATAAAATTAAACTTATTTTTAAATCCGGAGAGTTTTTAACTTTCCGGATATTTTTCTATTTTAAAACGTATGATTACTAAGCTCATATATCAAAGTAAATTAATGAGTTTTATTTATAAAAACAATCATATCCTGACTCATAGATTTTGTTGAAAAAAATCACTGAGTTTATCAAAAGGGATTTTTTTGATATTGTCATATAAATCAACATGATCTGCATTCGGGATAATCAATAATTCTTTTGGCTCAGAAGCCTGTTTATAAACATCTTCAGAATAATATCGAGAGTGTGCATTCTCCCCAGCGATTAATAAAATAGGCCTTGGTGAGATCATGTCAATATTGGCGTGCATCGGAAAATTAAAAAATGATATCGGCGTAGTGGCCGTCCATGCAGTCGATGAATTAATTGATCTAGGGTGGAAGCCTCTAGGCGTGCGGTAATAATCGTAAAATGCCGCTAATACGGTAGGTGCGTTCTCAGGTAAGGTTTCCGGTAAAACTCGTTGTCCTTTGATAATATTGCCATTTTCATCAAAAGGAACTTCGTGATAACCAAGCGCATAGTCACCCTTCTCAGCATCTTCCCAACGCTGTTGACTAAGGTAATCAATCACTTTTTGGCGTTGCTCAACGGTATAACTATCTTGATATCCACGGCTAATACTGCGAGACATATCGTACATTGAAGCCGTTGCAACTGCTTTGATTCGTGAATCGCTGGTAGCGGCAGTCAATGCCATTCCACTCAAACCGCATATGGCTAAAACACCAATACGATTTCGGTCAACATTTGGCTGCATTCCTAAAAAATCTATCGCAGCACTAAAATCTTCAGTGTTGATATCCGCTGAAGCGACATTGCGTGGCTCACCTCCACTTTCCCCAGTAAACGACGGGTCAAATGCTAATGTAATAAAACCACGCTCCGCTAACGTTTGCGCATATAAACCAGAGGATTGCTCTTTTACTGCACCAAAAGGACCACTGAGCGCAATTGCTGCTAATTTTTCATGCCTATTTTTAGGTTGATATAAATCAGCCACTAATACCAAGCCATATCTATTTTTAAAACTTACTTTTTGGTGCTCAACGTTCTCACTTTTTGCAAAAGTTTTATCCCACTTTTGATTCAGTAATGGCATTGATTGAGCCGAGGCAGGAGTTGCTATCACCGATGCAATACTGGCCACTGCGAGGCTCGCCCCTGTTAATTTAAGTAAATGACGACGTTCATTATTAAGCGGATATTTTGATAATTTTTGTCGATAACTATTCATAAAATTAACCCTCTGTTAGTTTTCTTGGAAAAGCACTATCGTGACTTGCTTCGCTGATTTAAATTTCAAATGTTCAATACCTTGAGTAATTTTCCCCAATCGAATTAAGCCCGATGAATAATGAAATCTCTGATAAAAAATGGCGATATTTCCCCAAGGCGCATAATAAGCAATGTCACCTATTTCTGGTGTTATCCCTTCAGGGGTATTTCGAGTCAGTAATTTGCGTGGAAGATAAGTGATTTTTTCCGTAGCGGCATAATCAGCAAGTTCAACGGTTATCGGTAATAAAGTAATAAAATCACGTACGGTTTCGGTATCATCCAATTTCCCTATAACTACTTGGTTATCTACACGTATTTGTATAAGGTGTGTTTTTACCTTCTGACCCACAGAAGTGTCACTGGCATAAACGGATTGAATCGAGTTAAAAAACGAAATCAACATGCAAAGGCATAAAGATATCGTAATTTTATTCGGTGATATTCTCGACATGAACTACTCCTTCAGTCTTAGCCGTAAACTTAACCAATATGGCTGCAATCACTAGAAATAGCGCACTGAAAACAAAAGCACTTTGATAACCACTAATATCAAAAAGCAAACCGCCAACCGTAGAACCCAACGCGATAGAAAGTTGAATAACGGCCACCATTAAACCACCACCCGCTTCTGCATTATTTGGAAAAATTCGCGGCACCCAACTCCACCAGCCAACAGGTGCTGCTGTTGATATCAATCCCCAAATTCCTAATAAAATCATGACGGCAACTAGCGAATGACCAAAAGCAATAAGAGATAAAGCAGCTATGGTCATTAATAATGGTATCGCTGCTAATGTTCGATAAAGTCCACGTTTTAATACGTTCCCTACTAAGAGCGTCCCAATAAATCCTGCAATACCCATAATTAATAAAATTAACGTCACCATCGAAATATCAATTTTTGTAACGGTTTCAAGGAAAGGACGAACATAGGTAAACAGCGTGAATTGACCCATGAAGAAAAATCCAACAGCCAGCATGCCAAGGGCAATAACACGACGCTTAAATAACGTAAAAATGGTGAAAATATGCTGATTATTTTGGTTAGACAATAGCTTAGGTGGCATCGAAGGCAAACTCACCCACAGCCAAATAATGGCAAGTACTGCAATAGGAACTAGGCAAAAAAATGCGCCTCGCCATCCCACAACCGCACCTAAAAAAGCCCCCAATGGCGCCGCAATTACCATTGCTAGTGCATTACCACTATTAAAAATGGCTAAAGCGCGAGGTACTTGATTTATCGGTACTAAACGCATGGCTATAGCGGCAGACATCGACCAAAATCCGCCAACAACAACACCGATTAATGCCCGACCTACCATATAAACATAATAATTTGAGGCTAAAGCAATCAGAGCACCCGAGAGTCCCATAATCGCCGTTAATCCCAATAATAAGGTTTTACGATTTATTCCTTTCGTTAATACAGAAATAAACAAACTGGTGATCACCGCAAAAAAACCTGAAATAGTGATACCTTGACCAGCCATACCTTCAGTGACTTGAAAATCACGAGCAAGAGGTGTCAATAAACTCACAGGCATAAATTCTGATGCTATCAACACAAAGACACATAAGGTCATAGCAAAAACCGCACTCCAATTTGCATTTTGGGGCTGCGGTTCTTTTTGTAAAATAGCGTTATCCATCCCGTTCATTCCCTCTTATTTATAAATCACAAATTAATGGACACTATGATGGCATAGGGTAGATAATTTAATTAGTAGGCATAATCTTTATGAACTTGTGAGAAAAATTCACTAATGACAAAAAGCAAAATGAACGACTTACACGCCTTTCTTATCGTTGCTCAAGAAAAGAGTTTTACTAAAGCGGCAGCAAGACTTGGTGTGACACCCTCGGCATTAAGCCACACCATTCGACTTTTAGAAGAACGATTAGGTATTCGTTTATTAGCAAGAACAACACGCAATGTCTCTGCGACCGAAGCGGGTGAACAGCTAATGAATGCAATTAGTCCTCTATTTGAACAAATTGATGCTGAACTTAACGCACTTGGTGAGCTGAGAGATAAACCACGGGGAACTATTCGTTTAAGCTGCACAGACGACCAAATTGAATTGTATATTCGCCCCATGCTCAAAGAATTTTTACAACAATATCCCGATATTACGCTAGAAATGTATGTCGATTACGGATTTACTAATGTTGTAGAAGAACGTTTTGATGCAGGTATTCGCATTGGCGATGAGATCAATAAGGACATGATAGCAGTACGAATTGGACCAAACTGGCGCTTAATTGCTGTTGGCTCGCCATCTTACTTTGAATCCTCTCCAAAACCTTTAATTCCTGATAATCTCATTCAGCATCAATGTATTAACATTCGCCACCGAGCCGCTGGTATTATTTATGCGTGGGAGTTTGAACATGAAGGTCGTGCTTTTAGTATGAAACTCGATGGGCAATTAGTCTTTAATAGCACCCTCCACCAGCTGAATGCCGCTCTTGATGGAATGGGAATAGCCTATATTCCTGAACATTTAGCCGAACCTTATATCACTAGCGGCAAGCTACAAGCAGTATTAACAGATTACAGCCCTTATTTTGAAGGCTTTCATTTATATTATCCAAACCGTCGTCAATCCTCACCTGCTTTTATGGCTTTTGTTGAAGCAATACGATATAGAGCAAAATAACCATAACAAAATAAATATTAGTTATTATCGATACATTCGTAATCACAACCTTTTGTATTATAACATTATTACTTCACCTCTCCCCCTCTACTTTCTTAAGTGGTTTTTTATTTAGTTAATCTGAATTCATGAATTTTGCTCATAAGCGCTAGAAAATAACAGCCTCTAATCTAATCAATAAATTTACGTTATGCTTTATCTCACAGGTAGCAAAAGGAGTTAAATATGCAAACGGTCAAATTAAATAATGATATTGAAATGCCACTTTTAGGTTTCGGCGTATTTCAAATGACAGATGCCGCCGAGTGTGAGCGCGCAGTGCTTGACGCACTAGAAACAGGGTATCGATTAATTGATACCGCAGCTTCTTATCAAAATGAGAGCCAAGTTGGGAATGCACTCAAACAAAGCGAAATACCAAGAGAAGAGTTATTTATAACAACAAAATTATGGTTAGAAGGCGCGAGTTATGAAGGTGCCAAAGCACAATTTGAACGTTCGCTAAATCGCCTACAGCTTGATTACGTTGATCTCTATCTTATCCACCAGCCCTACGGCAACGAGTGCCTTTTTCTCTCATCGAAATCCTGCCATGGTTGAGTGGTTAGCAAATCGTAAACTGGATGTATAACAAAACAAACAATGAACGCAGTTATTAGGAACTAAACCATGAAAAAACGTTATCTCGGTAAATCTAATCTTGAAGTTTCTGCTCTTGGTCTAGGTTGTATGGGACTAAGCCATGGCTATGGTCCCGCTACTGATACACATAAAGCCATTGAATTAATTCGTGCGGCGGTTGAACGGGGTGTAACCTTTTTTGATACCGCGGAAGTGTATGGTCCATACCTAAATGAAGAAGTCGTCGGTGAGGCCTTAAAGCCATTTCGTGACAAAATAGTTATTGCCACAAAATTTGGTTTTAACTTAGGAAATGATAATAAACAGCAGCTTTTAAACAGCCGCCCTGAACATATTCGTGAAGCCGTCGAAGGCTCATTACGTCGGCTCAAAACAGACGTTATCGACCTGCTTTATCAGCATCGCGTTGACCCTGATGTCCCGATTGAAGATGTCGCAGGTGCAATCAAAGATCTGATTGCTGAAGGTAAGGTTAAACACTTTGGCCTTTCTGAGGCGAGTGTACAAACAATTCGCCGGGCTCATGCAATCCAACCCGTTACTGCATTACAAAGTGAATATTCTTTATGGTGGCGCGAACCTGAAGACGAAATATTGCCTGTACTTGAAGAACTTGGCATTGGATTTGTGCCATTCAGTCCATTAGGTAAAGGGTTTTTAACTGGTGCGATTAAAACAAGTACCACCTTTGGCGATGATGACTTTCGCAGTAAAGTCCCGAGATTCAGTGCTGAATCTCTTGAGGCAAATGAACAATTAATTTCATTATTATCTGAGCTTGCCGCAGAAAAAGGCGTTACTTCAGCACAAATTGCGCTCGCTTGGTTACTTGCACAAAAACCGTGGATTGTGCCTATCCCAGGTACAACTAAATTACATCGTTTAGATGAAAACCTTGGCGCCGTGGATATCACGCTGACCCAAAGCGATTTACAAAAAATAGCGCATGCGCTTAATACAGTGAAAATTATTGGCGAACGCTACCCTTCTGCATTACAAGCACTGATTAATCGTTAATATGAATTAGGGCTGATTACAGTTGCTAAAACCACTGTATCAGCCTTATTTTTAAATATTATTCATGATGGCGTAGCGCATCAATTAATAATGCAAATGCGGGAAGGTGCTGTTTTCTACTTGGATAATAAAGGTAATAACCTGAAAATGTTGGGCACCAATCATCCAGAACTTGAATAAGCTCACCAGATTTCACCACCTCTTGAACTGTATCCTCTGGCACACAAGCAACCCCAAATCCAGATAACACAGCATCAATTCGCTCTGACAATAAATTAAAGGTCAGTTGCCCTTCAACTTTCACGCGCAACGATTTCCCTTCTTTTTCAAATTCCCAATGATACAAACCACCCGCCGAAGGAAGACGCATATTAATGCAGCGATGAGACTGTAGGTCATGTGGGGTTTGCGGTATATCGTGGGATGCAAAATAACTAGGTGCTCCAACGACAACCAGACGCATATCCGGCCCAATACGCACAGCAATCATATCCTTATCAACACTTTCCCCCAAACGTACTCCTGCATCAAAACGGCCATCAACAATATTCACAAAACCATTATCAACGACCAACTCAATATTGATATCGGGGTGCATTCGCAGAAATGGTTTTAATTTTGGCCAAAGAAGACTACGAGCTGCATGCTCCCCCGTAGAGAGGCGGATATTACCTGAAACCGTTCCATTAAGCTGAATTAGGCTTTCTAATTCATATTCAAGCTCTGTCAGTTTAGGCTCGAGGCAAGCAATAATTTTTGTCCCTAACTCAGTAGGTGCAACACTGCGGGTTGTACGGGTTAAGAGCCGAATGTTCAAACGCTCTTCTAATCCCTTGATTGAATGACTCAGTGCCGATTGAGACACTCCCAATATATTGGCGGCTTTAGTAAAACTTCGTTCCCTCGCAACAACAAGAAAGATTTGCAATTCATTAAAATTATCTTTCAGCATTACACATTTCCTTAAGCCACTAGCCCTACAAACCAAATTAATAAGATTCACCCATAAATGCAATGAGTTATATTTAGGTAAGACATGAGGACTTGATAGACAATAACATCAAGAATAAATACGTTTTCTCGCCATACCCCGATTCGCCAGTCGGCTTAAAATTAGTTATCATTCATTTCTACTTTTTATCGAGATAGCCTGATGTCTAAGATTATCGATACTTTTATTGCTCCGCCGTGCCATGAAGAAATTGAAAATCTCTATCAGGACGAGCATCTCGTGCTTATCAATAAACCTGCCGGACTACTTAGTCTTTCGGGGAAAAACCCACAAAATCTAGACTCAGTACATCACCGATTGGTGCAGATATTTCCCGGCTGTACTCTTGTCCACCGTCTCGATTTCGGCACTTCCGGATTAATGGTGATTGCTCGCAATAAAGCGATAAACGCCGCTCTATGCCACCAATTCAGCCAACGCGCAGTCACCAAGGTATACAGCGCACTACTTTGCGGACATCTAATAGAGAATGAAGGTGTGATAGACGCCGCCATTGCAAAAGACCCTGCACTATTTCCCCGAATGTCGATTTGTGCAATCCACGGCAAACCCGCCCGTTCTTACTATCAGGTTATTGAGCGCTTCTATCATGAATTGGAAGATGGAACATTGCTTCCATTAACGCGAGTACAACTAACGCCAGAAACAGGGCGTACTCATCAACTCCGCATCCACTGTCAGCTATTGGGACACCCTATTTTGGGCTGCGACCTGTATGGTGGACTTCTACTACCCGGTACTGAACAAACTCCACGGCTAATGTTGCACGCCAGCGAACTGCACTTTGTGCACCCCATTAGCAACGAGTGGATCAAAGCCCATAATGCCAGTCCATTTTGAACACAAAAATTCGTTTGATCATAAAGCCACTGATGATGAGAGTACTGTCCTAACAAAATTATCTCTGATAGGGTCCTCTATCTTCGAATTCCACGCTAGACCTATTTGCCATGTAGTATGCGCACCTTCAAGAAGCACCAGTTTTACTTGAGACGGCAGAATATGGATAACACTCTGAGGCAATAGAGCCACCCCTTCACCCGCAGCGATAAGTGCTAATAAAGTCTGAATATCATTAGCAACTAAAATAGCTGGGGGAATAATGTTATTCGCGGTAAGAAATTTGTGCCCTTGACCGGTTAATCCTTCCCCTCGATGGTGAGAAAGTTGAAGAAGATTATGAGTTTTAATTAACTCTATTGCATTAACACCTTTTTTATAATGTTTCAGCGCTATAGCAAGAACCAATTTTTCTTCGGCGAGGGCTTTGCTTTCTAACTGATCATTAACTGGCAGCCTTACAAACCCTGCATGAAGCTTTCCTTCTATTAAAAGCTGAAGCTGTACTGCCGTAGGCATATCGTTCAGTGATACTTGAATACTGGGAAATAGCGAATGAAAAACTGCCACGCGTTCGGGAGCCAAACTAAAGGACGATATACCAAAGCCCACTTTTATCTTGCCTGTATTCCCTTTTTGAATATCTATCATCGCAGAACAAAAATTATCATAAGACATCAATACTTCATCAGCTTTATGCATTAATTGTTCCCCCGCTATAGTCAACTTGGCACCATGACGGCCACGCTGAAATAGGGTCAGGCCAGAAATACTCTCAATCGCCTGAATTTGCTTAGTTAGTGCGGGTTGCGTTATGCAAAGCTGATCCGCTGCCAAATGATACTTCCCTTGGCGTGCAAGAGTAACGAATGCACGTAATAGTTTTATATTCATTCTTTTTAGTTATCAAATAGGGGAAAAATTATGATTATACTCATTGGATTTTTTTTAGTGAAATGACGACTTAATCACCAGATTAGGACGAGTATAATGAAAAACAATCTATGCACTGCTACTGTACAATTTTGTCACCGTGCTGGCGATAAATCGTATAACTTATCAGTTATGGAAAGCTTTATCCTACAAGCTTATGAGAAAAATATAAAGATTTTAGCATTTCCCGAGATGTGCATCACCGGCTACTGGCACGTTCCAAATCTTAGCAGTGAAGAAGTCTATATGTTATCGGAATCTGCTGATGATGGCCCATCCATAACCAAAGTGGCTGCTTGGGCTGTAAAATATCAAATGGCAATAGGGGCAGGATTTATAGAGAAGGGAAGTGACGGAAAGCTCTATAACGCCTATGCGGTTTGTATGCCTGATGGTAAGCGCCATATACACAGAAAACTCCATCCTTTTGAACATCAAGAGATTTGCAAAGGAAATAGTTTTACTGTCTTTGATACCCCTTGGGGCGTTCGTGTTGGTATCCTTATTTGTTGGGATAATAACCTCACCGAAAATGCACGAATAACTGCATTACTGGGTGCTGATATCCTTATTGCCCCACATCAGACCGGAGGAACCCATTCACGCAGCCCTTTAGGTATGAAACCTATTCCAGTTAGTCTTTGGGAAAATCGACATAACAATCCCGATGAACTCATGGCTGCTTTACAGGGTGATAATGGCCGTGGCTGGTTAATGCGCTGGTTACCTTCACGCGCTCATGATAATGGTTTTTTCATTTTGTTCAGTAATGGGGTTGGCTTGGATAACGGTGAAATCCGTACTGGTAACGCCATGATTATTGACCCTTATGGGCGGATTATCACAGAAAGTCATACCTATGAAGACACAATGGTATGCGCTAATTTGGATCTAGATTTGCTCACTTCATCTACCGGAAGACGCTGGATCCACGGCCGCCGCCCCGAGTTGTACACTATTTTAAGTGAATTTCAAGGTTACGAGCGTGATTCCATTACAGCGCGCTTTTCTGAAGATATCCCTTGTTTTAATAGCAATAAAAAAGATGAAGATATATCTAAATAATTGAAGTGGTTGAAGTATATCCACTCTATACTCTAAATAATTCAAATGGC
>NZ_DOEH01000003.1 GCF_003533305.1 Providencia sp. | reverse complement strand
TCAGCATGCGCTTCCGAGTGCCCCGATAATGTCGGGGTGGTTTGATGAGTGAGAAAGTCAGCTCGACCATTTAGTTGCAGGGTTGTCGGCAACAATGTCGTTTTGATCTGCACGGACTCAGTTAATGTTTTGCTGTTGCCGGCCACATCCGTAGCCGTTACTTGATATATTGCCTCTCCATCTACCAGTGGCTTTTCAACACTAATGCGCCATATACCTTGCGTATCCGTAATTGTCTGTAATGTTTGCCCTGCAATGGTTAATGTAACTCGACTACCCGCTTCTGTTTTTCCTGAAAAAGTAGGGAGCTTATTATTGGTTAATTTATCCCCTAAAATGCCACTATCCGAATGCTCATCTAAACAAACAAAAAGGCTATCTAACCGCGTATCAACCGTAAATTTGCCACTCACCGTAACGGGTTTGTCCACTCCGTTTGATGCCATCAGTGTATATTCATAGAGATCATCTTTTAAAGGGTGGATCATCTTTAGTGACCAATTACCATCTTTATCTGCTTTGATAGGGTATTTCACGCCATTAATCGATAAGTGAGCCTGGCTATCGGGAGAAACAATTCCGATAAATGTTGGCGTGCTAGTATTCGAAATATTGTCGCTTTTTTTCCCAGACTCTTCGCTTAATTCCCCTCGAATAAAAGCCTGAATCTTTGGCTTAACGATCAATGGAGTGATAGGTGAATTATTTGCAGGTTGAGAAGAAGAAGATGATGATGAAGAATTGCCTTGGGTGGTCGTGGATACAGAGGGCGAAGAAAAAGAGATATCATTTGAGGTATCTTGATTTTGTTTTTCTGATTTTTGATTTAATTGTTTTTTCACTTCCGTTAATTTTGTAAGTGACGAGCTCAATAATGCCTCTTGTTCAGCTTTTTCTGATGACAGCATATGAAGTGTTTGCTCGAGTTTTTGGTTTTGTTGATTTAGCTCTGCCAGCTTATCCCCAAATACTTTCTGTTCGTTAACCCCTTCCTCATTATTATTTGACATGTTCTGGCTATCAGCAAACTCGACAGTATCACTCGTAAACTGCTCTTTGATATAAACCGCATCAGCACCGACATTTAATGTTATAGATGATAAAATTTCATCTTGTGAAAGAATAGTCCCTTGCTCAGTCGATAAGCTCATATTACCTAAAATAATTTCAGACAATCCATTTTTAATAACTTCAATGGAGCCGTCAGGCTTCGTTACGATTAAATCAAGCCCCTGTACTTTAAATTTTTTAATTTCTATATTTTTTGATTCAATCGAGCCAATTTCATTAATCATATTCTATTTCATTATGTTAAAAGTGGATTATTCAGCTAATAATAGTTAGCCGTCATCAATGAAATTATTATATACCTTTAATTAACGATAATATTTCAGCTAACATAAATTGGTCTGATACTCCTTTCTTTTGAGCTTAAACTCAAGTGAGTTAATTTAAATAGCGAATATAATATAAACCTAAATTAATAATGGCATTGAAACTATAATGATAGAAGAAGATGATGATGACAGCTCAGATGAAGAACTAGCACCTATGGTTGATGGGTTAAGTGGAACGCTATGTATCATAATTTTAGTCTCCATGGTATTTATTTTTAGCGGAATGAAAACCGCAGAAACCTATATTAATTATGGTGAATTAAGATTTGAAGAGACTCAAATAGACCTACAAAAAAAACGAATTTATTTCAAGGGGGGAATTCATTTATCAAATAGTGAAATATCCTTACTAAACAATGAAATAATAAAGTCAAAGAATGAAAAAATAATAATAAGCAGTTATATAAATGATCGAATAAGCCACAGCAAAGAAAAAAGCACCTATAACCTTCTTTATATGGCATCACTAATTAAAAACTTGGGAATTAATAAGGAAGTTGTTCTAAAACAAGGAACAAGTGAATATTGCCCAGGTTGGAACTCATGTATTTATTGGGATTATAAATAAAATGTATTATCTTGGACTATTTTTTTATGCCGCAACATTTCTCGCTTGTTTTTTATTACAATCAGTACGAGAAATGATTCAGCAATGTTTACTACTCGCTCCAGAAATAAGCTACACTATGATTGGAATTTATATTTACCCTCTCATTATTTTTTTATTTCATCGCTTATGTAATAAAAATAAGCAAAGTAACTATATACTCCTTTCAAACCAAACAAAGCTATCCGCATCGGTAACTGTGTCATTAGGATTAATCGGTACTTTTATTGGATTAACAGGGATGATCACTGCTATTTCAGCATCACTTGGAGGGGATGGAGATATTTCAGAGAAAATGAATGCCATGATTTCATCTATCTCTATGGCGCTTAATTCAATGTCTTTTGCATTCTTAACATCCATTCTTGGCGTCTCTATTTCAGTATTGCTACTAGTAAGTTTGAATTTCTTTCACTTTTTCTATCAAAAAGAAAGTAAAAAAATAAAAGAAAAAACAGCAACATATACAGAAGAGCTCAATAATATCCAAGAAACACTGAATACATTACAAAAAGTAAATATAAATATAGCGCAAAAAGTGATTTCCACATCTGAAAATAACGATCTAGCTAGTGAAATTTCAGAACATCTCTTAACTTTATGCACCACAGCACAACAAAATTTATCGGTTTTAAAATCAATAAAAACGGCTGATGACGACTGGAAAATAAAATTAGCCACCTATTTATTGGAAGAACAAATAACTCGAAAAACGGAGAATGAAAAAATATCAGAGGAAATGTCAAGAATTGAACACACCACGCAATGGCTAAAAGAAAACACCATTGAAAGCAGAAAAAAATTATTAACACTATTATCAATGGAGTAGCACATGCGTACTAAGAATATCACTTTAGGGTTATTATTTTGCCTATTATCATCAAGTTATAGTATAGCTACTCAGGATGTTGAAAGCTTTCACTCCTTCATTAATCGTGTATTAGAAAACTCAAACCCGATCAAAATAAAAACATTAGAGTTGGAAGCTGAAAACCTCAAAGCCAAACAGACAGATTATTATTACCTTCCGAAAATATCAGCTTCAGGAAAAATAAAAAATAGTGATAGCAGTGTAAGTAACAACATTACTGCAACTTCGTTGGTATATGATAGTACATTAAGTCATCGCTTCAATGAAAAAAACCTAAGATTAAAAGTTTCAGAGCTATCACTAAATAAAGAAAAAGAAGAGCTTTATGCATCTACAACTAATAATCTAATTGGAATTTATTATCTCAATGAGCTAACTAAAACAACAGCTAATCTAAATAGTGATGCTAAAAATATTTTCAAGCTAATTACTCATCGATATAAAAGTGGTATAGCTAAATACAGTGATGTAGAACAGGCTTCTTTGTTAATCCAACGAATTGAAGCAGAACTACAAAATATAGAAAGAGAAATTGAACAATATAAATCAAATGTTGAACTTTCATCGGGAATTATTTTTCCGCCTGAAGGTGTTAAAATTCCAAAAGTCTTACTAAAAAACCTAGAATCTACCATTATTGATAGTGAGAATACTCAGCAAAATACCGAATATAATATACTACGTATGCAAGCTGATACCATGAGAGAAAATGCTTATCAGCAAAACTCTTTCCTTAATGTTAGTCTCATCGCCGAAGAACGGTATCTTGATCAAACCAGAAATCGTAACGAGTCTTACATGGGCATGGAGGTAAAGTTAAACGTTTTTGATATAGATAAAGTACTCAATGAAAAATCTCAACTAAAATTATATGAAGCAACAAAAACTAAAGCTGATTATAAATATAAGGAATCAGCCGCAAAAATTAAAAATCTAAAATTGATATCTAATTCAAATACAGCAGAGTTATCCGGATTGCAACAGCAACGTAAAACGATGCATTCTATTATTAAAAGTCAAAAAAGAGAATATGAAATATCGCAATCTTCTTTCTATGAAATGGTAAATACTTTATTTGATATGCTAACAATGGAGAAACGCATTGCTGAACTTATGATCGAAGATATGAAAAATAAGATGGAATACATCCATTTAACAGGGAAATTAATCGAAATTGAAAATTAATTTTAAAAAACCGTATCAATTATCTAAAAAAGTAAAAATACTAATTGGTATAACATCTATATTTATCGGTTATATACTATTAGCTAAAATTGAAATTTCTTCACCAGGGGAAGGTATCATCTCTGGGGTATCAAATAGATTAGAGATAGTAAGCCCTGCATCTGGATTTATCAATCAATTTAATATTAAAACAGGGGATAAGGTAAATAAAGACCAAATTTTATTTTCCTATACAAATTTAGATGTATTTCATCAAGAAAAAACATTAACTAATTTAGTCGATTTTTCTAATGAGAAAATTAATGAGTTAGAAGAAAACAAAAATTTGTTGAATAAAATTCTTGATGGGGAAATTAGTAATGAGTCTGAATATTTTTCAGTCTCAAGTAGCTTAAAAAGCAAAAAATTAAGTGCATACAGAGAATTATATGAATATATTCTATTACATATGGAAATAAACAATTTAAGAGCTAAATATATTGCACAAATTAAAGAATCAAGTGAATTAGAAAATCAAATTAATATTTTGAAAAAAAAAGAGATTCTACTAAAAAATGCACATGCTCCTGAAATTGAAAAATTGAATAACAATGCAGATATCAGTAGAACGAATGCCCTTATGACAACTGGCGAATTAAATTCTCAAGGATTATTACGAGAAATCGCACTGTCCGAAAAAAAATATACTGCTCGTCTTATCAATGAGATTCAAGAAAATGAAACTCAGCTCAATAGACTCAAAAAAGAGAAATTAGAAAATAGTGGGCAGATGGAACTATTGAGAAATAAGATAAGGGCAAACAGTGTGTTATCGCCAGCCAATGGTATTGTATTAAGCATTGAAAAAGATTTAGAAAAAGGCTCATATGTTGAAGCATCAAATTTAATAATGGTTATTAAAAAACAACAAAATGCTAGAGTTATTGAAGGTAAAATACTGGCAAAATACCGTCCTTTTATTACACTTCAGCTCTCTGCAAAAATAGTTGTGAATTCCCCTGGATTTAAAAAAATCATTCACGGAAAAGTGACTAAAATTAGTGCTGACTCCTTTAATGACCGTGAAAAAATGAATCAAGAACGTTTTTATTCCGTACAAATTACACCAGAGCAGGATACGATGATCTTGCCGGAACACGATGGCTTGCCTGTCATGATCTATATATCAAGTAAAAAAATCTCTGTTCTTAATTATTTAACCGCATTAATTAGCGATAACATTACATTTAACGTTTGGTGACCCCATGCTAGGTTTTATCTCTGCATTATCCGCTGCTGTGGCAACCATGACCTTATTGATGGCGGTACTTCTTGCCAATGTATTATCGAGCACCATGGCTGCCGAACAAAATAAAGGAAAAGCTACATTGATGGGAATTGAAGACGATAAACTAGAAGATTCCACAGAAATCAATAATAGCAATAACGATAGTAATAGCCGTAATTATGGAGGTGGCAACGGTAATAGCATGATAAAATCATTAACATTTAGCCATGATACATTAAAGCTAATTGATAATAATAAAGTTAAATCTATTGATGTCTATTGCAGCTATGGCAATAATATATCCTTAGATGCCGCGATGACTTACACCATTTATAATACGATCTTAATTAAAAAAAACACACCAAACATTTCGATTAAAGCCTTAAAACCTGTTGAAGATAGTGACGGTGTTAATGCTTGCTTCCTTAAAAGTGAAGAAAATGAAAGAAAGTAATTTCCATGATATAATTAACCAATACTTTAAGATATTAGGAGAGCCTTTTACCACTCCTGCAATTTCGTATGATAATAAATATATTCTGAATCATATCAACGAGTTTATTGATAACGATTTCTTTACTTATCAATATATCCCAATTATTGATTTCAGTGAGAAAAAACTACCTTTACTCTTCATTATGGAGATAAAAGATGGAAAATATATTATCATCAAAAATCAAAGTGGTCAGTTGACTAACTTAACAACCGAACTAGCTATAACACCACAACTAATTGAAAGTAAAAATTTATTTTCATTTTCTTCTCATGAAAAAAAACTTAGTGAAGATGGTATATATCAATCGCTACTCAACCTAACACCAAAGTCTAGTTTATTCTCATTACCTTTAATTGTGTTTGCGCTGCTACTGCCATTATACTCAAACCTTTTTAACTCTCGGTTAGTCTATAGCGAATCTGTAAGTTCTTTATTGTATATCAGTTTTATTTTCATTTTCGTTATTGGCTTAGAATTTTTTATCAAACATATTATTCACGAACAAAACATTAAAAAAATAAAGCTTAACATTGGTATTTTTAATCGCTATTTTGTCAATTTATTAAAACAGGCTAGCTGTAAAAGTGCCTCCATAAAAATCAGAACAACAGAAGCCTCTATTTTACAATTATGGGAAATCAAACCTCAAATAATTTATGATATTGGATTAGCCATTTTATTTTCCTTTTGTATTATTGGCATGTTAGGCCTATATTCGCTATTACTACTCGCCTACTATGCAGGGTTTATTTTTCTATGTTTGCACATTCGTTTTCGTTCATATAAAAATATGTTACGCGCTAATAGTCTTAACTATGAAAAATCAGCAATGTACTACTCCTTAGAACAAAAAAAGCACGAGCTTTATTTTGCTAATAATACTCATTTTAAGCAATATATTAATGTAAAAACTAATGAAGATGAAAAAATAAAATTAAAGCTTAACGAAGCTAATCATCATTGGATGGAAGTTATCAAGGTAAATACATTTTTGTCCATGATAGTCATGTATATAGCCAGCTATTTGGCTATCGGAGATGGTAGTTTAAGCTTAGCTTCGGTGATTGCTGTTATGATAATTAATGGTCGTCTTTCAAGTTCCATTACAGGCGCTATTAACCGCTTATTTATGGTAAAAACACATCTATTTCACATTAAATCGAGCATTAATCAATTAACAACTAACCCACGGGTCCACTTCAAAGTTAATGGCATAACAACAGATTCTGTGGCGCATTTCAGTGCAAAAAATCTTACGATTAACATTAACGGTAAGACCATTATTAATCAGCTGGATATTGAAGCTCATTCAGGCGATATTATTGGTATTACGGGTGTCTCTGGATCGGGAAAAACATCGTTAATAAAAGCACTTTGTGGCACATCAGCACACTCATCAGGTGATATCACGATCAATGATGTCAATATCGATGAAATTTCTCAGTGCTTTTTCGCAGAAAAAGTTTCCTACCACAGTGGTGTCTCGACATTTATTCATGGCAGTATCCGTGATAATTTTAATTTCCACGGTGTTTTTGATAATTCGATGATTATTCATATCACCAAGTTATGTTGCCCAACCTTACCCATTAGTAAAGAAACTTTGGATGATACCTTAATTAATGATGTCGCCGCCTCTACTGGTGAAAAGCAAAAATTACAGCTTGCACTTACATTACTCAAGAAACCAGAAATTATCTTTCTCGATGAGTCTACTTCATTTATGGCATCCCATGATGCACTCGAATTTCTTAATTTAATGAAAAAAGAATTTGAACTAGATAATGCGATTATTTTCTTTTCTACCCACGACGTAGGATTAACGCCATTTTTTACACGGCATATTGCGTTATCCTCAGGCAACGTTAAATCCATTAATATTGCACAACGGTACAATGAAATTATTATTCCTAAAATCACCCTAGGGTAATAAGCAAAAAACGCCTACTTAACAGTAGGCGTTCTAATTTAAAGAGTTTAACTCAGCTAATTTTTAATACTCTCTAGAACAGGGTTATAAGAATGCAAAGAAAATCATTCCCACAATCGCCCCCGTAGTACCTAAAATAGTTTCCATTACAGTCCAAGTTTTTAATGTTTGAGCCTCAGTTGCACCTGTAAATTTACCAAACAACCAAAACCCTGAGTCATTAACATGACTGAGGATCAAAGATCCACCCGAAATACAAATAGCTAAAGCCGCTAACTGAGCACCAGAATAACCTAGCTCACTAATCACAGGTAAAACTAAACCGACCGTCGTTAAACAAGCCACAGTCGCAGATCCTTGGATGACACGGACAGCCCCCGCTAATACAAAACACGCGATAGCAATTGGTAAACCTGCACCAATCAACGAATCCCCTAACGCAGGGCCTACGCCGGAGTCCACTAAAATTTGTTTAAATACGCCACCAGCACCGGTAACAAGCAGGATAATACCAGCAGGTTGAATTGCAGCTGAACAAATCTCCATCACTTTTTCTTTGTTCAAGCCGTAACGGAACCCCAAACCATAGATAGCTAACAAACAAGCTAATAATAATGCAGTAAATGGATGACCAATAAACTCTAGCCAATGTTCTAGATTTGAACCTTTCTCAACTAAATGTGTACCAATCGTTTTTAAGCCGACTAACACGAGTGGGAATAGCACTAAACATAAGCTGAATGCAAAACTCGGCATTCTACCTTGTTCTGTTTTTGGTGCCTGATAATCCGCAGGAATATCAATATGAACAAATTTACTGATAAAACTACCGAAAAAAGGACCCGCTAAAATCATACTTGGGATCGCAGCGCAAAGACCAATTAAGATCATCCAACCATAATCAGCACCCATTTGTGAGGCCACCAACATAGGCGTTGGTCCCGGCAATAGGAATGCCGCAGCCGCCGCAACCCCAGCAAATAGTGGTATAGCAAGGCGAACAACGTTGTGGCCCGTGCGATTTGCTACCGCAAAAACAACACCAATCAATAAAACAATTGCCACATCGAAAAAAAGTGGTAATGCACAAATTAATCCAGCCACACCGACCGCATAGTGCGCTCGCTTCTCACCAAAAAGATTCAGAAGCTTATTTGCTACCTGATCAAGCGCACCGGTCTCATGTAAAATCTTACCAAACATAGCACCGAGTGCGACAACAATAGCCAGAAAACCGAGTGTACCTGCCATGCCTTTTTGCATTGTTTCAGTGATATCTTGTACTGGCATACCGGAAAATAGACCAGCACCGATAGAGACTATCATTAATGCAACAAATGCATGTAAACGCGCGTACATCACTAAAAATAAAAGTAAAACGACCGAACCTACAGCGGTCAATACCAATGTCATGGTGCTTAATGTTTCAACAGTTGTGTTCATGGTCAGCCCTCAGTCATAACATGACGAATTGCAGAGCAGGTGTTCGCAATCACATCTTCTAAAGATGGACGAATATCAACAGCATGAACATCTGTTTCTTCTGCACTTGGTTCTTGTAACGTATCAAATTGGGATTTCAACATTTCGGGTTTGAAAAAATGCCCTTTACGCGCTTTCAATCTCTCTTCGATGACAATCGCATCACCTTTCAAGTAGATAAAATAAAGATTTTTATTATCTTCTCGTAAAATATCGCGATAACTTTTTTTCAACGCAGAACAAACTACTAAAGAAACTGCATTGGTTCTTTGCATCGCGAAAATCGCACTATTAAGCGCAACTAACCAAGGTTTACGGTCATCATCATTTAATGCCTGTCCTGACGCCATTTTTAAGATATTCGTTTTAGGATGCAAAAAATCGCCATCTAAAAAAGCCGCATTTAATTGTTGTGCGACACCGTTAGCAACCGCGGATTTACCGCTACCCGATACCCCCATTAAGACAAATGTATAGTTTTGATTTTGGGTATCACTCATAGGAAACTCCTCAGGTATTAAAATGGTCTTATCTGATTATATTTATAAACCGATACAAATGTTACCGGTAACAAGTTACGGGTAACATTATCATCAGTAGGGCATTATTTAGCAATTAAATTGGCGAAGAAAAAAACAGTTCTGTGATAGTTATCGCAATAATATAGAGGATGCCAAGATATAAATTTTCAATAATTCTTAAAGATAAGAAATATTTTTATTTTTAAAACTTGAAAACATTACAAATAAAACACCCTAAGTAATATGAATTAATAATTCATATTATAACCTGATCCTTATCCTAAATAATTCGTATTGTAGCTAGGCGCCAATCGAGCTAAGCTCTGGGAGCATACACAAGTATGTGACTAGAGTTAGCGAGTGCAGGCAACAACGCTACAGCGCGAAGTATGACGGATAAAACTAGATGCTTTCGCCTGTTAGAAGAAAAAACCCCACATCAAAATGCGTCGCCGCCATCTTCTTGCCTGACATTCGAGCCAACAGCATTTCTGCTGCTTTGCGCCCCATTTGGTCGCGAGGGGTTAAAATACTGGCGAGCTTTGGCGTCATAACTTGGCCGACATCATGGCCGTGGAAGCCTGATATTGCTAAATCCTTCGGAACATTTATACCTAAGCGTTGGCATTCAAAAATTGCCCCGATTGCAAGGTCATCATTGGTACAAAATAGCCCATCGGTATCGGGATACTTTTCTTTGCAACTGTGTAGTAACTGCGCGCCCAACGAATAAGAGGAACTCTCTTGCGTCATCACATTACGCGGCTCAAGCTTGGCATCAAGCATCGCTTGTTCATAACCTTTTAGACGAATAAAGGTTCTTTCATCATAACGTGCGCCTATATAAACCACTTTTCGACAACCACGAGCAATCATGGCATGCGTCATTTGGCGAGATGCTTCAAAATTATCAATCCCTACCGCAATGTCTAAACAAGGAGAGACGCTATCCATGATTTCGACAACAGGAATACCTGCGGTTTTTAACATCCGAAGTGTGCGGTCGGTATGCGTTCGCTCTGCTAAAATAACGCCATCAATATTATAAGAAAGTAACGATGTTAAACGTTCTTCTTCTTTTTCTGGCAGATAACCATAGTGAGCCAACATTGTTTGATAACCATGTTTGTCGGTAACAGCTTCAATTCCGCGGATCACTTCCGCAAAGACTTGGTTAGTCAATGAAGGAAGCAATACTCCAATGGCATGGCTAGTTGCATTGGATAAAATATCGGGCGCTTTATTCGGAATATAACCAAGTTCATCAACTGCTTGGGCAATTTTACCACGCAGTGATTCAGAAACTTGTTCAGGGTTTCGTAAAAAGCGACTCACAGTCATTTTGGTGATACCGACACGATCGGCAACATCCTGCAAAGAGGGTCTTCTATTCTTCATATATCCAATATAATCAACAATGCACCATTTCTATCGCTATGGTCTGCTATCTTTTTCCGGATAGCAATCTTTGTTCCTGATTTACATCACATAACTGTCGATTTTTTCTAACAACCCCACTTTTATAGTTGACTCTCAGCCATGACTCCGTTAATTTTCGCGCTATATACCAATAAATACAGCGCAATGATAATCACGTACTATGGCAATCAATCGAAGACACTTTATTAAGTCCTGCGTTACCCTTAGCGCATTTTACTGCTTACCTAGTTTTGCCAAAACGCATAGCAAAATCGAAGAAGCTTTCTTTGGTAAGCGCCCTATTTCTATTGAAATTCAGCGTGTTATCAGTGCGGGACCTCCATCTGACTTGCTTCTTTTCGCTCTCGCCCCTGAAAAAATGGTTGGGTTTTCCTCTATTTCACTGAAAAAAGGCGATACAGGGTTCTTTGCTCAGCAATGGCTTAATCTTCCCATTTATGGTCGACTAGCAGGGCGTGGCAGCACACTTTCCCTAGAAAAATTATTGTCTTACCGTCCAGATTTAATTATTGATACTGGCAATATTGATGAAACTTACCGTTCTCAAGCACAAAAGGTCGCAAAACAGACTGGTGTTCCTTATTTATTAATCGCGGGTAGTTTGCAAGATTCCCCGCAGCAATTACGCCAGCTCGGTGAGATACTCGGCGTGGAGCCGCAAGCTGAAAAGCTCAGTTTCCTTGCCGAGCAGTATTTATCTGATGCCACTCAATTTGCACAACAGAATCAATTGCCTAAAACTGAGCAAACTAAACCCCTCAGTTTTTATCTTGCAAGAGGGGCGAAAGGGTTACAAACAGGCACTAAAGGCTCAATTCATACTGAAGCAATTGAAATCCTCGGGTTACGCAATGTTGCCGACATCCCTGGTTTTAGTGGGCTCACTGAAGTTTCTATGGAACAGCTGTATGACTGGAACCCTGACATCATTATAACTCAATATAATGAAGCCGTTGAATTCATCAACACCTCATCACTATGGACAGGTTTGAATGCCATCAAATCTCGTCAACTATATGTCTTTAGTGGCGTTCCTTTTGGTTGGATTGATGGCCCTCCTGGCATAAATCGTCTTTTAGGTATGCGCAGGTTACAAAGCCATTTTGATAAAAAAATCCAAGAAACAATTCGGCAAGATATTCAGCAATTTTATGACTTATTTTACCATTCACTACTGACTGATGCACAAATAACCCAGCTAATGGAAATGTCATGAATGGCACAGTAAAACGCCTATTGCTGCTGATTATTTTACTTATCAGCCTCACTATTGCACTGACAAATGGCAAATATTCGCTCTCCCTTGAAGAGCTATATCATTTATTTACCAATGAGTTTACTGCATCAGCCACAAGTGATGACCCGCGCAACGGAACCGTTTTTTGGCAAATTCGTTTTCCGCGCACACTTGCGGCCATTTTAATTGGTGGCGGATTGGCGATTGCTGGAGCGGCTTATCAAGGTATGTTTCGTAACCCGCTGGTCTCACCGGATATTTTAGGGGTTTCAGCAGGTGCAGGCGTGGGGGCGGTGATTGGCATTTTCTTTGGTCAATCCTTAATTTATATCCAACTCGCTGCATTCGTTGGTGGGCTTATTACTGTTGCTCTGGTTTGCTTTATTGCTCGATTTGCCCGTCAACATGACCCTATTTTGTCGCTTGTTTTAGTCGGTGTCGCTATCAGCGCCCTTTGTGGCTCCGCGATTTCACTGATGAAAATATTAGCCGATCCTTATACCCAACTTCCTTCAATTACTTTTTGGTTATTAGGGGGATTATCTTCAATTACCCAAGAAGATTTGATTGCGGTTTTACCTCTAATGGTTATTGGTATCATTCCATTGCTTTTATTACGCTGGCGAATGAATTTACTCAGCTTATCCGATGAAGAAGCCAAAAGCCTCGGGGTTAATGTGAGCTTAATCCGCGCAGTATTTATCGTTTCTGCCACACTAATTACCGCCAGTGCCGTTTCTATTGCCGGTATCATTGGTTGGATAGGATTGATCGTGCCACACATCACCAGAATGATAGTGGGTGCTAACTTTCGCTATCAGCTGCCCGCATCAATGATTATTGGTGCAATCATGTTGCTTATTACCGATACACTGGCTCGCACCATTGCTTCGATAGAGCTTCCGCTCGGAATTTTGACCTCCGCTGTCGGCGCCCCCTTCTTTTTAGCTATTTTATTGCAAACAAGGCGGGTTAAATGACGATTCTATCCCTTAAAAATGTCTCTATTGGCTATCATCACCAAGCCATTATTGAGGGAATTAACCTTACGTTACCCAAAGGTGCGATTACTTGCCTATTGGGTGCTAACGGTTGCGGAAAAACCACATTAATGAAGACCATTTTAGGCCTTCTTCCTGCCATTTGTGGTGATATTTATTTAAAAGATAAATCAATTAATTCGCTAAAACAGCGAGACATCGCGAAAGTGATTGCTTACGTACCTCAAGCTCACGATACCCCATTTACGTTCACCGTTATTGATATGGTGGTTATGGGACTCACGCCGCATATTTCTTTATTTTCACTACCCGGCGAGAAAGAGAAAACCTTAGCCATCCAACAACTCAATAAGTTAGGTGTCGAACACCTCTCTTCACGCCTATATAGCACACTTAGTGGGGGTGAAAAACAACTCGTATTGATTGCTAGAGCCTTAATCCAAAACCCATTATTATTGATTATGGATGAGCCAGCAGCAAGCCTAGACTTTGGTAACCAAATTCGCCTACTCAAGCAAATAGAACAATTAAAAGCCCATGGCATCACCATATTTATGTCTACCCATCACCCGCAGCACGCTGCGGCCATTGCTGATAATGTTATTTTGCTTGATAAACACCAACAAGCTAGACAAGGTACATCAAAAAGTATGTTAACACTCACTAACTTGTCAGCACTCTATTCAGTGGATGAGCAAAGTATCATGGCTCATTTCCAGCTTCCATCAACCTTGATTTGTGAAGGCCAAAAATGATGTTAATTCACCAGTTAAATTTTGCACACATGTACCAACAACATATGCAGCAAGCTCAGCGCTCACGTAAAGAACCTGAACATTGGGATAAAAAAGCGCAGCAAATGGCACAAAATTGTGCCAATCCAAATGATCCTTATTTATTACGTTTTCGTGAATTGATGGACTTTACTGGCGCACAAACTTTATTGGATGTGGGTTGTGGACCCGGTTCAGTGAGCTTATGTCTCGCAAACCAATTTCAATCAGTTATGGGTATCGACTACAGCGGTGGCATGATTGAAATGGCTCAACAGCGCGCAAACAAAATGGATATCCATAATGCGAGCTTTAAGAAATTAGCATGGGAAGACAGCTGGGAAGCGCTCCCGAAATTTGATATCGCCGTCGCTTCACGCTCAACATTGGTTGATGACTTAAAAACAGCGTTATTAAAACTTAACCGTCAAACTAATTTACGGGTTTACACCACCCACACGGTCAATCCAACCTTTATTGATGAAAATATTATTCGCGAAATTGGCCGTGAAGTTATTAGGCTCCCCACTTATATTTATGCCGTGAATATTCTGCATCAGCTAGGTATTCATGCCCGCGTCGATTTTATTAAAAATCCCACTAAAAGTGGCTTCGACAGCTTTGCCGCTTTTGCCGATAGCGTAAATTGGTCGTTAAAAAACCTTACCGCTGAGGAAACTGAAAAACTCCGCCATTATTACGATGCGCAAACTGCTTCAGGCAAACAAATCCCCTATCCATCTCGTGATTGGGCAATGGTCTCTTGGGACGTTATTAATGAATCGGAACTCACCTTATGATTTATTTACCTGACTCATTAATTGACCAACTGCTCTTGGATGATATTCAGTATGGGGATCTCACAACCCGCTCCCTTGGATTGCATTCACAACAAGGCACCATGACATTTACCTCAAAAGAAGGCGGCTGTGTGAGTGGCATTGCGATTGCTGAACGCATGTTGGCAAAACTTGGTATCAGTACCCAATGCTTCTTTCAAGATGGTCAAATTGTCGAGCCTCAAAGCCTGTTGATCCGTGCGTCAGGTACCGTTGAAGCTCTGCACCAAGGCTGGAAAGCAGTACAAAATATACTAGAATGGTGTGGTGGCATCAGCCACTATACCCATCAAATGGTCAATATTTTAAAGCAATATCAACCTGATGGACAATTAGCTTGTACTCGTAAAACTATCCCTAATACCAAACCTCTTGCACTCACTGCAATTATTGCAGGTGGCGCCATCATACATAGGGCTGGCAGCGCAGAAAGTATTTTGCTGTTTACTAATCATCGAAATTGCTTAACGGAACCAAATGATTGGCGGTCTCATATACAAACTTTAAAAACAGCCGCACCAGAAAAACAAATTATTGTTGAAGCAGATAATCGCGAGCAAGCGGTGTTAGCTATTGAAGCTGGAGCCGATATTATTCAATTAGATAAGTTGCCTACAAAGCAAATTGAGCAATTACAATCGATTATCCGAGCCCAGAATAAATCATGCCGTCTTTCGATTGCTGGCGGTATCAATCTACAAACTATCGCTGAGTATGCACAGACAGGCGTTTCTCTGTTAGTAACTTCAGCCCCTTACTATGCTGCGCCGAGAGATATAAAAGTTCATATATTCAAACAATAATTACTAAAACACCATTTGAAAAAATAGCCTAGCTAACAGAGCTGGTTATTTTTTCATTTATTTAAACGCACAACTCGTTATATATAAAATTATACATCGATATCATAAGTAAAAAACAAAACTGGAAATCAATAATGAAAATAAAACAAATAACCTATTTAGTCGGGATGGCTTTATTCACAGCACAAGGTCATGCTGCAAGTGATGTAAAGACCGAAACAAATCATGATGTCATGTCGGTGTGGAGTACCCCTCTCGCAGCCGACGCAAATGTCATCACTGAATCTCAAATGAAACAGCTTAATAAAACAAACGTTGCACAAGCGCTAAGTACCTTGCCGGGTGTGGCTATCCAAAAATCAGGGAATCGCAATGAAACCCAAGTGAATGTCCGTGGTTTTGATAGCCGCCAAGTTCCGATATTCTTTGACGGTATCCCAACCTACGTACCTTATGACGGTACGCTTGACCTTGGTCGTTTCATGACCAGTGAGTTATCCAGTGTGGAACTTTCTACTGGCTATACCTCATTGCTACAAGGGCCAAATTTAATGGGCGGTGCAATTAACTTAACCACAGCGACGCCTAAAAAACCATTTGAAGCTGACATCAGCCTCAATCAAGGCTTCGCTCGCGGTGCAGACAATGCGCATAACGTCAGCGCACGTCTGGGTGGGCGTAATGACCTCGGTTTTATCCAAGTCAGCGGTAGCCAATACAAACAACGCTTTATGGGACTTCCAAGTAGCGAAAATAATAATCCATTAGCCGGCAGCGATGGCCGACGTACCAATTCAGCCACAGATGACAAGCGCTTGATGTTAAAAATGGGCTGGACACCTCGCGAAACAGACGAATATGTAGTCACCTACATCAAACAAGACGGTGATAAAAATAGCGCTCCTGATGTAAACAACACCAAGCAACAAATTTGGCAATGGCCTGCATATGATAAAGAAAGTATTTACTTCAATGGAACAACTCAGATCACAAACGACATCGCACTGCAAAGCCGCTTGTATCACGATTCATTTAAAAATACCTTACACCAATACAAATCAGTAAAAGATTACAAAAATGGTACCTATAACTACAGTCGTTATGATGACTACAGCAATGGTGCCGATATGCGAGTTGATTTCACTGTACGTGAACTGGATATGCTGTCATTTGCAGGACATTGGAAAGAAGATGTTCACCGCTCTCGTAGTAACAAAGTTGTCCCTTTTGACCGCTATAAAGACCAAACTTGGTCAGTGGCGACAGAATACCAATGGGTTGCAACCGACAAACTCGATATTATCGGAGGAATTGGCTATGACTGGCGTAGTAGCGATGATGGCAGACGCTATCTATATAATAAAAACAATATCGTCACGGGTGTTGAAACCTACGATGATAACCGTCAACGTGCCTTCAATTGGGAAGTTATGGCCCGCTATCACTTAGAAAATGATGATACTGTACAATTTTCTGTATCAGATAGAAGTCGCTTCCCAACCCAGAAAGAACGCTACACGACTAATAAGATGAAAAACAATGATAGCTTTATCATTAACCCACATCTTGATGCTGAACGAGCACTTACCTATGATTTAACCTATAAAGGTCACATATCTCCACTATGGTCATACACCACCAGTGCTTACTATAACCAAGTTACAGATGCCATTATGGCCCATCACATCGGTGATAACCCCAAAGGTGGCGATTTACTACAAAATCGTAATAGTGGAAAAGTTAATTATGCTGGAATTGATGTAGGCACGACAGGTCAATTTACGGATTGGTTGGAAGCGGGCTTAAACTACAGTTATATTCACGCAGATCCAAAGCATGACAGCGTCCGTCACGTCTCCGAATTACCCACTCATAAAGCCTTCGCATGGATTAAATTCACACCTTATGAACCACTTAGCATAACCGTGACTGAAGAAGCAAGAAGCTGGGCATTCAATTATATTGATAGTGAAGACAAAGTTCGCGGATTTTCAAAAACAGATTTGCGTTTAGATTATAATTTAGGTCATGGCTTATCTGTTAATACCTCAGCAAACAACTTATTTGATAAATCATATGAATATACTGATGGATATATTGAAGAAGGCCGAAACTATTGGCTAGGTTTAGAATATAAATACTAAAGCTTAATTAAGATAGGTAAGGATTCTTTTCCTTACCTATCAGTACACATAATAGAGAAAAACATTATTAAAATAATAGAAATGATGTAAACAAGAAATAAAGCAAGTACAATTACCTAGGATTATTCCCATAATCAACATTTCAAACGAAAATATTAGCCATTTATAGATTATTATATCTTTCTCACCCAGAACGCAATCAATCGCATCAATTAAAAGCTAACAATAGCAAAATATATAGATTAAAATAACACTAAACCATTCAATTCAATAAATTTGCTACTAGTCTACAAAAAAGCTCATCGCTCAATACTTGCAGTTAATCGGTTCCCTATTTAGACTATATAAATAACAATAAAATATAAAAATTAATTTATCAAAAAATAAAATTTAACTTAAACTGAGCACTAGGTTTTAGTGACTCTGCTATGCCATTTTAAATTAGAGAGCACACAAAATTTATGATTGAAGAACATGATTACACTATCGATAATAAATTTGTTTTTGAACAAAAAACAAGTCGTATCTACCTGAAAGATGACCAAAATCAAAACATTGAATTATCAAAACCTGCCGCTCGATTATTTAATGAGATTATTTTATTAAATATGAAAAAAGGAATTGCAACTCGAGATGAGCTTCTCACAAATGTATGGGAAGAATATGGACTTGTCGGCTCAAATAATAATTTAAACACTTATATCAGCGAGATACGAAAAAAACTCGAAATTGTGGGTATTGATCCTAAATCTATTGTCACTGTCCCTAAAAAAGGATTTCGTATTGATAGCCATCTCTCTAAATTTGAGATGGAAGATAGTGATAACACAATTCTATGTGAAGAATTTAATACCCAGCATGATGATAAATTAGATTTTTATGATAATCTTCCACCCCCTCCACTATTAAAAGCAGAGACACCCCCCGTACATTTATTGATTGAACCTGAAACACATAATGCGGAACAAAATCCTACAGAACAAAAAATCATAGAAAATCAATCTATTAAAATTAAAAACGCCTCACATGAAAGTATTGAAAACGACAATATTTTTTCTGATGATAAACAACACGTCATCATAAACAGTAACAAGAAAAAAATAGCCCGAGCTCTATTATTAAGCTTTTCAATAATAGTGATTTTAACTTCAATTTATATGTTATTCGATTCACCAGTAGAGGATAATATTGTAGGGAAAAGTTATCTTACTGTAAGTAAAAGAGATAATTGTATAATACAAACCCCGACTGACATGGTAGGAAAAACAACAAGCGATAATATAAATTTTGTTAATAAAAAACTAGAAAAATATAATATATCTTGTGATGAACCAAAACGCGTTATTATTTTATCTGATTTAAACTATACTTACTCATTTGATAAAAATATTGCTATCAGTATCTGTAAAGAAAAAAACAATAAATATGATTGTGTATCAATTAATGACCAGAGAATTTAAATGAAAAAATATATTGCCGCATCCATTATTGTTGTCACCACTGCTTTAGTTTCAGCTGCCGTCGTAAATAAAAGAAATGACAATATAAAAATTTGTCATTCTGAAGTTGTGTGGATTAAAGATAATGGCACGCCAGACGGCATCAGTTTAAAGTCAAAAATGAGTATACTGACATCCAATGATAATCAAGGCAGAATCAATGTTTACGGCTATATTAAAGATAAAGATGCAACCTACCGATTAGATAGAGCAATTTACTTTAATTATCAACCTGTTGATAAAAAAGGTAACTATGCAGTTAATTTCACCTCTTCATCAATTACAACCTCTGATAATACTCCCGATGATTTATTCTCAAACTTCATTCAATTAGAACAAGATAAAATAAAGTATTATGTCAACATTACAAAAATGGAAGACAATATTTATATTCTAAAAGATGAAGCTTATTCTTCTTTTACATGTCATGTAGAAAAATAACATCAAAATAAATTGAAAAAAAAGCCTACCAACAATTACGTTTAAGTAGGCAAAACCGTCAACATGGGAAAACGGATGAATACAAAACTTTTCTGCTAACTAGATCATGGAATAGTCATAACGAGGGTAATACGACCACTAAATTTACCAGGTGCTACTGAGCCACTTGTTCTTAATATAGATTTAACTATTATTGGCGTACCTCTGTTAGCTCGAGCAGAAACAAGAACACCAACTGACGCAGGTTGATCATTAAGCGTAACCATAGACTGCAATTCATTATTAGGACGCAAGCTGACATAATTTTGCTGCAAGTTTGAAGATACTCTCACGCCCATATCCTGATTACACAAAATACTGAACATACTTGATACCGTATTACCATTGAGTTCATCTGCATTCAAACTTCCATGATCGAGCTCAAGTGTATTATTCTCGACAGACGCAAAATAACATTTACCCGCAGGTGGTGGGGCAATACCGCAAATTCCCCCCGGTAACATTTTAGATAACCCATCACGTTGCTTATCCCCTAAAAAAATCCCAACACATTCGTCTGTTTTAATCGTCCCACTATGTTCACTCATTCCTGTTTTAGGAAAAGTTAGTCCACATTGGTCCCTTGCATCGGCAATAATGGCTTCCATTGTTCTATAGGTTGCAAAATTAATACGACAATCCCATGCTATACGTGACGTAACACCACCTGTGTCTTTACCTGAGTGCAAATGGTTTATTGTAAAATAACATTTTTTAGCACCATCAGCTCCCAAGACAGAAACACAAGGGTTACCTTCCGTTGGAGAACTGGCTTTCCAATAATCAAATTGAAAATAATACTTATGGCTACTACCGCTGCTAACAACTTCTTCCACATAGGAAAAATAAGTTGAAGCGTAACTAAAAAAAGTCATAAAAAATAACGGTACAAATAATAACTGCTGTATTCTTTTTCCCATTTCAGTTCTCTTTTTATTTAGTTAAACATCTAATTCCAACACGATATGGAATGTTGAGAATGAAATCATTCATATTCAAATAGAAAAGTTGCTGTGGCGACAATATGCCCAGCTTTAATTTGCTTATTGCTAATGGACTCTGGTGTTGCCTTTAAAAAGGTATTAAATCTCAGTTCATTTTTCCCCGCTTGTATTAACGGAAGCAAAGATGAAAATTGATTAATTTTAACGGCGGTCCCATCGACTAATTCAACACCAATACCTAAACCTTGATTATCAGTACCACTTAATGCTAAAAAACCTAATAATTGATTATGCTCAGCACCTGAAAATTTAACTTTCATTTTCTTAGCGATAGTTAAATCACAGTTAGACAAAACTAGAGTAAGTTCCTTTCTTGGAAACTGAAAGCTAGAGTCATAAATATCTAATAATCGAATATCACCAAAATCGACTTCCACATTCTTATCAGCGGGCATCACGACACAAGGTGCATTAACCAACGACCCTTTCACTTTGACATTATTGGTGGCGGCTAAAGAGAGATGACTTGCAAGAAATCCGAATAGCGCAATAAACAAAATTTTACTTTTCATTATTGATACTCCACAAGTAATGTGGCATTGGCGACAAAATCACCCGTATTTAATTCGCTGTTACCATTTTTAACTAATACAGCCCAAAGAATACCTGGAGAGCTTGGGTTAATGAGATATTTTTTGCCAAGATCTAATTCTTTATCCGCTAATTGAAACTTAACTGCTAGATTATCAACACCAGTACTTAATCCATTAATATCAAAAGTGCTTTTAACACCGCTAAGCATTAAGTACATCGCCCAATTATTTTTGTTTTCTTCACATTGAATCTGATAATTAACTTGTCGTTTTTGATCGTTACCTTGAATTGATTTTATTGAAACATTGCCAAAATCAACTTCAATTTCTTTCCCATCATCAATACGACAAGGTGGTGGTGTAATCAAATTACCTTTAATTGTAATAGCAGTTTCGTTATCTTTTGCTATTGAAACAAAAGATAGAAGCATCAATAAGGCTATACCAACAATGTTAGTCATGTTTTGCATATCTCTCACCCTTATTGATATTCAACTTTAAGTGTTGCATTAGCGGTAAAGCTTTTTGCAGGTAGTTCAGAGCCGCTTTTTTTAACTAAAACAGCAGCCAATGCAGGAGGATTAGCAAAACTAAAACTACGCCTACTCTTAAGTGGTAAATCATTAGTGTCCGCTTTAAAAAGTACACCTAATTCATTCACACTGGTTTTTAATAAACGCTGATCGAACGTTGCTGCTACTCCATCAACGAAAATATTAAGCTTAGGCTTGCTACCATCCTTGCAGGTAACAGTATAGTCAAATGGTTGTTTATAAAATTCATCTTGGACACGTGTCGTCATAACATCACCAAAATCAATTTCAATTGTCTGCCCACCATTAATTGAACATGGTCTTGCTAATACTTCCCCTTTAACCTCAACGTATAAAAACCCTGAGAATCCAAATGCACCTGTGGCATTTAAGGCCAGTAAAAACAAACATACCTGAGTTAACTTCTTAATGGGCATCATAACGTCAACCTTATTTTCTCGGTATCACAGTGCACTCAGTTGCACCACAGTTGAATTTCAAATCAACGGTGCCACCAAAATCATTGAGATAAACTAAAGTAGGCGATGAACCAATATCACCAGCGGATTTTCCTAAACTTATTTCACCACGAGGCGGAACCATAACAGGTTCAAAGTTTTCAGTATCCGTAGCACCTTTTTTCAATTTAGTTATTGATAAAAAGAAAGGTGATGGATTTTTAACAATATAATTACCACCTTGTTTCGCGATTTTTATTTCATTTTCCTGAGGAATAATATCCATTCTTTCTTTTGTAGAAATCGCAGTCGGGCGATAAAAAAGCTTAATTTTAGTCTGCAAAGCGATTTGTAAAACATTAGCTTTATCACTACGCGGCGGTATTTCTCTCACATTCAAGAAATAAACACTTTCCCTATCTTTTGGGAGTTGTGCAACCGCAGGAATAGCTTGAATTTTAATCTGACTCTTTGAATTAGCTTCCAAGCGATGTACCGGAGGCGTAACAATAAAAGGTGAATTTACTTTTTCGTCTTTATCGTTTTCTATCCATGTTTGCGCTAAATACGGGCTTGTTTTGTGTTCATTGGTTAAGCCAACACTCACAGATTTATCATTTTCATTATAAATAACACGTGTTCTATCGAGTGCAATCGCTGAATAAGCAGATTGAACAAGTAAAGAAGTACTTATTACTGTTATTATTCTGACTTTATTTAAAAGTTTCATATTTTCACCGTTGACGTTAAAACATATTTATAATTATCGACATGGCAGTAATATAGTATTTGCCATTGTACTATCTATTTTTTCAGGCAGTTGAATATGGCATGTGGTTTTATCACCCCAATTCACCTCAAGCGCATCTGATGGGTTAATACCCGCTAAATAAACAAATCCATTATCTGAAACAATCCCTACTTCAACCTTTTTATCATTCACAACTGAAGCACCAAATGGTGGATAACTATTATCTGCAAGACTGATTGTCCCTAATAATTTTTCACCTTGTATCACATTAAATTTACGATAACCGATGGCACCTTCAGTTAATGTTGCATACTGTGTTGACTGTATTGCTTCTGCGTTATCTGGCACATTTTTTAAATCAATTTTTAAGTTATTACGATTATAATCCATAACACTGGTTATCACCGCTTTACCATACCGATTTGTTTTTACTGGTGTCACACCATTTTGAATAGGGATGCCTTCAATTCCATTTGTATCAACTAAAATTCTTGAGCCGCCGCTAATCGAATTATTACGATGTAATGCCCCACCTTCTGGGGTCATCGTAAAACCACCTTTTAACTGCATGGATAGCGTTGATTGGTTATCTTGAATATAGGTTCCGTTGACATTCACCTGAGTTGTATCCCCATCATAGTTATACATACCTGATGTGGTGATTTTTTCTTTATCCCAAGTCCCTGTTGAAACAGAATAAGAGCTACGATTATCAATACGATTATAGTAATTTACATTATTGCTATGGTTGTTACCGCTATAAGATCCTGAGTAACTAATACTGGAGTCATTATTTTCTAGTGGTAAATTTAAATTTAAATAAATACCATCATCATCACTATCGCGTGATTTGGTTTTATAAGCCGTCAAACTTAAGCTAATATTTTTCATCTTACCGAAATCAAAATAATTAGAAATTGTCACGTTATACTGATTCGTCGAAGCTCTATTCCAAAAAGTTTGATGCGAATAATTTAAATACATATTGGTATTATAATCAGGGAATGCCGTACCAAATATAATTGTATATAATTCTTTACCACTATCAACCGTATCACCATTATAGCGACGACTAATAAACTGGCTCATATTCATGTAGTTTCGTTCGGAGAATCGATAGCCCGCAAAAGTAATTTGACTGTTAATTTCATCAAACTGCTTGGAGTAAGTTAAATTATATGAATTACCAGTGAGTGTTCGGTTATTATCTAAACTCCCCATTACAGCTCGAGATATATTCAAGTTCGCAGATAGCACACCAAATGGTGCAAGGTCACGACCAAAACCAATCGCCATATTTTGGTAGTCAGACGATCCTAAAACACCACCATAAAACGTTGTATTATTTGTTGCACCCCATGATAAGGAACCTAAGCTAAATGCCGGACCTTGAGTGCTATGCTCACCTTTACTTGGCTTACCAACAACAAATTGATAAATAAGCTGTCCTGGGCGCGTTAATGTACCCAATCGAGAGGTCTCTACCTGATAATTTGTAGTACTACCATCTTGTTCTTGAATAGTGACATCCAAAGTACCGCCACCAAACGAGTTTACATCCTGAATACGAAATGGTCCCGGACTCACTTCAGATTGATAAACTATGCGGCCATCCTGCCTAACAATAATAGTTGCGTTAGTCTTAGCTACACCCGCAATTTCTGGTGCATAACCTTGTAAACGCGGTGGCAACATAGATTCATTAGTTTCTAAACTGGCACCAATATAACGAATACTGTCAAACAACGTTGAGGATAAGTATTGCTCACCAATGGTTAAGCGTGAATTCAATGCACGGATAGCGCGATATAAATAAAGTTGGTTCCAAGCCCATGACTGGTTACCTTTATTTAAATCACCTTGTTGAGCTTGCCAATCTGCTCTTAGGCGCCATGCACCAAGGTTAGCACCCATGGTACCTGTTGCTGTTACGCCAGATTCCGTTCCTTTATCACCTTTTTGTTTATTCACTACACGGCCTGTAGCATTGTAATCAATAAAGGCACCTAAAATACCGTCATCCCAACGAGAAGGCGGATCCCAATCAGGGTCTTGATATTCCATAAAAGCTTGGGGAATGCTAATACTCACCACATTCTTCGCTAAATCGCCTTGAATGCTCATTTCAGGAATAGTACGGATATCCAAACATTTTCCATCATTTAACCATTTTATTTTAGCGCTCCAATCATTTTTTAATCCCAATAATTCATAGATTTCGGGCGTAATACAGGCTAAAGAAACCTTATCATCGTAATTAGGATTAAAAAATATAATTGGTTGTTCAATCGCCACCTTTACACGGTTAACTTCAATAGCAAGAGAATAATTTCCAGGCGGGACGTAATTAGCATGAGAGAATTTACTGAAATCAACATTTTCTGTGCCTTCAGCTTCTAAAAAGTCTGTATTAAAATCGACAGATTCTTCAGAAAATGCAAGCATAGGCGTTAACATTAAAAGCATTAATTTTGTAATTAAATTGATTTTCATGCTTTTCATTAAATAATGCCGCCAATTAAAAACAACAAAATAAAAAATAAGCTAGAAACATATGGCGTAAATAACGCCACATGTTTCAATCTAAATAAGCTTAAGCTTATTGGTAGATGATTTTGAAGTTAGCAACAGTGTCAAAACGACCAGTAGTTGCTTTTGCATCTGCAGCTTCGTTACCTTTAACATAAGCCGCGAAATGCAAAGTTGTTTCTGAGCCATCACCATTGTTTAAAGCATAACCAGTACCAGTTCCTGGGAATTCTTTACCAAATTCAACAACTTTGTCAGAACCATTAGTGATAACGATACCTGCATTTTTCACTTTTCCACCTAAGCCTAATAAATCACCTGTAAAGCCAGTGAAACCAGAAATAGTAGAACCTGTGAAAGTGATTTTCGCGTTTTTGTAAGTTTCAGTTGAGCAATTTTTTAATACGATATCAAAATTTTTGCTATCTGAACGGAATTGGTTAGAAGTCAGTTCATGTAAAGCAATTTCACCGAAATCAACAACTTGTTTCAAGTTATCGGCATCAATTGAGCATGGAACATCATTAATAAAGCCAATAAAACGAACTTCACCTTGTGAACTTTCAACTGTTGCAGGTACAACTGGATCTTCTGCTAATGCAACACCAGAAACACCGACACCAAAACCAAGAGCTAGAGTTAATGCTAATTTATTCAGTTTCATAAACGTTACCTTTAAATAAGTAGGAAGAAGCTTCCTCTTTACTGATTTTTATTGGTAAATAATTAAGTTCATTTACTTAATCGATTTAACCTTGAAATTATTCCAGCAATCCGACTTTGTTAATTTCACTCAGGTTAGAGGTGTATATATAAATAAGATCCATCTTATTTATCGTTTTATTAAAAAGACCAGAACTCATAAAGCCAACATTCTCATTTATAATAATTATTAAGTTTCTCTCATAATTATTGAAAATTGATATAGAACACTTAATGAGTTTTTTACATATACCGTTTGATATTTTCTGATGTCAATTCTACAACTTCGATATTTATTGTCAAAAAAGACACACGAAATGAGTTTATACAGCTTTAAGTTTCAACAAAAAACGCCAGACCAGAGTTACAAACTAAAAACATGATAAAATACATAAATCAAAGTAGTTATTTAGAATAATTTATATAAAACATTCTTTTTTATTTATAAAAATTTCAAAATATTTCAAAAAAACACAAAAAATAAAGCAATATTTAAATCTATATAGATAGTAAAACTTGAATTAAAACTCCAATTAAAATCAAACATCAAGACCAATAGATAAAAACAGTCGTATAATGAATACTTATAGTTTGTTTTATAAAAATTGCTCAGATAAGTCTCAATTAGAAATTGGTTCAAAACGTAACATAACATTTCTATCAAATGTTTATTAAAAGTTAAATATTTGGTGCGAATTGTTTATCGCATGTATCACCCGGATAAATAATAGATAAATAATAGATAAATAAAAAAATATAAACTCCACCCTATATTATTTTTTATATTTCTTTCTATTTTCAAATATACTTATTATTACTTACCGTTCACCATGAGTACCCTTTGTTGCTTTCAGTCTCTATCACTAACAAAACTATGGTAAACTTGTGAGTAACAGACGTTTCAGTTTTTCAAGGTTGGGAACAAGTAAGATGAAAAAAATGAACGAAGAAATGTTGCTTGTGATGGCTGAAAGAATTTGCCAGTCAAGAGGTGTTAGATTGACACCACAACGAGAAACCGTTTTACGCCTAATAGCGAAACAGCACGGGGCTATCAGTGCCTACGACTTATTAGACCTATTACGTGAAGTTGAACCTCAAGCAAAACCCCCTACAGTTTACCGTGGCCTTGAATTTTTAATGGAACAAGGCTTTATTCATAAAATTGAATCAACAAATAGCTACGTTATTTGCCATCATGTTGACAACCCTAGTCATATTTCAGTCATGCTGATTTGTGATATCTGTGGAAGTGTCACTGAAAGTGATTGCACAACAATTGAAGTTGCGATTATTAATTTAGCAGGAGAGAATAAGTTTCATCTAAGGCATACCGTAGTAGAAAACCATGGATTATGTCATGAATGCTATGAAGTGAATGCTTGTCAAGACCATGACCATTGTGAGCATAACCATGAACAACAAGCCATTATAAAGAAGAAGTGAGTGCTGTTATAAAAATATACCGATAGAAAACGCGCCTATAACGGCATTGGTATAAGAGTGTTATTATAAAATAATTGCTATAAAACCCTTGTTGAAAAACTAAGTTCGAGATTTAAAAATTTCACTTAATATCTAGCCAACTGTTCACTTTAGTAAACTAGATATTAAAGCAATAAAAGCACGCGGGCAGACGCCACTAAGAAATAACTAACATCAGAGTGAAATCTGCCAGCCAAAATTCAGATACTTAAAGCAAAACGAATACAGTCTACTAATGCCAATCACTATTACGAATCACCCCAACAGCAAGGCCTTCAATAGTAAAGTTTTGCTGACGTAAATCGATAATAATAGGTGAAAACTCAGAGTTTTCAGCCAGCAATTCAACTCGGTTACCTTGCTGCTTAAAGCGTTTTACCGTCACTTCATCTTCAATACGTGCAACCACAATTTGACCATTATGAACGTTTTGTGTTTTATGCACTGCAAGTAGGTCGCCATCCATAATACCAATATCTTTCATTGACATGCCGCTGACGCGTAATAAAAAATCAGCATGTGGTTTGAATAACTCAGGATCAACCTGATAATGACTTTCAATGTGTTCTTCTGCAAGCAAAGGTTCACCTGCTGCAACTCGGCCTATTAACGGTAAGCCAGGGTTATCATTAGCTTCTTCCATCAGCAAACGAATACCTCTGGAAGCACCAGAAACTATTTCGATTACACCTTTACGAGCTAAGGCTTTTAAGTGCTCTTCTGCCGCATTAGGTGAACGAAAACCTAGGCTTGCTGCTATTTCAGCACGTGTAGGTGGCATGCCTGTTTGCGCGATGTGATCACGCACCAGGTCATAAACCTGTTGTTGTCGAGCCGTCAGTGCTTTCATTCCGTTCCCCTGTTTGTTTATACAGTCAGACTGTGAGTATATACAGGTAAATTGAGATTTGAAACAGTTAAATCACTGAACTTAGGCATTTACTATCTATTTAGGTTCTTTTGTTATGTTTCAGGGCCTTTCAAGACTAGATGGTAAAATAACGCTGCCATAAAACAATTACCCAAACAAATAATGCTAAACCAATACTGATAAAAACAGCCGCAGAACCGATATCTTTTGCTCTACCCGAGAGTTCGTGATATTCACTCCCCACACGATCAACCACAGCCTCAATTGCGCTGTTAATCAACTCAACAATTGCCACTAACACAACAACACTGACCAATAAAATTCTATCTATATAGCTAATATCTAAATAAAAAGCGATAATAATCGCAATAATTGCTGCGACCGATTCTTGCCGAAAAGCAGCTTCATTTATCCATGCGGCTTTTAGACCTTTAAGGGAGTATCCCGCGGCTTTTATTACTCGGGTTAAACCCTTATCTTGATTCGCCATATTTATTCCTTAAAATTTGCAAACAATAATCGTTTTTTGCGGTCAAAGTGAATTCTCAGTAACAGATTTGCCAGTTGATTTCTGGTATGATTGCGAAGCATTGTTAACAAGAGGCTATAATCATTTATGTCACTATGGCGTAAAATATATTACAACATGTTGAATTTACCACTTAAATTATTGGTAAAAAGTAAACTAATTCCATCGGACCCAATTACTGAGCTGCAATTGGATACAAATAGGCCTACGCTTTATGTATTGCCATACCACTCTAAGTCCGACCTCCTAACGCTACGTCACCAATGTTTAGCCATCGGTCTACCTGACCCGTTAATTGATAATGACATCAATGGTATTAAATTACCTGCCTATGTATTTATCGATGATGGCCCACGTGTTTTTCGTTACTATTCTCCGGATCCACGTAAAGAGTCAGTGAAAATATTCCATGCTTATTTAGATTTGCATCGTAATAATCCAAATTTAGATATTCAGATGCTACCTGCATCCGTGATGTTTGGTCGCTCGCCAGGACGTGAAGGTCATACACCAACACCGCCGTTAAAGCTGCTCAATGGTATCCAGAAATTCATTGCCATTCTTTGGCTCGGGCGCGATAGTTTTGTTCGTTTATCACCGATTGTCTCAATCGGAAAAATGGCGCAAGACCACGGTACCGACACCATTATTGCCAATAAACTTGCGCGAGTTGCTCGGATCCACTATTCACGCCAACGGTTAGCCGCGGTAGGACCTAAGCTTCCTGTACGCCATGAACTGTTCAATAAACTGCTCACGTCAAAAACAATTGAAAAAGCGGTTGAAGATGAAGCGCGCAGTAAAAAAATTCCACTCAAAAAAGCGCAACAAAATGCGGTTAATATGATGGAAGAGATAGCGGCAAATTTTTCTTACGAAGCTGTTCGCTTATCGGATAGAGTCCTAAGTTGGACTTGGAACCGACTCTATCAAGGAATAAACGTTCAACACGCTGAACGAGTCCGCCAGCTTGCGCAAGATGGCCATGAAATTGTTTATGTTCCATCCCATCGTAGCCATATGGACTATTTACTGCTTTCCTATGTGCTTTATCACCAAGGGCTCGTTCCACCCCATATCGCGGCAGGTATCAACCTCAACTTTTGGCCGGCAGGACCTATTTTCCGTCGTCTAGGTGCCTTTTTTATTCGTCGCACATTTAAAGGCAATAAACTCTATTCAACAATATTTCGTGAATATTTGAGTGAATTATTTGCCCGGGGCTATTCAATAGAATACTTCGTTGAAGGAGGTCGCTCACGTACAGGTCGTTTATTAACGCCTAAAACAGGTACGTTATCGATGACATTACAAGCAATGCTGCGTGGAGACTCACGTCCAATCACTATTGTGCCTATTTATATTGGCTATGAACATGTGATGGAAGTCGGTACCTATGCAAAAGAGCTACGGGGCGCAGAGAAAGAAAAAGAAGGTTTCCTTTCGATGATTCGAGGTTTGCGTAAGTTACGCAACTTAGGACAAGGTTATGTCAACTTTGGACAGCCGATTTCTCTATCTCAATACCTGACTCAACGCGTACCTAATTGGCGTGATTCCATTGACCCTATTGAACCGCAACGCCCATCTTGGCTAAACCCAACAGTTGGCGCACTGGCAGATAATATCATGGTCAATATTAACAATGCCGCCGCGGCGAATGCCATTAATCTTTGTTCAACCGCTTTGCTTGCTTCGCGCCAACGTTCTTTAACCCGTGAGCAACTTATCGAACAAGTTGAGTGCTATCTGCAACTATTGCGCAATGTGCCTTATACTGCCGACGCGACTACGCCGAACAAAACGGCGGAACAGTTGCTCGAACATGCATTGCAAATGGATAAATTCGAAGTCGAAAAAGACAGTATGGGGGATATTATTATCCTGCCTCGTGAAAATGCCGTCTTAATGACATATTACCGCAACAATATCCATCACCTACTGGTATTACCTTCGTTGATTACCAGTATCGTTCTGCACCATGAGCGCATTAGTCGCCAAGATATCCATTTTCAGGTAGGGCAAATATACCCGTTCCTTAAAACTGAACTGTTTATGCGTTATGACAGTGAGTCTTTAGCAGAAACCGTGGATACCTTGATTAATGAGCTAAGTAATCAGAAACTTATCGGCTTACGTGATGACGATATGGTAGTACTGAATCCACGCCGTATTCGACCATTACAATTGTTAGCGGCAGGTGTCCGTGAAACACTACAACGCTATGCAATTACACTTTCTCTACTCAGTGCTAGCCCAGAAATAAGCCGGAACACTTTGGAAAAAGAAAGTCGTATTTTGGCTCAACGTTTATCTGTTCTTCATGGTATCAATGCACCTGAATTCTTTGATAAAGCAGTATTTTCTACACTGGTTGATACCTTAAAAGAGCAAGGCTATATCGATAACGATGAAAATGACATTTTCACAGCAAATGCGAAGAAACTTTACGCCGTCATTGCCCGTTTAATGTCACCAGAAATTCGTTTAACGATTGAAAGTGTCGGCCAAACAGATGAGCTTTCTGAACCTAAAAAGATACCCGTTATTGAAAGTAAAGTTGCCGAACAAACAGCTGAAGTGAAACCTGAACCAAAAGAATAACGTGATTTTTAGTCTGTTATCTTGTTAGATAATTAGAATAGCAAAAGGGTAATGCGTCATGGCATTACCCTTTTTTATTGTCCGTTTATTATCTTCCTAATACTGCTAGAAATAACTCACAACAATACCGATAAATAAAATAAGACCGACATAGTTATTATTCAAAAAAGCTTTGAAACAAGGAGCACGTTCACGATTAACCATTAATTTTTGCTGATAAATAAACAGCGCTAACACAAAAACTAATGATATATAATAAGCCGTTCCTAAGTTTGCTAAAGAGCCTATTACAATCAATAAGCCAATCATTAAAAGCTGCAATCCACCAATAATGACCTTGTCATAACGTCCAAATAAAATTGCCGTCGATTTCACACCAATTTTTAAATCATCGTTACGGTCAACCATCGCATACTGGGTGTCATAAATAACCGACCAAAGAATATTAACTAAAAACAATAACCAACAAACTAAAGGCAGCGATTCACTGACGGCAGAAAATGACATTGGAATCGACCAACCAAATGCCGCACCTAAAACAACCTGAGGTAAATGACTAACACGCTTAACAAAAGGATATACCCACGCTAATGCAAGACCCGCGATGGATAACCAAATAGTCATTGAGTTTAAGGTCAATACCAGTAAAAACGAAAGGCCAACTAGACCCACAAATATGATTTTGGCTTCTTTTTCGGTGACATCACCACTCGGTAAAGGCCTGTGTTTTGTTCTTTCCACATGCCCATCAAAATGGCGATCGGCAAAGTCATTAATAACACAGCCAGCAGCGCGCATGAAAAATACACCTGCGGTGAAAACAATTAAGATATGCAAACTAGGTGTACTTTGAGCCGCAATCCATAGTGCCCAATACGTCGGCCACAGTAATAACAGTGAGCCAATGGGTCTATCAATACGCATTAAACGGCTGTATGCATGCCATTTACTTAGCGTCATACTTCCCTCCACTTTGTCGTGCTCCTTTCTTACTTATTATTTAATAATATATGCAGGTGATTCAGGTAAAAATATTTCTGTTAATAATAAGGGTTTATCTGACAGTCTTAGCAAGGAACGACGAACCCAACGACTCGCACTAGAGCCAATATGAATATAATCTCGAGTGAGATTATCACGACTAAATAAATAACGCCCTAATGGTACTCTGCCGATATCAACTAACTGTTGGTCATCATCGGTGAGTGTTTCTTCTGGGATAAGCGTTCTTCCTAACAACCATGGGATATTATCCCCATACATGATCACTTCTCTTAACCAATAACGCTGACTTGCCGGTAAACATTTGGCCTCTTCTGCACTCAACATTTCAGGTGACACATAGCGTTCTAAATAAGGTATCACAGTGACTTGTCGGCTATGTTGTTCAAATCGTTGAGTCATAGAGCCAAGTTCTAATAACCAATTAAGGGTATTGGCTGGCACTAATTTATCATTATCTTTATCATCCTCTGGCAACCAATGAATCGGGTGAGAGGTAAAAAGCGTTTCATCCATTACTTAAATTTCCACCATAAAATACATGGTTTAGTTATCTTATTTCTTATTAAGTAGGATATCACGTTGTTTTGCTGCAAGGTTAAAGTTAGCTAACAATTTATATAAAAAGTCACATATTCAACACGAATTGTAAAAAACAAGTTAATATAATATTAATTAATAATGAGTTAGAGATATAAATAAATCATTAATATTGAAACAGCCTGTGTTTAAACAGACTGTTTCAGCGAAAAACCTAATCCATTAACGCCAGATTTTATAGCGGTTAATCAAGCCATTTGTCGAACTATCATGACTCTCTACAGCATCACCATCTTCTAACTCAGGTAAAATACGGCTCGCCAGTTGTTTACCTAGCTCAACGCCCCATTGGTCAAAGCTGAAAATATTTAAAATAGCGCCTTGAGTGAAAATTTTGTGCTCATACATAGCAATCAATGCACCCAGTGAATAAGGCGTAATCTCTTTTAACAAAATAGAATTTGTCGGTCGATTACCTTCAAACACTTTATATGGCGCAACATATTCCATCTCTGCAACATTTTTACCTTGCGCCGCAAACTCTGCATCAACAACTTCACGCGTTTTACCAAACGCTAACGCTTCTGTTTGGGCAAAAAAGTTAGAAAGCAGTTTTTCATGATGATCGCCCAACTGATTATGCGTCACTGCAGGTGCAATAAAATCACACGGGATCACTTTTGTACCTTGATGGATCAACTGATAGAAAGCATGTTGGCCATTAGTGCCAGGTTCGCCCCAAATAATTGGGCCCGTTTGATAAGAAACAGGGTTGCCATCGCGATCAATATACTTACCATTTGACTCCATATTACCTTGTTGGAAGTATGCCGCGAAGCGATGCATGTACTGATCGTATGGCAGAATCGCTTCAGTTTCTGTTCCAAAAAAATTGTTATACCAAATGCCAATCAGAGCCAATAACACTGGAATATTATTCTCAAGCTCTGTAGTCGTAAAATGTTTATCCATAGCATAAGCACCGTCCAGTAATTGAACGAAGTTGTCATAACCTACAGATAAAATAATAGACAGGCCAATAGCTGACCACAGAGAATATCGACCACCAACCCAGTCCCAAAACTCAAACATATTGTCAGTATCAATACCGAATTTTTCCACTTGCTCCGCATTGGTTGATAACGCAACAAAGTGTTTAGCAACATGCTTTTCATCTTTTGCGCTCGCCAATAACCAATCACGGGCAGAGTGCGCGTTCGTCATTGTCTCTTGTGTGGTAAATGTTTTAGAAGCAATCAAAAATAACGTAGTTTCTGGATTAATATTTTTCAATGTTTCTGCGATTTGAGTGCCATCAACATTCGACACAAAATGCATATTTAAATGATTTTTATAAGGACGTAGTGCTTCCGTTACCATGAATGGACCAAGATCAGAGCCACCAATACCAATATTCACTACATCAGTAATCGCTTTACCGGTATAACCTTTCCACTCGCCACTAATGATGCGCTGACTAAACTGGCTCATTTTTTCCAGCACTGCATTGACATCTGGCATCACATCTTTGCCATCAACGTAAACAGGCGTGTTATCACGATTACGCAATGCCGTGTGTAATACCGCTCTATCTTCCGTACGATTAATTTTTTCACCATTAAACATACTTTTGATTGCATCTTGCAGCTCAGTTTCTTTGGCTAATGCAATAAGCTTATCTAACGTTTCTTGGGTAATTCTATTTTTGGAGAAATCCACCAACATTTGGTCATCAAATGTCGCTGAAAATTTAGTGAAGCGGTCTTTATCTTGGGCAAATAAATCACGCATATGAACTTCTTTCATTTGGTCGAAATGTTGTTCTAACGCACGCCATGCTGCCGTCTGGCTTGGATTAATACTTCTCATAAATAACTCTCTCCAAACAATTTTAAATAATAATAGATTGTAACCCGTCAATGAAACGAGACTTATCGGTTTTCTGCGTTCTAGTGATATTCCTCAATTATGGCCTATTTAGCCAGACCTAATTACATCTAACCCTAAATAATTCAAGCTCAGAGTCATCAACAGCTATGTGACTTGAGGTATAACGAGTATATCGAGAAAACAAATAATTAATTACCTATCATTAGAATTACTGATTTCCATCGATTCTTCATTGACTGAGCCCATAGAACCCGATATTTCTATACTTAGAGTCTAAGCGCCATTTTAAATATATAAAGCATAAGAACACGTTTATCTAAAGGGATTGAAATCATGAATACTGCCGTACCTTCACCAGACAATAGTCAGTTTGTTATCGCAAAATTTGGCGGAACTAGTGTCGCAAATTTCGACGCAATGAATAAAAGTGCCGATATTGTTCTATCCAACCGTAATGTGCGTGTAGTGGTGCTGTCTGCATCCGCAGGCATTACCAACTTACTGATAGAACTGGCTGAAGGTTGTGATGCAGATAAACGTAACGAGCTACTGCAAAAAATCAAAGAAATTCAATATGCGATCATTGATAAACTACAAACCGCAGATATTATTCGTGAAGAAGTAAATCGCTTATTAGAAAATATTGCCCATCTAGCCGACTCCGCCTCACTTGCCACATCTGATGCCCTAACAGATGAAATGGTCAGCCATGGCGAGTTGATGTCAACATTGTTATTTGTTGAGGTTTTACGCCAAAGAAATACTAACTCACAATGGTTTGATGTCCGTAAAGTGATGAGAACCGATGAAAACTTTGGCCGCGCAGAACCAGAGCTTTCCCAATTAAAAGCGTTAGCTCAACAACATTTATACCCTCGCTTAGCCGATGCAGTAGTGATCACTCAAGGCTTTATTGGCCGTGACCAAAAAGGCAGAACGACCACTCTCGGCCGTGGCGGTAGCGATTATACGGCAGCACTACTTGCTGAAGTCCTAGACCTTTCTCGCGTTGACATATGGACCGACGTACCCGGAATCTATACCACAGATCCTCGTGTCGTACCGAATGCAAAACGTATCGATGAAATTGCCTTTGATGAAGCAGCTGAAATGGCCACTTTTGGGGCAAAAATTCTTCATCCAGCCACATTGCTACCGGCCGTAAGAGCAGGTATACCTGTGTTTGTTGGCTCAAGCAAAGCACCAGAAGATGGCGGAACAATTGTATGTGATAAAACTACCAACCCGCCACAATTTAGAGCATTGGCATTACGTCGTAAACAAACATTACTTACGCTGCATAGCCTTAAAATGCTCCATGCACGTGGTTTTCTTGCTGAAATTTTCACCATTTTACTACGTCATAATATCTCAGTTGACCTCATCACTACTTCTGAAGTCAGCATTGCACTCACGCTTGATACGACGGGTTCAACAGGCACTAACGGCAGCTTATTAACCAATGCCTTAATGACTGAACTATCCGCACTATGCCGTGTTGAAGTTGAAGAGAATCTTGCGTTAGTTGCCATCATCGGTAATGAACTTTCACAAGTGAATGGACTTGGTCGACAAATATTTGGAGCTTTAGAATCATTTAATATTCGCATGATAAGCTACGGCGCAAGTAGCCATAATATCTGCTTATTAGTGCCAGGGGATGATGCTGAAGAAATTGTTCGCACACTGCATAGTAATTTGTTTGAGTAATAACGATTTAGTATTCCTAAAAATATAGACGGTATTCATGACCGTCTATATTTAAGTCTGCCACTGCCTTAAAACCAAGCCAATACACAGCCTTATTGCATATTCAAATATGAGGTAATCATTATGCTAATTTTAATTCAGATTAAACTTTATTAGATTTACTTTTCATCAAAATTTTTTGTAAATCATCGGTATATTGCAATTCATTTGCTTTTACCTTTGTTTCATTTTTGAGCAATGTCAAATTCTGTTTTGCTTTAGTATTGCCTAACTTTTCTGCACGTTCAAACCACATTACAGCGCGAAAAATATTTTTATCGCCCCCAATACCTCTTGCATACATCACCGCTAAATTATTTTGAGCGTCACTGTTTTCTTTAAAAGCCGCTTTTTCCCATAACTCTCGCGCTTTACGTGGATCTTGCGAAACCCCAGTACCCGTTAAATAAAACACCGCTAATTGATTTTTTGCATCAATACTATTTTCTTCTGACAATTGAAGCCAATCGACAATATTCTTAATATCAATGTCTTTCAAACCGCCCGCTAAATAAAGCGATGCAAGCTTAAGCTGCGCCGGCGTAATATCGTCATCTGCCATACTGAGATACCATTCAACGGCTTTAGCATTATCTTGTTTTACTCCCCCCAACCCTTTTTCATAGAACTCAGCCACTTTCATGCCTGCTTCCGATGACTCATTGAGAGCAGCACGTTGATACCATGCAAAAGCTTCCACTAAATCCAGACCAACGCCATCACCATTCTCATACGCTTTTGCCATCGCTAGCTGGCCCGATGTATCGCCTTGCAAAGCCGCTCTTTTATACCAATAAATTGCTTGATAACTATTTTTTTCGATTAGAGGATGGCCTTTTTGATAAAAATCACCCATGTTTGTTTGAGCAATTGCCGAGCCCATATTGGCAGCTTGTCGATATAAATAAATGGCAGTTGCATCATCTTTTTCAAGCCCTTCACCATTCTCATACATCACGGCAAGATTATTAAAGGCTGCTGATATGCCATTTTCAGCACTTTTCTCATACCATTCACGGGCTTTTTGATAATCAACGTCGCCCCCTAAACCATCATGATAAAACATACCTAACGCAAACTGAGCGTGCGCTTGCCCTTGCTCTGCCGCTTCCGAATACCATGCCTTGGCTTGCTTATCATCTTCTTTGACCCCTAGACCACGTTCATATAAAAATCCCATGGCATATTGGCAATAGGCGTCACCTTTCTCTGCACCTTTGCGGTACCAATTTGCGGCTTCAGTGTATTTCTTCTGGTTTTGTAATAACATACCGAGGTAATAATCACCATCCGTGTTATCTAAATCAGCGACTTTTTTAAACCAGCGATAGGCGATTTTATCGTCAGCCTCTAAAAACTCAGTCCCATCCATATAAGCAATGCCGATATCAATCATCGCATTCACATCGCCATTAGATGCCTGTGTCATTTTCTTTTTAAATTCAGCAGGAAAATCATTCTGTTTTGTTTGTACTAAGAGGGTCTGAGATTTTTCTTTTATTGAGTCCCCTTTTACAGATTCAGCTTGTGTAAAAGGGATATAGCTAATACACAGACCCAGCAATAGATGGTGTAATTTCATCGATTTAATCCATTAACTAGAATGATGTTATTAACATAACACCTCAATAAAAAAATCATAAGGGACTCAAGCTTAAAATAATGAAATTGAGCAAGAATAGCGGATAAAAATTCAGGCAGCTAACCACTCAATACTCCAAGACCTTAGCTGCACTGAACAGTCATATTTACAAGTAAGAAGCCAAATCAAAAATAAACACTATCGATTAATTAACTCGATAACCACCATGTTTACTGGCAAATAAATTAAACTTGCCCCATTCGATGAATATCACTTCTAGTTTTGGATGGCTAATATTACACAAACTTGAAATCTGAGAGATCACAAAATGATTTTCTTTAATTAACTCAGGCGAAAAAGTCTCTGCAATCAATCCACTTTCTTTAGATGTCACTAACCAGCCATCATTAGTCGAAAACTTATGTACCGGTATCATCCCATCTTTAGCACTTTCTTGAGATAACAGTTTATCTTCATCTTTTTGTGCTTGATGAAAAGCCGTAATTTCCTCATCAGAAGGTAGAGGTTCTACTTTTTCTTGCTCTTCAAGAAATAAATAGATTTCTTCTGCTCTCGCCGGAGTTAACTCACTTCTTAACCATATCTGATTAAAACAGTGTTCATTGAGTGAATCATCTGTATCAAGCTTATCCATAATTTGTAAAATACTCATCATGGCGCTTACAGCATCTTCACTCAATATGAACGTTTCTGGCGCTGCACTATTTTGAATCTGATAAGGAAAAACTGACGCTGATGGTAGTTTTTCTTCAATAATAAATTCATAGCTCATCATTTGGCCCCTTTGAATGTCATAGCTATAAGATGGTGCCTAATGCATGAAAAATCAATCCACTGATCCATTAGTCCTCCGGGTCATAACCTAAATTAGGTGCTAGCCAGCGCTCAAGTTCAGTCACTAACATCCCTTTACGCTTTGCATAATCTTCGATTTGATCTTTCTGTAGTTGCGCCACCGCAAAATATTTACTATCAGGGTGACTAAAATACCAACCCGATACCGAAGCTCCCGGCCACATCGCAAATGAGCTCGTCAATTTCATGCCGACCTGCGTTTCAACGTCCAGTAACTGCCAAATCTTTTCTTTCTCAGTATGTTCAGGACAAGCCGGATACCCTGGAGCAGGCCGTGTTCCTTGATAATTTTCACGAATGAGCTCTTCATTACTCAAATTTTCATCTGCGGCATAGCCCCAATAACGCATTCTTACTTGCTGATGTAAATATTCTGCAAATGCTTCCGCCAATCTATCTGCTAATGCTTTAAGCATAATTTTATTATAATCATCATGCTCATTTTCATATTGCTCAGCCAGCGCGTCTTCTTCTAAACCACCAGTCACGGCAAATGCACCGATATAATCGGCCTTACCACTCTCTTTAGGTGCAACAAAATCCGATAAGCAATAATTTGGAAAATCAGTTTTCAATGTTTGCTGACGTAAATTAAGCCCAACAGCCTGAACGCTATCACGCAATGAAGAGTGATAAATTTCAATATCATCCCCTACACTGTTTGCTGGAAATAAACCAAAAATACCTTTAGGCGTCAGCAGTTTTTTCTCTGCCAACATATCTAACATCTCATTGGCATCAGCTAATAACCTACGAGCTTCAGAGCCCACTACTTCATCATCTAAAATTCGCGGATATTTACCCGCGAGAGACCACGTCATGAAAAAAGGAGTCCAATCAATATAATGGCGCAATACCTCAATAGAGGCTTCTACTTCTTGAACACCTAAGAAATTAGGTACAGGGGGCTGATAATTTGTCCAGTCAATTTTTACCGAATTCGCACGCGCAACATCAAGAGAAACAGGCGGTGTTTTTGGCCTACGGCGCCCATGTTGCTGACGGACGGTTTCATATTCGCGACGTGTACGTTCTATAAATTCTGGTTTTTTTATTTCAGAAAGTAATGCAGAAACAACCCCAACGGTACGAGAAGCGTTAGAGACATAAGTGGTTGGCCCACGAACATAATTAGGTTCAATTTTAACCGCAGTATGTGCTTTAGAAGTTGTTGCGCCGCCAATTAATAATGGCAGTGAGAAACCTTGCCTTTCCATCTCTTTAGCAACATGTACCATTTCATCAAGGGATGGTGTTATTAGCCCAGACAAACCAATAATATCGACATTTTGCTCGCGGGCGGTTTTTAAAATAGTTTCGCACGGCACCATAACGCCTAAATCAATGATTTCATAATTATTACATTGTAAAACTACACCAACAATATTTTTCCCGATATCGTGTACATCGCCTTTCACTGTCGCCAGTAGGACTTTACCTGCACTGCTACTCGACTGTTTTAATTCATTAATATACGGTTCTAAATAAGCAACAGCTTGTTTCATGACTCGGGCGGATTTCACGACTTGTGGCAGAAACATTTTTCCTTCACCAAACAGGTCTCCTACCACGTTCATTCCGTTCATCAAAGAACCTTCAATGACTTCAATTGGACTTGTTGCACGTGCTCTCGCCTCTTCCGTATCTTGAACAATAAATTCAGTGATACCTTTAACCAAGGCGTACTCTAAGCGTTTTTCAACTTCCCAACTTCGCCACTCTGCTTGCTGTATTTGTTGTTCTTCTGACCCTGTCGAGCGATATTTTTCTGCAAGCTCTAATAAACGCTCAGTACCATCATCCCGACGGTTTAAAATGACATCTTCAACTGCATTTTTTAACTCTGAGGGTAAATCATCATAAATGGCTAATTGCCCCGCATTTACGATCCCCATATCCATGCCATTTCGAATCGCGTAATACAAAAAAACCGCATGGATAGCTTCACGAACAGCATCATTTCCTCTAAATGAGAATGATACATTGGATACACCACCTGAAATCATCGCATACGGCAGTTGTTGTTTAATATCTTTACAGACTTCAATAAAATCAACCGCATAGTTATTATGTTCTTCGATACCCGTCGCTACCGCAAAAATATTAGGATCGAAAATAATATCTTCAGGTGGAAAACCAACGGTTTCAGTTAATATTTGATAAGCACGGCGACAAATCTCAATTTTTCGTTCACGAGTATCCGCTTGCCCAATCTCATCAAAGGCCATAACAACCATTGCAGCCCCATACTTACGTACTAATTTAGCATGTTCGATAAAAGCGGTTTCTCCTTCTTTCATCGAAATAGAGTTAACAATCCCCTTACCCTGTATACACTTAAGACCTTTTTCAATAACCTCCCATTTAGAGGAGTCAATCATAATCGGCACACGAGAAATATCAGGTTCACCGGCAATTAAGTTCAAAAATCGCACCATTGCAGCATGAGAGTCCAGCATTCCCTCATCCATATTGATATCAATAATCTGTGCGCCACTTTCAACTTGTTGACGAGCAACATCTAACGCTTCTTGATAGTTTTCTTCTTTAATTAAGCGTTTAAATTTTGCTGACCCGGTGACATTAGTACGCTCACCCACGTTAACAAATAATGATTTTTGCCCAATATTAAGTGGCTCAAGGCCCGCTAATCGACATTCAATCGGTAATTCAGGGAGCTGCCGTGGTGCCAAACCTTTGACTGCTTCAGCCATTTTTTGAATATGCAAAGGCGTGGTTCCGCAACAACCCCCGACTATATTCAAGAATCCGGCTTGCGCCCATTCATGAATTTGCGCAGCCATATTTTGTGCATCAAGATCATATTCGCCAAACGCATTAGGTAAACCTGCATTTGGGTGAGCGCTTACATAACACTCAGAAATTCTAGATAATTCAGCGATATATTGACGTAGCTCATCAGGGCCTAATGCACAATTAAGGCCAAATGATAATGGCTGTGCATGACGTAAAGAGTTATAGAAGGCTTCGGTCGTTTGCCCAGATAGCGTTCGACCTGATGCATCGGTGATCGTGCCAGAAATCATCACGGGCAAATAAATATTGAGTGCTTCAAATTCACTTTCTACCGCAAAAATAGCTGCTTTGGCGTTTAACGTATCGAAAATGGTTTCGATCATGATTAAATCAACACCACCATTAATTAAAGCGCGCGTTGATTCACGATAAGCATCCACCAGCAAATCGAAGGTCACATTTCTAAATGCAGGGTCATTAACATCGGGGGAGATCGAGGCAGTTCGGTTAGTTGGACCTAAAACACCCGCGACATAACGTGGCTGCTCTGGTGTTTTGCGCGTCCATTCATCAGCACATTCACGCGCAATCTGCGCAGCAACCTGATTAATTTCAGCGGAAAGAGCTTCCATTCGGTAATCAGCCATCGCGATTGGCGTCGAGTTAAATGTATTGGTTTCAATAATATCCGCGCCAGCTTCAAAATATTGGCTATGGATCTCACGGATAATATCCGGTTGCGTCAGTACGAGAAGATCATTATTACCTTTTAGATCGCTAGGCCAATCAGCAAATCTTTCACCGCGAAATTGTTCTTCGGTTAATTTATGGCGCTGGATCATCGTTCCCATAGCACCATCGAGGACTAAGATGCGCTTCTTTAATTCTTGTTCTAATTGTTTGATTTTACTGGACACTGCACTGCCCTCCTGAAATCGGACACCCAAATAATAAGTTAAATTTTTCGCTCTCACATCCTATCACAACTTTCAGTTAGAAAATTTATCGCTGTGATGAGAGTTTCTCAGGTTGCCTCCAGATCTAATTTCTCACTGATCCGATGAGTATTTTCAGGGGAAATCATTCATAATAGAAACAAAAATACATTCCAGTCAGGAGAGACTTAATGGCGACTGCACCAATTACAAAAAAATTAAAAAAGGCAAAAGGCCCTGCCAGCGGCGCTACAGCAGCAGGACAAGTCCAATCATTAAGTCGTGGACTGACACTTTTGGAATATATTTCTGAATCAACTGGCGGTATTGCATTAACCGATATCGCTCTTCAATCAGGTTTACCTAACTCAACCACTCATCGCCTACTGATGACGTTAGAGCAACATGGTTTTGTACGCCAGACAGGCGATTTAGGACTGTGGGTCATCGCATCTAATGCATTCATTATCGGCAGTAGTTTTCTTGAAAGCCGCAACTTACTCGCACTTGTACATCCAATATTACGTCGTTTGATGGATGGATCTGGTGAAACGGTTAATTTAGCCATTCTCGATCGCAGTGAATACGATGCCGTGATTGTTGATCAGGTTCAATGTAATGCTTTGATGAGAATGTCGGCACCGATTGGTGGCAAGCTCCCATTACATGCATCGGGAGCAGGTAAAGCTTTTATTGCGAACCTTACCGAAGAAAAACTATTTTCGCTACTCAGTAAAAAAGGCTTACACGCCTACACGCCTCATACATTAACTAATCCTTCTGCATTAAAAGAGAATCTACAACAAGCTAAAAAACAAGGATTTTCTTATGATGATGAAGAACATGCCCTTGGTTTACGATGTATCGGAGCTTGTATTTACGATGAGCATAAAGAGGCCTTTGCTGCTATTTCAATTTCAGGCCCCCTATCTCGTATCACTGATGACCGAATTACCGAGCTCGGCGCTATGGTCATCAAAGCAGCAAAAGAAATCAGCCGTGAATATGGTGCGAACCGTTAATTAAATATTCACAGAGACTTAAATGGATCACTAAGATGATTAAACAGTTACGAAAAATACGAACTAATCCCCATGTTGATTAGAAAAGCTTTCTTCTGACTGTTTTTTCTGCTGATATGCCTTAAATCGTGACATATCGCGATATTTTTCAATCAACGCAAATACAATAGCTTCAGTTTCTGCATCTGCACGTCCGTCAATATCTCGAGGCCGGAAATGTAACTGGAAAGCGCGAAGAGTACTTTGTGTCTCCCTATCAAGTTTTCCTGTTAATGGTATTCCAGAGTAGCCATAAAATTTTAATGCTTTTTGTAATTGTAAGATATTCGTCGGCTCATTCACATTTCGACCCGCTAAATATTTAGTGACCGTTTTAGGATCAGGCCAAGCGCCAATGCCTTGTTGTGATAGCCGCTGCCACGGAAAAGCTCTTCCTGGATCTTGTTTACGTCGCGGAGCAACATCACTATGACCAAGAATATTTTCTGGAGGAATATTGTAACGCCGCATAATATCTTTAACTAACGGGATAAGCGCTACAATTTGAATATCATTAAACGGAGCCCACGTTTTATTCCCTTTTTTATCATCAGAGAAACCTCCGTTCACAATCTCAATACCAATTGAGCTATCATTCATACTAGTATGATAAAGCCAACGGCTATCTCCTGCATGCCACGCCTTTAACGATTCAGGAACCAATTGCAATACAATAGGTTGATTATTTTTCTGTTGCGGCTGACTTGGAATAAGATAATGAGAACTCACTTTGCCTTTTGTCAGTATCTTAATAGATTGCTCATCATCTGAAACAGTATAGTGCAGCACAACATACTGAATTCTTTCACTGGTATTTTTTGACGAGTAACTATGGTCGAGGTAATAACCTGTTTGTGATGATGGGCTTGAACACCCAATAAGTAAGAATATAATAAATATCCCTATTCCTTTGTACATCTTATCGTACCCTATTCCATTTCTATTAGTTGTTTATTTAAACATACAGTGCTAAATAACACTATAAAAAGGTGATATACCTTAGAAAAGGGTTTTTATAAAAACATCTGATACTATTTTTATACAACAATTATATATTCACCCCTAATGACCTAAAACAGTATTAGGTGATTATTTTAAATTTATACTTGTTAATTTAAAGCCTTATACTTCTCTAGTTTAAAGAACAACTTTCCTTTAAACGTTAAAAATAAAGGCTTATTTTTCAATCTCTGTGTGATTTTTATTTTAAAGATCACAACATAAACATCCAGTTAGTAATAAGTTATAGTAACAATACTCACTTTATATTATGACGACTTAATAATATATTATCTGGCGGTTATACTGTGATTACTAAGATAACTTAAGGAAAATTAAATAAGATTTCTTATCTACCCCATTACACATAACAATGGTAACTCATGTCAAGATTTCGGTTGTTATTTATAATTATACAATTTTATTTTTTAAAATCATAAAATATCGACAGGCTATTTAATCAGCAAGACATACTCCTTTTTCATACTCAACCTGTTTAGATATAAGACTCGTAATATCATCAATATCTATCTCTAAAAAAATAACAATTTCAATGAGTTTATCTAAACTTAACTTATTAATTCCAAGCTCATAACGAGAAATTTGTTGCTGACTTAAGTTAATAATTGCGGCTAACTCATTTCCCGACAAGCCTTTACCAACCCTAGCTTTACGTAAATGATTTCCTAATAATGCATAAATATTTTTTTTATCCGGTATATGCATACCTTCCCCCAAAAAAATAAAAAGAAAGACTTAGCTAGTATTATTCATTATAAAATTAATCCCTTACATTTAAAATAGTTATGAACAATCAAAAGTTAAAAATTGATAGGAATTAACCTTACTTTCTAATGAAGATAAGAGACATCCGTATTATTTTTAAGAGCAATCTATTGCTTTATAAATGAATTTTCCAATCACCTTAGTTTTATAGATAAAATAAAAAATCATTTATTATTCCGATAATTTAATATTCATTTACACTTTAAATAACACCAGAAATAATTAGTAACTAATACAAATAAATTCAATACATTAAATTTAACTTATTTTTATTTTTTAAAAATAAAGATAAGTTAATCTTTAGATTATGAATAGCTTATAGAAACTTATTAAACAAATGTTTTCATATGAAAATAATGAGTAAAGTATTAAATAATAGGCACTCAGTTAGTTTATGTCAGAGTAATAATCTAAACTTGACCTAAAAACAATAATTCCCACTTTATCATCTAAGTAATGCCTGAGCTCTACATCACTCACTTTTAAATTATGACGTAATGATGATGCATTTCTAAATACAACTTGCTTGTTTTCTTTAATCACAATACCAACATGGGTAACATCTAACCCCTGATTTTTAGAATATATCCCAATATAATCTCCCGTTTTTAATAATTCGATTAAACCTTCATCTACATAACGTGTCGGTATGTAGTTTATTAACCTAGCCTTAACGCCTAAACCAGAAATGAATGAACCTCCATTACCTTTCCAATTTAGTTTTTTCTCAATAGGAACTGCGTGTGAGCTAATCATTGTAGTGATATCAACGGCAATGGGTTTAGATTCTTGAGCCCAATCAGTAAAAAAGTGGCGTCTGTTACTAAAAGTAACTTGTTGGTCTATATAACGAATATTAATAAGATTAGAAATAAATTGTTGATAATTTTCAGCACGCCTAAACGCTTCCGTGTATTCAATGAAAGTCATGCAATCCATCGCATTCAAATCCACAATTAGCCGTTCTACTGATAATGGATTCATATTCAATGTACTCTTGCTATAAGGCGTGCTTAGCAAGGTCTGTGTGATAGCTTTAGTTTTCAGCTCTTGTCGGGTATTTTGACTCTCTACTAGTACATTTTCTAAAATTGAATAAGAACCCGATGTAAAAACCACATCAGCACTTACCCAATGAGAAGCTAAAAAGATAACCACAGCACCCACACATTTATACATCGTGCTTTTTTCCTCTTTTCATTACATATATTCCTCATCGTATGACAGATCAATAGACCTTAATTTTATGAATAAATTCATCTATTCAATATGAACATTTAATAATAAAACCCAATACTATTTTAAAAAGCACTAAAAATTAATTTTGATACAGATCACAGATAAGTTGGAATGATCATTTTTGTCATTGCAACATTTTCATTTTCATTCAACAATGTTACCGGTAACATTTTGAATACATTTATACCTGTATTGATTTATTAACAAATAAAATATTCATTAGTCACAACAAACACCCGTTTTGTAGACATATCATTTTTTAGTGGCATGGAGCAATTATTATGAGCAATAACAACCTTGTAGCGGAAGATTCTCCAGTTGTAAATAACGACATAATACGCATTACTCAACGTGTAATATCTCGGTCTAAGAAAACGCGAGAAGCTTATCTCAACAAAATTAAACAAGCTCGTAGCTCAACAGTACATAGAGCTGAACTTGCTTGCGGTAACCTAGCTCATGGTTTTGCAGCATGTGAAAGCAACGAAAAGAAAATATTAAAAAGCCTGACCCACTCTGATATTGCCATTATCAACTCATACAACGATATGCTTTCTGCCCATCGCCCCTATGATAGGTACCCTGAACAGTTAAAAACCGCTCTACTTGAAGCTGGCGCTATTGGGCAAGTCGCCTCTGGTGTGCCTGCAATGTGTGATGGCGTGACTCAAGGACAAGATGGCATGGAGCTCTCACTGCTCAGTCGCGATGTCATTGCCATGTCAACCGCGATAGGCCTTTCTCATAATATGTTCGATGGTGCCTTATATTTAGGTATTTGCGACAAAATAGTCCCAGGCTTAATGCTTGCAGCACTGTCATTTGGCCATTTACCCGCAATATTTATTCCTGCAGGGCCAATGACCACGGGGCTACCAAACAAAGAAAAGGTACGTATCCGCCAGCTCTATGTTGAAGGGAAAGTCGATAGGAATGCGCTATTGGAAGCTGAGGCCGCGTCTTATCACGGCATAGGAACATGTACATTTTACGGCACAGCAAATTCAAACCAAATGATGATGGAAGTGATGGGGCTACACCTTCCAGGTTCATCATTTGTTCAACCAGATACCCCATTACGAACAGCATTGACGAATGCTGCTGCACACCAAATTACGCGGCTAACTGAGCAATCAGGTCACTATTTACCCGTAGGACAACTCGTTGACGAGAAAGTCATCATCAACGGTATTGTTGCACTACTTGCGACAGGTGGTTCAACTAACTTAACGATGCATCTCGTTGCAATTGCTAGAGCAGCAGGCATTATTATCAATTGGGATGATTTTTCTGATCTTTCTGCCGTCGTACCGTTGATCTGCCGCATATACCCTAACGGACAAGCAGATATCAATCAGTTTCAAGCCGCAGGCGGTGTATCACTACTCATCAGACAGTTGCTAACAAAAGGCTTATTACATCCAGATGTACATACTGTTGCAGGTTTTGGTCTCTCTCGCTACACCTTAGAACCATGGCTAAATAATGGGAAATTAGAATGGCGTGAAGGCCCAGAAACATCTTATGATAATAAGGTCATTTCTGATATTAAACATCCATTTTCTCCCCATGGTGGCACTAAATTAGTCTCAGGTAATTTAGGTCGAGCAGTGATAAAAACATCAGCAGTCCCAGAAGAAAATCTAGTTATTGAAGCACCAGCTATCGTATTTAATAACCAAAATGATATTACACCTGCATTTGAATCCGGTGCGCTCAATCGTGATTGCATCATCGTTGTACGTTTTCAAGGCCCCTCCGCTAATGGGATGCCTGAACTGCATAAACTGATGCCACCCCTAGGCGTTTTAATGGATAAAGGCTACAAAGTTGCCTTAGTCACTGATGGCCGTTTATCTGGAGCATCAGGTAAAGTACCTTCTGCCATTCATGTCACACCTGAAGCTTACAATAATGGCCTTTTAGCTAAAGTAAAAGACGGTGATATTATTCGTGTAAATGCATTAACGGGCGAATTATCATTATTGGTCGATGAAAAAGACCTCATAGCCCGTCAACCTTATCAGCCAGACCTCAGTAATGAACGCATTGGCTGTGGTAGAGAATTATTTGGTGCATTAAGGCGAAACTTATCTGGCGCGGAAGAAGGCGCTTGCTGTATCGAGTTCTAATCTATTTTATTAATAGGATAACGTATGAATAATTGGAAAATGACCGCTAAAAGTGTACTTGAACAAGGCCCTGTTGTTCCTGTCATTGTCATCAATAAACTAGAACAAGCAGTGCCCTTAGCTAAAGCTTTAGTTAAAGGCGGAATTAAGGTACTTGAAGTCACATTACGTACTGAATGTGCTATTGATGCAATCCGTTTAATTGCTAAAGAAGTACCTGATGCAATTATCGGTGCCGGTACAGTAATTAACGCTCAACAGCTTATTGCCGTGACCGAAGCGGGTGCGCAGTTTGCTATTAGCCCTGGCCTTACAGATGATTTATTAAGTGCAGCGACGCAAGGAAATATTCCTTTGATACCTGGAATTTCGACAGTATCAGAGCTCATGCTAGGTATGCGCTATGGCTTAAAAGAATTTAAATTTTTTCCTGCTGAAGCTAATGGTGGCGTTAAAGCACTAAAAGCCATCGCCGGACCATTTTCACAAGTCAAATTTTGCCCTACAGGTGGTATTTCACTTGCCAACTATCGTGACTATCTGGCCCTAGATAGCGTGTTATGTATTGGTGGCTCTTGGTTAGTACCTGAAGAGGCTCTAACCTCTGGTAACTATGAAAAAATCACTCAATTAGCACAAGAAGCAATTTTAGGGACTAAAGCCTAAACTTTAGATCATCATAATATTAGATATTTAATGATTACGTCAAAAATCATTAAATAGAGAAGTTGTTAATTTTTACAGGTCGTTTTTTTTTATAAAAGCGTTTGAATTGAAAATCTTCATCTAATAATCAACGTAATCAAGATGAGAGGTTCACCACCTAGCCCAACTAGGTAAGAGCCTCTCAATGTAGAATAAAATAAGCAAAACATTTTTTAATCAAATAGATTTCAATCAAACATTTCTTAATCTTTATATGTTGTGAAAGCCAATAAAAAGGCTCTGCAACCTTTAATATCAAATGGTTATCACCAATAAGAATAATCACTTCCTAGCTATAATCATCATACGATAAGGTAGCATTAAAATTGTGCTCTAATCACTTAAATCACATTATGAATATCCAACAATTTAGTCGATGCCTGTCAGCTTTTAGCTAACTTACTCTCCCATACTCAGCAGATTAATTAGCTTATGAGTTTATACATGCCTAGCGCAATTGGCGCCCGTCACTGACATCCATCTAACACTTTTTTATTTTCATTTTTAATCGCATACCGTCTCAGTAAAACGGTGGCAAAAACGTAATGACTCACTATAAGCAAAAACATCTTCTACATGACCATTAATAATTCTGTTTTGTAATTCTTGCCAATAATTAGCAGAAAAAAGATTATTATGGTGCTGATATAAATAATCTCTAATATTGGGATTTTGACAGATAAATGATGCAAATTCTTCGGGAAAAACATCATGTTCCCCAACACTGTACCAAGGCTCCGCAGAGAGTTCCTGCTCAGGATACAAAGCCTCTGGAATATGACGAAAATTAACCTCGGTCATATAGCAAATTTCATCATAATCATAAAAAATTACTCGCCCATGACGCGTTACGCCAAAATTTTTAAATAACATATCGCCGGGGAAGATATTTGCTGCTGCTAGCTGCTTGATAGCACAGCCATACTCTTCAAGTACGTGATTTAGCTGTTCTTCATTCGCCTCATCCATATAAATATTAAGCGGAACCATTTTTCGTTCCATATAAAGATGACGGATCAATATCTTGTCACCAAGATCTTCTATTTTTGATGCTGCCTCTTTTTGTAATTCATTCATTAGCTCATCACTAATGAAACGTTTCTCAATAATAAAATTCTCAAATTCTTGAGTGTCAGCCATACGACCAACCCTGTCATGCTCTTTCACTAAGCGATAACACTCTTGAACCCGCTCTTTAGTCACATTTTTTTGTGGTGCAAATTCATCTTTAATTATTTTAAAAACGCGATCAAATGATGGTGATGTAAAAACCAACATAACCATACCTTTAACACCGGGTGCAATGGAAAATTGCTCACGAGAGAAATTAATATAAGCAAGATATTCACGGTAGTATTCTGTTTTACCATGTTTTTGACAACCAATTGCCATATATAATTCAGCGATAGATTTACTGGGTAAAATTTCTCGTAACCAAAAAACTAGCGCAGCTGGAAATGGCGCATAAACCATAAAATAAGAGCGAGCAAAGCCAAACACAATGCTTGCCTCATCAAATTCAATTAAGCATGTATCAATGTAAATTTTACTTTCATCATCATGATGTATAGGCAATAAAAAAGGGTGAACTTCATCATCAATATAAATTTTCCCCACTAACCAAGCGGCTTTATTTCGATAAAATAATTCATTGGCAACATGTAAGTTAATATTTTTATTTTCTATATGAGGAAATCGCCCTTTTAACGTTTCCATGATGCATTGAATATCAAAAGCTAAATCACGCCAATGTAACCTCAAAGATAAACCATTCAATATGGAAAACAGTAAACTTGATAAATTACCTTTAGACTTATATTCACGAGATAATGGGCGAGGTAAATAACGAAAACGTCTTGCAGGCTGCGAGGTAAAAATGAATAGATTCTCCTGCGTTAGTTTTCGATGCTGAAATAAACGGCAATAAACTGAATTAAAAAAACTTTCTGCAATTTCAAAACGAGGATAATCAGGCAAGAGTGTCACATAAACTTGCTTAATCTGTGACAGTCTATTCGGTGTCAAAGATTGAGTGAGTCCCATGCACTGCAATTGTGCGACAACTAAACCGACATGATGATCATAGAGTTGTATTCTTTGTTTCATCGCATACTGAACGCCATGCCAATCCGCATGTTCGAATCTCTCTTGCGCCCCAGAGGTAACTTCTAAGAATCGGCCATATTGAGCATCAAATCCTTGCAAGATAGTTTGGGCAATTATCTGTTCAGTCGCTAATGTCATTTTATCTCCCAATAAAAAAACAGGCACCGTGACGTGCCTTAAAAATAAACAGATACACCAAAACAACAGAGATTCAAAAATCAAAATAAAACCGATATCTCATCACTAAAACTAGAATTGTTCTTCTTCTGTCGATCCCGTTAATGCAGTCACAGAAGATGTTCCACCTTGTATCACTGTGGTCACTTTATCAAAATAACCAGTTCCTACCTCTTGTTGATGCGAAGAGAAGGTATAGCCTTTATTCATCGCAGCAAACTCACATTCTTGAACTTTATCAACATAATGCTTCATCCCTTCACCTCGAGAATATGCATGAGCAAGATCAAACATGTTAAACCACATGCTGTGAATACCCGCTAAGGTAATAAATTGAAAACGATATCCCATCGCGGAAAGTTCATCTTGAAAACGAGCAATCGTGGCATCATCTAAATTTTTCTTCCAATTAAACGATGGAGAGCAGTTGTAAGCCAGCAACTTACCAGGAAACTGTTCATGAATAGCTTCGGCAAATTGACGAGCCGCATCTAAATCAGGTTTTGACGTCTCACACCACACTAAATCAGCATAAGGGGCATAGGCTAAACCGCGGCTGATTGCTTGCTCAATACCTGCATTGGTACGAAAAAAACCCTCAGACGTTCGCTCACCCGTGACAAATTCAGCATCATAAGGATCACAATCAGAAGTCAATAAATCCGCTGCATCTGCATCAGTTCTTGCAATAAGAAGTGTTGGTACGCCAGAAACATCAGCTGCTAAACGTGCAGCAACTAATTTTTGAATAGCTTCTTGGGTTGGAACTAACACTTTTCCCCCCATATGACCGCACTTTTTAACCGCTGCGAGTTGATCTTCAAAGTGAACCGCTGCCGCACCTGCTTCAATCATATTTTTCATCAATTCAAATGCATTCAATACGCCACCGAATCCAGCTTCAGCATCAGCTACAATCGGTAAAAAGAAATCGATATATTCTTTATTGTCAGGTCCAATTCCATTCGACCACTGAATTTGATCTGCTCGACGAAAAGTATTATTAATTTTTTGTACTACAGACGGAACCGAATCAACAGGGTAAAGAGATTGGTCAGGATACATACTCGATGCTGTATTAGCATCCGCAGCAACCTGCCACCCAGACAAATAAACGGCTTCAATACCAGCTTTAGCTTGTTGTAAAGCTTGCCCCCCCGTTAAGGCACCTAATGCATTTACATAACCTTTTTTAGAACCACCATTTAGTTGTGCCCAAAAGCGTTCTGCTCCTTTACGCGCCAAAGTATGCTCTGGATTCACGGAACCACGTAGTTTAATCACTTCTTCAGCCGAGTAAGGGCGTGTGATGCCTTTCCAGCGAGGCTTCTTCCACTCATTTTCTAATTGAGAGATTTGCTCTAAGCGCGATGTTGTCATGGTTAATGTCCTTTATAAGAATATGTAAGGTCTATCGGATTATATTTACTGAATGATTAATCTATTAATTGGTAACCAGGTATAGTCAAAAACTCGATAAGCTCGTCTTGTGTCGTTATCCTACGCATCAAATCAGCTGCCTCACGAAAACGACCACTTTGGAAACGCTTATCACCAAGCTCTTTTTGAATAACCTGTAACTCTTCATCTAGCATTTCTTCAAATAGAAACTTAGTTACCTTTTCGCCATTAGATAAAACCTTGCCATGACGGATCCATTGCCAAATTGAAGTTCTTGATATCTCGGCTGTTGCAGCATCTTCCATCAATCCGTAGATAGGCACGCAACCATTACCCGTAATCCACGACTCAATATATTGTACCGCTACTCGAATATTAGCTCGCATTCCAGCTTCCGTTCGTTCACCGGCACAAGGCTGCAATAGCTGCTCTGCGGTTACTTCATCATCTGATTCACGAGATACCTGTAACTGGTTTTTATTTCCACCAAGTGCTTGATTAAAAACATCCATCACCGTATCGGCAAGTCCTGGATGCGCTATCCATGAGCCATCGTGTCCATTTTTAGCTTCTAACTCTTTATCTGCTTTTACTCTAGCCAAAATGGCTTGATTCTCTTGCGCATCCTTACTAGGAATAAATGCAGACATCCCCCCCATAGCAAAAGCACCACGGCGATGACAGGTTCTAATCAATAAACGAGAATAAGCGCTTAAAAACTCTTGAGTCATAGTCACAACCTGACGATCAGGCAATACTCGGTCTGAGTGTTCTTTCAATGTTTTGATATAACTGAAAATATAATCCCAGCGGCCACAATTTAAACCCACAATGTGATGGCGCATGTGGTACAAGATTTCATCCATTTGGAATACTGCTGGCAACGTTTCTATCAATATAGTGGCTTTAATTGTCCCTCTTGGTATGTTTACCATATCCTCCGCCAAGCTAAATACATCGCTCCACCACAGGGCTTCTTGCCATGACTCCAATTTAGGAATATAAAAATACGGACCACTTCCTTTTTCTAATAAGGCTTGATAATTATTGAAAAAATAAAGTGCAAAATCGAATAACCCACCAGGGATAGGTACACCGCCAAAAAGTACATGTTTTTCATCTAAATGCAGCCCACGTACTCGTGCAATCAAAACAGCAGGATCAGATTTAAGTTGATAAACTTTTCCATTATCATTGGTATAAGAAATATCGCCTTTAATTGCATCAGTTAAATTAATTTGGCCATCAATTAATTTTTCCCATGAAGGCGAAAGAGAGTCTTCAAAATCAGCCATGAAAATTTTCACATTAGCATTCAAGGCATTAATCACCATTTTCCGTTCTACAGGGCCAGTTATTTCAACTCTACGATCTTGTAAGTCTTCAGGTATATTCTGTATTTTCCATTGTGAATTTTTAATGGAATCACATTCCGAAATAAAATCTGGCAACGTACCTGAATCAATTATTTCTTGCCTTCCGATTCTATCTTTCAGTAATTGTTTCCTACGAACAAAGAAACGGTCAACTAATTCCGATAAAAAAGCAATAGAATCAGCATGTAATACCTTTTCATCTTGACGGGTAATATCTTTTATAAATGTTAAATCAGATATAGATAACTGCTGTTCCATTGGTCAATCCTCGCTCATGGCTAACTATGAATCAAGGATAGAATTAAATTCAAAATAAATCAAAAACGATTTCCATTTTAATTAAAAAATAGATTATCTAATTGATAAATAATAAATTTAACTCAATTAAAAAATTGACTTAACATTCCTTTACTTAAAATAAAAATGTTAAATATTCGTTAAATCAAGCGATTACGAAGGGAATTTTATTTTTGATAATTTATCTTAAAAATAAAAAAGCAGCTTTTTATTAGCTGCCATAACTCGGAGGGAATTAGTTAAATCAAACTTATAAACTAGTATAATTCAATTTATAAAAATATTGTCTAAGTAATGACAATTAAATTTAGAATTTAATATTGATTTCAATCTAATGTTGGTTGCATATGAGTAAGATCAAACGGTGTGATCTGGTACACAAAATAGTTTAGCCAATTTGAAAATAATAAATGCCCATGGCTACGCCAACTAACAATTGGATCATTGTTTGGATCATTATCCTTGAAATAATTACAAGGTAACTCAGGAGAGATCCCTGCATTAAAATCACGCCAATATTCTAAAGCGAGGGTATCTCCATCATATTCAGGATGCCCTGTCACAAAGGCTAAACGTTTATCTTTTGAAGCAAACAAATATGCACCAGCTTCCTGTGAGCTCGCTAGAATATCTAAATCAGTGTACTGGCGGATAAGATCTTCGGGAAAGTCAGCATAGCGTGAATGTGGTGCGTAAAATGAAGCATCAAACCCTCTAGTCAACAGCGAATATGGGGCTACTGTATCATGCTGGTAAACACCTGATAATTTCTCTTTCCTTGTCCATTTAGGTAATTCATATAAAACCTTTAGTGCAGCCTGTACAGCCCAACAAACAAATAGAGTAGATGTGACGTGAGACTTAGCCCATGCGATCACTTTTTCTATTTCTTGCCAATAAGCAACATCTTCAAATTCAACCAATCCTAAAGGAGCACCTGTAACAATTAGCCCATCAAAATTTTGGTCTTTAATATCTTCAAAGTCACAATAAAAATTATTTAAATGTTCTGTTGGCGTATTTTTAGATTCACGCTGATCAATCCGTAATAATTGGATATCAACCTGTAGCGGAGTATTTGATAATAAACGTAAAAATTGATTCTCAGTTTCAATTTTTTTTGGCATCAAATTTAATAATAAGACTTTCAAGGGGCGTATCTCCTGAAGACTAGCCCTTGTCGTGGTCATGACAAAAACATTCTCTTCACGTAAGAAATTCACTGCAGGTAGCTCGTCTGGTAAACGAATTGGCATCGTTCATCCCCTTTTATATACATTTATACGTTTAGACTTCTAGAATGCTAAATAATTTAACTAATGTTACGTACCTTGTCGAGCATTTCAAGGTCAGTTGAAAAAATTTCATACTCATAACCTTGTCCTATTAAGAACCCGAGTATATCAAAATTATATTCAATTGATTTTATACGTTTTTTATTCATCCATGATAATTTTTGTATAAACGATTATCTTAGACTTTTTTTGTATGAGATATGGCAATAAAAGCAGTAGAACGATTACCATTGAAATCTATAGATTAAAAAATAAGTGAGCTGTTACTTACTACTT
>NZ_DOEH01000011.1 GCF_003533305.1 Providencia sp. | reverse complement strand
CTTTCGATGTCGACACTAAATTCAATGAATCAGGTCGTTGTTGCGAGGTGTGTATATTACGTTTTTCTTTCAGAAAGTCAAGTAGTTATTTTCAACTTTATCTTTCTTTTTTCACCTCTTACTGTCATCGGGGTTATTTTTCAAACCTCACCACCGAAGCGGTTTGCCGTGTCAGTGGATGCGCATTATAGGGAGTCAGAAAATTCGCGCAATAGTTTTTTTGCATTTTTTAGTTCAACTGCTGCAATCCACAGCAAAACCCCTACTTATACTTTTTTATCCACAAACTTATCCACAGATAGAAAAATATTCAAAATTTAGCGCGCATTACGCAAACGTTTGCGCTACAATTAGCGCGAAAAATCAGCATTAATTTTATGTTTATGTTCTGAAATTGTTAGTGACTTATATATAGCTATTGAAGAAGTCTCAATATTCAGCTTTTATAGATAGCGATATAAGAAGAGCCATAGGCTCTTTAACTCATTTGATACGCTCTAATTCTTTCTTATCCAAGGGATCTATTTCATGCAACTGCTTCGTCCAATTCGCCGTGCCCTGCTTAGTGTGTCTGATAAAACAGGGGTTGTTGAATTCGCTAAGGCGCTTTCTCACCGAGGAGTTGAGCTTCTCTCTACTGGTGGAACTGCAAAACTATTAGCAGAATCAGGCCTGAAGGTTACAGAGGTTTCGGATTACACGGGTTTTCCTGAAATGATGGATGGACGTGTTAAAACACTACATCCGAAAATTCATGGTGGGATCTTAGGTCGTCGTGGGACTGATGATGCCATCATGCAAGAACATAATATTGAACCCATCGATATGGTTGTCGTCAATTTATATCCTTTTGCACAAACTGTCGCGAAACCCAATTGTACATTAGAAGATGCTGTCGAAAATATCGATATTGGTGGCCCAACAATGGTGCGCTCCGCAGCAAAAAACCATAAAGATGTAGCAATTGTGGTTAACAGTAATGACTACCAAATTGTCATTGATGAAATGGATAACCATGATAACTCGCTGAATTGGTCAACTCGCTTTGACTTAGCGATTAAAGCTTTTGAACATACTGCCGCTTATGACAGTATGATTGCGAACTACTTTGGTGAACTTGTTGCCCCTTATTATGGTGACACCACTCAACCTTCTGGTCGCTTCCCTCGAACCTTGAATTTAAACTTTATTAAAAAACAAGATATGCGTTATGGCGAGAATAGTCATCAAGATGCCGCTTTCTATATAGAAGAAAATCCAAAAGAAGCGTCCATCGCAACGGCAACTCAAATTCAAGGCAAAGCATTATCCTACAATAATATTGCAGATACTGATGCTGCTCTTGAATGTGTAAAATCATTTGATGAAGCAGCTTGCGTGATCGTTAAGCACGCTAACCCTTGTGGTGTCGCTATTGGCAATAATATTTTTACTGCTTATGACCGAGCATTTAAAACTGACCCGACATCTGCATTTGGTGGAATTATTGCCTTTAACCGTCCACTAGATAAAAATACAGCCCAAGCTATAGTTGACCGTCAATTCGTTGAAGTCATTATTGCCCCTTCAGTTGATCAAGATGCATTACCTATACTGGAAACTAAGCAAAACGTTCGAGTTCTTATTTGCGGTAAATGGGAAAAACCTATCGCGGGCTTAGATTTTAAACGTGTGAATGGCGGTTTACTGGTTCAAGATCGTGATTTAGGCATGGTAAAAGAAGATGAGTTACGCGTTGTCACTAAACGCCAGCCTACTGAGCGCGAAATGAAAGATGCTCTTTTTTGCTGGAAGGTTGCTAAATTTGTTAAATCAAATGCCATCGTATATTCGAAAAATGATATGACTATCGGTATCGGGGCTGGGCAAATGAGCCGTGTCTATTCCGCAAAAATTGCAGGTATTAAAGCCGCAGATGAAGGTTTAGAAGTTGCCGGCTGTGCAATGGCATCAGATGCATTCTTCCCTTTCCGTGATGGTATCGATGCGGCAGCAGCTGTTGGCGTGACTTGTGTTATCCAACCTGGCGGCTCTATTCGAGATAATGAAGTTATCGATGCGGCAAATGAACATGGCATCGCGATGATCTTTACCAATATGCGTCACTTCCGTCATTAATTATTAAAGGTGTATTGATGAATATATTAATTATTGGTGGCGGTGGTCGTGAACACGCACTAGCGTGGAAAGCCGCACAATCACCACTTGCAGATAAAGTCTATGTCGCGCCAGGTAATGCAGGAACGGCACTCGAGCCGACATTAGAAAATGTGGATATTGCAGCAACAGATATCGATGCATTACTTCAATTCGCAAAAGACAAACAAATTGATTTAACGATTGTTGGTCCTGAAGCACCATTAGTCATTGGTATTGTTAATCAATTCCAAAATGCAGGGCTAACCATTTTTGGCCCGACTCAAGGTGCTGCTCAGCTTGAAGGCTCAAAAGCATTTACTAAAGACTTCCTAGAGCGCCATAACATTCCAACGGCTGACTATCAAAATTTTACTGAGATTGAGCCAGCGCTCGCTTATTTAGATAAAGTTGGTGCACCAATTGTTATCAAAGCCGATGGACTTGCGGCCGGTAAAGGCGTGATTGTCGCCATGACATTGCAAGAAGCTAAAAATGCCGTGCATGATATGCTTGCAGGTAATGCTTTTGGTGATGCAGGACATCGCATTGTAATCGAGGAATTTCTTGACGGTGAAGAAGCTAGTTTCATTGTCATGGTTGATGGTGAAAATGTCATTCCAATGGCAACCAGCCAAGATCATAAACGTGTTGGTGATGGTGATACAGGCCTTAATACCGGTGGTATGGGTGCATATTCACCTGCTCCTGTTGTTACAGATGAAGTTCATCAGAAAGTAATGCAACAAGTGATTTATCCAACGGTTAAAGGAATGGATAAAGAAGGAAATCGCTATCAAGGTTTTCTATATGCAGGTTTAATGATTGATAAATTAGGTAATCCTAAAGTTATCGAGTTTAACTGCCGCTTTGGTGATCCTGAAACACAGCCAATTATGATGCGCTTACAATCTGATTTAGTCGCATTATGCCTTGCCGGTGCTAAAGGCGAACTTGCAGGAAAAGATTCACTTTGGGATGAGCGTCCTGCACTTGGTGTTGTTATTGCCGCAGGCGGCTACCCCGGCGATTATCATAATGGTGATATCATTTCAGGATTACCTACTGAAGAATTTACTGATAGTAAAGTTTTCCATGCAGGTACAACGATGAAAGATAATAAGGTTGTCACTGCCGGTGGACGTGTCCTTTGTGTTACCGCGCTCGGCGCCGATATCGCAAAAGCACAAGCTAAAGCTTATGAAGCTGCCAAAACTATTCATTGGGATAATAGCTTTTATCGCAATGACATCGGTTATCGCGCAATTTCTCGTATTAAATAGCCTTTAATTATCATGACACCGAAAGCTGATACATCGTTATCAGCTTTTTTATTCTCAATACTTGTGTTTGATTTTTGCCTCTACTCAGAGTCAGCGCTTCTAAGTATTTTGAATTACAACTAGACGGAAAAATTACTTATATCTAAGGTAAGTTACTGAAACCAATAATGTTGTAGTTTGGAAGGCGACGAGCGGTGAGGTTATAAGCTCTCTTTAGAAGGTTCCCAGCGACAAAAATCGGTATCAGCGACCATCAACAACTGGTTTCCCTCTGGAGACTCCAGCCAGGCGATATTCAACTGGTTATGCCAAACTTTTGATCGGCTCTGTAACCAATCCTCTGCATAAGACTCAAATTTCACCTCACGGACATCGCCTTGGCAAGTTGTGACTTTACCTTGCTGCCAACGTCCTTGATAAAGTTCAACTTTACCCACAATTAATGCAGTATTTGTCTCAAGAATACGCTCAGCCTCAAAACGCCAGCGAGTAATTTCATCTTCTGTCAGTGGAATTTTATTATTTGCTTGCTCGCGCTGCATAAAAATAATGTCATTATTTTTATTAAAACGTAGCTGCTCCATAATATTTCCGTCACCTTGACTCATGATTTGGCTACGAATTTGCCAAAGTTTTCCCATTCGGTATTCGAAAAAATTAACAGAAGTATCTGTGCCTTTATAAGGGCTATAAACAACCATTAAGACGAGGGGTTCGCTTTTATCATTGTTGAGTCGCCACATACGAATTACGCCATCATCGGCAATAAATCCGCTTGCACTGAACTCCGGGAGTTTAGGCGAATTAGAGGAGCAGGCGCTTAGCATTGAGAGAGCTCCCAATACCAGCAACCCTTTTCGAATAAACAAAAGGGGTAGTTTTGTACCCCCTCTGATAACTCTTGTATACAACGTACTTATTTTACTGCTTCTTTCAATGCTTTACCGGCAGAGAAAGCAGGTACAGTTGTAGCTGGAATTGTGATTTCTTCACGAGTCTGAGGGTTACGACCAGTACGTTCTGCACGATGGCTGACTTTGAAAGTACCGAAACCGACCAGTTGTACTTGCTCGCCTTTTTTCAGCGTGTCAGAAATAGCACTCAGAGTAGATTCTAATGCTGCTTTTGCCTGAACTTTGGTCAGGTCTGCTGATTCTGCGATAGCATCAACTAATTCAGTCTTATTCATAAATTATCCTTACACAGTGTGTTTATCGTTTGCAAAGCATCGAGTGCGTCGGATATGCCAAATTGACAGCCCTGATACACGCCCCCGATAGCCACTTCTTCTCGCCCCTAAATGTAGACTAGATTAGGGGCATATGTGAAGCCTTAGTACTCAGCATTACTGCGTCAAGTCACGCTTTCGTTAACGAAAGTATAAAAATCAGCTTAATGTAATGCCTATATTGCTAACCCCCGCTTCGCGAAGGTCAGATTTTAATCCTTTAATTAACTCTAAGTCTCGTTCTTCACAAGCTGCCAGTAAACGGAAAATATCCCATTGGATATCCCATTCCTCTTCAACAGAAGATAATTCTTTGAGCTCTTGCTCAGTCATTTCTCGCCCAGCTTGAGTCATTTCAAGCATAGCCACTGTACGGATGGATGTTTCGCTAACCGCTATTGCATGCTCTAATGTTTCACCACTCAATTTTGAGTGAATAACTTCGCCTAAAGCAACACATGCATCAATGGCAGGGTACACGCCATATATATCGAAATCATCCGCGACAGGAATAATTTCTTCTAATTTTTCTAACTGACTGTCAAAATTGACTTTGCTATCTTTTATGATCAAGGTTTCCCAAACTAAATCGAGTATAGAGCGGTAAACTTTTTCATGCGCAAATTCAGTTTGCTGGCAAAACATTTGAAAATTGGGATACATTCTTTCACACAGGCAAGCCATAAAAGTGACATGCTGCCAGCTTTCTAATTTTTCCAACCTCAAATGAATGGGATTTTTTAACATAATTTCTGACTCATCAATCTCAATACTTCGCAGTTTACCTGAAAATCCGCCAATGCCACATATTTTGCTGATAATTAGCCAATTTTCTTATTCATTCGCTTAAAAAATATGCGATTAGATGCAATTCCGTCAGCAAAACGGGTAGGTTCAGGTAGCCGATACCCTTGCAAGCACCGCGTTACCCACTCTAGCGACGACAATAAACTGACTTTATGTCCCGGAGAAATAAACAAAGGGTTACAGCGTTTTTTGCTACGCAGTACCCAGCCTAATTGATTTCCATTTTGCATTAGAGGTAGATAGCTACCTTGTTCTTCGGCGAGTACAACGTCATCACCACATAAACGGCTTTTTGCGACGCCAATCGTTGGAACATTCGCTTGTAATCCAAAATGACAAGCAACACCAAAGCGCCTTGGGTGAGCAATACCTTGACCATCCACAAGAACCAAATCAGGCTTTTGTTTTATTTGTGTCCACGCCGCCATTAACCCAGGCACTTCTCGAAAGGAAAGTAACCCAGGAATATAAGGTAATTGAGTCGGGACTCGTGCTATCTGATATTCAACTAATTCCAATTGTGGCCATGACAACACGACAATAGCGGCTCGAGTAATGCTACCTTGTTGTTCAAAACCCACATCAGCCCCGCCAATAAAGCGAGGCTGCTGGTATTCATCAGCTAAAATAACTTGTTCGGCTTGATGAATTTGTTCTTGCCGTAACAAGTGAGTATCTAAAACCATAATGTACCAATACTTAAGATACTTAATTATTACTAATGATAGATGATAATAGTGCACTTACAAGCTACGGTAAATACACCATGAGTTAAACCTGCCGGCTATTGATGATACTGTCGGGAGAAACGGTGAACGGCATCGATAAATACACCTGCATGCTCAGGCGCAACATCCTGATGAATGCCATGTCCTAAGTTAAATACATGACCATCACCGCTACCGAAACCAGCAAGAATATTTTGTACTTCTTCTTCGATACGAGCTGGCGGCGCATATAACATCGATGGATCCATATTACCTTGTAATGCAACTTTATCACCAACGCGACGACGTGCATCTGCAATTTCAGTCGTCCAATCTAAACCTAATGCATCACAGCCCGTCGCAGCCATTTCTTCTAACCACTGACCGCCACCTTTAGTAAATAAGGTTACGGGTACGCGGCGACCCTCGTTTTCACGGATCAGCCCATCAATGATTTTCTGCATATAATTCAATGAAAACTGTAAATAATCACGCTTAGTTAACACACCGCCCCAAGTATCGAAAATCATCAGGGATTGTGCACCAGCACGAATTTGTGCATTCAAATATAAAATAACGCTATCAGCCAGTTTATCGAGTAATAAATGCAGTGCAGCAGGGTCTTCATACATCATTTTTTTGATTTTAGTGAAGGCTTTGCTGCTGCCACCTTCAACCATATAAGTCGCTAATGTCCATGGGCTACCTGAAAAACCAATCAACGGCACATCACCATTTAGCGCTTTACGAATAGCCCTCACAGCATCCATTACGTAACCTAATTCCATTTCTGGATCAGGAATTGGAATGTTTTTGACATCCGCAAGGCTGCTTATTGGCTTTTGAAAACGCGGGCCTTCCCCAGTTTCAAAATAGAGACCAAGTCCCATTGCATCAGGAATGGTTAAGATATCAGAAAATAAAATAGCGGCATCTAATGGAAAGCGACGTAATGGTTGTAAAGTCACCTCACACGCCAACTCCGTATTTTTACACAGAGAAATAAAATCACCGGCTTGTGCCCGTGTTGCTTTGTATTCAGGCAAATAGCGGCCTGCTTGACGCATCATCCATACCGGGGTCACATCTACGGGTTGACGTAGCAACGCGCGTAGATAGCGGTCATTTTTTAACTCAGTCATTATTTACTCCATTATAATCAGTGGCCGCCGTAAATGGCTAAGGGCTAGTATTGTAGCATGTTAAAGACAACAATATCAGCGCGCCTATTGGCTTGCTTCATCTTCGCTATCACGACAAAGCACAACAGTATCTTCAATTAAACGCCTTGCTATAGTATCTCCTGGCGGAATTAAAGGCAGCTCATTGTAGTGATACCACTGGGCACTAATTAATTCGTTTGGATCAACTTTAATTTCCCCGCTGTCATAATCGGCAAGAAAGCCCATCATCAAAGAATGTGGAAATGGCCATGGCTGTGATGAAACATAGCGAATATTACGAATTTTAATATTACTTTCTTCCATCACTTCACGAGCAACCGCTTCTTCTAATGTCTCACCAACTTCCACAAATCCCGCTAATACTGTAAATAATGGATTTTGTGAATGGCGACGATGTTGAGCCAATAAGATATGATCATCTCGCCGTATACCCACAATTATGCAAGGAGCAATTTGCGGATAATAACGTTCATGGCAATGGTCACAAAGACAAGCCCACTCCGTTTTACTATGACGCATTGACGTTCCACAATAACCACAATAACGATGTGAACGATAAAATTCAGCGAGTTGAACTCCTCGACCTGCAAGTCGAAAAAGTCCTTCATCTTGTGCCGCGACTAAACGAGGGGAAGCCATATCTGAAGGCATTTTTTCAGCAATAAGCCAAACTATCTCGCCTTGCCATTCCCCGATTGGGGTCGCTGTTTTACCAATAAGAGACAACTCTTTAGCTGTTCCTCTCGGAACATCCCCCTGAGGTAGCCACAACCGACCCGCAAAACAAATGAACCACCAACCACTTTCTGTTCCTGCTAATGTTAATTTAGTCATTTTCCATATCTTTTATCTGCATAAAATAATTACCTTTATACCCAAGATAGTCTTTTTACACACAATAATTCAAAAGATTAACGGGTTATATTTCGATGCTTTATTTGACAGTTTTTGTTCATTTTCATAAACAAAATGATACAGCTTTAAGTACAAATTATACAAAAAGCGTCATAAATCTTTCAACTGATTGTCATCTTATCAACTTAGCATGCTAATTAACCAATACGGCTCCTCAATAGTGAGAGAAAAGATGAAAGTTATCGTTCCTGCAATTTTAATATCTCTAACAACATCAAGCCTTACATTAGCAGCAGATGCTAATTTAACTAAATTAATTGATGCGGCAAAAAAAGAAGGGCAAGTATACAGTGTGGGAATGCCAGATTCATGGGCTAACTGGAAAGGAACTTGGCAGGATTTAGAAAACCAATATGGATTAAAACACCAAGATACCGATATGAGTTCGGCCCAAGAAATCGCAAAATTTGCAGCTGAGAAAAAAAATGCAACGGCAGATATTGGTGATGTTGGTGCCTCTTTTGGTCCCGTCGCTGTGCAAAAAGGGGTTACTCAAGCTTATAAACCGACAACTTGGGAACAAATTCCTAATTGGGCAAAAGATAAAGATGGGCATTGGGCGCTAGCTTATACTGGGTCAATTGCTTTTATGATTAACAATGAGTTAGTCAAAGACGCACCAAAAAGTTGGGACGATTTACTCAAAGGTAAATATAAAGTCACCGTCGGTGACGTGGGTATAGCAGCACAAGCTAACAACGCTGTCCTTGCCGCTGCTTTTGCTCGTGGTGGTGATGAAAACAACCTCACGCCGGCCATTGAATTTTTTGCTGAACTCGCTAAACAAAAGCGCTTATCAGTAAACGATCCTACTGTCGCCAATATCGAAAAAGGTGAAGTTGAAGTCGGTATTTTATGGGACTTTAACGCACTGAATTATCGCGATCAGATCAACCGCGATCGTTTCACCGTTGTTATTCCATCAGATGGTTCGGTTATTTCAGGTTATACCACGATTATCAACAAATATGCCAAAAACCCAAATGCAGCTAAATTAGCTCGCGAATATATTTTCAGTGATAAAGGGCAGTTAAATCTGGCGGAAGGTTATGCTCGCCCTATTCGTGCACAATATCTGACATTACCTGATTCAATTAAATCTAAATTACTCCCTGAAGCACAATATAAAAATGTTCATCCCATTAAAGATGCAGAGGGTTGGGAAAAGTCATCTCGTACTTTGCCGAAAATGTGGCAACAGCAAGTTTTAATCCACCAGCAGTAATTAGGATTGATAATGTCTGAAAAGGTCATACTTGTTGTTCTAGACGGTTTAAGTTATTCAGTGGCCCATCATTGTATGGGCTATCTCAATGGCTTAATCAAGGCTGATAGTGCAACACTTTATAAAATGGAGTGTGAACTCCCCTCAATGTCTCGCCCTTTATATGAGTGCATACTGACAGGTATTTCACCCGTTAAAAGCGGCATTGTAAACAATGAAGTGGTTCGGTTATCCCATTTCGACAGTGTTTTTTCCTTAGCACGTAAAGCCGGAAAAATCACCGCAGCGGCGGCTTATTACTGGGTGAGCGAACTCTATAACCGAGCGCCTTTTGTGGCGACTCGTGACCGCTTTACTCATGATGAACAACTCGCTATTCAATATGGCTGTTTTTATCAAGCTGATAGCTATCCTGATGACCATTTATTTATTGATGCAGAATATTTACGCACTCAATATTCTCCTGACTTTTTACTCATTCATCCTATGAATATTGATGATGCAGGACATAAGTTTGGTTTTGATTCAGCGCAATATCGTAATACCGCTCGTAAAGCAGATATTATTTTGTCGAACTATATTCCGACATGGATTGAGCAAGGTTATCAAGTGATTATCACCAGTGATCACGGCATGAATAATGATCGCAGCCATGGTGGCATTTTACCAGAAGAATGCACTGTTCCGCTGTTCGTTATCGGAACACAATTTTCACATGATCCCCAATGCGAAATGGAACAGACCGCAATTTGCGGAACCCTGTGTGCTTTACTCGGTGTGAACTATCCCGATAAATCCGTTTGTCATGAGTTACTGGTAGGAGGCAATTAATGGCCGACATTACCGCTCCTTGCGAACAAACAGCTCAACAACAAGGCAAAATAGCCATGTTAAAAAAACATTTGGCTCGCTTTCATTGGCAGGCGGCTTTATTAATGCTGCCTTTCATCACGCTGTTTTGCCTATTTCAAATTGCGCCAATGATTTGGGTATTGATTAATAGTTTCATTTACGAAGAAGCGTGGTCAGTTGCCAATTATCTTGAAGTCTTCACCAATGATTTTTATCTACAAGCATTTGAAAATACATTATGGCTTTCAATTTTCTGTAGCGTGATTGGATTATTGATCTCTAGCGTGACGGCATTTTCTATTTATAAAATGCAAGGTAAAGTCCGCCGAATAATGATTTCTTTCACCACAATGACCAGTAACTTCAGTGGTGTTCCTCTCGCCTTTGCTTTTATTATTATTTTAGGCTTTAACGGTGCGATTACCTTGCAACTTAAAGCATGGGGGATTATTGAAGACTTTAATATTTATAGCGCCAATGGGTTGATGCTGCTGTATATCTATTTCCAAATACCGTTAGGAGTTTTATTACTTTACCCTGCATTTGATGCCCTAAAACCAGAGTGGGAAGAGGCTGCAAAAACGATGGGTGCTAGTAAACTAACATATTGGTTTAAGGTCGCTATTCCTGTCATATCCCCTGCATTACTCGGTACTTTTATTATCTTAATCGCCAATGCGGTTGGGGCATACGCAAGTACCTACGCCTTGACTAGCGGTAATTACAATCTGGTTACTATCCGAATTGCCAGCTTAGTTTCTGGCGATCTATTCTTAGAACCGAATATGGCGGCGGCGCTATCTGTCTTGTTAATTGCTATTCTTGGTTTTATTACCGCTATTCACCATTGGTTATTAAAACGGAGCTACCATGCAAAGTAATAATGCAATCAGCCCAATGATAACTAAATCTAGTCAAGCTCCTAGCCTGTGGCTGCACAAATTAATTCTAATTAGTGTTGCAAGCCTACTAGCTTTACCCATTATCGCCACTTTTCTTTATTCTATTGCCAGCCAATGGGGGGCAACGGTTCTGCCAGACTCTTTATCAATAAAATGGTATTTGCAATTATGGCAAGATCCACGTTTTTTAATGGCTTTTGGTCGTTCATTGATTATCTGTTTTGGTACCCTACTCGTCAGTACGTTGATTATTCTCCCCATGACCTTTGCGGTATTTTATCGTTTTCCCAAACTAAAAAGTGTAATGGACTTATTGATTATTTTACCTTTTGCCATCCCGCCCGTAGTCTCTTCCGTCGGTTTATTACAAATATTTTCTGATGAACCATTTATATTAGTCGGCACGCCGTGGATTTTAATTGGCACCTATTTCACCATCACTTTACCCTTTATGTATCGTGCTTTGGCGAATAGTTTCCAAGGTATTAATTTGCATGACTTGATGGATGCTGCTCACCTATTAGGTGCTAGCACATTTAAAGCTTTTATTTTGATTGTGCTACCCAATATTCGTAAAGGTTTTCTTGTCTCATTATTAATTTCATTTTCATTTCTAATGGGTGAATTTGTTTTCGCCAATATATTGGTGGGAACCCGTTATGAAACCCTACAAATTTATCTCTTCAATATGCGTCAAACCAGCGGTCATTTTACCTCTGCACTGGTGATGTCTTATTTCCTATTTACGTTGTTATTGACTTGGTTAGCAACTCGATTAAGCCGTTCTGGAGATTAATGATGAGCTATGTCATTGCCGAAAATTTAAGTAAGTCCTTTGGTCAAAATCAGGTGTTTTCTGATATCCAGTTTACGATTGAAAAAGGCGAATTTATTACTTTGCTAGGTCCTAGCGGTTGTGGAAAATCAACGCTTTTACGCTGTATTGCAGGTCTTGAGCAACTAAATAGTGGTGAGCTCTATATTGGTCGTGAAAATATTACCCATCAAGCTGCTCAGCAGCGTGGCGTAGGTATGGTATTTCAAAGTTATGCGTTGTTCCCTAATATGACGGTGACCGAAAATATTGCCTTTGGCCTGAAGATGCGCAAAGTTGATAGTAAAGAAAGGGAGAAAGCAGTCACCGATGTGATTGAAATGGTTGAACTCCAAGGGAAAGAGCAGCAATATCCGCATCAATTGTCTGGTGGTCAGCGTCAACGAGTGGCACTGGCTCGCGCTTTAGTGATGAAGCCGCAAATATTATTGCTCGATGAGCCTTTATCAGCCCTTGATGCCCGTATTCGTAAACATTTACGTCAACAAATTCGTCATATTCAGCGTGAACTAAAACTGACAACTATTTTTGTCACTCATGATCAAGATGAAGCAATGATCATGTCAGATAGAATTTTTTTAATGAATAAAGGCTCGATTGTTCAAAGCGATACAGCAGAAAATATCTATACTCAACCGGCTAATGAGTTTGTAGCACGTTTTATGGGTAACTATAATCTCGTTACCGCAGAGAAAGCCAATGCCATGCTGGGACTAAATCTACAAGGCACCCTCGCGATCCGTCCCGAATCTATTTATGTAAAAGAAGCGGGACGTCAATATGCAGACCATATTTCGCATCCTGTTGATGCTATTATTGTCGACCATCAATTACTGGGCAATATCATTCGTTATTCAGTCAATACGCCAGCAGGAAATATGACAGTTGACCTACTTAACCGCTCTTCAGAACGACTTTTTGAGCCCGGAACACGTCTTGAACTGATGTTTAATAAAAATGAAATTCGCGCCTTAAGCTAATTTAATCATGGAAAAATAAAAATGCGGAACAAATTAGCCATTTTTGATTTGGATGACACCTTAATTCAAGGAGATAGCAGCGTACTGTGGACGCAATATTTATGGGATAAAAAAATCATCAAAGACCCCCGTTTTGTCGAGGCTGATAAAACAATGATGGCGCAATACAATGCAGGATCTTTAGATATGGCAACATATTTGCGATTTAATTTGCAATCTCTTGCCAATATAAAAACAGAGCAAGTCGATCTGTGGCTCGATGATTTTATCGACACCATTATTATTCCGCGAATTTATCCCGAAGGATTAAGCACGATCGCCTTTTATCGATCTCAAAAGATCCCGATTATTGTGATCTCCGCAACCGTTTCATTTATTGTTAAAAAGGTAGCAAACAAACTTAATGCTGACGTCGCCATGGGCATTGATATCAAGCAACAAAGTGGTTGCTACACTACTGAAATAGAAGGTATTCCCACTTTCAAAGAAGGTAAAGTTAAGCGTCTAATGCATTGGGTAAGCCACCAACCCATCACCGATGCCTATATCTACTTTTACACCGACTCTGCCAACGACCTTCCCATGTGCTACTTTGCCGATGAAGTATTTATTATCAACGGCGACCCACGCTTACAACAAGCCGCCAATGAAAATAACTGGCCGCAATATACTTGGAGTTTGTAGGCCCAAACTTGTAATTTCGGTCTTAGTTTTGATCTTGGTTTTAACTAACCAATCTATCCAAAGGTTCCTCTAAATTATTCAAGCGAGAAGAAGGCGGCAAGCGAGGATATCCCAAGGAGCATACATAAGTATGTGACTTGGGTAGCCGAGAGCGGCCAACGCACTTATCGCTTGAAGAATGACGAGGAAAAAGCTTGAGAATCACAGAAAGCCCTCTATACTGATTATTCTTGTCGGAGTGCCTAGTATGCATTTGCATCGGGCTGAGACCGTTAATTCGGGATCCGCGGAACCTGATCGGGTTAATACCCGCGAAGGGAACAAGAGTAATCACTCAGCGTATTAACCATCATTTTTGACTTAATCTCACCTAAAACCGGTGATTGAAAAACAAACGATATGGTGAATTACAACACAATACGCAACGTCTTATTATTACTCCTCCGAACTCCTGACAAGCAACTTTCTTACGATAAACCTGCTAATACGCACAACTTATAAATGCGTTATAGCCCGTGACGATGTCAGGAAATTGCTATGTCTAATAATACAAATTTAACTAATGCTATACCGACCACAAATATTTCTGCAAAACCCGCCCCTGCTCGTACTCGAAAAGCACAAAGGGATGCCGCTGAAGACTTCATTAATACTGTTTCTGGTGTGTCATTTCCCAATTCAAAACGCATTTATTTACAAGGTTCAAGGGATGATATTCAAATTCCAATGCGTGAAATTCAGCTCTCTCCCACGCTGATTGGGGGCGATAATGAGAATCCTCAATTAGAAGAGAATGAACCCATTCCTATCTATGATACGTCAGGGCCTTATGGTGACCCCGCTTGCGAGCTAAATGTGCATGCAGGATTGCAAAAAATTCGGGCACCTTGGATACAAGCACGCGCAGATATCGAACCCGTTAAAAACCTCAGCTCTGATTTCACCCAGCAACGTTTAGCAGATGCAGGACTCGACCACCTACGTTTTAATAATCGCCCGCATCCATTAAAAGCGAAAAATACGAAGTGCGTCACTCAATTGCACTATGCACGTAAAGGGATCATAACCCCTGAAATGGAATTTATTGCCATTCGTGAAAATATGGGTCGCGAACGTATTCGTGGTGAAGTGCTTCTGCAACAGCATCCAGGACAAGGCTTTGGCGCTAATTTACCAGACAATATTACCCCTGAATTTGTTCGCCAAGAAATCGCCGCAGGCCGTGCCATTATTCCTGTAAATATAAACCATCCTGAATCTGAACCGATGATTATTGGCCGCAACTTCTTAGTTAAAGTGAATGCCAATATCGGTAACTCATCAGTCACGTCATCCATCGAAGAAGAAGTTGAGAAATTGATTTGGTCAACCCGTTGGGGTGCGGATACCGTCATGGATTTATCCACTGGTCGTTATATCCATGAAACTCGTGAATGGATTTTACGTAATAGCCCAGTGCCAATCGGCACGGTACCCATTTACCAAGCACTAGAAAAAGTAAACGGTGTGGCTGAAAATCTCACATGGGAAATGTTCCGTGACACCTTGCTTGAACAAGCTGAACAAGGTGTTGACTACTTCACCATTCACGCAGGGGTTTTGTTACGTTACGTTCCCATGACCGCAAAACGCCTTACGGGTATTGTCTCTCGTGGTGGCTCTATCATGGCAAAATGGTGTCTTTCACATCATCAAGAAAACTTTCTATATGAACATTTTCGTGAAATTTGTGAACTCTGCGCTGCCTACGATGTATCACTGTCGCTAGGAGATGGCCTGCGTCCAGGTTCAATTCAAGATGCTAATGATGCAGCGCAATTTGCAGAATTACATACCCTAGGTGAATTGACTAAAATCGCATGGGAATATGACGTTCAAGTGATGATTGAAGGTCCAGGACATGTGCCAATGCAGATGATACGTCGCAATATGACGGAAGAATTAGAACATTGCCACGAAGCGCCATTTTATACATTAGGCCCTTTAACTACCGATATCGCACCGGGCTATGACCATTTCACTTCCGGTATTGGTGCTGCGATGATTGGTTGGTTTGGTTGCGCGATGTTGTGTTACGTCACCCCCAAAGAGCATTTAGGCTTACCAAATAAAGAAGATGTGAAACAAGGTCTTATCACTTATAAAATTGCTGCTCACGCTGCGGATCTTGCTAAAGGGCACCCCGGTGCTCAAATTCGTGATAATGCAATGTCTAAGGCACGTTTTGAATTCCGTTGGGAAGATCAGTTCAACTTAGCATTAGACCCAGAAACGGCACGCAAATATCACGATGAAACTTTGCCTCAAGCCTCTGGGAAAGTCGCTCATTTCTGTTCTATGTGCGGCCCTAAATTCTGCTCAATGAAAATCTCACAAGAAGTCAGAGACTATGCTGCACAAAAAGAAATAGCAGCAAAAGAAGCGATTGAAAAAGAGAACGGAATGACGCAAATGTCAGAAGCTTTTCGAGCTCACGGTAGCGAGTTATACCATAGCGCAGAGGTCGTCAATGATGAAAAAATTGCTTAATTTACCGGATACTCCATTTCCGGAGACTGAGCACTGCCTTGGTCTGTACCCTGTTGTTGACTCCGTAGAATGGATTGAACGCCTGCTTAATGCGGGAGTTTCCACTCTCCAACTGCGAATTAAAGACAAGACCGATAGCGAAGTTCGTGATGATATCCAAAAAGCCATCACGCTTGGCAAACAATACAACGCACGCATATTTATCAATGACTATTGGCGTCTAGCAGTCGAATTTGGTGCTTATGGCGTTCACCTTGGGCAAGAAGATTTGGAAACTACTGACTTATTTGCCATTCATCAAGCAGGTCTGCGCCTAGGTGTTTCGACCCATGATGAACGTGAGCTTGCCATCGCCAAATCGGTGCGCCCTTCTTATATTGCAATGGGGCATATTTTTCCGACAGAAACCAAAGAGATGCCATCATCACCTCAAGGACTTGAAACACTCAAAAAAATGGTGGCAGCCACCCCAGAATACCCCACTGTCGCCATTGGCGGTATTTCAATAGATAGAGTTTCTGCGGTGCTTGAAACCGGTGTCGGCAGTGTCGCTCTCGTCAGTGCGATCACCAAAGCTGAAGATTGGCAAAAGGCGACAAAGGTACTGTTGGATTTAGTTGAAAGCGATAATTCACATTAATTAATTGGTAATCATAATGAAATCCATAATTTATTAATTTTATTGATAATTATGAAAAATATAAATATGGCTCATTATGATTATTCGAAGGAGCTTATCATGTTAAGTGACCAAGAATTTATGCGTTACAGCCGCCAGCTATTACTGGAAGATGTCAGCCCTGTAGGACAACAGAAACTCAAAAATAGCAAAGTACTCATTGTGGGTCTAGGAGGATTAGGCTCACCCGCGAGTCTCTATTTAGCGGGGGCGGGTGTTGGTGAGATATGGCTTGCCGATCACGATGAATTGCATGTTTCAAATCTACAACGGCAAATGCTCTACAACACTGATGATATTTCAAAATCTAAAGCACAATTAGCCGCCCATCGACTTAACCAATTAAACCCGCTGATAAAAACACACGTTTTACAGAAAAAATTGGATATCGATACATTAATTCCGTTAGTCGCACAAGTCGATTTAGTCCTTGATTGCTGTGACAATATGGCAACTCGCCATGCTGTCAACATGGCTTGTGTTAAAACGAATAAAGCCTTAATCAGCGGCAGTGCTGTCGGTTTTGGCGGGCAGCTCATGGTGTTTGAGCCGCCATTTAGCTCAGGCTGTTATGCCTGTCTTTATCCTGAAAATGAGGAGCCACAACGCAACTGCCGTACCGCGGGTGTTTTAGGTCCTGTCGTCGGCATTATTGGCACATTACAAGCACTCGAAGCGATTAAGTTGCTAGTCGGTCTGCCTTCTTCTCTTAGTGGTAAATTGCGTTTATTCGATGGAAAACAACAACATTGGAATACATTGCAGCTCACCCCATCTATGCAGTGCTCTATCTGTCGAGAGGAAACATGCATATCATAATTAATGACCAACCGATGCAGTTTGCATCGCCAATGACGGTCACTCAATTGTTTATCACACTTGGTCGCCAAACATCAGGCTCAGCACTAGCAATAAACCAAATCGTCATTCCTAAGAGCCAGTGGGATAGTCATCTTATTAATGAAAAAGATAATATCTTGCTATTTCAAGCTATTGCAGGAGGCTAATCATGTTAAAAATTGCAGATTTCACATTTCAATCGCGTTTATTTACGGGCACAGGTAAATTTGCTAGCGCTAGCGTGATGCAAGAATCTATCAAAGCATCAGGCAGTCAATTAGTCACTATGGCCATGAAACGAATTGATTTACGAGGACAAGACGATGGTATTTTGCTGCCATTACAAGAGCTCGGTATCAAATTATTGCCAAATACCTCTGGGGCAAAGAACGCGCAAGAAGCCATATTTGCCGCACGTCTTGCTCGTGAAGCACTAGGTACTCATTGGGTTAAACTGGAAATTCATCCAGATATGCAATACTTATTGCCGGATCCGATTGAAACATTATTAGCAGCAGAACAACTCGTCAAAGAAGGTTTTGTGGTACTTCCCTATTGCAGTGCTGATCCAGTTTTATGTCGACGCTTAGAAGAAGTCGGTTGCGCCGCAGTTATGCCTCTGGGTGCACCAATTGGCACAAATAAAGGCTTAGTCACCAAAGAAATGCTACGAATTATTATCGAGCAAGCACGTATTCCCGTTATCGTTGATGCTGGTATTGGCGCACCAAGCCATGCAGTCGAAGCAATAGAAATGGGCGCAGATGCTGTCCTTGTTAATACCGCGATTGCTGTTGCTAAACAACCCATATTGATGGCTAAAGCTTTCAAAATGGCAGTTGAAGCGGCCGAACTTGCCTATCAAGGTGGTCTTGCAGCATCAAAACAACAAGCTCAAGCATCAAGCCCTTTAACGAGTTTCTTAGGGGAGCTGCAATGAACGCCAGCTTCAGTGAACGCTTACAGGCGCTCAATTGGGACGATATTACCTTAAGTATTCATAGTAAAACCTCAAAAAATGTCACGGATGCCTTAGCAAGTGATACGTTAACACTCGACGATTTTATGGCGTTACTTTCCCCTGCCGCTCGCCCTTTCATCGAACAAATGGCACAAAAAGCACAAAAGCTCACAAGGCAACGATTTGGCCATGCTGTTGGTTTTTATGTTCCATTATATCTGTCAAATTTATGCGCAAACGATTGTACTTATTGTGGTTTTTCAATGAGCAATCGAATTAAACGTAAAACACTTAATGAGACTGAAATCATTAATGAATGCGAAACCATACGCAAGATAGGATTTGACAGTTTATTGCTCGTGACTGGCGAACATCAAAGCAAAGTGGGAATGGATTATTTTCGGCGCTATCTGCCGATTATTCGCCAATATTTTAGTTCGTTAATGATGGAAGTGCAGCCATTAAGCACAGACGAATATCGAGAATTAAAATCGCTAGGTCTTGATGGGGTAATGGTTTACCAAGAAACTTATCATGAACCCACCTATCAGCTTCATCATCTTAAAGGCAAAAAACAAGATTTTCATTGGCGATTAGCAACCCCCGAACGTTTAGGTCAAGCAGGTATTGATAAAATTGGTTTAGGTGCACTCATTGGGTTATCAAATAGCTGGCGAACTGACTGTTATATGGTTGCCGAACATCTGCTTTATCTACAGCAACATTATTGGCAAACGCGTTACTCTATTTCATTTCCTCGCCTGCGACCTTGTGCTGGTGGCATTGAACCTGCCTCTTTAATGAATGACACAGAACTGGTGCAACTGATTTGTGCTTTTCGCTTATTAGCACCAAATGTTGAACTGTCATTATCTACACGAGAATCACCTTATTTTCGTGACCATGTAGTACCTTTAGCGATTAATAATGTCAGTGCTGGTTCAAAAACACAGCCAGGAGGCTATGCAGACTCAACGGAAGAATTAGAACAATTCACACCTCATGATAATCGTAGTGCTGCGCAAGTTGCACAAGCCTTGGTAAAATCAGGGCTACAACCCGTTTGGAAAGATTGGGATGGCTACTTAGGGCGCTAATATTAGGGGCTAATTTAAAAAAAGATTAGCCCCTGATTTATTACTACTTGTGACGATGACTTGTTAAGTCCTGAGTATCTTTTTTCATTAAATGAACAATAAAATGTATTAATAGCTAAAAATAAACTTTATTTTTTAATAGGTAATTACGCATATATAAACAAATATAATAAAATATGACTTTAGTATTTTAGACTCTGCTGCAAATCGAGTTGGAATTATAAATAAAAATGCCAAAACACAAAATAAGTGTATTAACAATAGAATTTAAGATAAGAAGGGATAATAGGGAATGTTACATAAATATAGGATAAGATAAATATAACTAACTGTTTAATATCAATTAATTAACAACAAAAATCAATATATAGCTAAGGTCAAATATTTTAGTTCATTAAGTAATTAAAACCACTATTAATTATTCATTTTATACACTCGGTAGCATTTCTTAAAAAAAATCAAAATATCTGATACTCGTCTTATTATTTTCCATGATAAAAGAATACTGTTGAAATGAGATTACATTCATAAACAAAACAAAAGTATAAAATATTCATCATTGCGATGCCGGAGAATAGAAAGAATGAATATCGTTGACCGTTTTATTTCTTACACCAAAGTTAACACCACCACCGATCGGGAAAAAGGCGCAGCAGGCATCATGCCATCATCAGAAGGCCAGCGCGTACTTGCACAAAAATTAGTTAAAGAACTCGAAGCATTAGGCATTGAAGATATTAAGTTACGTGATACTGCGATTGTCACGGCAACATTGCCCTCTAACCTGGATTATGATGTGCCAACGGTGGCTTTCTTTGGCCACTTAGACACCAGTGCGGAACAAACTAATGACACTAAAGCGCAAATTCTACCTTATAACGGTGAAGATATTTGCATGAATAAAGCGCTAAATATCTACCTGCGTAAAAGCGAATTCCCTGAACTTGCTGACTATTTAGGTGACGATATCATCGTCACTGATGGTACGAGCTTACTCGGCGCAGATGATAAAGCCGCTATCGCATCGATTATGGATATGCTGCAATATTTCAAACAAAACCCAGAAATCAAACACGGTACAATTAAAATTGGCTTTGTTCCTGATGAAGAGCAAGGGCTTCGCGGTGCAAAAGTATTTGATGTTAAAGAATTTGGTGCGGATTTCGCTTATACATTAGACTGTTGTGGTATCGGCGAGCTGGTTTATGAGAACTGGAATGCAGGTGATGTAGAAGTTATTTTTACCGGTAAGTCGGCTCATCCTATGTCAGCAAAAGGAAAACTAAAAAATTCCCTTCTAATGGCACAAAAATTTATCGCAATGTTACCCGGCGGTGAAGCTCCTGAATATACAGATGGTCGCGAAGGCTATTACTGGGTTAAGCAGATGTCTGGCAATAGTGCACGCACGGTCTTAAAATTGGATGTCCGCGATTTTACTGAAGATGGCTACCGTACTCGCATGGCGTTTTTGAAAAAATTAGCAGATCACTGTGAAGATTTGTGGGGAGCAGAAAGCGTCACCTGTATCCTCGCAGACCGCTATTCAAACGTCTATAACAGTTTACAAGGTGAAAATCGCTATCCTATTGATATTGCAGTTGATGCTTATCAAGCTTGTGGTATCACTCCTAAAGTTATTCCTATGCGTGGTGGCTATGATGGCGCGGCTCTATCACAAAATGGTTTACCTTGCCCGAATATCTTTACCGGTGCTCACAATTTCCATTCAATCTATGAATACCTACCAGTGAAATCTTTATATGCAGCCAGTGATGTATTGAAGCAAGTAGTACAAATCACCGCTGAACGCTTCAAACCAGGAGCTAAAGCATGATCCCAATTCTAACGGTTCTTATCATCGTTGTTTTGGTTGCACGTTTTATTCTAAAAGGATACAAAGCTGAACCCGTATTATTAATTGCGGGTTTAGCATTGATGATCTGTACCCTTGCCCTCGGTTGGGGTCCTATTCTTCCTAAAAATGTTGCAACCACGGGGATCACTTGGCTCGATCCTTTTGAAGTTATGCGCGATTTGTTCAGTAGCCGTGCCGCTGACCTTGGTTTAATGATCATGGCGCTGATGGGATTTGCTCAATATATGGATCATATCGGCGCTAATGAAGCCGTTGTCCGCGTTGCAACAAAACCATTGAAAAATATGCGTTCACCTTATGTACTGCTATTTTTCTCATTCCTACTAGCCAGTGTTTTACAACTTGCGATTCCATCAGCAACTGGCCTCGCAGTCTTATTGATGGGCACCATGTTCCCTATCATGATTGGTCTTGGTTTATCGCCAGCTTCTGCGGCTGGGGTTATCGCGACCTCACTTGGTGTGGCTTATACGCCAACGGCAATTGATGCCATTCGTGGTGCAAAAGCAGTCGATATGTCAGTGGTTGAATATGTACTTTACTACCAAGGACCTGCGGCATTAGCAACTGTCCTTGTTGTCGGTATTACACATATTTTTTGGCAACGTCATTGTGACCGTAAGCAAGGGTTTATACCTGAAATAGGTAAAGCCGTTTCGTCTCACGAAAAAAATGACAGCACCAAATCAGTACCGGGATATTATGCACTACTTCCTATGTTACCGATTATCATGGCTGTCGGAACCTCAAATCTGTTCTTTGAAGGCATTCACTTAGACGTAGTTACGATTGTTCTAATCGCAATGACAATTTGTATGGTCATTGAAACAGTGAGAGTACGTAATTTCAAAATCGTTTGTAATGGCTTCCAAACCTTTTTAAATGGTATGGGTCACGCCTTTAGTAACGTTGTAGGATTATTGGTTGCTGCGGGTGTCTTCGCTCATGGTATTAAAGTCAGTGGCGCCATTGACCAATTAATTATCATGGCTGAATCTGTTGGCTTACCACCATTTGCTATGGCTTTAGTCTTTGCTGTTGTAACACTCGCTGCTGCTATTATCATGGGGTCGGGTAATGCGCCATTCCTAGCATTTGTCGAGTTGATCCCACAAATAGCTCACAGTATGGGTGTAAATCCAATCTCAATGATTCTACCTATGCAACAAGCATCACATATGGGTCGAGGAATGTCACCCGTCGCAGGGGTCATCATTGCGGTATCAAGTGGAGCTAAGTTACAGCCGTTTGATGTTGTTAAGCGAACGGCTGTACCACTCATGGTCGGTTTCGTGGCTCACTGTGCGATTATCGGGATATTCTATTAACGTATTTAATCACTTAATATTCAAATAATCATGTAACTAAAAAGAGGGGAAATATTCCTCTCTTTTTAATTAAAGATTACTTTATTATATAATAACTATTTTTCTCAATGTTTACATTCACATAGTTTTGAAGTTTCATGGTGTTTATTGATTTCTTTTGGACAACAAGAATCAATTGTTTTATTAATTATTTCTGCCAATGTATTAACTGTTAATAAAATAGTAGGAAGATACTCACACACACTTGTACAATTTGATACTTCTGTATTTAAATCAGCAGGTGGATTCAAACTATCACAAAGTATCTCTTGTAAAACGAGTGCAAAATTTGCAATCCCTGTTGTATAAATATAAGAACGGCCACCCGTTTCTAATGCGAGCCGCTCATATTCTTTTGTAATTTTATCTCTCTCAGCTAATGTTGGGAAACGATCAATATTTGACGGATCATCATTTGGCGTTCCCTGATAGGTATATACTTTAGCATGTGCATTTTGAGCAGCAAAAATAGCTTCATTATTTTTTAGTACTGCTGCATTCGTTAATATTCCACCACCACCCTCCATTCCTTCATCACCAAGGACAAAAATAGCTCTACGTGCATCATCACGCCAATCAAAGTAGTGACTCACATCAATAACTGCACGACATAAATCTTCTTTATTACCAGCATGGTCAATTCCATCAATCTCTTTAAATGGCAATCTCGCTTGTAAGCTACTTTGACTAATACCAAGTCCAGTAAGGTAATTGCTTACCGTTTGATCAAACTTTGTATTGTCCCACGTTCCTTGTATTCCCAAAAATGTTGCTCTAAGTTGTGAAGGGCAGCTAGCTGAGGCCTTCTCAATAGCTATATCGATTTGTTGGCTAAGATCTGTCGATTCATCCGACATTGAACCACTAGTATCAATAATAATAACAATATCAAGTGCTATTGGACCGCTACCTGTCACTATCTGAGATAGATTACTCACATTCATCAAGGTAGAAGTTATATCTGAGGAAGCGAAACCATCTTTATTATTATCAAATTCAAAATTATTTTCAGTCATCATTATTTCCCTTTATATTTTATCATTCCTAATATCTATAGATATATAAAATTAAATTTAAATATATTATTTAACCAGCCTGTGATTAATACTGGAGTCATTATTATTACTTCATTTCTCACTTACAAGCCTCCTTAATTAATAGAAGGAACTTATCTTTTTTATTAGGTTAGAAATTAAATAAAAATTTGAAATAATTAATCAGTTTATTATTTGAATAATATAAAAAAATGTAGTTTTATGAGAAAACTGAAAGAAATAAAGGAGATGGGATATAAATAACTAATTACTGTTTCTAGCCATTCAATAAAATAATTATAAAAAAACTGGCGCCTTTCGGACGCCAGTTTTTATCAAGCTACTATAGTGAAATCAGTAATTACTTCTGATTACCACTTGAAAAGCCTGCATTTAACAGTTCAGCCAAGTTCGCTGTTGCTTCATCTGCGCTGACTTGTGGAGCTTCCACTACATCATTCAGATGACGACGACGAATACGTTCCTGATGGTAAGCAAAACCTGTACCAGCAGGGATCAGACGTCCAACAATAACGTTCTCTTTCAGACCGCGCAGTTCATCACGTTTACCTGCTACCGCAGCTTCTGTCAGTACGCGAGTTGTTTCTTGGAACGATGCTGCTGAGATAAAGGATTCTGTTGCCAGAGATGCTTTAGTAATACCCAACAAGTCACGAGCATAATTTGCTGTGATTTTACCATCGAGCTCAAGTTTACGGTTCGCAACTTTCACACGTGAGTACTCAATCTGCTCACCTTCGAGGAATTCAGAACTTCCTGCATCCGCGATAGTGACTTTACGCAGCATCTGACGCACGATAACTTCAATGTGTTTATCGTTTATCTTAACGCCTTGTAAGCGGTAAACTTCCTGAACTTCGTTAGTGATGTAACGAGTAACAGCATGAACACCACGTAGACGTAGAATATCATGCGGAGACTCTGGACCATCGGAAACTACGTCACCGCGTTCAACGATCTCACCTTCAAACACGTTGAGCTGACGCCATTTAGGGATCATCTCTTCGTACGGCTCAGAACCATCTAATGGAGTGATAACCAGACGACGCTTACCTTTGGTCTCTTTACCGAACGAGATTATCCCGCTGATTTCAGCAAGGATAGCAGGCTCTTTCGGACGACGAGCTTCAAACAAGTCAGCAACACGTGGTAGACCACCCGTGATATCTTTAGTACCCACAGATTCCTGTGGAATACGCGCTAAAGTATCACCCGCTTTGATAGCGATGCCATCATCTAACTGAACAATTGCTTTACCCGGTAAGAAGTACTGAGTAGGCATGTCTGTGTTAGGAATAAGAACATCATTACCATTTGCATCGATAACACGCAATGCAGGACGTAAATCCTTACCACTTGCTGTACGCTCAGCGCTATCCAGAACAACGATTGACGACAGACCTGTTAATTCATCAGTCTGGCGAGTCATTGACTGGCCATCAAGCATGTCAGAGAAACGGATAATACCGGTAACTTCACTGACAACTGGCATTGTATGCGGATCCCAGTTAGCAACGGTCTCGCCGCCAGCAACTGACGCACCATCACCTTTAGTAAGGTGCGCACCATAAGGCACTTTGTAACTCTCTTTAGTACGACCGAATTCATCAATCAGACGCAATTCTGTATTACGAGAAGTAATAACCAGTTTACCTTCAGAGTTTGTTACATATTTCGCATTAAATAACTTCAGAGTACCGCTATTACGGACTTGAATGCTAGATTCTGCTGCCGCACGAGATGCCGCACCACCGATATGGAACGTACGCATCGTCAGCTGTGTACCTGGTTCACCGATTGACTGCGCGGCGATAACACCGATAGCTTCACCTTTATTAATGATATGACCACGAGCAAGGTCACGACCATAACAGTGAGCACACACACCAAAGTCAGTTTCACAACTTACAACAGAACGTACTTTAACGCTGTCAACCGAATTAGCTTCTAACAGGTCACACAGTTTTTCATGAAGTAGTGTATTACGAGGTACTAAGATATCTGCAGTACCTGGATTCAGGATATCTTCTGCAGTTACACGACCAAGTACACGTTCACGCAATGGTTCTTTAACGTCGCCACCCTCGATAACCGGAGTCATCAGGATACCTTCGTGAGTACCACAGTCGTCTTCAGTAACTACCAAGTCTTGTGCAACGTCAACTAAACGACGTGTCAAGTAACCGGAGTTTGCTGTTTTCAATGCTGTATCCGCAAGACCTTTACGAGCACCATGCGTAGAGATAAAGTACTGAAGAACGTTCAGACCTTCACGGAAGTTCGCCGTGATTGGTGTTTCGATGATTGAGCCATCTGGCTTAGCCATCAGACCACGCATACCTGCTAGCTGACGAATCTGAGCTGCAGAACCACGAGCACCGGAGTCGGCCATCATAAAGATACTGTTGAAAGAAACTTGTTGTTCTTCAATGCCATCACGGTTGATAACACTTTCAGTAGACAAGTTTTCCATCATCGCTTTAGCAACACGTTCGTTTGCTGCTGCCCAGATATCGATAACTTTGTTATAACGTTCGCCGGCTGTAACCAAACCAGACTGGAATTGTTCCTGAATTTCAGCAACTTCCGCTTCTGCTTCTGCGATAATTCCTGCTTTTTTCTCAGGAATAACCATATCATCGATACCAACTGATGCACCAGAACGCGCAGCATAAGCAAAACCGGTATACATGATTTGGTCAGCAAAAATAACAGTCGGTTTCATACCGAGTACGCGGTAACAGGTATTTAGCATCTTAGAGATTGCTTTCTTACCTAGCGCTTGGTTAACCAGCTCAAAAGGTAGACCTTTTGGCACGATCATCCATAAAATCGCACGACCAACTGTGGTATCAACTAAACCAGTGTTAATCGTAATGTTACCTTCTGTATCTTTAACTTCTTCAGTAATACGAACTTTAACGCGAGCATGCAATGATGCATGACCTGAACGGTAAACACGCTCAGCTTCTTTAGGACCGGCTAATACCATGCCCTCGCCCTTCGCGTTTACGCAGTCACGAGTCATGTAGTAAAGACCCAATACAACGTCCTGTGAAGGAACGATGATAGGCTCACCACTTGCCGGTGACAGAATATTGTTTGTTGACATCATCAACGCACGTGCTTCTAACTGAGCTTCCAAAGTTAGAGGAACGTGTACCGCCATTTGGTCACCATCGAAGTCGGCGTTGTATGCCGCACAAACCAATGGGTGCAATTGGATAGCTTTACCTTCGATCAAAATTGGTTCAAAAGCTTGGATACCCAGACGGTGAAGTGTTGGTGCGCGGTTCAGCATAACTGGGTGTTCGCGGATAACTTCATCCAAGATATCCCAAACAACCGCTTCTTCGCGCTCAACCATTTTCTTCGCAGCTTTAATGGTTGTTGCCAGACCACGTAATTCTAATTTGCCATAGATAAATGGTTTGAATAACTCAAGAGCCATTTTCTTAGGCAGACCGCACTGATGCAGACGTAGGTATGGACCTACGGTGATAACAGAACGACCTGAATAGTCAACACGCTTACCAAGTAAGTTCTGACGGAAACGACCTTGTTTACCTTTGATCATATCGGCCAAAGATTTCAGAGGGCGCTTGTTAGAACCTGTAATTGCACGACCACGACGACCGTTATCTAACAGTGCATCAACCGCTTCTTGCAACATACGTTTTTCGTTACGTACGATGATATCTGGCGCAGCCAGATCCAGAAGACGTTTCAGACGGTTATTACGGTTGATTACACGACGATATAGATCGTTCAGATCTGACGTTGCGAAACGACCACCATCCAAAGGAACTAATGGACGTAAATCAGGTGGTAATACTGGTAGAACGTTTAAGATCATCCACTCTGGTTTATTACCAGATAGAATAAATGCTTCCAGTAGTTTGATACGTTTAGTCAGCTTTTTACGCTTAGTTTCAGAGTTAGTTTCATTCAACTCTTCACGTAGCGTTTCACACTCGTTCTCAAGATCGAGGTTTTTCAGCAGGCCTTGGATTGCTTCCGCACCCATTTTCGCATCAAATTCGTCACCGAACTCTTCCAACGCATCTAAGTATTGCTCTTCTGTCAGAATCTGTGCGCGTTCAAGGCTAGTCATTCCGCCTTCAACAACAACATAAGATTCAAAATACAGAACACGTTCGATATCACGCAGTGGCATATCAAGCAGCAAACCGATACGGGATGGTAATGATTTTAAGAACCAAATATGTGCAGTCGGTGATGCAAGTTCAATATGACCCATGCGCTCACGACGGACTTTGGTCTGTGTGACTTCAACGCCACACTTCTCACAAATCACACCACGGTGTTTTAAACGTTTGTACTTACCGCACAGACATTCATAATCTTTTACTGGCCCGAAAATACGTGCACAGAAAAGGCCGTCACGCTCAGGTTTGAACGTACGGTAGTTAATCGTTTCTGGCTTTTTAACTTCACCAAATGACCATGAACGGATCATGTCAGGTGATGCCAGAGCAATTTTGATCGCATCAAACTCTTCGGTCTTGGTTTGCGCTTTCAGAAACTTAATTAAGTCTTTCACTAAATAGCTCCTGTCGGAGTTAGACCTGTCAGGTGAGTGGTCAAGCCACTCTCCCCAAATCCCACTGCTTACATGAGCCGGAAGGCTGATAAATCAGACCTTCCGGCGCAAAACGAATTACTCGTCTTCCAGCTCGATGTTAATACCTAGTGAGCGGATTTCTTTCAGTAATACGTTGAAAGATTCCGGCATACCAGGTTCCATCTGATGGCTGCCATCGACGATGTTTTTATACATCTTCGTACGGCCGTTAACGTCATCCGATTTAACTGTAAGCATTTCTTGAAGAGTATAGGCTGCACCATATGCTTCCAGTGCCCACACTTCCATCTCCCCGAAACGCTGACCACCGAACTGCGCTTTACCACCCAGCGGTTGCTGAGTAACCAAGCTATAAGAACCAGTTGAACGGGCATGCATTTTATCATCAACTAAGTGGTTCAATTTCAGCATGTACATGTAACCAACGGTGACCTGACGCTCAAATTTCTCGCCAGTACGACCATCAAACAGTGAAATCTGACCTGAAGTTGGCAATCCGCCCAGTTTCAGTAATTCTTTAATTTCTTTCTCTTTTGCACCATCAAACACTGGTGTTGCAATTGGCATACCTTTTTTCAGGTTCTCAGCCAAACGCATAACGTCTTCATCAGAGAAAGTATTCAAATCAACTTTCTGACGCGGATCATCACCAAGATCATAAGCTTTTTGGATAAATTCACGCAGTTTAGCAATATCTTCTTGCTGCTTAAGCATAGCATTGATTTTGTCACCAATACCTTTAGCAGCCATACCTAAGTGCGTTTCCAAAATCTGACCGATGTTCATACGTGATGGTACGCCCAGTGGGTTCAGAACGATGTCAACTGGGTTACCGTTTTCATCGTAAGGCATGTCTTCAACTGGGTTGATTTTTGAGATAACACCTTTGTTACCATGGCGACCCGCCATTTTATCACCCGGTTGGATCTGACGTTTAACAGCCAGATAAACCTTAACAATTTTCAGTACACCCGGAGCTAGATCATCACCTTGGGTGATCTTACGACGTTTCGCATCAAGTTTTTTCTCAAACTCAGATTTCAATTCGTCATATTGCTCAGCTAACTGCTCTAACTGGTTCTGCTTCTCTTCATCAGCTAGAGACAACTCTAACCAACGATCGCGAGGCAGTTTATCCAATTTTTCAGCTTCAATTCCACCGTTAATCAGTACAGAACGAATACGAGCAAACAGAGCGCCTTCAAAAATACGTAGCTCTTCTGTTAAGTCTTTCTTCGCATCACGTAACTGAGTTTCTTCGATTTCAAGCGCACGTTTATCTTTCTCTACGCCATCACGAGTGAAGACCTGTACGTCAATAATTGTACCGGAAACACCGTTTGGAACACGTAAAGAAGAATCTTTAACGTCAGACGCTTTTTCACCGAAGATAGCACGCAGTAATTTCTCTTCTGGCGTTAATTGAGTCTCACCTTTAGGTGTTACTTTACCAACCAGAATGTCACCGCCTTTCACTTCAGCACCGATATAAACGATACCGGATTCATCAAGTTTAGAAAGTGCAGCTTCACCAACGTTTGGAATATCAGCAGTAATTTCTTCAGGCCCCAATTTAGTGTCACGAGACACACAAGAGAGTTCCTGAATATGAATAGTTGTAAAACGATCTTCTTGAACAACACGCTCGGAAACTAAGATGGAGTCTTCGAAGTTATAACCATTCCATGGCATAAATGCCACGCGCATATTTTGACCAAGTGCTAATTCACCAAGGTCTGTTGAAGGACCATCAGCTAACACATCACCACGTTCAACAGGCTCACCTAAAGATACACAAGGCATCTGATTAATACAGGTGTTCTGGTTAGAACGGGTATATTTAGTCAGGTTATAAATGTCAATTCCAGCTTCGCCTGGATGCATTTCGTCTTCGTTAACTTTAATTACGATACGAGAAGCATCAACGTACTGAACAGAACCGCCACGAGTTGCAACAGCAGTAACACCGGAGTCAACCGCAACTGCACGTTCCATACCTGTACCGACTAATGGTTTGTCTGCACGTAAAGTAGGAACCGCTTGACGTTGCATGTTCGCACCCATCAATGCACGGTTAGCATCATCGTGTTCAAGGAATGGGATGAGTGACGCACCAACAGAGACGATCTGTTGAGTCGAAACGTCCATATATTCAACTTGTTCGCGGCTAAATAAACTTGATTCACCACGGTTACGACAAGTAATTAGTTCTTCGATAAAGCTACCATCTTCACCTAAAACGGTGTTTGCCTGAGCAATGATGAAGTTACCTTCTTCAATCGCAGACAGATAGTGAATTTCATCAGTAACAAGACCATCACGAACTAAACGATAAGGTGTTTCTAGGAAACCATACTCATTGGTCTGTGCATAAACAGATAATGAGTTAATCAGACCGATGTTCGGGCCTTCAGGGGTTTCGATAGGGCAAACACGACCGTAGTGAGTTGGATGTACGTCACGAACTTCAAAGCCCGCACGTTCACGAGTCAAACCACCTGGGCCTAACGCAGAGATACGACGTTTGTGCGTAATTTCAGATAATGGGTTGTTCTGGTCCATAAATTGAGACAATTGGCTGGAACCAAAGAACTCTTTTACTGCCGCTGAAATTGGCTTCGCATTAATCATATCCTGTGGCATCAATGCATCGAGGTCGCCCAGAGAAAGACGCTCTTTCACTGCACGTTCAACACGAACCAGACCAACGCGGAACTGATTTTCTGCCATCTCACCGACTGAACGAATACGGCGGTTACCTAAGTGGTCAATATCATCCACTTCACCCCTACCGTTACGAATATCAATGAGTTTTCTCATTACTTCAATGATATCGTCTTTGCTTAGGATGCCTGAACCTTCAATCTCTTCACGATTTAGTGAACGATTGAATTTCATACGGCCCACAGCAGAAAGATCGTAACGGTCTTCAGAGAAGAACAAGTTTTCGAACAGATTTTCGGCTGCTTCACGTGTTGGTGGCTCACCAGGACGCATCATACGGTAGATTTCTACCAGCGCACCTAAGCGGTCGTTTGTTGGATCGACACGGACAGTTTCAGACATATATGCGCCGTGATCTAAGTCATTCGTAAACAATGTTTCAATTGTTTTATGACCTGATTGGCTCAGACGTGCCAACATATCCAATGAAAGTTCCATATTCGCTGCACAAATCAGCTCACCAGTACTTTCATCAATGTAATCTTTTGCTACCACTTTACCCGCGATATATTCAACAGGAACTTCAATGCTGTTGACTTCTTCTTTCTCGAGTAAGCGGATATGACGAGCAGTGATACGACGGCCTTTTTCAACATAAATTTTGCCGTTTGCTTCAATATCAAAAGAAGCAGTTTCACCGCGTAGACGCTCAGGAACCAGCGTCATCATCAATTTGTTATCACGAATTTGGAATACAGTTTTATCGAAGAACAAGTTCAAGATGTCTTCGGTACTGTAATTCATTGCACGCAGAATAATAGTCGCTGGTAATTTACGGCGACGGTCGATACGTACAAATAAATTATCTTTCGGGTCAAATTCGAAATCAAGCCATGAGCCACGGTAAGGGATGATACGTGCGTTATAAAGCACTTTACCTGAAGAGTGAGTCTTCCCTTTATCGCTATCAAAGAATACGCCTGGGCTACGGTGCAACTGAGAAACAATAACACGCTCAGTACCGTTGATAACAAAAGTTCCGTTTTCAGTCATGAGTGGAATTTCACCCATGTAAACTTCTTGTTCTTTGATATCTTTAACGGTGCCTTCCGGTGCTTCACGCTCATAAACGATGAGACGTAACTTCACACGCAGAGGTGCAGAATAAGTAATACCGCGAATTTGACATTCTTTAACATCAAAAACAGGCTCACCTAAACGATAGCTGACATATTGTAGTTCAGCATTACCACTGTAGCTCTGAATTGGAAACACAGAACGGAAAGCTGCTTCCAGCCCATTCTGGCCATCAGGATCTTGCTCGATAAACTTCTGGAACGAGTCAAGTTGGATAGAAAGGAGATAAGGTATGTCCAAAACTTGTGGACGTTTACCAAAATCCTTACGAATACGTTTTTTCTCGGTATAGGAGTAAACCATAGGTTTCCTCAGCTCGTTGATCAGTGACCCAAGTTGTTCTTCCTAAAATAGTCAGGACAGAACCGCAACGCGTTTTTTAGAAATGGAAAATGAATACTTTCCTGAATACTTATTACTATCACTCTTAAACCATTTCATTGCATTGCTTTTGCTACCGAGCTGCCCGAGCGGGTCGTAGCTAAGAAATACAGTATATTAAGTCGTCAATAGAAAGAAGTATTGGGGGGGTTGTTAACATCAAAATTGCGTGAAAAGCTGTTAACACCCATCACGCTTTACAGCGTAAAAAGGCTGGTGATTAAAAATCACCAGCCAACAACCTAATGAGTTAGGCTGCGAAGTCAAAGCTGAAATTATTTAATTTCAACTTCAGCGCCTGCTTCCACAAGAGCTTTCTTCAGAGTTTCAGCTTCATCTTTATTAGCGCCTTCTTTAATAGCCGCTGGTGCAGATTCAACTAAATCTTTAGCTTCTTTCAAGCCAAGGCCAGTTGCGCCGCGAACTGCTTTGATTACTGAAACTTTGTTAGGACCGACAGCGGTAAGCATAACATCGAATTCAGTTTTTTCTTCAGCAGCTTCAGCAGGACCCGCAGCAACAGCAACAGCTGCAGCAGCAGAAACGCCGAATTTTTCTTCCATCATAGTAATCAGTTCAACAACGTCCATTACAGACATTTCAGCAACTGCATCAAGGATTTGGTCTTTAGTGATAGACATAACAAGTGTTCCTAAAATTCAGAAATAGTTTATACGTTAACAAGCAACGAAGGAAAGGGCTTATGCAGCTTCTTTCTGATCGCGCAGAGCAGCCAGTGTGCGAACCAATTTGCCTGCAGAGGCTTCTTTCATGGTTGCCATCAGGCGTGCGATTGCTTCATCGTAAGTTGGGAGTGTTGCCAGACGATCAATATCTTGACCCTGGATTAACTCACCTTCAAAGGCCGCAGCTTTAATCTCAAATGCTGGATTCGCTTTCGCGAACTCTTTGAACAGACGAGCAGCAGCGCCCGGGTGTTCATTAGAGAAAGCAATCAAGGTTGGACCAACAAACGCGTCTTTCAGGACTTCATAAGAAGTACCTTGAACAGCTAGACGGATCAACGTGTTACGAACAACACGAATATAAACGCCAGCTTCGCGACCTGCTTTACGCAGTTCAGTCATTTTTGCTACAGTTACGCCGCGTGAATCAGCAACAACTGCAGAAAGCGCGCCTTTGGCTACTTCGCTGACTTCAGCAACAATCGCTTGTTTGTCTTGAAGATTTAGTGCCATTAGCTTCTTGCTCCTGGATTAACCGGGAAAACCCGGGGACTCACATCACTCATACACAACATTGTGTCTAAGCGTAAATCACGGTGAGCAGAAGTCAGAATAAAATTCTAGGTATCTCTGTCACCGTCTACGCAGGTAAGATTAAGTAGTAGTTATACACCTGAACTACACCTGCGGTCTTGGACGGGGTCTGGAAAAGGCCAGACTCCATACCGAATTTGTGGTTTGTTGAGTATATTACCCAAAGGCTCAAACACCCAACAAACTCAAGGCGTCAAATTTTATACAAATTTGACGCAAAGGTAAAGCTTAATAACCAAATAGCCTAAGAAGGCTCAGTTATTAAATTGTCGCTGACAGACCAGATTGGTCAACAGCAACACCTGCACCCATTGTAGTAGACAGGCTAACTTTCTTGATAAAAACACCTTTAGCAGAAGCTGGTTTTGCTTTTTTCAGCGCAATCAACAGTGACTCTAGGTTTTCTTTCAATTGGTTAGAATCGAAATCAACTTTACCGATAGTGGTATGGATGATTCCGTTTTTGTCATTACGGTAACGAACTTGACCTGCTTTAGCATTTTGAACAGCTTCAGCAACGTTAGGCGTTACAGTACCTACTTTCGGGTTTGGCATCAGACCACGTGGGCCTAGGATTTGACCTAATTGGCCAACAACGCGCATTGCATCAGGAGAAGCAATAACAACGTCAAAATCCATTTCGCCAGCTTTGATTTTATCAGCCAAATCTTCCATACCTACCAGTTCAGCACCTGCAGCTTTTGCAGCTTCAGCGTTTGCGCCTTGTGCAAATACAGCAACGCGAACAGAACGGCCAGTACCGTGTGGCAATACAGTCGCGCCACGAACGTTTTGGTCTGATTTACGAGCATCGATGCCTAGATTAACAGCAACATCAACGCTTTCTACGAATTTAGCAGTTGCTAATTCTTTCAGCAGTGAAAGGGCTTCATTGATGTCGTATTGTTTAGTAACATCAACTTTTTCACGGATATTGCGCATGCGCTTATTCAGTTTAGCCATTGATTAATCCTCCACTACCAGGCCCATGGAACGAGCAGTACCTTCAATTGAACGCATCATAGCGTCAACATCAGAACCAGTCATGTCCGCAGCTTTAGTTTCCGCAATTTCACGGATCTGAGCAGAGGTCACTTTACCTACTTTATCTTTATTCGGTTTGCCCGAACCAGATTTAACGCCAGCTGCTTTTTTCAGCAATACTGCTGCAGGAGGAGTTTTAGTAATAAAAGTGAATGAACGGTCTGCATAAACAGTAATAACAACAGGAGTTGGTAGGCCTTTTTCTAGACCTTCTGTTTTTGCGTTAAACGCTTTACAGAATTCCATGATGTTAACACCTTGCTGACCCAATGCTGGACCAACAGGAGGGCTTGGGTTAGCCATACCAGCTGCAACTTGCAGCTTAACGTAGGCTTGGACTTTCTTAGCCATGAATATTTCCTCTAAATGGGTAGTAACGCCTTACTAAATAAGGCTCCCCGTTGCATTAACATGCCCCGCAAAATAATTTGCAAAACATAAAATATTTTTTGCCAAATAAAAAACTAAGGCGCGAAATTATATTCAAATTTCACGCCCTTTGCAAGCCTGTTCTTTGGTCTTTTAATAACCAACTTATTTTTAAGCTGTTTTTTAGTGCTATGCTTTTTCTACTTGACCAAAATCCAGTTCGACTGGTGTAGCACGACCAAAAATAGAAACAGAGACTTTTAAGCGGCTTTTTTCGTAATCAATTTCTTCAACAACACCATTAAAGTCAGCAAACGGACCTTCACTAACACGAACCATTTCACCCGGCTCAAACAGTGTTTTAGGACGTGGTTTATCGCCCACTTGTTGTAAGCGATTCATAATCGCATCAACTTCTTTGTCGCTAATTGGCGCTGGACGATCTGATGTTCCGCCGATAAAGCCCATTACACGAGGGACACTGCGCACTAAGTGCCAAGAGTCATCATTCATGGTCATTTGGACTAAAACATAGCCTGGAAAGAATTTACGTTCACTCTTACGACGTTGGCCACCACGAATTTCAACAACTTCTTCAGTTGGGACCATAACTTCGCCAAAAGAGTCTTCCATGGCATGTAATTTGATGTATTCACGTAAAGACTGTGCTACGCGACCTTCAAAACCAGAGAATGCCTGAACGACATACCAGCGCTTTTTAGGTGAATCTGACATTTAGAATAACCTCAGGCTTGTAATAAATGAAACTAAACGCACTAGGATACCATCTAATCCCCACAGTATTAACGACATAACAGCCGTTACTGCAGCAACAATTAATGTAGTTTGTAATGTTTCCTGGCGAGTAGGCCAAATAACTTTTTTCATCTCAATGCGAGCTTCGCGCGCAAATGTCAGTGTTGCTTTACCCTTTGTTGTCCACAAAGCGATAGCACCAGCTGCAGCGACAACGGCGACAACGGCAAAAGCACGCAGCGCGAGATTATATTGACGGAAGTAGTAATTACCCACTATCGCAATGATTAGTAAGCCACAGACAACCACCCATTTGAAGATGTCTGCACTGCGTCCATTTCCTTGAGCTTCGCTATTCGTACTCATAATTCAACCTGTTACCATGAAGTATGTATAAAGCCCGCTTGCCTTACAAAGGTAAAACAACCAGACCAAACCAATAGAATATGCCAACATATCCCTTAATTCACTACAGCTAAGCCTGCAAAATCTGAAAGGAATACGATAACAAATACCTACGAAGTAGAAACCATACCTCAAAAATAATAGCGGTAGGCATTATCTATTTCTTCGCAGAAAATTCAGCATGCTCAGTTAATTTTTGACTCGCCTATTATGAAATAAAATTTCTTTTCGTGGCAGCGGTAAAATATACCATATCTTCCGAGCAAAACCTTTATAAATCTCATATAACTGTACAAAGCAATAAGTACTGTTATTAATTCGTGATTTGAGAGCCTATCTCACCAATAATTATAACAATGATTGATGAGATAGGTTCTTAAATTTTACAACGTATAAAAAGGGCATCTATTTGATGCCCTTTTTACTAACGTAGTTCTTTCTTATTCAGAAAGAGCGATATTATGCAATAACTTTTGCA
>NZ_DOEH01000020.1:346-21381 GCF_003533305.1 Providencia sp. | reverse complement strand
AAATTCTGGCAAGTGTTTTTTTGCATTTTTATTTTAACTGATTATCTTTCATACTTTACGCCCATTTATCCATCAAAAACTGAGAGATTAGCCTTAATTTGATAAAAAAATGGCGGCTATCAAAGCCGCCATTCAGTTTATCTATTGAATCTAAAAATAATATCGCAATTAATTTATTACTGTTTCGCTACGATTTCATTATTTTCTACATCTAATGTTACAGGGATGCCAGGGATTAACCTACCTGACAATATCTCTTGTGCCAGTGGATTTTCAATTTCCTGTTGAATCGCACGTTTCAATGGCCTTGCCCCATATATTGGATCATAACCTGCTTCACCAATTTTCTCGAGAGCAGCAGCCGTTGCTGTCACTTCATAGCCATGTTCTTCAAGACGTTTATATAAACGAGCAAGTTGAATATTGGCAATATTCATAATTTGCTCTTGGCCTAATGGATGGAACACAACAACTTCATCTATACGGTTAATAAATTCAGGTCTGAAACTATGGGCAACAACTTCCATCACCATATCTTTCATTTCTGAATAACCAATCATGCCAAACCGCTCTTGAATCAAATCAGAACCAAGGTTTGATGTCATGATAATTACCGTATTACGAAAATCGACAGTTCTACCTTGACCATCAGTTAAACGTCCATCATCCAATACCTGTAATAAGATATTGAATACATCAGGGTGAGCTTTCTCAACTTCATCCAATAAAATAACTGAATATGGACGACGTCTTACAGCTTCTGTTAAATAGCCGCCTTCTTCATAGCCAACATAGCCTGGAGGTGCCCCAACCAAACGAGAAACTGAGTGTTTTTCCATAAATTCAGACATATCGATACGAACCATCGCATCATCGCTATCGAACATAAAATTCGCTAACGCTTTACATAACTCAGTTTTACCTACACCTGTTGGCCCTAAGAACATAAAAGAACCAATCGGACGGTTTGGATCGGCTAATCCTGCACGGCTACGTCGGATAGCATTTGATACAGCAACAACGGCCTCATCTTGGCCAATTACTCGTTGATGTAGCTGTTGCTCCATACGCAATAGTTTTTCTCTTTCACTTTCTAACATTCTTGAAACTGGAATACCTGTCCAGCGTGCAAGAATTTCAGCAATTTCAACATCAGTAACTTTATTACGTAAAAGCTTCATGCTTTTACCTTCTGCCTTGGTTGCAGCATCAAGCTGTTTTTCCAATTCAGGTATACGACCGTATTGCAACTCAGACATTTTAGCTAAATCACCCACACGACGTGCTTTTTCCATTTCAATACGGGTGTTTTCTAATTCAGCTTTAATGTGCTGCGTACCTGTCAATGACGCTTTTTCAGCTTTCCATTCTTCATCTAAAGAAGAATATTCGCGTTCTTTTTCAGCTAATTCTTCTTCAAGCATTTCGAGACGCTTTTTACTTGCATCATCAGACTCTTTCTTCAATGCTTGCTGCTCTAGCTTTAACTGAATAATTCTACGTTCTAATCTATCTAAGGATTCTGGTTTCGAATCCATCTGCATACGTAAACTCGCGCCAGCCTCATCAATTAAATCAATCGCTTTGTCTGGCAACATACGGTCAGTAATGTAACGGTGCGATAGCGTCGCTGCAGCTACAATAGCTGGGTCGGTAATTTGCACATGGTGATGCAACTCATAACGCTCTTTCAACCCACGTAAAATTGCAATGGTGTCTTCAACTGATGGTTCTGCCACATATACTTTTTGGAAACGACGCTCTAAAGCCGCATCTTTTTCAATATATTGGCGATATTCATCCAGTGTCGTTGCACCTACGCAATGTAGTTCACCACGAGCAAGTGCAGGTTTCAACATATTACCTGCATCCATTGCACCGTCAGCTTTACCTGCACCGACCATCGTATGCAACTCATCAATAAATAGAATGACGCTACCCTCTTGCTTAGCAAGGTCATTCAACACGCCTTTTAAACGTTCTTCAAATTCACCGCGATATTTAGCACCAGCGATCAGTGCCCCCATATCCAGTGATAATACGCGTTTATTTTTTAAGCCTTCCGGCACTTCACCATTAACAATACGTTGTGCTAAACCTTCAACGATGGCCGTTTTACCTACACCTGGCTCACCAATTAAAACTGGATTATTTTTGGTACGACGTTGTAAAACTTGAATAGTACGACGAATTTCGTCATCACGCCCAATCACTGGGTCTAATTTGCCTTGTTCTGCTCGCTCAGTTAAGTCGACAGTATATTTTTTCAAGGCTTGACGCTGATCTTCAGCGCTTTGGTCATTCACTTTTTCTCCGCCTCGCATCTGTTCTATTGCCTTTTTTAAGTTATCTTTATTAACACCTGCTGCTTTGAGCATATCTGCTAATGTTGTATTGGCTTCTAAAGCGGCAAGTAGAAATAATTCTGAGGAGATAAACTCATCTCCATGCTTTTGTGCTAGTTGATCGCACAAATTCAAATGACGCATTAAATCACTTGATGGTTGAACATCACCAGCAACACCTTGTACTTGAGGTAAACGCGTCAATGCATCTTCAATCTTTTGCTTAAGCTGTACGGCATTAACACCTAAAGTTGTCAGCAAAGGACGTACAGTGCCACCTTCTTGGTTAAACAAAGCACTGAGTAAATGAATAGGTTCTATAAACTGGTTTTCACGCCCAAGGGCTAATGACTGGGCGTCAGCGAGAGCTTGCTGGAATTTATTAGTTAAACGGTCCAGACGCATAACACCTCCGATAATAAATGGGATTAGAATTGCTACTGGAAATAAGATGAGGTCTATTTTTGAATTTTCAAGTTTTAGGTGCGATTATTTTCAATATAGTTGTTAAATTAGAACAAAAAACCATTTACTAGTTATTTATCCATATTAGTGAAGCCATTCTCCCCGTCTTCCCCTCACGTCGATAGGAAAAAAATCTGTTTTCTTCAGTCACAGTGCAAAAAGAACCACCATAAATAGATATTATACCGACTGCTTGCAACTTTTTTCGCGCTAGTAAATAGATATCCGCCAAGTATTTATCACCATGAGAGGTAAAAGCTAAACTCAATTCAGACGATTGATTAAGAAATGCGTCTCTAACTTCAGCACCAACTTCAAATTTTTCAGGCCCAATTGCAGGACCAAGCCAAGCCATGATTTCATCTGGTGGACAAGAAAATTGAGCAACGGTATTTTCAAGGACACCGTTGCATAATCCACGCCAACCAGCATGAGCTGCCGCGACTTCAGTTCCATTTTTATTACAAAATAACACAGGCAAGCAATCTGCGGTCATGATCGCACATACTTGCTCTGCCCTATTAGTATAGACAGCATCTGCTTGTTTGCTTTTAATTATGCCGTTATCTAAGTGTAATACAGTGGTACCGTGCACTTGCTCAAGCCACAACGGCTGCTGTGGCAACTGAGCAAGAGAAATCAGTCTGCAACGATTTTCACTAACAGCCTTAGGATCATCATCAACATGACAACCTAAATTCAGACTATCAAACGGTGGCAAACTTACGCCACCAATACGAGTAGTACTGCAGCTTGCTATATTTTTAGGCTGTGGCCAGTCAGGAAAAATCAATGCGCTCATTACCAATCCATATTGTCTTTATGTAATTTAGTATCCGCTTTTAAAGCGTCGATTAATTTTACCATATCATCAGGCAATGGTGCATGCCACTCCATTTGGATCCCTGATATTGGATGAAATAGACGCAACATCGTGGCATGAAGCGCTTGTCTATCAAAACCACGCATCACTTCTAAAAACTCATCTGTAGCGCCTTTTAATGGGCGAGGTCTGCCGCCATATAACGCATCACCAATAAGAGGATGATTAATATGAGCCATATGAACGCGGATTTGGTGTGTTCTCCCAGTCTCTAAACGCAAGCGCAAGCGTGTATGTGCTCTAAAGTGTTCCATGACACGATAGTGTGTAATCGCTGGTTTTCCCATTGGATGAACCGCCATGTGGGTCCTTTTAGTTGGATGCCTTGAAATAGGTTCCTCAACCATGCCACCTGCTGTCATTCTGCCAACAGCAACAGCTTCATACTCACGTGTAATTTCTCTCAATTGTAGAGCTTCGACCAAATGCGTTTGAGCAGGAACCGTTTTCGCCACGACCATCAAGCCTGTCGTGTCTTTATCTAAACGATGAACAATACCAGCTCTTGGCACATCGGCAATTTCTGGATAGCGATATAATAGTGCATTAAGTATCGTGCCATCAGGGTTGCCCGCACCCGGATGAACAACTAAACCGCGAGGTTTATTAATAACTAAGATATCATCATCTTCATAAACTACATCTAATGGAATATCTTGAGGCTCCCAGCGTTTATCTTCTTCAATAAGCGCATCGACTAAAATTTGTTCGCCACCTAAAACTTTTTCCTTTGGCTTATTGATAACTTTGCCATTAACCTGCACTCTATCAGCTAAAATCCATTCTTTTATGCGTGAGCGTGAATAATCAGGGAACAATTCGGCCAAAGCCTGATCTAAACGTTGACCGAGCTGTGATTCAGCGATGGTTGCACTAAGTTGTACTTGTTGAGCCATAAATTAATCTACTTTTTTCGTGTTTGTATTTTGACGGCGCTGCCGTTTCATTTAAAATATATGCTATTGTAACCCGAATCTTTGCCGGGAGCCTTATGGATAGACTCCCTCGAAACACTCAGAGGATAACCTACACGTGATGATACGTATGAAACATCTGGTGGCTGCTGCCACGTTAAGCCTGGTTCTCACCGGGTGCTCCAGCAATAGCGAGATCAGCCCTGATAGCTCCCCAGCTGAAATTTATAGTACGGGTCAGCAAAAATTACAGGATGGTAACTATAAAGCTGCGATTAAACAGTTTGAAGCTTTGGACAATCGCTATCCGTTTGGCCCATATGCCCAGCAGGTTCAATTAGACCTTATTTACGCCTATTATAAATCCGCTGAGCTACCAATGGCGATAGCCGCGATTGACCGTTTCATGCGTTTAAATCCAACACATCCAAACATAGACTATGTTATTTATATCCGTGGCCTAACGGCTATGGCATTGGATGACAGTCTGCTGCAAGGCCTCTTAGGTATCGATCGTTCTGATCGTGATCCTCAGCATGCGCGTGTTGCATTCAAAGATTTCAGCCAACTCGTTCGCTACTATCCTAACAGTCTTTATTCAAATGATGCTAGCAAGCGTCTAGTATATCTAAAAGATCGTTTAGCTAAGTTTGACCTGTCTGTCGTAGAATACTACAACAAACGGGGTGCATATGTCGCGGTTGTTAATCGTGTGCAGCAAATGCTAAAAGACTATCCAGATACAGAAGCAACACGTAACGCTTTGGCGTATATGGAAATTGCTTATAATCAGATGGGACTAGATCAAGAAGCAAATAAAGTTGGCAGCATTATAGCGGCTAACCCTCAGTAACATCTTGGTAAGATCTAAAACAGCAGCCTTGGCTGCTGTTTTTATTTCATCGCTAATTATCATAACTTGCTATCTATTAATCTGCTTTCAGATAACCTAAAATTTTACCCAAAAAGAGTACCGACCATTAACCGTTACGATAGTCAACTCTGTCAGTTTCTCCTAATCAAGTAAATTTGGCAATCCTTTTCATTCCCTTTTTTATGCAAAATCACACTTCAGATGGCCAACTCACTACTCCTCATTGAAATGTGATCCACGTCAACTTTTCATCATGAATTATGGGTATTCTAAATACATTAGAGACGGAAACAATGAGAGGTAACTATATGATAGTGAACATTACTAGTAAGCAAATGGATATTACCCCAGCAATTCGTGAGCACATTGAAGACCGTCTAACAAAACTCGATAAGTGGCAAGTTTCCCTGATTAATACCCATGTGGTGTTATCAAAAGAACCACAAGGCTTTATGGTTGATGCCAACATAAAAACAGCTACGGGTAAATTAGTAGCAAGCGCCAAACATGAAGACATGTATGTTGCAATAAATGAACTGATTAACAAACTTGAAAGACAACTCAATAAAGTTCAACACAAAGGAGAATCAAGAAGGGCTAACAATAGTGTAAAAGAAGCGAACATTGTTACGTTATAAGTAGTTACGTTATAAATAGTTACGTTATAATTTTATATTATCTATCAACTTATCTTGAAACTTTGCTAACGCGCTCATTACGGGCGCGTTTTTTGCTAGTTATTCTTTTTAATTGACTTTCTCCTAGCTATCAGGTCTATTTAACAGATGTTTAATTATAGGTGTTATAGATGAACTTCAATTCTGTCTTCTTTTTCTTCTTTTTTAGCTACTCTTAAATAAGGGGCTTTTGTCGTTCGAGAAAAAAAAGAAGACAATATTTTAAAGCCCCCTACTTAGGGGGCTTTTTTATTCAATAATATTTTATAGGGTGGGTTGGATGGAAAATAGCAATAATTTATTAAAAGTACGTGAAAAAATCACTCTATTAGATAGTGAGCTACTCAACCTTCTAGCAAAACGTAGAGGTTATGCAGTCGAAGTCGCTGAAACTAAAATTGATGATAATCGTCCAATTCGTGATAAAGAACGTGAGCGCCAATTACTCGATATATTGATTAACAAAGGAAAGCCATTAGGATTAGATGGCTTCTATGTTACTCGATTATTCCAAATGATAATTGAAGATTCAGTACTCACTCAACAAGCTATCCTACAACAGCACCTAAATTTGACACCGAATGATTCGGCGAGATTTGCTTTTTTAGGTCCTAAAGGCTCATATTCACATATTGCTGCTCGCCAATATTCAGCTCGTCACTTTGACCAATTAGTTGAATGTAGCTGCCATAAATTCCAAGATATTTTCTCTCTCGTGGAAAGTGGCCAAGCTGATTATGGTATTTTACCTATTGAAAATACCAGCTCAGGTGCAATTAATGACGTTTATGATTTACTACAAAATACGTCGCTATTTATTGTAGGCGAGATCCGACTGCCAATTAACCATTGTTTACTTGCTATGGGAAACACAGATTTAAGTAAAATAGATACTATTTACAGCCATCCTCAACCTTTCCAGCAATGTAGTCAATATTTAGCTCAATACCCTCATTTGAAAATAAAATATTGCGATAGTACATCCACGGCGATGCAAATGGTGGCAGAACTGAATTTACCGAATGTCGCAGCTTTAGGTAGTGAGGCTGGTGGCGCACTATATGATCTTAAAGTTCTCGAGCATAATTTAGCTAATCAACAAATCAATATGACTCGTTTTATTGTTGTCGCGCAGCAAGCAATTGAAGTCACAGAGCAAGTTCCAGCTAAAACAACTCTATTAGTAACTACTGGTCAACAAGCGGGTGCATTGGTCGATGCCTTAATTATTTTAAAAAATAATAAGATAATTATGAGTAAACTAGAATCTCGACCAATTAATGGTAAGCCATGGGAAGAAATGTTTTATGTCGATGTGCATGCCAATCTACGTTCAGATAATATGCAGCAAGCATTAAAAGAATTATCGACAATTACTCGTTCAATAAAAATACTCGGATGCTACCCTTCTGAAAATATTGTGCCAGTTGAACCTGAGAAAATCATACCTTAATAAATAAGCTGCCCTATAACCCTATAAGTAGGGCAGCTTATTATATAAAATTTAATTTTACTCTTGTGTAACAGGCTTTGAATTCACACGAAAATAGCTCGCTAGCTCTTTCAAATGAAACGCTTGCTCATTAAGAGAGCCTGCGGCAACAACGGATTCTTCAACTAAACTTGCATTTTGTTGCGTCATTAAATCTAACTGCCCCACTGCACTATTAATTTGTGAGATACCGTCACTTTGTTCACGACTTGCCTGCCCAATTTCTTGTAGCAATGCATTCATTTCTTGTACGCTCGCTACCATACCGTGAATTTGGTTACTTGCCTTTTCGACTAGTGACATACCGTCTTTAGCTTGAGATGATGAGTTATCGATTAATCCTCGAATATCATTTGCTGAAGCTGCACTTTTTTGTGCTAACAACCTCACCTCCCCCGCAACAACAGCAAAACCTCGCCCGTGTTCTCCGGCTCTTGCCGCCTCAACCGAGGCATTTAAAGCAAGGATATTTGTTTGAAATGCAATCGAATCAATCAAATTAATAATATCGGTCATTTGTGCTGAAGAGGTATTGATGGCTCGCATTTTATCAGTGAGCTGGATCATCATTCGACCATTGTCTTTTACCGCGATCTCCGCATTGTTTGCCAATGAGGTCGCTTCATGAGTGTGTTCTGTTGTATTTTGTACCGTTGAAGTAATCTGCTCCATAGAGCTCGCTGTTTCTTCTACAGAAGCCGCTTGCTCTTCAGTTCTTGCCGCTAGATTTTGATTTCCTGCAACTATTTGACCCGCAGCAGCTGAAATACTTTCAGAACCATTTTGCATTTCTTGTACAATTTCCAACAACCGGGCTTTCATATCTACAAGAGATTCCAACAAAACCCCAGTTTCATCTTTAGACTGTATTTTAATATCTTTAGTTAAATCACCACTCGCAATTGCTTGAGCAAAACCAACTGCGCTATCTAATGGACGAGTAATGCTGATCGTTATAAACCATCCCATTGCACAACCTATAGCGATACTCACAAAGGACAATATTGCTAATAAAACTTTATTTGTTTCATAGTCTTCATTAACTTGATGCCCTACCTCCTGCATATCCAAATCCTGAATTGACATTAACGTTTGAATTTGTTCACGATAATCACGCTGAATACTCAAAGTTTTTGTCATCATTTCATCAATAGCAGCCTGACGATTATTTTGATTCAATAACTCCATAATGCGTGCTTGTGACTCATGGAATTGTTTTCGAATAAGATGGAGATCAGATAATGCTTCTTTTGAGCGACTATCTGTTACGCTATTATCGAGCTTCTCAATGAGACTGGTAATATTTTGACTAATTTTAGCTAACTCTTCCTTGCGCTTATCACTGCCGCGGTCATCAAGTAAAATAAGTTGCTGCATAGCAATATAAGAATAAAAATTATCCATCATTTGCCCTGCTGTCGATGCGATAGGATAACTTTTAAATAGAACTTGTTGCATACCTTCATTAGCTCGGCTTAAGTTTACCGATGAAAATATAGAACTTAAAACGATGAGGGTTATAAATACACCGAATGCAATCGTTAATTTAATACTAATCTTAAGATTTTTAAAAGACATATAGTTACCACACTTATCATCATTTAATGAATAGTGTTATCGGTATAAATCGGGGGATCTTTATCAGATAAGTCGACTAATTTATAAATATCAATTTGAAAAATTGATTAATTTAAATTTATACAATAGATTAATTCAATAGCGAAGTAAGGCAATCGATTCATTCACCATAAACTATGATAATAAGTAAAATTACTTATTTTAAATAAATTTAATCATATGGAATGAAATTCAGCATAAAAATAATTAATGAAAAGAAAAATGCGTTATCCCTTAGAGACACTTTTGTCCTAAGGGATATTATAATATTACATTATTTACGATTATCATTAGCGCGTTGCAATAACGACTGACTTTCTTTCATAAAATGATGAGCATCTTCGCCAAACCACTGGCTAACTTTATTAAATTGCTCTATAAATTCTGCCTTATCATTTCGTTCGAGCATTTCAATCGATTGCCCTAATAAACGATAGTAGCGGCGAATAAGCTCAACATTTTCATCTGAAGACATAATGATATCTGCGTATAGTTGAGGATCTTGGGCAAATAACCGCCCTACCATCGCCAATTCTAAACGATAAATAGGTGAAGAAAGCGATAGTAATTGTTGTAAATCGACTTCTTCATTTGCTAAATTTTGTCCATAAGCAAAAGTCGTAAAATGACGCAATGCTTGGATAAAGCTCATATTCTTATCATGATCTTCAGCAGTAATCTTTTTTAGTCTAGCTCCCCAAACTAATAATTGCTCAAGAAACCATTGATAGGACTCGGCATCTCGACCATCACAATAAGCAAAAACTTGTTTTGCCACACTATCGACATCAGGTCCAAACATCGGGTGTAACCCGAGAACAGGGCCTTCATGAACAGTAAGCATTGCTTCTAATGGTTTTTGTTTTATCGAGGCAATATCAATAAGGATCGTGCTTTTATCCAGTGAGGGTAATTGATTAATGACATTCACCGTCAAATGAATCGGTACACTAATAATAACGACACTTGCCCCAGCAACGATAGATTTTGCTTGAGGCCAATCATTTTCACCTAAGGTTTTTACCTGATATCCCGATAAAGTGAGTAACCGATTAAATAATCGTCCCATTTTACCGTCACCACCCACGATAACGATGGGGCCGGCAGATGGATTTAGTGTTTTAAAACCTTTATCATTTTCACGCGCATAAGATTCTCGCATAATCCGCCTGAGCACATCTTCAATTAAATCAGGCGGAACCCCCATACGCTCGGCATCAAAACGGCGAGCGGCTAACATGCTCGACTCGCGTTCCGGTACGTAGATTGGTAATCCATACTGACTCTTTACTTCACCGACTTCAGCAACAAGCTGTAACCGCTTAGCCAATAATTCCAGTAAAGATTTATCAACCTCATCAATTTGGTCCCTTAAATGGGATAATTCAACAGACATACCAATACCTTGCTTAGCTTACTTTGCTTAATTTTCGTGCGCGTTGTTCAAGCATAGGTAACATGGCTTGATGTAGATTACGCAACACAGATTCCGTTGTTTGCCAATCAATACAAGCATCTGTCACAGAAACACCGTATTTCATGGTGTCACGTGGCTGTTCAGAGGTTTGATTCCCCTCATTGATATGACTTTCCACCATAATACCTGTAATTGACTCATTACCATTAGTTATTTGTTCAATGATAGAATCAATAACCAATGGCTGGCGACGGTAATCTTTATTTGAATTACCATGGCTACAATCGACCATTAATGACGGTTCAAGCCCTGCTTTTTTCATTTCTGCTTCACATGCAGCAATATCTTCAGCACTGTAATTAGGTGTTTTACCGCCACGTAAGATCACATGACCGTTCTCGTTGCCTTTTGTATGCAATAAACAAACTTGCCCTGACTGATTAATTCCCATGAAACGGTGTGGCATTGCAGCCGCTTTCAGCGCATTTATCGCAGTTGATAAACTACCATCAGTACCGTTTTTAAAACCAACTGGCATTGATAAGCCTGAAGCCATTTCTCGGTGAGTCTGCGATTCAGTTGTTCTAGCGCCGATAGCTGACCAACTAAATAAATCACCTAAGTACTGAGGATTATTAGGATCAAGTGCTTCTGTCGCGAGCGGTAATCCCATATTGACTAAACTTGTCAGTAAGTCGCGGGCAATATGTAATCCTTTTTCCATTTCAAAAGAACCGTCCATAAAAGGATCGCTGATTAATCCTTTCCACCCCACAGTAGTACGAGGTTTTTCAAAATAAACACGCATCACAATATATAAGCTATCACTTAACTCTGCGGCTAGACTTTGTAAACGCTCACCATATTCAATAGCGGCATCTACATCATGAATTGAGCAAGGACCACATACCACGAGTAAGCGCGGATCACGCTGATGAATTATATCAGCGATAATTTTACGCGATGTCGCAATGGCATGCAGATTGTTGTGACTCAGTGGAAACTTATGTTTCAGGCTTTCAGGAGTAATAAGAACCTGTTCATCTTGAATATTCACATTATTGAGTACATCTTTTTGCATGATCATTTTTTTACCTATTTAGCTTATTATTTATATATTGTGTTTAAGTGCGTAAGCTATAACATACCATGGTACGTAAAGAATTCAATCCATTAATGTAAAATAATTCCATATCTGTAAACAATAAATTACAGAAACGCAATCCACTGAATAAACAGAGGTTTTAATTAAAATTAATATTTAAAATATTTAAAAATGAGTTTTAAACAAAAAATCGTATAGTTAAGTTTACAAAAATAGAAAGTAACGAAATCACATTTATTTAGAATGGTATTGTGAAGAAGAAGGTTATTCCTAATCTATAATTCAAATAGTTCAAGTTGTAGCAAGGAGGCAAATGAATGAGACGCAAGGAGCGTACATGAGGACTAGTGCAAATAAATGTTACTAACACAGACACGGCGCGAAATATAACTTCTTAACTCTATTTATATTTATTCTATTTATTCTATTTATTCTATTTATTCTATTTATTCTATTTATTCTAAATAGTTCGTGTTGTGGCTAGGCGGCAAAGTGAAGACAGTGCAGGGAACATACACAAGTATGTGACTTGCGTGGCTGAATGAAGCCAACACCGCCACGGCGCGAAATATGACGAATATATGACGAATATAAAAAGGCCCGCATACGATGCGGGCCTTATCTTATAACTTTCGGATGTAGCGAAAGCGTATTATTTGGCGTTCAGACGCTCTTTAATACGAGCAGCCTTACCAGAACGCTCACGCAGGTAGTACAGTTTAGCTCTGCGAACAGCACCACGGCGTTTAACAGCGATGCTATCTACGACTGGTGAGTGAGTTTGGAATACACGCTCAACACCTTCGCCGTTAGAAATTTTACGAACAGTGAATGCAGAGTGCAGACCGCGATTACGAATAGCGATAACCACGCCCTCAAATGCCTGCAGACGTTTTTTAGAGCCTTCAACGACCCATACCTTAACTTCCACGGTATCACCCGGACGGAATGAAGGTAAGTCTTGCTTCATCTGCTCTTGTTCAATTTGTTTAATAATGTTGCTCATAATAATTCTCTTACCCTAGGTAAACTGATATGTTTAGACAACTTAATTGTCTAGATTCATTTGTTGCTCAGACTGATATTCATTTTGAAATTCAGTCAGCAACATCCTCTGCTCGTCAGTCAGAGCTAGGCTTTTCAGAAGATCAGGTCTTCTAAGCCAGGTTCGGCCAAGCGATTGTTTCATGCGCCAGCTATTTATTCGTGCATGGTTCCCTGAAAGTAGTACTTCCGGAACCTGCATATCGTCTAACACTTCAGGGCGAGTATAGTGAGGACAATCCAACAAGCCATCAGCAAAAGAATCTTCTTTAGCAGAGGCTTGATGCCCAAGTACTCCAGGTATAAACCGAGAGACTGAGTCTATCAACACCATAGCAGGGAGTTCCCCACCACTGAGAACGTAATCACCGATTGACCATTCTTCATCAACTTCGGTTTGAATGATCCGCTCATCAATACCTTCATAACGGCCACAAACTAGAATTAACTTCTCGCTTGTTGCCAACTCACAAACTCCGTCTTGACTAAGTTTGCGCCCTTGAGGAGAAAGATAAATAACCTTTGCACCTGCACCGGCCTCAGTTCGTGCTGTCTGGATTGCATCCTTTAACGGTTGCACCATCATCAGCATGCCTGGACCACCACCATAGGGGCGATCATCGACTGTTTTATGGTTATCGTGTGTAAAATCTCGCGGATTCCAACACGACACAGTCAGCAGGCCGTTCTTAACTGCCCGACCAGTTACCCCGTACTCGGTTATTGCGCGGAACATTTCGGGAAACAGGCTAATTACACCAATCCACATGACTTAGTCCCACTCATTAACACCGTTCAACCGGAGATTTAAAAACCAGGATCCCAATCCACTTCAAGAAGTTTAGCATTGAGATCGACATTCTTGATAACCTGCCCATCAAGGTACGGAACTAACCGTTCCTTGATACCGAATGCATCTTTTAAATTCGCCTTGATAACCAGTACATCATTTGAACCAGTTTCCATCATATCGACAATGATACCAAGGTCATACCCTTCTAACGTAACTACATGACAGCCCATAAGGTCTTTCCAGTAGTACTCGTTATTGTCTAATTTAGGAAGTTGAGATGAATCAACGACAATTTCAAAATTAGTCAAAAGGGTTGCTTCGTCGCGGTCATTAAACCCACTTAGCTTGACAATGACATCCTTGTTGTGATGTTTCCAATCTTCAATCTCAAGATGTTGCCATTGACCTGAACGTTGGATAAACCAAGGTTGATACTCAAAAATACTTTCAGCATGTTCGGTGGAAGAAAAAACTTTGAGCCAACCACGAATACCATATGCGGCCCCTAGTTTTCCCAAAATAATTGGGTTCGTAGGAGGCAGTAGTTTAGTTTGCTTGCTCATTGTTACCACCGTGACAGATTAAGCTGCTTGTTTAGCTTGTTTGACCAGTTGTGAAACACGGTCAGAAATAGTTGCACCTAAACCAACCCAGTGCTCAATACGGTCAAGATCTAAACGTAGTTCTTCTGCTTGACCTGATGCGATCGGGTTAAAGAAACCGATACGCTCGATAAAACGACCGTCACGCGCATTGCGGCTATCAGTTACAACGATTTGATAGAACGGACGTTTTTTAGCGCCGCCACGAGATAAACGAATTGTTACCATAACATCCTCATTAGTTAATAAAACAACCAGACTCCATCGAGGGATAGAGTCCGGTTGTTATATAAAAAGCCCGAAAAGTTTACTCACTTTGACGCAAAAATCAACCAAAAGTGCATATTGTTTGAGGCTTTATTGCTTAACGCCCCGGAAATCCCGGAGGCATCATACCCTTCATACCGCGCATCATCTTGGCTAAGCCGCCTTTTTTCATCTTTTTCATCATGCGCTGCATATCATCAAATTGTTTTAAGAGGCGATTAACCTCTTGTACTGTTGTACCAGAACCAGCTGCAATACGACGCTTGCGTGAACCTTTGATAATTTCAGGTTTTGCACGCTCTTTACGCGTCATTGAGTTGATCATCGCTTCCATACGAACAGTAATTTTATCATCCATTTGGGATTTAACGTTATCGGGTAGTTGGGACATGCCTGGCATTTTGCTCATCATGCTTGCCATACCACCCATATTACGCATTTGTTTTAACTGACTTAAAAAGTCGTTTAAATCAAAGCCATCACCTGTTTTAAGCTTTTTAGCCAGTTTTTCTGCTTCATCGCGGTCAACTTTGTGCTCAATCTCTTCAATAAGAGATAAAACATCGCCCATACCTAGGATACGGGAAGCTACGCGCTCAGGGAAGAATGGCTCAAGTGCTTCTGTCTTTTCACCAACCCCTAAGAACTTAATTGGCTTACCAGTAATAGCACGAATAGATAACGCCGCACCACCACGAGCATCACCATCGACTTTAGTTAAAACAACACCGGTCAGTGGTAGTGCTTCATTAAACGCCTTTGCAGTATTGGCAGCATCTTGACCAGTCATCGCGTCTACGACAAACAATGTTTCTACTGGGTTGATAACACGATGAACTTCTTTAATTTCATCCATCATCGCTTCATCAACGTGCAAGCGACCCGCAGTATCCACTAATAGCACATCATAAAACTGAAGTTGTGCGTGTTTTAATGCTTTTTGTACGATAGTAACGGGTTTTTCTTGAGTATCAGAAGGGAAAAAATCAACACCAACTGATTCAGCTAATGTTTCCAACTGCTTAATCGCCGCAGGGCGATAAACGTCAGCGGAAACCACTAAAACTTTTTTCTTTTGTTTTTCTTTTAAGTGCTTACCCAGTTTTGCAACGCTAGTTGTTTTACCCGCACCTTGTAAACCTGCCATCAAAACAACAGCTGGCGGTTGGGCAGATAAATTTAACTGATGGTTTTCTTCTCCCATCGCGCGCGTAAGTTCATTTTGAACGATTTTAATGAACTCTTGACCAGGAGTAAGACTTTTATTGACGTCTTGCCCTACTGCGCTATCTTTAACTTTCTGAATAAAATCACGAACAACTGGTAAAGCGACGTCGGCTTCAAGTAAAGCCATACGCACTTCGCGCAATGTATCTTTAATGTTTTCATCAGTCAGACGTCCGCGCCCGCTGATATTGCGCAAAGTGCGCGATAGTCTGTCAGTTAAATTATCAAACATATGTATTAGCTCAATTCTGTTTATGGGCCTAAGTTACAACCTGATATGGTTGCTAATACGATTAATTACAAGTCATTAAATACGGGTTCTACATTACAAGGTATTTGATGTCATAATTAAAAAATAACGATTTGCTTATCATTAATCCAATATGTAAATCGATTACAGCAAAAGCTAACCCTAAAAATAATTTGGCTAGTGTATCATATCCGATGTTTTTCCGCTGCTCTGTGTTTTGATCTGATTTTACAGGTTATTATGGATTTACTTTTATCATTGATGATCAATTAAGCAGTATCATGAAATGCTATCTACAACTAATTATACGTCGTTCAAGCGACCAATGGTTGGAGCCTACCCTTGCACGAGTTATACTGTAAATAACTTTCCACTAAAAATGAATAACGACACTATACTATGCCCGTATTTGCAGTCATAGCAGTTTGTACATACATGATCAGCCTACTGCTGATTGTTCCTAGTCAGGTTCGTAAGCAGCCTCTATATCGCCGACTAGCTCTTTTATTAGCCATTATCGCGCTGATAACTCATGCTATTACTCTAAAACTACTCATCTTTAGTGAGTCTGAAGGACAAAATCTCACATTACTCAATTTGGGTTCTGCGGTTAGTTTACTGATGTGTGTGATTATGACTGTTGTCTCCTACTGGGGACGTGCTTGGTATTTAACACCTGTCGTTTATAGTTTTGCGATTATCAACCTGATGCTTTCAACCATCATGCCTGGCGAATTTATTACACACTTAGAAGCCAGCACACCATTATTTATTCATATCGGTTTAGCATTATTAAGTTATGCGACCTTACTCATTGCGGCTTTATACGCATTTCAAGTGGCAATTATTGACCATCAGCTTAAAAATAAGACACTTAAGTTTAGTTCTGATATGCCACCAATGATGGTTGTTGAAAGAAAAATGTTTCATATCACCCAAGTCGGGGTAATTTTGTTGACCCTGACACTGTGTACTGGATTTGTTTATATGGATAATATTTTCGATAAAGAAAATATTCATAAATCTGTGTTATCAGTTATTGCATGGTTTGTTTATATCACCCTGCTTTGGGGACATTTCCATGGTGGATGGCGAGGGAAACGAGTTTTATTTTTCCACGTTGCCGGCTCAATTATTTTAACCATGGCTTTTTTCGGTAACCGTCTGTTACAACAATTTATGATCGCTTAGTTTTTGGCTTAATACTCAATTATGCCGATAAATTGCAATAAGGAATCTTGTTTTGGATGATGTGTCTACAAGTACGCTAATCATCATACTGATAGTTTTAATTTTTTCATCAGCCTACTTCTCTGCATCAGAAACTAGCATGATGACGCTAAACCGCTATCGTTTAAAGCACTTAGCTAAGCAAGGCAATCGCTCTGCAATACGCGTCGAAAAACTATTACAGCACCCCGATAAGCTATTAAGCCTTGTGCTTATCGGTAATAACCTCATTAATATTGTCGCATCTGCGCTTGCAACAATCATCGGTATACGCCTCTATGGTAATGCTGGTGTTGCTATAGCAACGGGTATTCTCACCTTTGTTATTTTAGTTTTTGCTGAAGTCATGCCTAAAACTATCGCGGCGCTCTACCCTGAAAAGATAGCCTTTCCAAGCAGTTATATATTAAAACCACTTCAAAAAATCATGACGCCAATTGTATGGATGTTCAATGCAATTACGGCCATCTTTATGCGTTGTTGTGGCATAAAATCATTGGTGATTCGCAGTGATGCAGTTAATAAAGAAGAACTGCGAACAATTGTTAATGAATCAAAAAATAAATTAAGCCGTCGAAATCAGGACATGTTGATTTCTATCCTAGATTTAGACAAGGTCACTGTCGGTGACATCATGCTACCAAGGAATGAAATTGTTGGGATTGACGTCAATGATGATTGGAAATCAATTGTCAGACAGCTTACCCACTCGCCCCATGGCCGTATTGTGCTTTATCGTGATTCTCTTGATGATGCTATCGGTATTCTCCGGGTACGTGAAGCCTATCGATTAATGGTAGAAAAACAAGAATTTAATAAGCAAAATTTAATCAAAGCCGCTGATAATATTTATTTTATTCCTAACAGCACTCCCTTAAATCTTCAGCTTGTTAACTTTCAACATAACAAAGAAAAACTTGGGATTATTGTTGATGAGTATGGAGAGATCCAAGGCCTAATTACCGTTGAAGATATTCTGGAAGAAATAGTGGGTGACTTTACAACTTCAATGTCTCCGTCTTTAGCAGAAGAAGTTATGCCTCAAAGCGACGGTAGCGTACTTGTGGATGGCTCGGCTAATATTCGCGAGCTGAATAAAGCTTTTGATTGGAATCTCCCTATAGAGGGTCCTAGGACCATTAACGGGATGGTGTTAGAGGCTATTGGCGATATTCCTCAACCAAATGAGCAAATTTTGATTGGCCACTATGTTATCGAGGTCTTGCTAGTAAGTGATAATATCGTCAAACAGGTAAGGATCAGTCCATTAGCATTCAATGCTCAACCTCCTGAATTTTAACTTGTTTAATTTGTTACGCTATTTCATACAAATAGAGCCTTAAATGATTTAAGGCTCTATCTTTTTGAATCAATTATTGTATCCAATAATTAAACATGTAATTGCGCTAACTTATCTTCTGGAAGTGCTAAATCGTCGTTTTTATTAATACCAATTTTTGTATTAATCACATTACGGGCGATTTGCTGTGCTTCTTCCAATGAGTGCATTTGGCAAGTTCCACATTGATAAATATTTAATTCAGGAATTTTATTTTGATCTTTGACGTTCAAAACATCCTGCATAGCGGCTTTCCAAGCATCTGCAACACGCTGCTCGTCAGGCTGACCGATTAAACTCATATAAAAGCCTGTACGACATCCCATTGGCGATATATCAATAATTTCAACACCATTACCATTTAGATGGTCACGCATGAAACCTGCAAACAAATGCTCTAGAGTATGAGTCCCTTTTTCAGTCATTGCTTCTTGATTTGGAACGGTAAAACGCAAATCGAATACGGTGATCGTATCACCGCTCGGCGTTTGCATGGTTTTTGCCACGCGAACAGCAGGTGCAGCCATACGCGTATGATCTACAGTAAAACTGTCTAATAACGGCATTTCGTGACCTCCTAGAAGATAAAAAAATATTTATAGAATAAATGAAACTATTTAAAAAATACGCAGTCTGAATTACTGAAAGACGCACATTTTTATTATCATCCCTGATTCTCTAAGATTTTTTATTTGGCCACTTAATGTGGCCATTTTCTTTTAACGTCCTGCGTGCGTATGCAGGTAGTCTTCAAAACTTTCCGTTTCGTTTTGTTCCATCAACGCTTGCTTTTCAATTGAAGCCAATCGAGCTTGTTCAAATTGCGCTTCTGTGATCACTTCGTAAGGTTCATTAATCAACTGCTCAAAATATTTCTCAGCTAGTTCTAAACCATAACCACCGATCCCTTTATCCAACATTTCATCCATCACTAATGCCGAATATGTCAAAGTTGGATCTTCAAACATCGCCACGAACTGATGACAAACTTCCTGATATTTTTCATCACAGCAAGTATCCAAAACTTCAGCAACACGAATAAGATCTTTAAAAAGTTGCTGTCCGACTTCAACGAGAGGCTTAACTTCACTACCACAGCCTAAACCAATTACTTGTCCCGGTTTTCGACCTTCAAGGATCACTCGATTCCAATTTTGACGACTACAATCTAACTCCTGAGCATTCATCTCAGGTGCATCAGCAAGTACGCACCATATTAAGAATAGATCAACAAATCGAGCTTGTGTTTCATTTACACCAATTGCACTAAATGGGTTGATATCGAGAGAACGCACTTCAATATATTCAATACCACCGCGGATTAGCGCATCCGAAGGCGATTCGCTGCCTTTTGGCACACGCTTAGGACGAATTGGTGCGTATAACTCATTTTCAATTTGTAGCACATTCGTATTTAACTGAATGTACTTACCCTCTTTCTTCACACCAAGTTGTTTAAATTCTTCAGATGGCTTGTGAATCGCTTTTTTAAGACTTTCGACATATTCCTCTAAATGATTAAACGTGATGTTTAAATCACTTTGAGATTTATTGGTATAACCAAGATCGCTCATTCGCAATGATGTCGCATATGGCAAGTAATACGTACCACATTCGGTTTTATTGAAAGTTAGCATGGTGTCTCTATCTTTAAGGAAAGAGCCACAAATAGCGGGTGATGCGCCGAATAAGTATGGAATAACCCACCCAAAGCGATAGTAGTTTCTAATAAGGCGCAAATAGCCATCAGAAATCTTATCTTTACCGCTTTCTTCGTCTTCTACCCCTGCCCAAGCTTGCCAAAACTCAATAGGTAAAGAGAAATTATAATGCACCCCTGCAATTGTCTGCATCAATGCACCGTAACGATTTTTTAACCCTTCACGATAAAGTGTTTTAAAACGTCCTACATTGGAAGAACCATATTGAGCAAGCGTAATTTTTCCTTCGCTTTCAATAAAGCACGGCATACTCAAAGGCCACATTCTTTCATCTTTAAGATGACGAGCAGTATAACGATGCAAATCTCTCAAAAATGCTAAATTATGGCTGATGCTTTTATCTACAGGTGTAATAAACTCAAGCAACGACTCTGCAAAATCTGTCGTGATCCACTTATGTGTTAGCGCCTTTCCCAGCGCTTCAGGATGCAATGTCTCTGCAATAGAACCTGTTGGAGTAACACGCAAGGTTTCACGCTCAATACCGCGTTGAATGCCATTGAGTGCTTTTGGGTGCGCCTCTAACCATGAGAGCGCTTTAGATACGTCCGGGATCAAATCGACCTCCCGCCTGTGATTTAGTTTTATGTTATTAAGGCAATTACTTTAGCTTAAATCACATAAATTGTCGCTGTCTAGATGTGTGGTTTATCGATGAATGGTGTAATAGATAGGTAAGTGAATGTGATATGCAAAATTTTAGATAAAAAAAAACTCCTCAATATGAGGAGTTTCTTAATGATGGTGCAACCGGGAGGATTCGAACCTCCGAC
>NZ_DOEH01000020.1:189-330 GCF_003533305.1 Providencia sp. | reverse complement strand
TACTCTATCCAGCTGAGCTACGGATGCATAATTTTTTATGTCGATAATCAATCGACTCTCAGGAATAAGAAATTAAGGGTAAATATTATATTGATATACTAGATTTTCTAGCCAAGAAATGGTGCATCCAGGAGGATTCGA
>NZ_DOEH01000020.1:0-153 GCF_003533305.1 Providencia sp. | reverse complement strand
ATCCAGCTGAGCTATGGATGCATGTCGTTTAAAACTTATTTCTTTATCAAAACTTACTTTTAATTTTTACTCTATTTTGGCATTTTAAAACCAAAATAAAACCCCATCAGATTTACTCATAGGGTTGAATATGGTGCAACCGGGAGGATTCGA
>NZ_DOEH01000013.1:226251-226600 GCF_003533305.1 Providencia sp. | reverse complement strand
GGTGTTATTGTTAGTCTTATTTTGGATTGCATTAAATCGTGTTAGATATACTATTAAATTAGTTCTACGAATGATTGTACGAAATATAAAGTAGTGAGTAACAGCTCACTTTTGTTGTGGTACAACGTTATTATTTGTCTTGTTTTAGATTGTATTAAATCGTGTTAGATATACTATTAAATTAGTTATATGAATGATTGTGCGAAATATAAAGTAGTGAGTAACNNGCTCACTTTTGTTGTGGTACAACATTATTATTTGTCTTGTTTTAGATTGTATTCAGTTGTGTTAGATATACTATTAAATTAGTTATATGAATGATTGTGCGGAATATAAAGTAGTGAGTAAC
>NZ_DOEH01000013.1:32695-226222 GCF_003533305.1 Providencia sp. | reverse complement strand
TGTTATTGTTAGTCTTATTTTAGGCTGTATTAAGCTTTTTTGGGCTGTAAATTAATTTAGCGAATGGTTGTATAGAATGTAAGGCCGTGAGTGATAACACTTATTTAGTATGTTAGGCGCTATTTTTAAGTTTATTTAAGGTTACATTAAATAGTATTGAAATGAGGGTGAGCTTGAAGTATTTATTTCGGAAAATTTAACTACATAATGAGTAGTGAGGTATTAAATATAATTAACACTATTTTTAGTGTCATTTTTATTTAAAGGACTGATATAAGCTATAACCTGCTATAGAGCCTGCAACATCGTAGGCAAAGTCGTGCCAACTCCAACCTGTTCCTTCTGGCCGACTATCATAAAATTCTTTTGCTGCTCCTAATGATAAAGAAAATAAGATACCGAATTGCGCTGCATCTCTATGTGACATGTTTTGCCTATCTGCATATGCATTACCAGCAGCGGCCATGGCTGTAGAAAAAGCAAAATGTTGTGCTTTATCTTTACCGGTCCAATTATCATTTGACCAATGAAATCCAGTACACCCCGTGAGCACAAGAATGAAAGAGAACATAATTAAAGGACTTGAGCGGTTAATTAGCATTTTGGTATCACTAACTTGTCGTGAATTAGGGGGAAAACGCCACAGAAGTGACGTTTTGGCGTTAATTTATAAAATACGGCTTATGAGACGGTCAACACGTATTCTTCGTAATCGACGAATAAGTTTTTTCACTTTGACTGGATAGCTTTGAATATTGTCTAGCTCACGGTAATGACCAACAACTTTGGTATGAGTACGAATACATTCCAATTCATGGCTACGTTGTTCTTGTAGCTCTTGTTTGGGGTCATGTAGTAGGATTGCATTTTCAAGATCTAAGCCCCATGCTCGAGGATTTAGATTATTACCGGTGATCAATTGCCAGCTATCATCGACCCACATACCCTTGAGGTGGTAGGTATTATCGCTATCTTTCCATAGTCTTACTGTGAGCTGTTTTGAGTCAACAAAACGCTGTAATCGACTGATAAATTTACGTAAATTTATTTCATACAGATAAGGTAGCGCACCAATTATTTTAAATGGTTCTTCTGGCGGGATATAAAAGTCATTGGCCGTTTTATCCCCAATAATAATTTCTACTTGCTTACCTTCACGTAGTAACCGACTTATAATTCTAACAAGTACCGCGGGAAGATTAAAATAAGGTGTGCAAATAGTCAGTTTATTGGTCGTTGAACTCATTAAATGGGTTATCACGCGATTTAAATCATTCTTTTTACCAAGTCCGACAAATGGAGTTACTGCAAATTCATCATTAGATGCATCACCTAGAAATTGGTAAGACTCATCTTTTAATGATAGGCGGAATTGTTTAATTAAATGCTTAAATTCTGCAGTTTTCGGTCGTGTAGCCGTATTTAGTAAGTGAATGGCATTTGATTCTAACAGCGTGTTGTCAATATATTGCTTCATCGTAGCTGTTAATTGGCCATTTTTGATAATCTGGTATCTGTCATAGCGGTATTTTTCATGACGATGCAGATATACATCATTAATACTTGCGCCGCTGTAGAGCAGAGTATCGTCAAACAAAAAACCTTTAAGATGGAGAACACCTAATGCTTCACGAGTATTTACCGGAATACCAAAAATAGGAATCTCTACACTAGGGTAGCTTTGCGCAACTTCATAATACCAGTCAGCATTGGTTAAATTTGCCGCAGCACCAATTCGACCACGTTGAGCGCGGTGCCAATCAACTAGGATTTTAATCTCTAGGGATGGATTAGCTTGCTTAGCTGCATATAAAGCATGAAGTATGTCTTTACCTGCATCATCTTTTTCTAAATACAGAGCCGTAATGTAGATGGTTTTTTGTGCTTGAGAGATTAGCTCAAGCAGAGCATCACGAAAATCTTCTGTTTTATATAGCGTTCTAACATCAGCAATGGATTGAGACAATTTAGGTAAATTTGCCAAATATTGTTGATGTTTTGCTTGTTTTAATTTTGACAACATCACAGTTTGAATTTTCTCTTATTAGTCCAATAGCAAATCGCTTTGCACAAATATTTTAGCGAATGATCTACGGATGATAGCATATTTAGCCAAGTCGTTAGGAATAAATTGAATACCTGTTTAATCAATATACAAATTTACCCTAATGCATTTTTAAAGATGGAGTGTAAGGTTAACAATGCCATCTTCAAATTGAACCTCAATATTAAATCCTAGTTTTTTAGCTAAACTTATCATATTACGATTCTCAGGCATGGTAATTGCTATCAGTTTTTTAATACCATGAGCGCGAGTGTAATTTAATAGCTTTTGCATTAGCTGATAACCTAATGTTTGCCCTTTCATATCTGATCTGACGAGAACCGCAAATTCAGCCTCTTGATTGTCAGGATCGGCCATTGCTCGTGTCACACCAATAATTTCAGGTATCGTATTTTGATTTTTAACAGCAACAAATGCCATTTCACGGTCATAATCGATTTGTGTCATATTAGCGAGATCGTCATGGGTAAATTCGCTAATTTCACTGAAATATCGGTAATACAGATCTTCCTTTGTGACGCGTTCAATAAATGATTTTAAAAGTGGCTCATCTTCAGGAAGAATTGGACGTAGCAGGCAGATTAAGTCATCTTTTAATTGGATTGTTTCTTCTAACTCACTTGGATAGGGGCGAATGGCTAATCGGGATGTTGCTGTGCCACTCGTTTCGCTTAATGTCATTGACACATCGAGTAAAGTGAACTCGTCCCCAGCGGCGAGTAACGGGTGTATATCTAAACGAGATATATTAGGGCAGTCGATAATAAGGTTGGATACACGTACTAATAAACTGGCTAGACCTGGAATGTTTAGTGGTTCGAGCGCACTTCGAGCTTTGATTTTATAGCCTTTAATCGCATTTATCACGAGATATCTGGCTAAGGCTAGATTTAATGGAGGTAAAGCTACAGCAGCTTGGCTTTCTTGTTGCCACTCGATACCACCTTCGCCTAGCATGATCAATGGACCGAAAACAGGATCTAATTCAACTGCAATCCTTAGTTCTTGAGCACCCGCTCGGTTGGCCATGCTTTGAACTAATAGTCCTTCAATTCGTGCATTTGGATAATTAACAGAAACACGTTCGATTATTGCTTTAGCGGCGTCTTCGACCTCTTTTGCATTACGTAGATATAGCATAACGCCTTGAACTTCTGATTTATGCATAATATCAGGAGAGCGTAATTTCAATGCGACGGGATAACCGATTTTTTCTGCAATATCAATGGCTTCTTGGCTAGAGTGAGCAATCCAAGTGGGTAGGCTATTTAGGCCATAAGCTTTCAAAATGGGTTGAACTTCATGAGTATCTAAATGCAAATTATTATTTTGCAAGGCTTGCTGAATATACTCATGAGCTTGTTGAGTATTGGCTGTAATACCAATAGGCAGCGCAGGTGTTTCTTTGAGTTGTTTTTGGTTACGACGATATTCCACCATATGCATATAAGCAGTGATAGCACCTTCTGGGGTTCGATAGGTTGGAATACCTGCTTCACTAAATAAGCGTCGCGATTCTTGGGATGAATATTCACCGCACCAGTTAGTTAAAATCGTTAGCCATTTACCTCTAGGATGCTGTTTTATGGCTTTTATTATTTTTTCAGCCATGACTTTACTTTCAGTAATTGCGCTTGGGGTATGTATGAGGAGTAGCGCATCATGGTCATGACTATCAAGCATTTTATTCAAGACACTGATGTACCTCTCAACCGTTGAATCATCTCCGAGATCAATAGGATTGTGCGTTGATAAATCTAGAGGTAATAATGCACTGAGCTCATTTTCAGTTTCAGGGCTGAGTTTAGCTAATTTTCCATTACGTTGCAGAAGTTCATCTAGTGCCATTGCCGCAGGTGCTGAGCCGTTACTCATGATAGATAATCGCTCACCTCTGAGTGGTGTCATATAACTGAGAGTTTCTACGGCAGAAAACATTTCATGGGTATCTTGTACTCGCAGTAATCCTGCCCGTTGAATTGCTGCGTCATAGGCGGCATCAAGACTTGGTTTTTCGCCAAGTAACTCTTGCGCTTTTCGGGTTCTACCACTTTTGACTACTAATATTGGTTTATTACGTGAGGCGCTGCGTGATGATGATAGAAAGCGCCGAGCGTCACTTATATTTTCAAGGTAGAGCAAAATAGCACTGGTTTTACTGTCGCGAGCGAGATAATCAAGTAAATCATCGATATCAATGTCGATGCTATCGCCTAAAGCAATAAAATATGAAAAACCAATATCACGATGCCTTGCCCAATCAAGAACCGTATTAGAAACCGCTGCTGATTGAGAAATAAATGCGAGTTTACCTTTTAGAATCGGTATTGGTGAGAAACTGGCATTTAACCCCTGCCATGGCGCTAGAAAACCGAGGCTATTTGGGCCAAGTAGCCTAATTTGGTATTGTTGAGCAATTTTTTTTAGTTCATTGAATTGAATTGAGGGTGAAGAAAGAATAATAACGACATTACAGCCCGCTTCACCTAGCTGACGTAAACAATCTATATTTCTTGAGTAATGGGTGCAAATAACCGCGAGGTCGGGTTTTAGTGGGAGTTTATCAATCGAAGGATAAGCTAGAACGCCAAGAACTGAATTTCTGCTTGGATTTACGGGAAGAATCGGGCCTTTGAAGCCACTACCTAACAGGTTTCTCATCATAACTGAGCCTGCACGATTAGGGTTTTCTGAGGCACCAATAACAACGATTGATTTTGGTCTGAACAAAGATTCTAACTGACTCACTAAACCCATGGCAGATAACCTTTTACTTTGATGAGCGGGGGGCTCGCTCAATGAATATCTTTATTGATACGATATCGATATAACGACATTTTGTATCAATAATATGCCTCATCTTTTACATTACGCTAGTTTAGACTGTGACTTTAACTGAATTATATAAGCATGTTCACGTTTTATGATGAAGGTTATCTGAAATTTATCACTTTTGACCTCACTAAAGAAATGAAGGCTGATCCAAAAGGATATTATCGAAAGGTTAAATTGTTATGGAATAATTATTGGGTCGTTTTAGCTAAAATTTGCTGTGCAATAGGGTGAGATGGTTTTCCTTCAAGATACTTATGTCTAAATAAGTTGAAGTGAGTAAATAGTTGTTTAGATGCATCCATATCTCCGGCAAGTTCAAGTACAGTTGCCGCAATTTCAGCGGTGCAATGCTGCTCTTCTCTTGAAGGCGTTCGCAGTAGATAATCGGTTCTTGCTTTGGTATTGATGGATAATAGGGGAATATTATCTAAGTAAGGACTTTTTCTAAACATTTTACTGGCCTCAGGCCAAGTACCGTCTAATAAAATAAATAGCGCGGGTTTGTTTGAAATATTGGGTTGATTGACGACAATACGCTGACTTTGAGCATAGCTTTCGGGAAATATAAGGTAAGGCTGTCTTGTTGGATCTTGTAAAACAGACAATAACTGTGTGTCAGGATCTGTTCGTGACCATTGAAATGCAAGTGTATTCGGTAAAATATCGGCGATAAGTTTACCTGTATTACTAGGCTTAAATACTTCTCCATCAAACATAATGAGGCAAAATTGGCTTTTTGCATTCATTGGTACTGTTTGTGCGCAAAAACATTGTCGAATAGGTAATAAGCAATATTGGCAGCGCTTTACCCGGCAACCCCTAGCCTTGAAAGGTTTAGTTGAAAGGGCAAGACGTTTTTGACGTAAGTGATAAACTGCATTTTGAGTCATGGGAGTAAGGTATGTGAGCCGCTATAAAACAAGGCGTGTATTGTACGTAAAACGCTTTGTATACGATAGAAGTATATTCAATATCTTTTCGGTGAGATAATAGCCTTTATAGTGAGATAATCGTGTGAATTGGTGGCGCAGTCTTGAAACATCATGTAATCTTCGCGCCAAAGCTCAGTAGGGGATAGTGATGAACGACTCGAATGATTTTAGCGGTAAAAACGGCAAAGTAAAAGTGATGTATGTCCGCAGTGAAGGGCAGGATGACAATAAAGGTAGCGATAAGCGCCAAAATGATAATAAGCGTCGTGGTGGCCGTGATGACCGTGGCGATAGAAGAGGCTCTGATAATAGAAGCGGTGGACGTAACGAACGTTCAGGCCGCTCAGGACGTTCAGATAGCGATAGAGATAGCGCTCCTCGCGAACGTTCCCCGTGGCGTACAATTTCTCGACCAGATAGTGAAGAGTTAATTAATGACCACGGTGGCATTTCAGGTAAAAGCCTGATTGATCCGGAACAATTACGTAAACAACGTCAGGAAGAAACGCGCATTTACGGTGAGAACGCTTGCCAAGCGATGTTTAAAAACCGTCCAGATGCGATTGTTCGTGCATGGTTTTTGAAGTCTGTCACTCCGCGTTTTCGTGATGCGTTGAAGTGGATGGCTGCAAATCGTAAAGCATATCATGTGGTTGATGATGAAGAGTTAGAAAAAGCATCAGGTACAGAGCATCATGGTGGCGTTTGTTTTATTATTAAAAAACGCGGCGGTATGGATGTCGAGACCTATTTGCAAGAAGCAACTGACAAAGATTGCGTATTAGCACTGGAAGATGTGGGAAATCCACATAACCTTGGCGGGATCATGCGTAGTTGTGCACATTTTGGTGTGCAGGGTGTGATTTTACAGGATGCGGGCATGTTGGAGTCTGGTGCTGCGATCCGTACTGCTGAAGGTGGCGCTGAACATATTAAGGCGATTGATGCGGATGGTTTTACTTCAACATTAACTAAGTTCCGTGATGCAGGTTACACCATCGTAACCACTTCAAGCCATAAAGGTAGCCAAGACATTGCGAAAGCACAGTTACCGGCCAAAATGGTGCTTGTGTTAGGTCAAGAAAGCGATGGCCTAAGTGATAGCGCATGGGATGAAGGTGATATGAGCGTGTATATTGGCGGTACAGGTAAAGTTGAAAGTCTCAACGTTTCTGTTGCGACGGGTGTTATGCTAGCTCAATGGTGGCAGCAAAATAAAACCAAGTAAGCAAATATAAAATTATCAACTTCGATAAACCATACATGAAAAGCTAAATCAGCTAATTAATGTATGGTTTTTTTATTATTAATCCCTGTACTGACCTCGGCTATTTCTTTTTTAATTTATTGTACTTCTATTATAGAACAGTCACCTATAAATAAGTGTGTGGTGACTAAAAATAATGCTCTAGTTATTGATGAAAAGCCTTAATTATTTAAAGTAAGGTTTTATCTTTATTTTACTAAATGCTGATGTTTTTTTGTTAATTAGTTTGTAGCGATTGTTTCTTAGTATGTCTCCTTCTTATTTAATATGTTTAAAATTTGAATAATTGTATCGAAAAGCAAGATAAACATAGTGTTGAGTGTTTATAAAGTAGCTTACTTTGATCTTGTATCGTTAGATTTATCTAGTTAATTGCCTATGAGTAGTTAATTTATCTTAATTTTCATTTTGAAATAATGTTTTTGGGATGCTGTTCAAATATTTATTTTTATAAAAAATAGATTATCTCCATGATTTTATTTTTTGATTCTTAATTAATGTTATTAATTTAAATATAACTAAGGTATTGGAATGAACAAAGAGATAGCGTCGAATTTACGTTGTAGTTCAAAAAATAATCACTCTATAAATAAATATGTTATCAATAAACATAGATTTCAACTTTCTGTTGTTGCTTCTGCATTACTTTTTTCTGGATATGCCATTTCTTATTCAGAAATGGGGCAACTTGGTGATAAACAAAGTTGGGAAAGCCAAGAATATCAGAAAGACTGGGGACTTTCTGCCATGAATGCATCTAGTGCTTATGCCCTTGGTTATCATGGGCAAGGTGCAAAAATCGGTGTAATGGATTCAGGAGCTTTGTTATCTCATCAGGAGCTGAGTGGTTCCCGTTTTCATGCAGTTAAGGCAAAAGGAGAATATGGCACAACGGGTATGCGCTATCCCCAAGAAATGGGTGGGCATTATGAAAAAGGCCAGCTTTTTGATGTTGATGGTAATTGGATAAAAGGTGTTAATGACACTCATGGCACGCATGTAACGGGTACTGTCGGCGCTAATCGTGATGGTGACGGTATGCACGGGGTTGCTTGGGGATCTGATATTTATCTAGGTAATACCGGTGCAACAGACAGTAATAACTATGGCCCGTATCAGGATTATCAATACTTTTATACGGGTTGGAAAGCGATGGTTGATGCTGGTGCTCAGGTAATTAATAACAGCTGGGGGACTAACCCTCGCATTATTAATACTATTCCAACTAAAGGTCCTGATGGCGGTAATACCACCGTACATATGCCTGTGGATACGACGGCACAAACAGAATATGAATATTTTTATTTCAAAAAAGTTTATGGTGACAAGCCTTCATTTGTCGATGCAGCTTTTGATGCAGTGAAAGGGACGAATGTGGTTCAAGTTTTCACAACAGGTAACCGTGATTTTGCTAACCCATATTATCGTCCTTTATATCCTTATTTTAATCCAGAGGCTGAAAACCATTGGATTGCAGTGGCGGGACTTAAACAAACTGCGGATAAATCAGGCTATCAATTAGAAAAAGTATTTAATGAAGCAGGTAATGCAAAATGGTGGACGGTTGTTGCTCCGGGTCGGAATATTTACTCTACCGTTGTTGATGAAGAAGGAAACCCAGGTTGGGATACTTTTAGTGGTACCTCAATGGCCGCGCCGCACGTTACTGGTGCTATGGGTGTTCTGATGTCTCGCTATCAAGCCATGAATGCAATGCAAGTGCGTGACTTGATGTTTACAACGGCGAACCGCTATAACCCAGATGGTTCTTTATATGATAGTTGGACATCAGCAGAAGGGACACCTGACATTCGCTATGGCTGGGGAACACCCGATTTAGAGAAAGGGATGTATGGGCCTGGCCAATTTTTAGGGAAATTTGAATATCAGCTTGATGCCGTCCCGTTAGATGTTTGGACTAATGATATTTCTCAAACTGCGCTAGATTTACGTAAACAAGAAGATACTGCATGGTTAGCGGCTTATAAAGATAAGGGCATCGCTGCTGGCGGCGATTACAGCTTAGGTGATGATTTTATTATTAACGATGGTAATTCAGATCCGACTTCTCATATTGTCAGTAAAGAAGATGCACAAAAATGGCGCCAAGAGTATTACCAAAAACGTGCGGATGCCATTCAAGCTAAATTAGATGCAGGCTTATATGATGGTACATTGGTGAAAAAAGGCCAAGGTACATTAGTCATGACGGGTGATAATACTTATCGTGGTGGTACAACGGTTGAACAAGGCACTTTATATGGTTTCACTGAATCTTTTGGTTTGGAAGCGGTGAATGTGAATGGTGGTAAATTCGGTATTATCGATCGTTATAATGATGTATTTACACAAAAAGGCCAGCTAGCATCTAATGAAAGTCATAAAGCCAATATTAATATTAACGATAAAGGCACTTTTTTAGTAATGGCAGGACATAATGTTAATGTCGGTGATGTGTCATTAAATAACGGTGCTGCATTAGATGTTGGCGCTGATAATGTCGGCCAACTACGCGATGTTTATTTGAATAACAATGTTGCGACAGGTATCGTTAATGCGGATAATTTAGTTGATAACCGTATTAAAATGAAAATGGCTGCAACTGATAATAATCTAGAAACAAATAATGATTATGCGTTATTCGATAAAAATGTTTCGGTTAAAGATAATACAATTAAAGGCACTATAAGTAAGAAAGCAGATACCTCGTTATCTACATTTGCGAATAATGAAAATGGCCGTGCTATTGCTAATGCGATAGATAATAAAGGAAGTGGCGAATTATTTAATGCAGTATTACCAATGAATAAAAGCGACTTGAGTCGTACTTATCAATCACTCGGTAATGATATGTATTTAAATGCGAATAATGCAAGTGTAGTTAATGTATTGGGGTTAACTCGAACAGTAAAAGATCAAGCAATTGGTATTGGCCATGGTCGTTACGCAGCGCTAGAAAATAGTCAGGCCCGTATTTGGATGACAGGTATCGGTCAATGGGGTAATGCAGATTATGGTAATAGTAACATGGATGTGGATTTCTATGCTGGACTCGTCGGCGCAGAAATTGATGTGACTTCACAGACTAAAGCTGGGTTATTCTTTGGTGCAGGTTCAACCAAATATAAAGCGAATGAACAGGGTAAAATAGACAGTAACGATATTCACATCGGTTTATACGGTGTATCCAATATTTATGATGTTGCTTCTTTAAATTATGGTATCACTCATACTAATCAAGACCGTGATGCTAAACGTACATTATGGGTAGGACAAGCTTCGGGGAATAATTCTGTCAGTTATGATGCTAAAATTACGCAGTTATTCTTAGAAGGCGCTTACACACAATTTAATACCGATAAGTATTCAATTGAACCATATACTGGATTCAATTGGTTACGAGTATCAACAGATAATATTCATGAGCAAGTGGGGAATATGCAGTTCACTAGCAAAACGGACTCTCAAGATATTCAGGTTGGTACAGTTGGTTTACGTGGTGGTTATCCATTTACAGCAGGCAATATTAATATGGCATTAAAAGGGGATGTTTCTGCTAGCCATATTTTTGGTGATAATCGCCCTGAGGCTAAATTGTTCCTTTCTAATTCAGGTGAAGCAACCTTGAGAGGCGGAAAATTGGATAATTTATTTGGCGTAGGTTTCGGTGTTGATGCGCAATTAAATAAATCAACGACTTTTGGTGTTTCTTACCAAGGCCAATATAATAGTGATGTCAGTTCTAGTGGTATTAATGCAACACTGAAAATTAATTTTTAATTTAGATTAAACTCATACTTTAGTTTTATTAGTGATTAAAAATGTGACCCTATATCATCGATTATCGGTTTTATAGGGTCATTTCATTTGATTAACTAATGGCCTCCGCCGCCGTCTTTTGAGCCAGCCCCAAAAGGTGGCTTCGCAAACCAAACAAGCACCATTAATAAGATGAAAACGCCTGCGGATAACCAAAATATTTCATTGGCTGATATGATTAATCCCTGATCTGTAATACTTTTTGCTATATAAGCGGCACTTTGTTGCTCATTCATACCGACCTGTGCCAGTTCGTTGTACATGTGCTGAGCATTTGGATTAAATGGATTGACAAATTCAGTTAAGTTTTCGTGGTGCATTGCCTCACGTTGTGTCCATAAAGTTGTGGTGATAGATGTTCCTATTGCCCCAGCTAACGTTCGAACAAAGTTAGATAAACTGGAGGCTGACGCCATTCTTTCTGGAGGTAATCCAGATAAAGTAATGGTGGTTAATGGCATAAAGAAGCAAGCAATCGCCAAGCCTTGAACAAATTGAGGCCAAGCTGCTGCCGCAAAACTCATTCCAGGTTCAAAAGTATATGCACGCCAATAATAACAAATAGCATAGACAATAAAGCTAAATGTCACTAAATAACGCATATCAATACGATTGCCGAATCGACCAATAATCGGTGTAATTAATAACGGTAATAAACCGATAGGTGCGGAAGCGAGTCCTGCCCAAGTTGCCGTATAACCAAAGACTTGCTGCAATAATTGTGGCAGTAGGACAATGGTTCCAAAATAAAGCAGATATGCAAGACTGAGTGATAAGCAGCCTATGGTGAAATTTCGTTCTTTAAATAGTGAGAGGTCAATAACGGGGTGCTCATCTGTAAGCTCCCATACAATTAAGAATGCAATAGCTATAACAGCAACAATTGTTAGTACAATAATTTCAGTTGAGTTAAACCAATCGAGCTCTTTGCCTTGGTCAAGCATGATCTGTAGCGCGCCAATACCTACGACCAGTAGAACGAGGCCAATAGTATCAATGGGTCTGATAGATATATTGGTTTCACGGCCTTTGAGTGTTTTCATAATGGCAAAAATAATAGCAACACTAAAAGGAACATTAATAAAGAATATCCATCCCCAATGGTAGTTATCACTAATATATCCACCTAAAATAGGGCCACAAATCGGGGCGACAACAATGGTCATTGACCAAAGTGCAAGTGCCATATTCCGTTTTGCTGGTGGATAATTATTGAGTAATAAGCTTTGAGACAATGGGATCAAAGGACCTGCAACTAATCCTTGTAATACACGGAATAAAATTAACATTTCTAGGCTACCGGAGATCCCGCATAGCCATGATGTTAGTGCAAATAAACCCGTTGACCATAAAAATAATCTGACTTCTCCGATCCTACGGGCGAGCCATCCCGTTATCGGTATCGATATCGCATTCGCTACACCAAATGAGGTAATAACCCATATGCCTTGCGTATTCGATGCACCCAAGTTCCCAGATATGGTTGGAATAGCAACGTTAGCTATTGTTGAATCAAGTACTTGCATGAATGTTGCGAGTGAAAGCGCAACTGTCATCCATGCAAGTTTCGATCCTGTTAGCGGTGCATTAGTCACATTGGCCTCTTTGCTTATTTGTTGCCATAGTTATTATTAATTATCTCAGTAACTATTTTGTTCGCAGGAGACATATCAATTGCTAAAGCAGATGTGTGGTAAGCGGGTGTATCACGCATACCTTTTGAAAGCACTTTGCCATCTTTATTTAAGGTATCGACAGAAACTTCTGTTGAAAGACCAATACGTAGTGGGTAGTTTTCAAGTTGTTTTTCATCTAGTGCAATACGCACTGGCAAGCGTTGAACAACTTTTATCCAGTTGCCACTTGCATTTTGAGCCGGAAGTAGAGAGAAAGCACTACCAGTTCCCATGTCTAATCCTACAACCACACCATTAAAAACGATATCTTTACCATAAAAATCAGTGGTTACTTTGGCAGGTTGGCCAATGCGCATATCTGCAAGCTGTGTTTCTTTGAAATTTGCGTCAATCCACATTCCATTAGAGGGGACGATGGCCATTAATGGCGTTGCAAGGGTGATTTGTGAACCTACTTGCACGCTGCGGCGCGAAACATAACCATCAACAGGGCTGACAATTTTAGTCCGTTGTAGGGTTAACCAGCTATTTCTTACTTGGGTAGCGGCTTGTTCGACTGCGGGTTGTTTTTCTATTGCTGTATTAAGCACAATAGCTTGATTTGCATTGAATTGTTCAATAGCAACATCAAGGGCAGCTTTAGCACTAATAACAGAATCTCTCGCGTGTTGTAGTTCTTCTTTACCGATAAGATTACTATTCCCAAGTACTTCACGACGTTTTAAATCGTTTTGTAATCGACTAAGTTCAGAGCGTTTCACATCAATATTAGCTTGATATTGTCTGCTATTAATCATGTTTTGACGTGTTTGGCGTACACTATTCGCCAGCTCAGTCTTTGCTTTATCTAATGCAATTTCGGCATCTCTTGGGTCAAGCTCAACTAATATTGTGCCACTTTTGACAAAGTCAGTGTTATCAACATTAACCGTCATTACACTACCTGATACCTGAGATTGGATTTGAACTTGGTTTCCGGCAACGTAAGCATTGTCGGTAGACTCATGGTGACGAAGAACTAAATACCAGTAAGCAGACCAGCCAATCCCAATGGCAATAAAAATAAATGTTAAGAATACTAGTGCATTTCTGCGTTGCCTTTTTTTATTCCGTTGTGGCTGTTGCGTTTCTGGCATTTCCTCGCGGACGCTCATTCTGGTAATTCTCCATGTATGGATAAGGATCACAAACGTTTCCAGCAGTTAGTGATTAACTACTGGAAACTGAGACTACAAATTATGTTTTTACTTGATGGGGTAACGTAAAGCATAAGGTAGAAGAATAATGAAATATTAGGCACTGAACAGTCTTTTTTTGTTATTGAGCCTAGATTAGGCTCAAATACATTAACCATATAAAATGAATGGTTAATCGTCGAATTAATTTTTTATGTTATCGAGCTTGTTAAGCAACTTGCGCATTAATTTACTAAGTTGTTGTTTTTCATCTACATCTAATACTGACCAAATTTCAATTAATGCTTCATGCTGAGGAGGTAATAATCCATTTAAAAATTCAGAACCTTTCTCAGTCAGATGAAGATGCAGGCAGCGTCTATCGTTATGGCTTTCTTTGCGTTCTATCCATCCATGCTTTTCTAATTCATCAGCAATCCGTGTTGCATTGGTGCGAGAAGAACCGAGAGCCGCACTAAGCTCTGACGGTTGAATACTGCCAGTATCTTTAGTATCAAGGATCATTAAAGCCATAAATAGTGTTTCATTGATACCTTGAGATCTTAACATGTTATTACGAGAATCAAGTAGCTTGCCATGAACATGCATACTAAGACGAGTTAATAAAATTTCATTATCTGGAATTTCTTTGTTGAGTAACTTTTGTTGTTCAACACGAGCGTTTAATAGCGATTCAGTCGGTGTAAATGAACTTTCCATTATTTGGATACCTTATTAGTTTCAGTTGGTAAGATTACAACTGTCATCAACCATATAAATGGTATATTAAAAGATAAAATTAGCAATTATACTTAATTGATATCATCAATTTTATTTTGATAATGATACATCATTCATAAATATTGTGAATGTAAATTACGCGTTTCAGTATAGCGTAATTAAAATAAACTGTTTTTTTCACACATATAGCGTTAAAAACTGATGAAATAGTCAGAATTTACATATCAAATAAAATCATATAAAACAATATATAATCACATTGCATTAACTTAATACCACTTTTTTTGTTACTTAAGCATTACAATGCAGATGGCATTTACTATAAATTAAGCGAAAATACGTAGATTTAACTTGAGTATTTATTGTTTTTCATCGAAACAATAAGGTCAGTAAGTAATAATTATAGCGTCTTATTAAGGCATATCTTTTGTTTAACTGTGTCATTTGTTAACTTTTGCTAGCGAAACTATAACACTACATAATTATTTATCATTAATTGAGTTCTCAAATCATGAAAAAATAGTTTTAAGCTGAATTTAAGTATGAGATTAAGTAGTAATATATTATGATTTTTTATGTGTGAAGTTAGGTCATCGCATCCTATCGATAGATGCGATGACCTGATCTGAATACAGTAATTTAGGTTTCATCTGAGGGGGATATGGTTGGATCAAATCGGATACCGATTGCCCAAACGACTAAACTAATGAGCGTTAAAATAATACCTGCAATGGCAACACCTTCCCAGCCACCATGTTCATAGGCATAGCCAGACAATAGTGAACCGAGTGCACCGCCAATAAAATAGCTTGTCATATAGCCAGCGGTGAGGCGATTACGTGCGTCAGGCAAAATACGGTACAAAGTACTTTGGTTGGTGACATGAACAGCTTGTACCGCAAGGTCGAGGACTAAAACACCAATAATGAAAGCGACAAGAGAGTATTTTGCGAAAGCGATGGGTATCCAAGAAAGTAATAATAAAGTAAGTCCAAGGGTTGTGAGCCATTTTCCTTTACCTTTATCGACTAAATGACCTGCTTGTGATGCCATTAATGCGCCGGCAGCACCAACTAATCCGAAAAGGCCGATTGTGCCTTCAGAATAATTAAAGGGTGGACTAGCAAGTAAAAATGCCATTGCAGTCCACAATAGGCCGAAATTAGCAAAAGAAAGGGCACCGAGTAGACCTCGTGTAACCAGAACAGGAGTGCTGCAAAATAAACGGCCAATAGAACCAATTAATTGGAAATAATTAAGGTCAGTTTTTTGGTGATATCGAGGTAGTTTGACTGCAAGAACTATCATTAAGATCATCAATAATCCAAAAGCAACAAAGTAAATAGCACGCCAACCACCGACAGTTGCAACAGCTCCAGATACGGTTCTTGCCAATAATATTCCTAGCAATAACCCACTCATGATGATACCAACGGCTTTACCTCGTTGGCTTGGCTTCGCGATTGACGCCGCCATAGGGATCAAAATTTGAGCAACAACAGAAAATAATCCAGTTAATGCAGTCCCTAATAAAATCTGCCAGACATGACTAGAAAGCGCTGTAATAAGTAAGCCGATCGCAGAGAGTGAAGTCATGATTAAAATAAGGCGTTTGCGCTCAAATAGATCGCCCAAAGGCACTAAAAAAAACAAACCCGCAGCATAGCCCAATTGCGCAGCAGTGACGATAAATCCTGCCATATTGGTTGTTAAATTAAATTGTGTAGCAATGGTTTCTAATAGCGGTTGTGCATAGTAGTTACTTGCAACGACTAGTCCCGTTGCGATTGCCATCAAGATGGTTAGGCCTTTCGTCAATTCTGTGTTCATACCCGTCATACTTCAAGTTGTAGGGGTGTTGGCTTCACTCATGATCCCAAGTCACATACTGATGTATGCTCCTTGTGACTCATTCATTTGCCGCCTACCTACAACTCGAATTATTTAGGGTATGGATACCCGCTATTTTTCAAATTGTAGGGGTGTTGGTTTCATTCATAAACCCAAGTCACATACTGATGTATGCTCCTTGTGACTCATTCATTTGCCGCCTACCTACAACTCGAATTATTTAGGGTATGGATACCCGCTATTTTTCAAATTGTAGGGGTGTTGGCTTCACTCATGATCTCAAGTCACATACTGATGTATGCTCCTTGGAATTCATTCATTTACCGGCTACCTATAACTTGAATTATTTAGGGTATGTATATCGCCCTGACTTCAAGTTATAGGGTGTAATAATTTTAACAATCCATTATATCTATAATTTAAGCTTGATTATCGTTTTTTGTTATTGATAAAAAGAGGAAATGGGGCGATTTTTTTGGGGGAAATATTTATTGATTGGTTGTTGATAATAAAAAAGCCATCTTCAATTTGAAAATGGCTTTGATTATGAAGTAAAAATTAGATTATTTCGCTGCTTGGCGAGCCTGCTCAACCCAACCATCAAAGGTAGACTGATGCGCTTTAATCCAAGCATTGGTATGACGTTGAATATCAGCTTGAGACGATTCCCCATTATGCATTCTTAGATTTTGCGCATTAATATCTGAAATTGGTAATTTCATAATTTCAAATAGTTTAGCGGCGGCTGGGTTATCTGCTGCCCATTTTTTGTTCGCGACAATGTGCATGGTATTTGGTGGGAAACCATAGTTTTTACCATTCGGTAGTGCCGTATCAGTTTTCTCACCGTTAGGCATTGAAGAGAACGGAACTTCTAACCAAACGACATCACGACCCGGTTTTAGCACATCACTGATCCAGTAAGGGGTCCAAGTGTAATAAAAGATAGGTTTGCCTTCTTTATAGCGCGTAATGGTATCAGCCATCATCGCTGCATAGTTTCCTTGATTATGATCGACGGTTTTTTCTAAGTTATAGGCTTTTAAATGATTATTAATTGCTGCTTCACAACCCCAGCCCGGGTTACAACCCGTTAAATCAGCTTTTCCATTACCATTCGCATCAAATATTTTGGCGATTTTAGGATCTTTAAGTTGCTCGACGTTGGTTATGTTGTATTTTTCGGCTGTTTTTTTATCGATTAAATAGCCTTGAGCAGCATTTGTTACGTAATTACCTTGGCGATAAAAGACTTTGTCTCCACCCGCGGCATCATATTGAGCATTATGCAAAGGAACCCAGCTGGTGGCGAGATAAGTGGCGTCACCATTGGCAATGGAAGCGTATGCAACGTTGTAGTCGACTTCTTTAATTGAGTCGATATCATAGCCTAATTGTTCAAGTGCTTTAGCCACTAATAAGGTTTGAAAGGTTTCTTCGCTAATTGTACTTTGAACAGGACTGATTTTGATTCCTTTACCGGGAAGATCGGCTGCGCCTGCAAGGGGCACGGTAAGGATCGCTGTAAGTGCAGATGCTATAATTATTGGTTTTTTCATTGTTAACTTATACATTATTGTTACCTCTGTTTTATTTCGCAGCTTGTGCTTGCAAGCTAAGGGACGCGTTAACGACCCTATTGTGAATGGAGGAAATTGTTACTTTTCTAACTATTTATCTGCTTTTTTACAGAATGGGCGAGCAATTAACCCGATAGGCCCTTTTTGATACCAGCGTGTGGATGTTTTATTACGCGTATCTTTCCCTAACGATTGTGTGAAGCGGTCTAATACAATCGCCAATATCACGATACCGACACCTCCGACAGAAGCGAGACCCATATCGAGACGGCCTATTCCGCGTAGTACCATTTGTCCAAGTCCACCAACTGCAATCATTGAGGCAATAACAACCATTGAAAGCGCCAACATCAAGGTTTGGTTGACGCCAGCCATAATAGTTGGCATGGCAAGAGGAAGCTGCACTTTAAACAGCATTTGTCGTGGGCTAGCACCGAAAGATTCCGCCGCTTCAACTAAATCTGCGGGAACTTGTTTAATACCCAATATGGTTAAGCGGATTATCGGTGGTAGCGCAAAGATAATTGTCACGACGACCCCAGGAACATTACCAATACCGAATAACATGACAATGGGTACTAAATACACAAAAGCTGGTGTAGTTTGCATTGCATCAAGGAGTGGTCGAATAATTTTGGCAGCTTTATCGCTGCGAGCTAGCCAAATACCAAGGGGAAGCCCTATAACGATACAAAAAAATAGAGAAGTCAGCACGAGGGATAAAGTCACCATCGCCTCAGACCAAGCCCCAATAGCGCCTATGGCTATCATTGAGACAAAGGTTGTCACACCCATCACTCGACCTGCTAATTGCCATGTTAAGAGCGTAAATAAAATGATTGCAACAGGAGAGGGCATCGATGTTAGAAATTGTTCAAAACCACTTAAGGTAAAGTCAATAGGGATACGTATTCCTTGGAATAGTGGGCGAAAATGCAGCACTATCCAATCAATACCATGAGCAACCCATGAATCTAAAGGGATCAGCGTGTGTTGAAACGGATCCATAATATTAAAGTGTTCAGGGGTGATGCTGTCAGTGGGAGCTGCATCTAGCCAATCACTTGAACCAGTATCTGTTGGAGCATCTGTACTTGAAGCTGTACCCCAAGGATCGTCACCTGATGTACTCGTTGTATCAGAGCTTGACGACCAAGGATCGTCGGCAGGAGGCGCTTCTTGTGTATTAGTTTGCGGTGATGCTGTGGTTGCTTGCGTATCAGCCCATGGATCTTGGTAATCATTCACTTGCTGCTGATCGGTGGTCTGTGCGTTATTTTTATTGCTCATTTGGCGTCTCCTTATCTAGCGCTTGTAGCAGCATTCCTTTTGATATCACGCCTAAATAGCGATTTTTGTCATTGATGACAGGAACGGCGCAGGGAGCTTGTGCAATTGTTGAGATAACTTCATTAAGCGGAGTATCGCCTTGAATGGGATCTATATCTGTTAAAATGGCGGCTTCGATACCGGTTTTATCGTGCAATGCTTTTTCGAGAGATTCTACTGAGACGACACCTGCAAAAGTATGACCTCGGGAGATTAAATACCCGTGATAGCGGTCTTCATCGTTGAGCACTTTAAGGGCTGAGCGAGGACCGAAGCCTGGCGCAACATGAAGAAGTGCATTAGGGCGTCTACGAGCGATGTCTTTGGCACTAAAAACTTGGCTAACATCAACACCACGAAAGAAGGTTCTGACATAATCATTTGCCGGATTATTAAGAATTTCATCCGGAGTACCTACTTGAACAACGATACCCCCTTGCATGATGGCAATTCTGTCACCAATTCGCATGGCTTCATCAAGATCATGAGAAATGAACACAATGGTGCGCTGTTTGTCGCCTTGTAAAGATAGGAGTTCATCCTGCATTTCTGTTCTGATTAGCGGGTCAAGGGCTGAAAATGCCTCATCCATTAACAGAATATCAGGATCATTTGCGAGTGCTCTTGCAAGGCCGATGCGTTGTCGCATTCCGCCAGATAATTCATCGGGATAGGAGTGCGCCCATTTATCTAAGTTAACTTGAAGAAGCGCATCCATAGCTTTTTTATGGCGTTCTTCTTTTGAGATACCGGATAATTCCATACCGAAAGCAGTGTTATCAATTACATTCATATGCGGCATGAGTGCGAAAGATTGGAATACCATACTGATTTTTGTACGTCTGACTTCTCGAAGTGCTTTATCAGAGATACTGGCAATATCTTCGCCATCAATCAATACTTGGCCAATAGTGGGTTCAATCAGGCGATTGAGGAGGCGCACCAACGTGGATTTCCCTGAACCAGAAAGCCCCATAACAACAAAGATTTCGCCTTCTTCAATCGCCAGATTCACATCTTGAACACCAACGGTTAGACCCGTTTTTTCAAAGATATCATCTTTATTCATACCTGATTCTAAAAGCTTAAAAGCTTGATCAGGAGCTTCCCCAAATATTTTATATAAATTTTTAACTTCTAATTTTATTGCCATACATTATTTACCCAATTTTCATTTGAACAGAAAAAGATAGCCTGTATCGAATGTTACTAATTCAATAATTACAGATTAAAAAATAAAAATGTTAATAACTGCTGTTTCTATCTTTGAAAATTATCAGGGCAGAGATTCCTTTTTATATTATTAGTTAGCTAGTATTTATTTAGCTATTATCGCTTTAATTTAATTTCCTCTCATGAAAATATTAATAATTTTTGTCAGCAATATAACCTAGCATAATAAAAAACTCTGACAACCCTAGGTTAAGCATAATTAATCAAAAAAAACAGTCATTATTTGAGTGTTAATTATTGATATGAATAATTGATTTAGATACTAAATAGTTAATGCTAGTATCATCAATATATAGTGATAACTTGCTGTTGAGCCTATATTTATTAAATGAGCATTATTTATTTTTTTTGTTGAATTAGATAAGATGTTAAACCAATGAAAATCTAAATAGGGTGTTACTTAATAGGTGTAAAAAACTTTATCAAATCACGCTAATCATTAAAATTATTAATGTTATTTGTGCGAATTTAGCTAGTACATCACCACTCTTTACCTAAATAGCTCATTAAAAATGAGTTATTTGACAAAATAATATATAAATACCGATGATATTAGGCTGTTTTTTGAGCCAAAAAAATCTTACCAAATAAAACTTTTATTATTCAGTAAGATATGGTTTTTGGCTTTTTCCGTGCTTAGATGTCAATTAAATTAATTGATTAAAAATTCCAATCATCATCTTCTGTGCTTACCGCTTTACCTATGATATATGAAGAGCCTGATCCAGAGAAGAAATCATGATTTTCATTTGCATCAGGTGAAAGTGCAGATAATATTGCTGCACTCACATCAGTCACTGTATCCGGAAATAAGGCTTCATAGCCTAAATTCATTAGCGCTTTGTTTGCATTATAATGAAGGAATTTTTTGACATCTTCAGACCATCCTACCGTGTCATATAATTCTTGAGTGTACTTAACTTCATTTTCATATAAGTCAAATAATAATGAAAATGTGAAGTCTTTAATTTCATTCTGAGTGGTCTCATCATATTGTAATAAAGATTTTTGGAACTTATAGCCAATATAATATCCGTGTATTGCCTCGTCTCTTATAATTAGCCTAATTAAGTCTGCTGTATTGGTTAATTTTCCTCGGCTTGACCAATGCATAGGTAAATAAAAACCGGAATAAAACAGGAATGATTCTAAAAATACACTGGCAATTTTCTTCTTAAGAGGATGTGAGTCGCAATAGTAAGACAGAATGATTTTAGCTTTGTTTTGTAATGCAGTATTTTCCTCACTCCAACGATAGGCGTCATCGACATCAGCGGTGGAGCACAAGGTTGAAAATATAGAACTGTAAGAGCGAGCGTGTACTGCTTCCATAAAGCTAATATTAGATAACACCGCTTCTTCATGAGGGGTTTGAGCATCAGCCATTAAGCAAGGCGCACCGACCGTATTTTGCAGTGTATCTAATAACGTTAGCCCCGTAAAAACACGAATGGTTAGTTTTTGTTCAGGGGGAGTCAATGTATTCCAAGAAGGTGTATCATTTGATAACGGAATTTTTTCGGGTAACCAAAAATTGGTGGTGAGACGATTCCAAACCTCGAGATCTTTATCGTCTTGGATACGATTCCAATTGATAGCCTTAATTGGGCCATTAGATGTGTGGGTAGTCATACCTATTTTTCCTTTTACAGTGAGCAAGACACACAACCTTCAACTTCAGTACCTTCAAGGGCAGTTTGACGTAGCCGAATGTAATACAAGGTTTTGATTCCTTTTTTCCACGCATAAATTTGGGCGCGGTTTATATCTCTTGTTGTTGCATCGTCTTTAAAAAATAGTGTCAATGATAAACCTTGGTCTACATGCTGTGTCGCGACGGCATAGGTATCAATAATTTTTTCAGGACCGATATGATAAGCATCTTGGTAGTATTCAAGGTTTTCATTATTCATAAAGGGGGCGGGATAGTAGACGCGTCCAATTTTTCCTTCTTTACGGATCTCAATACGCGATACGATAGGATGAATACTGGATGTTGAATTATTGATATAAGAAATCGATCCTGTTGGTGGAATCGCTTGTAGGTTTTGGTTGTAAATCCCATGAGTTATTATTGACTGTTTTAGATTGTGCCAATCTTCTTGTGTTGGTATTTCGATACCCGAACGTCGGAATAGTTCCTGAACGGTTTGTGTCTTTGGTAACCAGATTTGGTTGATATATTTATCAAAATACTCACCAGTCGCATAAGTTGACTGTTCAAAACCGAGAAAAGCTTCTTGGCGCTCAATCGCTAATTGGTTTGAGGTTTTCAAAGCGTGATAAGTGACGGTATAAAAATAAATATTAGTAAAATCGAGAGCTTGCTCAGAACCATAATAAATATGTTCTCTAGCAAGGTAACCATGCAAGTTCATTTGACCAAGGCCAATAGCATGAGATTGTCGGTTACCTTGAGCAATGGAAGGTACTGAACGGATATCACTCATGTCAGAAACGGCAGATAGTGCTCTAATTGCAGTTTCAATAGATATGGCAAAATTGTCAGAATCCATTGTGTTGGCAATATTCATCGAACCTAGATTACAGCTAATATCTTTCCCTATTTCTTTATAACTTAAATCATCTTCATAAAGACTTGGGCGATTTACTTGCAGTATTTCCGAACACAGGTTACTCATGTTAATTCGACCCGCAATTGGATTCGCACGGTTAGCGGTATCTTCAAATAAAATATAAGGGTAGCCTGATTCAAATTGTATTTCGGCTATAGTTTGGAAGAATTCTCGGGCGTTGATCTTAAATTTTTTTATCGCTTTATTATTGACCATTTCATAATATTTGTCTGAAACACTTATTTCAGACATTGGCACACCATAAACGCGCTCAACATCGTAAGGCGAGAACAGGTACATATCTTCATTATCTTTTGCAAGCTGGAATGTGATATCTGGAATAACAACACCTAAAGACAGTGTTTTTATTCGAATTTTTTCATCTGCATTTTCGCGTTTCGTGTCTAAAAATCGCATAATGTCAGGGTGATGAGCATGTAAATAAACAGCTCCAGCACCTTGGCGCGCACCTAATTGATTCGCGTAAGAAAAGGCATCTTCAAGCATTTTCATCACAGGAACAACCCCTGAAGATTGGTTTTCAATAAACTTTATTGGTGCGCCTTGTTCCCGTAAATTGGTCATCAAAAATGCGACACCGCCACCGCGTTTAGATAATTGCAACGCTGAGTTAACTGAGCGGCCAATAGATTCCATATTGTCCTCTATGCGTAATAGAAAACAGGAAATCAACTCACCTCGCTGTTTTTTTCCACAATTAAGGAACGTGGGGGTCGCAGGTTGGAAGCGGCCACTAATCATTTCATCAACTAAAAGGGAAGCTAGCGATATAGAACCTTGGGCGAGTGTCAGGGCGACCATGCAAACACGGTCTTCATAACGTTCAAGATAGCGTTTACCGTCAAAGGTTTTTAATGTGTAGCTGGTGTAATACTTAAAAGCACCTAAAAAAGTTTGGAAACGAAACTTATGAGCGTAGGCCTGTTTGAATAATTTTTTAATAAATTTAAAGTCATATTGTGCTAACACTTGCGCTTCGTAATAATTTTCATTGACCAAAAAATCAAGTTTCTCTTTTAAATCATGGAAAAACACGGTGTTTTGATTAACATGCTGACGAAAATAATGATGAGCGGCTTCTTTGTCTTTATCAAATTGAATATGTCCTTCGCTATCATATAGATTTAGCATGGCATTGAGTGCGTGATAATCAACCGTCGTTGTATTTTGTATTTTATCCATTGGGAATAACTCTAGTTTTGGGTATGTAGCCAGAAGGAATGCAGTCCATCACGTACAGATTCGACGTCACGCTGCGTTCCTAACAGTTCAAATCGGTAAAGGTAGGGGACATGACACTTTTGGGAAATAATGTCTCCTGCAATCGCATAGCCCTCGCCAAAATTAGTATTGCCTGCGGCAATAACACCTCGAATAAGTAATCGATTTGATTCAATATTTAAAAACCGAATAACTTCTTTGGGGACGGCGCCTTGTGTTCCTCCTCCTCCATAGGTTGGAAGAAGTAAAACAAAGGGTTGAGTTGCGATAAGTGGTTTACCTTCATCACCTATTAATAATCGAGTAGCGGGTATCGCAAGTTTTTCAACAAAACGATGACAATTACCCGAGCGACTCGAAAAGTAGATTAATGATTGGTTTGTCATCTCAATTCCTAAGAAACTAGGCTGTTTATCATATCAGGACGAAAACCTGACCAATGTTGATCGCCAACAATGACCACTGGGACTTGCTGGTAGCCTAATCGCTTAACTAGTTCAAAGGCTTGAATATCTAAAGTAAGGTCAATAATTTGGTAAGGAATGCTTTTTCTGTCTAGGGCTTGATAGGTAGCATTACACTGAACGCAGTTGGGTTTACTATAAATGATAATCTGAGCCATGTTAGTCACCGTTTCATTTTTTGAAAGTATTAGGAAGAGTGTTACTCATGGATAAATACTATATATAGATTTAAAATTTATCAACCACACAATATATAGTGTGAATAAAATATTGAATGATAATTATTCTAATTATCAGCTAGGTTGTTATTAACATTGAGAATAAAAAATAATGCGCTTGATGGTGCAATTAATCACACTGAGAAAAAAGATTATTGCAAAGTAGAAATGACACAGTTTATAACTGTATATACATTCAGGTAATTGAATCCAACTAAGGAGATAATATGTATCATCAATATTTAGCTTCACCGGAAAAATTTCCTAAACCGTGGATACATATTGCGGCTGATGATGTAGGGATAACCAGCCTCTATTTTGTGGATGAAAAAACGGAAAAAGAGCAAAAAAACGTGCATTCCAAGCTATGCGCTAAAGAATTAAAAGAATATTTTAGTCACAAAAGAAAGTTTTTTACGGTGACATTAAATCCACAGGGAACTGAGTTTCAAAAAAAAGTATGGCAACATCTTAGTGATATACCTTATGGCGAGCGTTGGAGCTATAAAGATTTGGCGCTAAAATTAGGTTCTGTTAATTATTGCCGTGCGGTTGGAATGGCTAATTCACGTAATCCAATTTCGCTAATTGTCCCTTGTCATCGGGTATTAGGGCATGATGGAAAGCTAGTGGGGTATACTGGAGGGTTAGATATTAAAGGTTGGTTGCTCAATCATGAGAAGTAATGTCTAAATAATTAACTCTTGACGATTTTAATGGGCGATAAAATGACCATCGATAAGAATAATTGGTCGATTTAAAGGCAATTAAACCTATAAATAATATTTTTTTGCATTTTTTATCAATTTTCGTGATCTAGGTTGTAGACAAGTTACTTAGATATCTGATGTACTGAGCATGATACATCGTGTGTCTATTTTATTTTAAAGGTAATATTTGATGTCTAAAGTTAAAGGTAACGTTAAGTGGTTCAACGAGTCTAAAGGTTTCGGTTTTATCACTCCAGAAGATGGTAGCAAAGATGTGTTCGTTCACTTTTCTGCTATTACAAGCGACGGTTTCAAAACCTTAGCTGAAGGTCAGAGAGTTGAATTTGAAATCACTGAAGGTGCTAAAGGCCCATCTGCTGTTAACGTTGTCGCTCTGTAATTTAAACAACTAAAACGAACAGCTATCAACTCGCTCTGGTTAATATCGGAGCGAGTTTTTTATTATCTAAAATTCAGTGCGAAAAGTTCGTTATTGGTAGGTAGTTAAAAAGCCTGAATGAACAGGCTTGCCCATTATTTAACTTCTTCACCCTTAGCTTGTAGATCAGCATGGTAAGAAGAGCGTACAAATGGCCCACAGGCTGCGTGGGTAAAACCCATAGCCATTGCTTCATCTTTCATTTCATCAAACTCAGCAGGGCTTACATAGCGTTTTACAGGCAGGTGGTGACGACTTGGCTGTAAATATTGTCCAAGTGTCAGCATGGTGACGCCATGGCGACGTAAATCGCGCATAACTTCGACAATTTCTGCGTTTGTTTCACCTAACCCAACCATAAGACCTGATTTGGTCGGAATGTCAGGGTGCGCTTCTTTGAATTTTTCCAGTAATTTTAATGACCAATCATAGTTTGCGCCGGGGCGGACTTGGCGATAAACCCGTGGGACATTTTCAAGGTTATGATTGAATACATCAGGTGGCGTTGCGGTTAATATTTCTAATGCACGATCCATTCGACCTCTGAAGTCGGGCACCAATGTTTCAATTTTGATATTAGGGCTTTTTTCACGAATAGCGCTAATGCAGTCAGCAAAGTGTTGAGCTCCACCATCACGAAGATCATCACGGTCAACAGAAGTGATAACAACGTAACGTAATGCCATATCTTTAATTGTTTGTGCAAGTTTTGCAGGTTCATTGGCATCTGGCGCGTTCGGGCGACCATGGGCAACGTCACAAAACGGGCAGCGGCGGGTACAAATCGCGCCTAAAATCATGAATGTGGCAGTACCATGATTAAAACATTCAGAAAGGTTAGGACATGAGGCTTCTTCACAAACAGAATGCAGGCCATTTTTACGCATGGCAGCTTTAATGCCTTGGATGCGAGTTGAGTCAGCAGGTAACCTAATTTTCATCCAGTCAGGTTTACGTAGAATCTCTTCACGTTCGGTAACGACGTTTTTGACTGGGATCAGCGCCATTTTATCGGCGTCACGATATTTAATTCCGCGTTCTATCAGAATGGGTTTACTCATAATATGCCGGTTCCAGTTATTTTTTGAGCTGATGGACAGGTTCTAATGCTTATATTTACCAGACTAGAATTATAGGTATTGATCATTCGAGTTTATAAGGATCTGTTACCTATCCATTAAAATTTATTTGAAAAATGTTAAAAAATTATAGCATTATTATTGAACAATATGAAATCCTAGTGTGTCACAGAATTGTTTAATTAGCACAGGTTGAACATCATTTAATGATGTTTCTGGAGCTAGAGCTTTAATCTGTGTCATTTTTAATTCGCTATAACCACAAGGATTTATACGATTGAACGGTTCAAGATCCATATGGATATTTAATGCTAAACCATGAAATGAACAGCCTTGTCTTATGCGTAATCCTAAAGAACAAATTTTATCACCATTCACATAAACTCCTGGTGCATCGGGGCGCGGATAGGCTTCGATATGAAAATGAGCAAGGGTTTTCACTATGGTATTTTCAAGCGCAGTCACTAATTCACGAACGCCGATTTTATTGCGTTTTAAATCAATCATGACATACATCACTTGTTGACCAGGCCCATGATAGGTCACTTGTCCACCTCTATCACTTTGAATGACAGGGATATCACCGGGAGCGATAACATGCTCTGCTTTTCCAGCTTGGCCTTGGGTAAAAACGGGAGGGTGCTCAACGAGCCATACCTCATCACATGTATCTTGATGACGAGATTCCGTAAACTGGTGCATCGCATCAGAAACATCCTGATAAGGCGCAAGCCCTAATTGACGTATGATTATGTTTCTTTCTGACAAAGTTTTAACATCCAAGCGGTTTGTGATCCGTGATTTGTGGGCAGTATAACGCTGCAAAATTTATATCGCCAGTTTGTCTTGTTGTAAATTTGTTATTTGGGTGCGGATGGCAAATTTAGATTAGACGATAATAACGAAAAAACCGAATAGCCAAGATGGTCTATTCGGTTTTCTTTTTAATGCCAACTAATTAAAGGACAACTTTAACGAGTTCTAATGCACCTAACTCAGTATATAAAGTTTCAACTTGTTCGATATGTGTCGCATTGATAGTTATCGATACAGAGTGATAAGTGCCTTTACTGCTCGGTTTAACTTCTGGGGAATAATCACCCGGAGCATGGCGTTGAACGACTTCTACAACCTGATCAACTAACTCAGGATGTGCCACACCCATTACTTTGTAAGTCAGCGGGCATGGGAAATCAAGCAGTTCACCTAATTTGGTTTTCATGGGCACTCCTAATTTTCGATAAATAGCGCCTGTCAGTTTAATGACAGGCTTTAAGATACCTTAATATATGGGGTTAACTTAATCTCAATTCAAGGGTTAGCTGAACCAGCGGTGAAACATCAGTTTAATGTAATCAATTAACCGACTGAAAAAGCCACCTTCTTCAACATTTTTTAAGACAGCTAATGGATGTTGCTCAACTGTTTTACCATCTAATTGGAAGCTAATCACGCCCACTTGTTGGCCTTTGGTGAGTGGGGCTTCTAATTCCGTGTTAGTTAATTCATAGCTAGCTTTCAAATCTTTCAAGCGGCCGCGAGGGATCGTCAGGAACAGATCTTCGGTCACGCCTAATTTCACTTCACTGTCATCACCAAACCATACGGGTGCTGTTGCAAATTCAACACCAGCTTGTAGTGGTTTTACTGTTTCATAGAAGCGAAAACCGTAAGTCAGCAATTTTTTACTTTCGGTATCGCGACCTTTGCTACTTTTTCCACCCATAACAACCGAAATTAAACGCATATCACCATCGGTAGCGGATGCAACTAAGTTATAACCCGCCGCATTGGTATGGCCTGTTTTGATGCCATCAACGGCTAGGCTCTTATCCCATAATAAACCATTGCGGTTGGTTTGACGGATATTGTTAAAGGTGAATTCTTTCTCTTTATAGATTTCGTATTCTTCGGGGACGTCACGAACAAGCGCTTGCCCAATCAATGCCATATCACGAGCAGAGCTATATTGGCCATCAGCATCTAAGCCATGCACAGTTTCAAAATGGGTGTTTTTTAAACCAAGTTTGCCGACGTAGCCATTCATTAATTGAACAAAGTTAGTTTGATCCCCTGCGACATAGTCTGCCATTGCGACGCAAGCATCGTTACCTGATTGCAAGTTAATGCCACGCGTCAGTTGCGCGACACTCACTCGGTCACCTGGTTTTAGGAACATCAATGAAGAGCCCTTAAAAACAGGATTGCCTGTTGCCCATGCATTTTCACTGACGGTAACCATATCATTGGCACCGATTTTTCCTGATTTGATAGCTTGACCGATAACGTAACTTGTCATCATTTTAGTTAAGCTGGCGGGATCGCGACGTTGATCCGCATTATTTTCAGCGAGGACTTTCCCTGAATTATAATCAATTAAGATATAAGCTTCCGCATCAATATTAGGGACTGCGGGTATTGATGTATTTGGAAAAGCTTCATTTGCATTGGCAGTAGTGACAGTAACAAACAGCAGCGCAGAACCCAGTAAAGCCTGACGCGCGATGCGTGATGGGGAGACATTTTTCATGGTTGTATCATTACATCCGAAATTCGGTAAACACAAGGAGGCGCAGTGTAGCAAAAGTGCTGGGATGGATAAAAGAAGTACTTGCTTTGCGCCAATAATTTTACGTTAGTTTATACCTGTCATCTTTCAAGTTGTATGGTTTTATTGGTTATTGCCATACAACTTGAATTCTGTAGAGTATATGACTCATTCTAAGGGGCAACCACCATGGATGCTTGATTTCTTTCAGATTGTAGGCGACCTTGGATTTCGACCGCTTTTTCTCTACTGGTAAATGGCCCTAATTGAACGCGATAAATACCGTTATAGGGTTGCAAGCGTCCGGGTACACCAAATTGATTTTTCAAATCATTGAGCATTTTATTAGCATTATCTTGGCTGCTAATTGCACCTGCTTGGACTAAGAAACCACGTTCAGGCACTGTTTCAGTGGCTGCGGCTTGTGGTGCAGTCTCAGGCTCCGGTGTTTTCAGTGCCATATCAGGCATCGTCGGCTGCATAGGTTCACTAGGTTGTTGAACAGGCAATGCGTTTTCTGGTGTAGGTAAATTTTCCATTACTGGGGTGCCCATTGGGCCTGCTCCGAGTTGTGGTCTACCTGGCAGCGCATAACTTTGCTTAATAAAATTAGAACCCACGGTTCCTGGCCCTGATAATGAACCATCTTGAGCAACTTGGATGGCATCAATTTTGATGCGTGTCGTCGGCATCAAATTTAAGCGATCAGCAGTAGCACGAGAAAGTGCAATACTTTTACCTTGAACATAAGGGCCACGGTCATTGACACGCACTACCATCATACGGCCATTCATCATATTGGTGATACGCACATAACTTGGTATTGGCAGTGTTGGGTGAGCGGCGGTTAGCTCAGCAGGATTAATTCGCTCACCGATAGCAGTCATATTTCCTGCGGATTCAGTGCCATAGATAGAGGCGTAACCAACTTGTGAAAACTGTGATGGGTCGCGAACAACTTGATATTGTTGACCATTACGTTGGTAGTCGCTATTTGCCGTTGGGTGATAAGGCTCATAATGAGGTTCTGCGCCAAGCACATCTTGTGTTTGCACATTTGTAGGTACATTTGTGGGTTGCTTGGGCTCTTCATTGACACAGCCCGCCAGTAGCGTGGCTGTGATGCCAAGTATAATCCATTGTAAACGCATACTAAGCCTCATATTATAAACTTTTAGAAAGAAATTTTCGGTGTGTATGGATAGACATGATAATACCGAACCCAGCCATTAACACAATCAAGGCCGATCCCCCATAACTTACAAGTGGAAGAGGAACGCCGACGACAGGTAATATACCACTGACCATACCAATATTGACAAACACGTAGACAAAAAGAATTAATATTAAGCCACCAACCATAACACGGCCAAATGTGTTTTGCGCACTTGCTGCAATATATAATCCTCTAATAATTAGAAGCATATATAGTGCAAGTAGAATTAATACACCTATCAGTCCGAGCTCTTCGGCTAATACTGCAAAAATAAAGTCGGTATGTCTTTCGGGCAAAAATTCTAGCTGTGATTGTGTTCCTTGTAACCAACCTTTCCCCATTAATCCACCAGAGCCAATTGCTATTTTAGATTGGATAATATGGTATCCAGCGCCTAACGGATCGGTTTCTGGGTCGAGTAACATCATGACGCGAGCTCTTTGATAGCCATGCATCAAGAAGAACCATAACAAAGGAATAAATGCGGCGAGCGCGACGGCCGCGACAGTGATCAATCGCCAACTCATACCGGCAAGAAAAAGAACGAACAGGCCTGAGGCTGCAACTAAAATAGACGTACCAAGATCGGGTTGTGCTGCGACGAGTAAAGTCGGTACAAAAATCAGCACTAGCGCTATCATCGTATTTTTGAATGAAGGAGGGCAAACATCTCGGTTCATAAATCGAGCAACCATGAGAGGAACGGCAATTTTTGCAATTTCAGATGGTTGAAAGCGAATAAAACCTAAATCAAGCCAGCGTTGTGCGCCTTTACTGATTTGCCCAAATACATCTACAAAAATCAATAAAATGACACAAAAAATAAATAAATGAGGTGCCCAATTTTCATACATACGTGGTGGAATTTGAGCCATAACAATCATGACAATAAAGCCAGTTGCGATTTGCCCTAACTTTCTTTCCATCATATCGACGTCTTGACCACTTGCACTCCACATAATAAAAGCACTGTAGGCGAGTAAGGCAAGTATGATCAATAACATAGGCAAATCAATGTGGAGACGCATTGATAGTGATATTTTTTTCTTATCGTCTGTCATATTATTTCATTTATCATCATAGAGTTAACGGTCTTCCTCAGCGCTAGCCTCTGAGCTTTTAACTTGCGTGGTATTATCACCTAAAAGTACATGGTCGAATATTTGACGAACAAGATCGCCTACAGCCGGACCTGCACCACCATTTTCAAGGATAATGGCAACAGCGATAGTCGGCTTGTCATAAGGTGCATAGGCAATCATTAGTTTATGGTCGCGTAAATGTTCTGAAAGCTTGCTCGCATTGTAGGTTTCATAGCTAAAGACTTGAGCGGTACCTGACTTGGCCGCAACTTTATAAGGCGTACCAATAAAGCTACGACGTCCGGTGCCGTTTGGTGCATTTGCAACGCCATACATGCCTTGTTTGGCCAGTTCCCAAAACCCAGAATGGATATCACCTATTTGCGTAGTTTCTTTATCTTCATATGGCACCATAGCATTACCTAATTTGGTACCATACAGTAAGTGAGGTGTTTTGACTTGCCCATCATTAATTAACGTCATCAATGCTTTAGACATTTGAATTGGCGTCGCAGTCCAATAGCCTTGTCCAATGCCTACAGGGATAGTATCACCTTGATACCAAGGCTTTTTATAGCGATTTTGTTTCCATTCACGAGTTGGCATTATGCCAGAATATTCTTCTAGTAGATCAATACCGGTATAGGTACCAAAGCCAAATCGCGTCATCCAGGCTGATAATCGGTCAATTCCCATGTCATAGGCGACTTGGTAAAAAAATGTATCCGCAGATTCAATGATGGATTTCATCACATTTAGTTTGCCATGTCCCCAACGTTTCCAGTCACGATAACGTTTCTCGGAGCCTGGAAGTTGCCACCAACCCGGGTCAAAAATCGTGGTGTTTGGCGTAATGACTTTTTCACTCAATGCAGCTACTGAAATAAACGGTTTAACGGTTGACGCAGGTGGATAGAGACCTTGAGTTGTTCTATTTATTAATGGCCTATCAGGATTAGTCAGTAGCGCCTGATAATCTTTATTTGATATTCCATTGACGAACAGATTGGAGTCATAGCTAGGGTTAGAAACTAATGCAAGTATCTCACCATTACGCGGGTCTGTGACGACCACGGCGGCGCGGCTAGTGGTGAGTAATTTTTCGATATAAGTTTGCAGTTCAAGATCGATAGTTAAGTATATATCGCGTCCAGCCTGAGGGGGCTGTTCATGTAGCTGACGGATAACGCGACCGCGGCTGTTAACTTCAACTTCCTCATAACCTGTTTTACCATGCAATATATCTTCGTAATAGCGCTCGATACCTAATTTGCCAATATCATGGCTTGCCGCATAGTTAGCTAATAAGCCTTCTCTATCAAGACGTTCAACATCTTTATCATTAATTTTAGCAACATAGCCGATAACATGGGTTAATGCAGAACCGTAGGGGTATGAGCGGCGTTGATAGCTTTTTACTTCAAGACCTGGGAAACGGTATTGATTGACAGCAAAACGAGCAACTTGTACTTCATCTAGCCGAGTTTTTAAGGCGATAGAGGTAAAGCGTCGGGAGCGTTTACGCTCTTTTTCAAAATTGGTGATATCTTCATCTGTGAGGCCAACTACATCCCTTAGTTTTTCTAAGGTATCTTGAAGGTTATCAACTTTTTCTGGGACAATTTCGAGTTGATAGAAACTACTGTTGAGGGCAAGTTGAGTGCCTTTTCTATCATAAATAATTCCACGACTTGGCGGAATAGGGACGAGTTTAATGCGGTTATCATTTGATCGAGTTTGGTAATCCTCATGACGTACGATTTGTAAGTGATACAAATTGGTGATGAGAATAGAGAGTAAAATGATAATAATGCCAAAAGCAATTAATGCCCGGCGAATAAATAAGACAGACTCAGCGGTATGGTCGCGAAAAGGGGTGTGTTGTGTTTTCATCCCATTACCATATTGAACATATTAAAACCTGACTATTCCCGATGATAAGGGTGATTAGTCGTAATACTCCATGCCCGATAAAGACTTTCGGCAACAAGGACACGAACGAGAGGATGAGGTAGCGTTAGTTCAGATAGTGACCAGCTTTGTTCTGCTGCTGCTTTACAAGCAGGTGAGAGGCCTTCAGGGCCACCGATCAACAAGCTAACATTACGGCCATCTTGCTTCCATTTATCTAACTGTACAGCAAGTTTTGGGGTATCCCATTTATCACCGGGAATATCGAGAGTAACGATTCGATTACCTTTACCTACCGCAGCGAGCATAAGCTCACCTTCTTTTTCTAGAATTCGCTTAATATCTGCATTTTTTCCCCGTTTCCCTGCTGGAATTTCCGTTAATTCAAACGGCATATCTTTGGGGAAACGATGGAGGTAATCCATAAAGCCGGTCTGTACCCAGTCCGGCATTTTTGTACCAACAGCAATGAGTTGTAATTTCAAACTCAGCTCCAAAGCTTTTCGAGTTCATACATGCGACGGCTTTCGTCTTGCATGATGTGCACGATAGCTTCGCCAAGATCAACAATAACCCAATCAGAAACGCCTTGTCCTTCAACGCCTAGAGGTATCAGACCATTTTTACGGCAAGCGTCAACTAATCTATCGGCTACAGACATTACATGGCGGCTTGATGTTCCTGAACAGATAATCATCTGGTCAGTAATACTTGATTTTTCATGAACATCAATAGTGATGATATCTTCAGCTTTAGCATCATCAAGTTGGTTGATTATAAATTTTTGGAGTTCAGTTCCTTGCAAAAGGTTCACCTTTTAATCAAATTGACAAAATATCATGTTAAATACAGCTTAAAGCAAAATATAGCTTATAGTAAGGCTGTGAGTGAGGGATTAGCCCCATTTAAAGCGCAGCCATTTTACCCTAGATTTTAATAAAAATCGGCTAAATTATTTTTTATTCGTCGTGGTTGGGAATTTATAGGGATATCTCGTCATTTGAGCAAGGAATTTGTATTAACTTTACAAAGTTAACCACTATTTTTATGCTCTAAACGTATTTTAGGATAAGAGGGACATTGTGCAATTAATAAAACAAAAAATTATTCTATTAGGTGAAATAAATTTTCCATCCGAACAAGTTCAGCAGTTAACAGCTTCATTTTTTGAATTAGTGCCTCAGGATATTTCGGTCGGTAACGAGTTTGATGGTGTTGGTATTATTTGTAGCAGCGGTGTTTATGAGCAGCAGCGGGTAAGTTTTCCTGAAAATATGCCGATTTTGATTGATGATGAATGGCAGAGCCCTGAACATCTTGATCGATTTTTAATTCAGATTCACACCTTACTGCGATTAGCGCAATTATCGCTCCATTTGACTCATCATGAAATCATTCAATTTCATAGCCGATACAAATATTTAATAATGGCATACTCGCCAAAAGGTTATCAATTAACAGGTAAAAGTGTTGCAAATATTAGCAGTAAAAGAAATGAACTTAGTCAGTTAAATAATTTTCTGATTGAATATAAAACTCAGCTAATGACCATTTTGTCGCAAACACCCGCAAGAAATATACAGATAAATGCACTGAGCCATATTCAAGGATATTTTAAACATAAGGCGACTAAAGATGAAAAAAAACACCTATTATGTTTGATTGATGAGTATCGAGAAGGGAATATATCCCTAAATTTACCTTTGGCTATGCTACGACAATTACTGAATCAATATCCAGATAATTATTTGAGTGCTCAATATTATTTTGAACCGTATCCAAACTGCGAACAGGTCAGAGAGTTACCCTATTTCTGATACAAATGTTGTTGCTTAATATAGTTCATGACCGCTTCTGGGATTAATTCATTACATGATTTCTCTGAATTTAAACCCGCGCTTAAATTTTGACGTATTTCAGTGGCTGAAATGTTGACGAGAGGTGTGTCGGCTAAAAAGATATAACCATGGGGAGTATGGCGTAATTGGTCTGGGTTTTCCGTTTTATGTTGCTGTAGCCAATTTTGCATAGTGGGATCGGTAAAATGGGTCGCATAACCGGGGCGTGAACAAACCAATAAATGACAGTTATCTAATAACTTGTCCCACCCATACCATGTATGAATTGATAGTAACGAATCTTGACCAATAATGAAGGCAAGAGGTTGCCTTGGACCCAATTCTTGGCGAAACGCAATTAAAGTTTCAAGAGTGTATGATGGCGAATTCTTTTCGAGTTCACGAGTGTCAATAGTAAATAAAGGATTGCCTTGAATCGCTAATCGCACCATTTCGAGCCGCTGCATTGGGCTTGCTTCAGGCTGGGGGCGATGAGGGGGGACATGATTTGGTAATAAAATGACTTTTTGCAAATTGACTTGCTTAGCAAGTGCTTCAACCGGACGTAAGTGCCCATAATGAATGGGGTCAAAAGTTCCACCAAATAACGCCTGAAGGCCTTGCTGATTATTTGTCATCATTAGTTTGCCAATCGTCTTATCTGTAGATTATGAAAGTGTACGAGTTATGACAGCTTATAAATTATGAATGAAGTTTTCTGCCAGTGCTTTGCCGCATAATAACATGGATAAAGTCTGAAGGTCGGGCCATGCAGAATGGCTGAAATCTTGTTTGATATGTATTTCAGCTTGGGTGAGTAATTTTAATGCTGATTGTAATTGTTGCAAACTCAAACGTTGCAATGCTTCGCCTAATAGCCCACGACGGTTTTGCCAGACCTTGTGTTGATCAAACAAGGTTTTTAGCGGCGTGACCTTTGATTGACGTTTTAAGGTAATCAGTAATAGTAGTTCACGTTGAATAGAACGAAGAAGAATGACAGGCTCGACATCTTCTTGTCGAAGTTGTTCTAAAATGTGCCATGAACGACGAGATTTTCCGGCTAGCAGTGCATCAACCCAATGGAATGGAGTAAAATGAGCGGAGTCATTGACTGCATTTTCAACGCGGGGATAGGTTAATTTACCATCGGGGTAAAGTAATGATAACCGTTCGAGTGCTTGAGCTAGCCCGAGTAGATTGCCTTCGTAGCAATAACATAATAGTTGATTTGCTTCAGTATCTATTGTTAGTTGCATACTGTAAGCACGCTTAGATACCCACTGAGGTAGCCGTTGATATTCAGGTGTTAAACAACTGATATAAATACTATCTTGGCTAATGGCTTTAAACCAAGCACTATTTTCTTGTGCTTTAGTGAGTTTATGACCACGTAAGATTAACAGCAAATCAGGGTGAAGTAGCTGAGCTAATTGAATTAGCTTTTCCGCCATCGCTGCATTAGCCCCATTTTCAGGTAAAAACAAAGTGAGTGTTTGACGGCTAGCGAATAAGCTAAGTGCCTGACAGAGGCTAAAAATCTCATCCCAGTCAGTATTTTGCTCTAATGAAAAGACAAAATGTTCTTCAAAGCCTTGTAGTTGTGCCGCTTTACGAATGGCATCTTGGCTTTCTTGAATAAGAAGGGGCTCATTGCCCCAAATTAAATAGCGGCCTCTAAGAGACTCTTGCAACGAAGAGGCCAGCTGTTCAGGATAAATACGCGTCATTATGGTGTAGAAACTGGCTCAGCAGCTTTAGCTTTCGTTTTTTCAAGCTCGGCCGTATGAACAACCAACAATTTACGGACTAAGATACGTGCGGCTTGTTGCTGCATTTCTTGTTTAACCAATTCATTTTCAGCATCTTTTGCAAGAGCTTCTAATGGGTTATCAAAGAAGGTTCGTTCAACCTGACTTTGTATTGGATAAATTGAGCCATCTGGCATTAATACTTGCGCATTCATGACAAAAGTCAGTTGTTTCTCCGCAGCCTTACCATCTTGATAAATCGACACTGTTTCTGTTTTTTCAGATGACGTTGTAATTTTCAAAATAGGTACACTTGCACTACCATTTTCAAGGATTGTGACGTTATTTAGTCTAAGTTGTTCCCTTAATGCTCTGGTGAGATAGCTATAAGGATCATTTGAACTCAGTTGTAGCGTTTTCAATTCTTCAGGAATTTGCGTAGTCCCTTGTAGACGAAAACCGCAACCTGCGGTGACTAGCACCGACAGGCTTAATAGTAAAGTTATCAGATAACGCACCTGGCCTCCTTATCAGCCAACAACTAAGTTCAGTAATTTACCTGGAACATAAATAACTTTGCGAATATTAACGCCTTCGAGGTATTTTGTAACACTGGCCTCTTGTGATGCCATTTCAAGAACGAAATCTTGATTAGCATCTGCAGGGACAGTGATACGGCCGCGAACTTTACCATTAACTTGGACAACAACCAGTTTGGTGTCATCAATCATGGCTTTTTCATCGGCAATAGGCCACTGAGCAAAATCAATATCTTCATTATGACCAAGTGCTTGCCACATTTCGAAACAAGCGTGTGGGATAATTGGTGATAGCATTAATGTAATTGCTTCAAGTGATTCTTGGATCAGGGCGCGATCTTGCTCTGTTTCTTGAGGTGCACGGACTAATTTATTCATGAATTCCATGACAGCAGCAATCGCAGTGTTAAATGCATAGCGGCGACCCACATCGTCAGTCACTTTAGCGATAGTTTTATGTAGGTCACGACGTAAATCTTTTTGTTCAGCTGTCAATGTACTGATATCTAAAGGTTGTGTTGTGCCTTTTTGTGAATGTTCATGAACTAGGCGCCAGACACGACGCACAAAGCGGTTTGCACCTTCAACGCTCGATTCTTGCCACTCAAGGGTTAACTCAGGTGGGGCTGCGAACATCATAAATAAGCGAACAGTATCAGCACCGTATTTTTCAACCATCAACTGTGGGTCAATACCATTGTTTTTAGATTTAGACATTTTGCTCATACCGGTATAAACCAGTTCATGGCCTTCACTGTCTACTGCCTTAATAACACGATTTTTTTCATCACGTTCAACGATAGCATCTGCCGGTGAAATCCAAACTCGATGACCATCACTGCCGGTATAGTAGAATGCATCCGCAAGTACCATGCCTTGGCACAGTAAGCGTTTTGCTGGCTCATCAGAGTTAACTAATCCTGCATCACGCATTAATTTGTGGAAGAAACGGAAATACATTAAGTGCATGATAGCGTGTTCGATACCACCAATATACTGATCTACTGGCAGCCAGTAGTTTGCAGCCGCAGGATCTAACATGCCTTCTTGATGTTGTGGACAAGTATAACGTGCATAGTACCAAGATGATTCCATGAAGGTATCAAAGGTATCTGTTTCACGTAGAGCCGGTTGTCCGTTAATCGTGGTTTTTGCCCACTCAGGATCGGCTTTAATTGGGCTAGTAATGCCGTTCATGGTGACATCTTCAGGCAGAATAACCGGAAGTTGGTCTTCTGGAACTGGAACGACAGTGCCGTCTTCCAATGTTGCCATTGGAATTGGTGCGCCCCAATAACGTTGACGTGAAACGCCCCAATCACGTAAGCGATAGTTAACTTTACGTTTGCCAACACCAATAGCGACCAGTTTATCGGCAATTGCATTAAAGCCCGCTTCATTGCTTAGTCCGCTAAACTCACCTGAATTGATCAGGGAATTTTTTTCTGTCATTGCTTCTTGTGACAAGTCAGGCTCATTGCCATTTGCATCCGCAATAACGCCTTTAATTGGCAGATTATATTTATGCGCAAATTCCCAGTCACGTTGGTCGTGAGCAGGAACTGCCATTACTGCGCCAGTGCCGTATTCCATTAAGACAAAGTTTGCGACCCAGATTGGGAGTTTTTCTTGTGTTAATGGGTGGATAACATAAAGACCAGTCGCCATGCCTTTTTTATCCATCGTTGCCATTTCTGCTTCGGCAGTTTTGGTATTACGGCATTCATCAATAAATTTAGCAAGTTCAGGATTGTTAGCTGCACCTTCTTGTGCCAGAGGGTGGCCTGCGGCAACAGCAACATAAGTTGCGCCCATAAAGGTATCTGGACGAGTGGTATAAACGGTTAAAGTTTCATCACGATCAGCAACATTAAAGGTAATGTCAGTTCCTTCAGAACGACCAATCCAGTTGCGTTGCATCGTCTTAACTTGTTCAGGCCAATCTTCCAGTTTATCCAGATCGTTAAGTAGCTCTTCTGCATAATCGGTGATTTTAATGAACCACTGCGGAATTTCTTTACGCTCAACAGGGGTATCACAGCGCCAGCAGCAGCCGTCAACCACTTGTTCATTAGCTAAGACGGTCAGGTCGTGTGGACACCAGTTAACCGCTGAGGTTTTTTTATAAACTAAGCCTTTTTCATATAGTTTAGTAAAGAACCATTGTTCCCAGCGATAATACTCAGGTGTACAAGTCGTGACTTCACGGCTCCAATCATAACCAAAGCCCAACATTTTCAGTTGGCCTTTCATGTAATCGATATTGGCATAAGTCCAAGGTGCTGGTGCCGTGTTATTTTTAACTGCGGCGCCTTCAGCAGGCAGGCCAAATGCATCCCAACCAATAGGTTGAAGTACATTTTTGCCTAACATTCGTTGGTAGCGAGAGATAACATCACCAATGGTGTAGTTACGCACATGGCCCATGTGTAGTCGGCCAGAAGGGTAAGGTAGCATGGACAGGCAGTAGTATTTCTCTTTGCTGTTGTCTTCAGTCACTTTAAATGTTTCTTTTTTATCCCAGTGACTCTGTACTTTAGGCTCTATATCTTCTGGACGATATTGTTCTTGCATGGCACCGATAATCCTATGGCGAGTAAAGGCTACAACAAAAGTAGCGTTAATTTCTTTTCTATGAATGAGATCGCTATAGCATAACGGATCATGCCCAATAACAACAAGCCTTAAGCAACGTTGCCTGTCATATTTTAATTATTGAATTATCTATTTATCATTTTATGGTCTAAACGACACAGTACTATAAATGTTAGATGATAGGGGGACGGATTGATATTATAGGCTTTTATGTTGTTGTGGTGTTTAAATAAACACCACAACAATGAATAATAATTAATTATAGTTAAAGATTAATTAATGCAAAATTTTAGCAAGGAAATCTTTGGCGCGGTCCGTTTTTGGATTAGCAAAAAAGTCTTCTTTTTTACTGTCTTCAACAATTTTGCCTTCATCCATAAAGATAACGCGATTAGCGACTTTTTTAGCAAAGCCCATTTCGTGAGTAACCACCATCATGGTCATTCCTTCATTCGCTAGCTCAACCATTACATCGAGTACTTCGTTGATCATTTCTGGATCAAGTGCCGAAGTTGGCTCATCAAATAGCATTGCAATAGGGTCCATGCACAGAGCACGAGCAATGGCGACACGTTGCTGCTGACCACCGGATAATTGTGAAGGGAATTTATTTGCATGGCTTGATAAGCCTACTCGCTCAAGTAGCTTTAACGCTTTTACTTCCGCTTCTTTTTTATTTCGATTTAACACCTTAACTTGTGCCAGTGTTAAATTTTCAATAATAGATAGGTGCGGAAAAAGTTCAAAGTGTTGGAACACCATGCCGACTTTAGAGCGAAGTTTTGCAAGGTCAGTCTTCTTACTATTGACTTGAATGTCATTAACAAAGATTTCACCCTGTTGAATAGGTTCTAAACCATTCACTGTTTTTATTAATGTGGATTTACCAGAACCAGATGGGCCACAAACAACCACAACTTCGCCTTTTTTGACTTCAGTTGTGCAATCAGTGAGCACCTGAAATTGGCCATACCATTTGGATACATTTTTCAGGGTTATCATGAAACAGTCCTTTTCTTAAGATAATTCACTAACATGGAAGCGCCAAAACTGAAAATAAAGTACACCAGACCCGCAAATAATACCATCTCTACCTGTGTCCCATCACGCTCACCTATATTGGTAGCGGTGCGGAAGAAATCAGTCAAACTCAATACATAGACGAGTGATGAATCCTGAAACAACACAATGCCTTGAGTTAGTAGTAACGGTACCATGGCTTTAAATGCCTGAGGTAACACAATCAGCCTCATGGTTTGCATATGTGTCATACCAAGTGCGAGTGCTGCTGAAGCTTGCCCTCTAGAGATACTTTGAATACCTGCACGAATAATTTCGGAGTAATAGGCAGCTTCAAAAAGGGAAAAGGCTATCATTGCTGAAATTAAACGAATATCATTTTTTGGAGATAAGCCTAGAACATTTTGTAATAAGGTAGGCACGATTAAATAAAACCATAGCAATACCATGACAAGAGGGATTGATCGGAAAGTGTTTACATACAGCGCTGCAAACCAACGAATAGGGGCAAAACGAGATAGTCTCATTACTGCAAGTACAGTTCCCCATAAAATCCCTACTACGATTGCAGTTATAGTAATTTTGGCAGTTACAATGAAGCCATCAATCAAAAATGGCATACTTGGTGCTATTGAGCTCCAATCAAAATCATAAATCATCTTATCGCCCTCCTAGTGTGCCAGGTAAGCGAACTTTACGCTCAAGCAAAGTCATTAAAATCATAATGACAACGTTGATACCGACATAACCTAATGTAATTGCAGTGAATGATTCCCATGCATGAGCGGAGTAATCAAGCAATTTTCCTGCTTGCGCAGCCATATCCACTAATCCAATTGTTGATGCAATGGCTGAGTTTTTGACTAAATTCAGCATTTCAGATGTCATAGGTGGCAAAATAACCCGATAGGCATTTGGCAGTAATACATAGCGATAAGTTTGAGGTAATGTTAACCCCATCGCTAAAGCTGCGCTTTTTTGCCCTCTAGGTAGAGATTGAATAGCGGCACGGACTTGCTCGGTCATTCGAGCAGCGGTGAACAAGCCAAGGCATAGCATCGATGAGAGGAAAAACTGGTAATTCGGGTCTAATTCCATCTTAAACCAATCGCCAATAGATTTTGGTAAAAGCTCAGGAACCACTAAGTACCAAGTAAAGAATTGAACGATTAACGGGACATTACGGAATAGTTCAACGTAGGCGGTGCCTAAGAAAGATAAAAAGCGATTAGGTACGGTACGTAAAATACCAAAGAAAGAGCCGACTAAAAACGCAATAATCCATGCGCAAATAGAAAGCGTAACAGTAACTTCAAAGCCAGATATTAGCCACCCTAAGTAGGTGGTATTCCCAAACGGGGCTTCCTGTAGGAAAATCCCCCAATTCCAATCGATAGACATAATCTCACTTCCTGTGGGCAATTAGATTGTCCCGAATACTGTGAAGAGGATGCAAGGCGGGAACGACCGCCTTGCAACTCTTACTTCAGTAACACCCTGTTTGTCTTTTTATTAGTTTAATGCTTTGTCATTTGGTGATTTGAATAGCGCTTTCATTTCATCAGACAAGGTAAATTTCAAATTAAGATTTTTAGGTGGAATTGGTTGGTTAAACCAACGGTCAAAGGATTTTTCTGCTGTACCTGATGTTTGAGCTTTTGCAATAGTTTCATCGATAAGCGCTTTGAATTGCGGGTCGTCTTTACGCAACATACAGCCATAAGCTTCTTCTGTTTGCGGTTTGCCTACAATTTCCCACATTTCAGTTTTTTTCGCTTTAGCGCGCTCACCGGCAAGAAGTGCGTCATCCATCATAAATGCAACAGCACGACCTGATTCTAAAGTACGGAATGAATCGCCATGATCTTTCGCACTGATAATGCGCATTTTCATGTTCTTTTCATCGTTGAGTTGATTAAGCAGAATTTCAGAAGTGGTTCCTGAGGTAACAACTACATTTTTTCCAGCTAAATCAGCAAAGTCTTTAACACCAGAGTCATTTTTTGTTAGTAAGCGAGTACCTACTACAAATATGGTATTAGAGAATGCGGCTTGTTTTTGTCTCTCTAAGTTGTTTGTGGTTGAGCCACACTCGAAGTCAAAAGTTCCATTTTGAAGCAAAGGAATTCGATTTTGTGAGGTAATAGGAATAAGTTTGACGTCTAAGTCAGGCATGTTGAGTTTCTTTTTCACAGCATCAACGATTTCGTTTGAGTAATCCTGTGAATAACCGACAACTTTTTGGCTGTTATCGTAGTAAGAGAACGGAACTGATGACTCACGATGACCAACAACAATCACGCCATTGTCTTTAATTTTTTTCAAAGTACCGTTTAATTCGTCTGCTTGAACTGCGCAGGTAGCACCCAAAATCATCATTGATAATACAAGCTTACTTATACGCATAATTACTGCTCCTTTAGAACATCGGTGTATAACTGTTATATTTCAATTTGTAGCCTTTGGGGCCGCAATTTGAATTATTTTGGCTTTGCTATGTTGTGTTTGCTGATGTTTCGCAGATTTATAAATACTGCAGTCATCGGCTATATGTTTTATTATTGTTAAAAAGTAATTAAATTTGTTAAATAATGAAAATGAATTGTTTCAAATTCGGGAGCCATCTCGCATATTATTTGGGCAGTTTTTGAATTACTGCACTAATATGGTGAGTAAGTGCCTTAAATTGATAGTCATGCACTGACAAAGTGCAAATTATCCTCACTTTTTGTTTTCTAATGTTCATGTTGCAATTACTGTGCCTAAATTTAGATAAAGATAGGAATAAAACTAAATAAAAATAAGGCGTATTTGTAAAGTTAGATGATGCCACTTGTGCATGGTGTTTTGCTGTGTAAGATGTAGCCTGTATTTAGCTTATAGATAAGTAACTTGCATAGATTGATGATTTGAAATAAAAAGCAACGAATGATTGTAATTTCAGGAAAGTAAATAGAAAAAACGCATGAACAGACATTTTAAATTAGGCAATGGATTAGTATTACTCGCCTGTCTGATGGTATTGGTTTGCATGAATCAACGAGCCGTCGGAGAACGTCTGTTCGCCCATTTTTTTGTAACAACGCCTGTTGTGCAAATGTCATCGACTGCTGAATCTTCTTTTTCCTATACTGAACAACAAAGTCAAAGTGACTCAAATCTTTCAACCTGTGAGCTCAGCGCTAAATCATTAATGACATTGATACCTGCGGTCATTGAACCTTTTTTCTTTGTGTTTCTTTCTTTGGCTGCATTAGCTATTTTTTGCACTAACCTATTTATACATAGAGCAAATCGTGAAGAGAAACATGCCCCTCCCAGAGTCCGGCGCCACTTACAGTTTTGTAATCTTCGGAATTAAAAAACCACGATTTTTAATTGGGTGGTATCATTTATTCTGGAGGAAACATGCGTTTTTTGATTAATACGTTATTTATTTTATTTGCTATTTTTTCGAGTGGCTTACACGCTGCCGATACGGGCTGGTTACAACCTGCAAATACAGGTTGGATGACCGAGAATAGCCCAAGGCATGTGGACGTTCGCTTGCTAAGCTCGACACAAGAAAATGGCAAGATTGACATATTATTGGATGTAAAGTTAGAAGAGGGTTGGAAGACCTATTGGCGCTCACCGGGAGAAGGGGGCGTTGCACCTGAAATTAAGTGGACATCACCTGTTAGCTCGGTAGATTGGCAATGGCCAGCACCGGGACGCTTTGATGTTGCTGGTGTATCAACACAAGGCTACATGGGCGATATCGTCTTTCCCATTACCGTCACCAGTGACGAAAAGCTCGACAAGTTGTCAGGCATTTTAACACTGTCGACTTGCAGTAATGTCTGTATTTTGACCGACTATCCATTTGAACTCGATTTAACCGAACCCGTCTCTGCTGATTTTACTTGGGCTTTCAATCAAGCCAAAGGTGGCGTACCGCCAACCAGTGGCCTTGTTGAACAAGTGTTAGCTGGGTTTTCGGGCAATAAGTTAATTGTTGAATTACAAAAGAGTACTGATGCTGAGTGGGGAAAACCCAATATTTTCACTGATGTTATTGAAGGGGCAGCGCTTGGCGTACCCAAAATCAAAATATCAGGAAATAGTTTAATCGCATCAATAGAAGTGAGTGATGATTGGGGTGGTGAATCGCCTAATTTAATCGGTAAAGATATCTCTTTTGTTGTCACTGATGGTGATGTTTCTCAACAAATTACCGCCAAAGTTACACCTTATACTGGCTCAGGTATATCAGAGGGTGGGACATCTATTCCACTGTGGCAGATAATCGTATTTGCAATACTCGGTGGGCTTATTTTAAACCTGATGCCTTGCGTTTTACCTGTTCTCGCCATGAAACTTGGTTCTGTCTTGATGGTGCCTCAAGGTGAGCAAAAAACGATTCGTCGTCAATTCTTATTATCTTCATCCGGAATTCTTGTTTCTTTTTGGTTACTTGCTCTGTTAATGACGTTATTGAGAGTCGGTCAACAAGCGGTTGGTTGGGGAATTCAATTTCAAAACCCGTGGTTTATTGGATTTATGGTGTTAGTTACTGCACTCTTTACCGCAAATCTATTTGGCTTATTTGAAATTAATCTCGGAAGTAAGACGAATACGCGTTTAGCTACCGCGGGTGGTCATGGCAATAGTGGGCATTTCTGGCAAGGCGTTTTTGCGACCTTACTGGCAACACCGTGCTCAGCACCTTTTTTGGGAACGGCGGTAGCGTTCGCACTTGCGGCACCAATGAGTGAGCTATGGCTAATATTTACCGCTCTCGGGTTAGGGATGAGTTTACCTTGGTTATTGATAGCTGCTTTTCCTGCTATTGCAAAACTGTTACCAAAGCCTGGTGCTTGGATGAGTAAGCTACGCGCTGTACTTGGTATGATGATGTTGATATCAAGTTTATGGTTAATAAGCTTACTAATTCCTCATTTTGGTGCAACTTATACACTTGTTATTGCGATTGCCTTTTTAGTTTTATTAATCATATTTATCGCAAAAAATAATGGATTACGTAAAGCTATCCTTCCGTTCATTGTATTTGCATTGCTTGCGAGTGGTTTTAGCTGGATGGTCCTTGAGCAAAAAAGTGGAAGTCAGTCTATGGTTAAAGACAGTGTTAACTGGCAGCCATTAACTGAGCAAGCGATTGTGCAAGCGTTGTCTGACAATAAGCGTGTATTTATTGATGTTACTGCTGATTGGTGCGTAACCTGTAAGGCAAATAAATATAATGTATTGCTAAGAGATGAAGTTCAGCAAGCATTGAGTGCGCCCGACATTGTTGCATTAAGAGGTGATTGGACTAAACCATCACCTGAAATTACTGCATTTTTACAAAAGCGTGGGCAAGTCGCGGTTCCATTTAATCAAATTTATGGCCCTAATTTGACAGAGGGAAAAATACTGTCAACGATACTTGATCGTGAATCATTATTATCAATTATGAAAGAGGCCAAAGGAGCCGAAAAATGAAAAAAACAATTTTAGCTGTTCTATTCTCATCGCTAATGCTAGGTGCAACCGCGCATGCGGCTCCATTAACGGCAGATCAAGAAGCACAAGTTCGTAAATTGGTTCGTGATACCTTAGTTGAAAATCCAGAGATCCTCGAGGAAGCAATAGCAGCGTTACAAGCTAAGCAAGGTGAAAAGCAACAAGCTCAAATGAAAACAACGCTCAAAGAAGAGCACAATGCGTTATTTAATGATCCAACAAGTCCACGAATTGGATCAAAGGATGCAAAGCTTGTTCTTGTTAACTTTACTGATTTTAACTGTCCATTCTGTAAGCGCTTTGATCCACAATTAATTGAGCTGGTGGAAAAGAATCCAGATGTTGCAGTGGTCATCAAATATTTGCCATTCAAAGGACAAACTTCTTTAGAGTCCTCTCAACTAGTAATGACCCTATGGCAAGAAAATCCAAAAGCGTTTGAAGCACTGCATCATAAGTTTATGCAAAAACAAGGCATGCTAACGGATGCAAATATCAAAGAAGCGCTCAAAGCTACAGGTAATGAAAACCTCAAAGCTAGTGATAAGAGTCGTGAAGGCATTCGCAGTAATATGATGTTAGCAGAGAAACTAGGTGTAAACGGAACGCCAGCAACATTGGTGGGCGATGAGTTGATCCCCGGAGCGATTGATGCTCAGCAGTTTGAGAGCATAGTTAAGGAGCAGCTGGCTAAGCTCAAATAAATCCTCTTCATATTTCGAGCGGTAGGGGTGTTGGTTGCGTTTAACTAACCCTAGTCACATACTTATGTATGCTCCCAGGGCTTAGTTTTACTTGCCGCCTACCTACCACTCGAACTATTTAGAGAATTGAATCCTCTTCATATTTCGAGCGGTAGGGGTGTTGGCTGCGCTTAACTAACCCTAGTCACATACTTATGTATGCTCTTAGGGCTTAGTTTCACTTGCCGCCTACCTACCACTCGAACTATTTCGAGGATAAATTTTAGAGAATTCTACAACTCAAATTTTTAAAGAACCTTATAACTCGAACTATTTAGAGGATAAATCTTAGAGGGTTGGAGCTTCGTTGTATTTCAAATATTAGTACAATATTCAAACATTCATTTTTTGAGATGTTTGGCTTTAGTGTATCTATGATTTGAATAATTTAATTTATTAATGGTTAATTATTATGATGACTAGACTAAAAAAGTGGTCTAAAGAACTCATTGTTTTAGCAATTATTTTATTTGTTGTTTTTACAGTGATGGATCTTTGGCGTAAACCGCAAAGCCTAGCCCCTGCATTATTGGAATCGCAAACATTAGCGAGTGGTGAAACGGTTTCGTTGGCTGAACTGAGTAAAGAAAAACCTATTTTGGTTTATTTTTGGGCAACGTGGTGTGGGATTTGTAAAATTACCTCGCCGACGGTTTCCGATTTAGCTAAATCAGGAGTCCCCGTTATTTCTATTGCTATTCGTTCGGGGGAAACTTCACGATTATTGGCTGGAATGGAAAAAAAGGATTTAGTATTCCCCGTTATTAATGACATCAATGGACAGCTTGCTAATATTGTTGGAGTGAGTGCAACACCGACATTTATGATTATCGATAACGGTGAGCTAGTGAGTTTTACATCAGGTTGGACAAGCTCATTAGGACTTAGAGCTCGCATGTGGATTGCATCATTCTAAAATAAAAAGGTGAGCAATCTTATGGTTGGAGACCTTTTTGCATCAACTCAATGAATTACCCCCAATAGTTGGATAATTAATTATTGGGGGTAATTCTATAATGCTAATTTAGGCTTTAATTTTATCTAACCAATTATCAATTAAATCAATTCTATACTAACGTTTTTGGCGTCGATTAAATGCAAAACCAATAATACCAAAAATAACAACTACTCCCCACATAGGATAGTTACTCCAACGTGCATAAGGGGTTAGCCCCGTTGTTGGTGTAATTTCAGTGGCAAGTGTGGCGGCTTTAAACTGTGGCAGCATATCTTGAATGGTACCATCAGCACGAACTACTGCGGTTATGCCATTATTCGTTGAACGTAATAATGGACGACCAAGTTCTAGAGAGCGCATTCTCGCCATTTGAAAGTGCTGCCATGGACCGATTGATTGTCCAAACCACGCATCATTCGAAATTGTCAGTAAGTAATCGGTGTCGGGTTTAAAGTTATCTCTAACTTGGGAACCCAAAATAATTTCATAACAAATTGCGGCTGTCAGATGAATATTACCAACGGCTAGCTGAGCTTGCTCATAATCACCGCGACTAAAACCTGACATTGGCAAGTTAAAGAAAGGCGCAATTGGTCTTAAAATATCCTCTAATGGTACAAACTCACCAAAAGGGACTAGGTGATGTTTGTTATAGCGATTTTTAGACGGATAGAGATACGGTTTCTTATCACCAAGTACAATGATAGTGTTATAAAATTCATACTCACCATCAATAGGCCTAGCATCGACGATCCCAGTAATTAATTGAGTATTCGATTCGAGTAGCAGCTTATCAAGAGATTTTAACCAAACTTGATTATCTAATTCGACAGAAGGTACTGCCGATTCAGGCCAAATAATTAACGACGCTTTACCAATATAAGGCCTAGAAAGTGCCATATAGGTATCTTTGGTCTGCTGCAAGAATCCGGCTTCCCACTTCATTGATTGGGGTATATTGCCTTGCACTAATGCAACTTGCATTTTGTTTGATTCAAGTGGGGTGAACCATTGAACATTTTTAAGAAGTAGCGGCGCAAATAAGATTACTGTGGCTGCCGCGAGCGCGATAAACTTCTTACGAACAATGGCGAGAGCCAAAAGTCCACTGATGCTAAATAACAGTAAAGTCATCATTTCAACACCAAATATCGGTGCCAAACTTTTCATCGGTCCATCGATTTGACTATAACCAAATTGTAACCAAGGAAAACCGGTGAGAACCCAACCACGTAAAAATTCAGTTAATTGCCAAAGTGCGGGGGCAGCAAAGGCAAATCGCCAGATATTTGGGTTTGGTGATAAGCGAGCAAGTAATGCACCAAATAGCCCCGGATATAAAGCTAAGTATGCCGCCAGTAAGATAACGATAAATATATTGACGGCTTCAGGCATGCCACCAAAGTCAGCGATACTGACGTAAACCCAATTAACACCACTACCGAATAAACCAAATCCCCACGCAAATGCGATAGCAAAAGATTGCTTCGCATTTCTTTGTAACGTTAATAGTTGGAGAAATAAAATGGACAGAAGCGCAGCAGGCCAGAGATCAAAAGGCGAAAAAGCCAGTGTTCCACTGGCCCCGAATAATAAAGCCAGAAGCAGTCGTAACCACTGGCTTTGATAGATTGACGGTAAGTTCATTAAGCCTGTTCTTCTTCCAAAGTAGGAATTGGGGCATCGTCAGGAATTTTCACATGCAATAGGAGAATTCGACGACTGTCAGCCATGGCGACTTTAAACTGATAATTGCCGATCGTGATGCTTTCACCTCGAGAAGGTAAATGTCCGAATGCTTGCATCACCAAACCACCAACAGTATCAACCTCATCATCACTAAAATTAGTGCCAAAAATATCATTAAAGTCTTCAATTTGCGTTAAGGCGCGAACTGAATATGAATGTTGGCTTAATTGACGTACATCGACGTCACCTTGGTCATCATATTCATCTTCAATTTCACCCACGATTAATTCAAGAATATCTTCGATGGTGACTAAGCCAGACACGCCACCAAACTCATCAATAACGATAGCCATGTGGTAGCGTTGGGAGCGAAATTCTTTGAGTAGACGGTCTACTCGTTTACTTTCAGGTACAACAACCGCTTGACGTAACACTTTATCAATACTGAAAGGTTCGGCATCTGTACGCATAAATGGCAGTAAATCTTTTGCCATCAATAGCCCTTCAATATGATCTTTATCTTCACTGATCACCGGAAAGCGTGAGTGTGCGGAATCGATAATGACATCAAGGCACTCATCAAGTGTTTGATTACGTTTTAAGGTAACAATTTGGGAGCGCGGGATCATGATGTCGCGTACGCGTTGATCCGCAATATCCATCACACCTTCAAGCATTTCTCGGGTATCAGGATCGATTAAATCGTTTTGTTCAGAGTCGCGAATGAATTCGACTAAGTCATCACGATTTTTAGGTTCACCGTGGAAAAGGTGATTTAAAAGTGCAAAGAACCCTTTCTTAGGGCCAGGGTTATCGTTACTCGAAGAGTTATCGTCGCTCATGGCGGTTAATTTCTTATTCCTCAGTTTATACTCGTCATACTTCAAACTGTAGCGTTGTTGGCTACTCTCAGCGTTATTGGCTACCTCAGCGTTTTTGCTGCGCTTAGATATATTATTGAAGTACTTAGAATATCGGTTAGTTAATAAAATAGTTTATATATACTTTTTAGCATAAAACTGACTGTTTATCATGAGAAATCCAGTCAGTTTTTTGTAAAAAAATGCTTTATTTTTAAAGCAGTTCTTGAAAAATTATAGTTAGATCATTCTTTTTCTGCAAGATAGGGGTCGGCATAGCCTAGTTCAGCGAGAATTTCAGTTTCTAATGTTTCCATTTCTTCTGCTTCATCATCTTCAATATGGTCATAGCCAAGTAAATGCAAACAACCATGTACTACCATATGAGCCCAATGCTCTTCGGCAGTTTTTTGTTGTTCCATCGCTTCTTTTTCAACGACCTGACGACAAATAATTAAATCACCTAATAAAGATAGCTCGATTTCAGGTGGTGCTTCAAAAGGAAATGAAAGCACATTTGTGGGCTTATCCATACCTCGATATGTCAGATTCAAATGATGACTTTCTGCTTCATCAACTATGCGGATCGTAACTTCACTTTCTGCTTGAAATTTAGGCAAAACAGCTTCTAGCCAATGTTGAAACAAGGCTACGGAAGGTAAACCTTCCGCATCTTCACAAGCTATTTGTAAATCAAGAATAACGTTGCTCATTTAGTTAGTTTCCTGCCTTTCAAATTCTCTTTGTTCTTTTTCTTCTCTTAGCTGTTGACGGCGTTTATTGTCTTGTTCTTCCCATGCTTCATAGGCAATTACAACTTTAGCTACCACTGGATGGCGCACAACATCTTCACTATGGAAGAAATTAAAACTGAGGTCATCCACATCGGATAGCACTTCTATCGCGTGTTTTAGACCTGATTTACTGCCACGAGGTAAATCGACTTGTGTAATATCACCAGTAACAACCGCTTTTGAGTTAAAACCAATGCGGGTTAAAAACATTTTCATCTGTTCGATGGTGGTATTTTGGCTCTCATCTAAAATAATAAATGCATCATTGAGCGTACGACCACGCATATAAGCTAATGGCGCCACTTCGATAACATTGCGCTCGATGAGCTTTTCAACTTTTTCAAAACCAAGCATTTCAAACAGCGCATCGTAAAGTGGGCGCAAATAAGGGTCCACCTTTTGGCTTAAATCACCGGGTAGAAACCCGAGTTTCTCACCTGCTTCAACCGCTGGACGGGTTAGCATAATACGACGTACTTCCTGACGTTCTAAAGCATCGACTGCTGCGGCAACTGCAAGGTAGGTTTTACCCGTCCCCGCAGGACCAATACCGAAAGTAATATCGTGATCCAAAATATTAGCAATATACTGCGCCTGATTTGGAGTGCGTGGCTTGATGACACCACGTTTGGTCTTAATGTTGACTGCTTTACCATAATCAGGAACGCTATCGGCAGATTGCTCTAGCACTCGGCTGTCGACTACCGCTAAATGAATATTTTCAGTGGTAATGTTTGGTGTCACACCACGAACGGGCGCGGTATCAACATAAAGTTGACGCAAAATCTTGCTCGCAGCTTGGATATTAAGCGGCTTACCTGATAATTTGAAACGATTATCACGGCGATTAATTTCGATTGCGAGGCGACGTTCAAGCTGCTTGATATTATCGTCAAATGGCCCGCAAAGGCTCATTAAACGTTGATTATCTGCGGGCTCTAAAAAAATTTCTTGTGTTGCGATTTGCAACGTTTTTTGATTGGTCACTGAGTATCCTATCGTTAAGGCTGGTAGTTACTTACACCAAGCTCATCTTCTTTACGGGTACGTGCGATAACAGACGCCGGAGATTCTTGAGAGCGTAAATCCATCTCATCTTCTGTGCGGATAATTTTACCGCGTAGGGAGTTAGCAAAGGCATCGACAATCTCTACATCGACGAATTTACCTATCATATCCGGTGTGCCTTCAAAATTCACGACACGGCTGTTCTCGGTACGACCTGAGATTTCCATTACATTTTTACGTGAAATTCCTTCAACTAAAACACGTTGAACAGAACCTAGCATTGTACGGCTAAAGCTCAAGGCTTGCTGATTAATGCGAAGTTGTAGCAGGTGTAAACGCTGTTTTTTCTCTTCTTCGCTGACGTCATCAGGTAAGTCAGCTGCTGGCGTACCCGGGCGAGGTGAGTAAACAAAGCTGAAACTCATGTCGAAATTAACGTCTGCAATCAGTTTCATGGTTTTTTCAAAATCTTCAGTGGTTTCGCCGGGGAAGCCAACAATGAAGTCAGAACTAATCAGAATACCTGGGCGTGCTTCACGTAATTTACGAATGATGGCTTTAAATTCTAGCGCGGTATGTGCCCGTTTCATCATCGTTAAAATACGGTCTGAGCCACTTTGCACTGGAAGGTGTAAATAGCTGACAAGTTCTGGTGTGTCTCGGTAAACTTCAATAATATCGTCTGTAAATTCAATCGGATGGCTTGTCATAAAGCGGACACGGTCAATACCATCGATAGCGGCAACGAGACGTAGTAATTCTGCAAATGAGCAAATTTCACCGTCAAAAGTAGCACCACGATAGGCGTTAACATTTTGACCTAATAAATTGACTTCGCGTACGCCTTGCGCTGCTAATTGTGCAATTTCAAACAAAATATCATCACAAGGACGGCTGACTTCTTCACCACGAGTGTAAGGAACAACGCAGAATGTGCAGTATTTATTGCAGCCTTCCATAATGGAAACGTAGGCGGTTGGGCCATCTGCTTTAGGTTCAGGTAGATTGTCGAATTTTTCAATTTCAGGGAAACTGATATCAATAACAGGACTACGAGTACCTTGAACTTGATTAATCATTTCAGGTAAGCGGTGAAGTGTCTGTGGGCCAAAGACGATATCTACACTGGGCGCACGTTGGCGAATAAAATCACCTTCTTGTGATGCGACACAGCCGCCAACACCGATAATAATATCGGGGTTTTTATCTTTGAAAAACTTCCAGCGGCCTAATTGATGAAAAACTTTTTCCTGCGCTTTTTCACGGATAGAGCAGGTGTTTAGCAACAAAAGGTCAGCTTCTTCTGGAATATCAGTTAACTGATATCCGTGGGTATTTTCTAATAAAGAAACCATTTTGGATGAGTCATACTCATTCATCTGGCAACCCCAAGTTTTAATATATAACTTTTTATTCGTCGACATGTCGTGTATCCGGTGTTTTCGAAGTGGCAAGTAATGGACTCCGAAACGCGTTGTAAATCCAAAGTCCTACCCTATTATGAGAGCTTGTATGCATTTATTTCATATACCCGTCATACTTCGAGTTGTAGGGGTGTTATCATTAGATGGTGCCTACACGCATCTTGAATTATTTCGTGTATAGACATCATGAAATGATGATGTAAATGCAACATTTACCCTGTAATCGCATTGTCTAAATAATATCATTACGAGGTATTTAAGGGCAGGCTATTCGCCTATTGTTTTAAACATTGACGAGTATTGTATTCATTTGCGGCATCAGTGACTAGCGTTCAGACGCAGATATTCCCTGTGAGGGGAACAATTTTTCGGTACACTACATAAATCAAACAGTTAACAGTAGCTAACATGATGAATAAATTAACAGAATTTTATGATGTTGTCGTTGTTGGCGCAGGAATGACCGGCGCAGCGGCAGCATTGGGTTTTGCCCAAGAAGGACTGCGAGTCGCTTTACTTGAAAAAGCAAAACCTGGCGCCTTTGATTCACAAAGTGCGCCAGATGTTCGTATCTCAGCTATCAGCAGCTCATCAGTTGAATTACTTAAACAATTAGGTGCATGGCAACATGTTGAGTCGATGCGCAGTGCGCCTTATCGAGCACTCGAAACATGGGAAGAGCCGGGCAGTAATGTGATTTTTGATGCTCAAAGTTTAGGGTTACCCGAACTGGGCTTTATGGTTGAAAATCGCGTTTTGCAATTAGCCTTGTGGCAGGAATGTGAAAAATACAGCAATCTCGAGATTATTTGCCCTGCTCAGTTGATTAACTTGTCTCAACCGAAAGGGCAAAAAGAGTGGATGGTTGAGCTTGATGATAATCGGGAGCTACAGACAAAATTAGTCGTCGGCGCAGATGGTGCTAACTCTCAGGTTCGTAAATTGGCGGGTATTGGTAGCCGTGGTTGGCAGTATCGTCAGTCGTGTATGTTAATTACGATACAAACGGCACAACCGCAGCAAGATAAAACGTGGCAGCAATTTTTCCCTTCAGGGCCAAGAGCATTTCTACCACTATATGATAATTGGGCCTCATTGGTCTGGTATGACAGTCCAGCGAAAATCAGAAGATTACAGGCAATGACCGTAGAACAACTCAATGACGCCGTGTGTGGTGCGTTTCCTGAGCGTTTAGGTCCTGTCTCTGTAATTGCCTCAGGCGCATTCCCATTAACACGCCATCATGCTAATCGCTATGTTATTGATGGATTAGCATTGATAGGCGATGCAGCGCATACCATTAATCCACTTGCAGGACAGGGGGTTAATCTTGGTTATCGTGATGTGGATGCACTTTTAAGTGTAGTAAGCCGTGCGCGAGAATATCTTGAGCCGTGGTCTAGTTTGGACGTTTTAAAACGTTATCAGCGTCGACGTTTACCGGATAATTTAGTCATGCAAGCAGGTATGGATATTTTCTATATGGCATTTAGTGAAAATATACCGGGCTTGAAAATACTGAGAAACCTAGGATTGATGGCTGCGCAAAGAGCGGGCGAGGCAAAGAAACTTGCGCTGAAATATGCATTAGGTTTGTAGTTAATTGTTTTTTGATATAAAAAATAAGCCGCAATTGCGGCTTATTTTAGTTTAATAGATGTTATTTATTATTAGGAATTTCAACAGTTGAAGTGTCTTTTACATTAGTACTGATGGTGCTTTCTTCAGTAAGAACTGAGTCGAGAGTTTCATTTTTAGCTGAAAATGCATGCGCTAATTTTTCAGTGTCTAACTCTTTTTCCCAACGAGCCACAACGATACACGCACAAGCGTTTCCTACTAAGTTGGTCAACGCTCGACATTCAGACATGAAACGGTCGATACCGAGTATCAGCGCCATACCTGCAACTGGGATACTTGGCACAACCATCAATGTAGCGGCTAAGGTGATAAAACCTGCGCCGGTGACACCTGCTGCACCCTTAGAACTTATCATTGCAACCAGTAACAATGAAACTTGTTCCCAGATAGTGAGCTCGATATTAGTCGCTTGCGCAATAAAAAGCGCCGCCATGGTCATGTAGATATTGGTACCATCGAGGTTAAATGAATATCCGGTTGGTATCACTAATCCAACAACCGATTTCTCACAACCTGCGTGTTCCATTTTTCTCATCAGACTTGGTAATGCCGCTTCCGAAGAAGAGGTCCCTAGCACAAGCCACAATTCATCTTTGATATATTTAATCAAATCAATAATTGAGAAACCGTTGTATTTCGCGACAGCGCCAAGGACAACCAAAATAAATAATAAAGAAGTGATGTAGAAAGTCATGATCAGCATCATTAGGTTGCCGATGGATGAAATTCCATATTTACCGATAGTAAATGCCATCGCACCAAATGCCCCAATAGGTGCTAGTTTCATTAACATCGCAACCATTTTGAAGACTGGCTCAGAGAAGTTTTGCAGCAGTTGGACGATTGGCTCTCCGTGCTTACCCGTAGCTGCTAACGCTAATCCAAAAATAACCGCAATAAATAGAACTTGTAAAATATTACCATTCACCAATGGGCTGATAACCGTATCAGGAATGATATTCATCAAAAAGCCCACAATGGATGATTCATGTGCTTTTGCTACATAGCCAGCAACTTTGCTGCTATCTAGCGTTGCGGGATCAATATTCAAACCTGAACCCGGTTGGATAATATTGGCAACGATAAGACCGATAACCAATGCAATCGTGGAGAAGGTAATGAAATAAAGCATTGATTTACCCGCAACGCTACCCACAGCCTTCATATTTGACATGCCTGATATGCCAGTAACAACAGTCAAAAAGATAACAGGTGCGATAATCATTTTAACGATTTTGATGAATGCATCACCAAGCGGTTTTAATGATTCTCCTATATCTGGGTAAAAGTGACCTAACGCGATACCCAGCGCGATGGCAACAATGACCTGCACATATAAGATTTTATATAATGGTTGTTTTATTATGTTTCGCATAAATTTTCTCTGTAAAAATATTGCGTGATGGCAATTTATAATTATTAGGTTTTTTAACTAATTTTAGCGCTTGAGATCTGATTTTAGGGAATGGAAGATTGGACAGAAATTTATAATGGTGAAAACGTTTTGGTTTTACTTACCACTAATCTTACCTAACTACAATTCGAGGGCAGATTACCATTTTAGCTCGTTAAATTGAAATGATTAAAGTCACATAATTGACAGAAAAGTTATGTAAAGGTAAATAATGTATGCGAAATGTTGATATGAAATGAAACAGGACGACAAAGGGCTAGCTAAATTATAATTGCAGTATTAAATAAAACAGATTATGAAAAGAGATTTACGCTATTTATATGAAATTAAGTGATAAAAATATAAAAGATAGATCGAGTTGGGGATCAAACCTGAGAAAGGATATTAAATATTGAATGGTTAGGTTTCAACAAGCTAACGTTATGAATAATGAATTTGTGGTTAACGGTGTATGGAAAGGTTAGTTAGAAATATATTTTATAAATTTGGGTGTTTTTTTAAAAGGGGAATATGTTTAGAAGATGGCTGGGGTACCAGGATTCGAACCTGGGGATGCTAGGATCAAAACCTAGTGCCTTACCGCTTGGCGATACCCCAATTTTAAAATTTATATTTGCCTAGAAGGCGAAATGGTGCGGGAGGCGAGACTTGAACTCGCACACCTTGCGGCGCTAGAACCTAAATCTAGTGCGTCTACCAATTTCGCCACTCCCGCAATCATGGTGGCTATGACGGGATTCGAACCTGTGACCCCAACATTATGAGTGTTGTGCTCTAACCAGCTGAGCTACATAGCCATTCAATATTTTAAAACTTTAAGATATTTTTACTAAGACAACCCTAACAGGGAAGTAGTTGGCTGGGGTACCAGGATTCGAACCTGGGGATGCTAGGATCAAAACCTAGTGCCTTACCGCTTGGCGATACCCCATCCGAGGATACTCACAACTAATTAAATTAAAAATAGATAAGATTGGCTGGGGTACCAGGATTCGAACCTGGGAATGCTAGGATCAAAACCTAGTGCCTTACCGCTTGGCGATACCCCAATCTTAAAATCTATTTCACCGAGAAGGAAATGGTGCGGGAGGCGAGACTTGAACTCGCACACCTTGCGGCGCTAGAACCTAAATCTAGTGCGTCTACCAATTTCGCCACTCCCGCAAATTATGGTGGCTATGACGGGATTCGAACCTGTGACCCCAACATTATGAGTGTTGTGCTCTAACCAGCTGAGCTACATAGCCAACTCTTTTGCATTACCTTCATCGGCGTTGCGGAGCGCATTATGCTAATTACAGGCAGGACAGTCAACAGCTTTTTGCACTATTTTTGAGAAAACCCGTCTGTTTGTTTGATGAATAATCACTTTGTCGATAAAGACAGCAAAAAAACAACCTGATAATTGATAAAAGGTGATTTTTGCTAATTCCCCCGTTTCTACTTGATAGCTTCGATATCACGTGCTGAAAAATAAAACGGATGTTATGAAGTAATAAAAAAATCCAAAAATATGAGATGTTAGATTAGGCCGAAAGTCATTTAAGATCAACTTTCGGCAAAAATAATCAATTTTTATTGGTCAAACAGTTTTTGTAATAACTCACCATTGAGCATGGCTCTTTTGGTGAGGGCAAAGGCACCGATTGCTGAATTATGAACGAGTTGAGAGGTCACAATGGGTAAGTTTTCACGAAACCCTTTTAGTGCTTGAGTATCAATGCAGCTTTGAATTGCAGGCAATAAAATCTGTTCGGCTTCTGTGATATCACCAGCAATAACAACCTTTTCAGGATTAAACAAGTTAATTGTAATCGCAATTGCTTTACCTATTTGTCGCCCAACGTGTTGAATGACTTCAGTTGCGAGTGAATCACTTTTATTCGCCGCCTGACAAATATGAGAAATGGTGCAAGTTTCAAGCGTTAGTGAGCTGGTATAACCTTGCTCTAAACGCTGTTTGACTCGATTTTCAATAGCTTGGTTGGATGCGATTGTTTCCAGGCAACCAAAATTACCGCAATGGCAAAGTTCACCAAGTGGATCGACTTGAATATGACCAATTTCACCTAAATTGCCGCGATGATTGAGAAGTATCTCTTTATTGATCACCAAACCGGCACCCGCACCACGATGAATACGCACGAGAAGTGAATCTTCACAATCACGAGTTGCCCCGAAATAGCTTTCCGCTAGCGCCAAACTGCGAATATCATGACCAACATAGCAAGTGATATTGAAGTAATCTTGTAAATTATCAATAAGATGCCAATTATCGACCTTGATATGTGGCATATAGTGAACAATGCCTCTATTGGGATTAACTAAGCCGGGGAGAATAACAGAAATGGCAATGAGCTCTTTAATACGTCGTTGGTTGATATCAATAAAATCTTCTATAGCCGCTATCAACTTTTGCTCTACAGCTTGCTGGGAGGGTTCTGTGATGGGGTAATGTCCATCGACAATCATCTTGCCACTTAGATCATAGAGCGCAATGGTTGCATCATAACGACCCAAACGAACACCTATGGTGTGAAAATTTTTGTATTCAGAGACGATGGAGATGGCGCGACGGCCTCCAGTGGAGGCCTGCTGGTCAACTTCTTTAATTAAACCACGTTCGAGTAATTGACGTGTAATCTTAGTCACACTTGCAGGGGCAAGTTGGCTTTGTTCCGCTATTTGAATTCTTGATATTGGCCCATTTTGGTCTATTAGGCTATATACCACGGCACTATTTAGTTGTTTTACCAGATCAATATTACCAATTTGCTTTAGTGTGTGGCTTTGATTCATTAGCTATTTACTCATTTTTGTAGACTTCATCTCCATTCACATAAGTGGCTAGGACTTTGAAGTCGTGGTTAAACGCAGTTAAGTTAGCAATTTTACCCGGGACGATGGAACCTAAAGAATCATCAACACCAATCGCTCTTGCGGGATACAGTGTTGCCATTCTCAATGTTTCATCTAATGCTATGCCTACGTGTTCTACACTATTTTTAACGGCATCGATCATGGTGAGTGATGAACCGCTGAGTGTGCCGTTTTCATCAACACACAATCCATCCCGGTAGTATATTGTTTTACCTGCAAAGATAAAATGATCCATTTCACCAGTTTGAGGATCAATTCCGGCAGGTGCTGTGGCATCTGTCACTAAAATTAACTTATCGCCTTTAAGTTGTTTACTGTTACGGATATTGGCCCATTGAACATGGAGGCCGTCCGCAATAATGCCAGCATAAACTTCAGGTGTATCATAAATCGCACCTACTAGGCCTGGTCCACGCCCTGAAATATAAGGCATTGCGTTGAAAAGGTGAGTAGAGAAACGAATACCTGCTTTGAAACCTTGCTTCGCTTCTTCGTAGGTCGCATTTGAATGCCCGGCAGAAATAATGATCCCCGCATCTTTTAATTGATGAATGAAATCATCGCTAACCATTTCTGGTGCCAATGTGATTTTAGTAATGGCTTCTGCATGTGCGGCCAAGTAATCGATCATCTGCGCTGAAGGTTGACGAATAAAGTCAGGATTGTGCGTCCCTTTTTTTATGACGTTTATATAAGGCCCTTCAAGGTGTAAACCAAGTGCCTGGTTTTTATTATTTTTTAGATAATCAGTCATGACGTTGATGCCATGCTTCATGAGTTCATCTGAACACGTAATTAAAGTTGGAAGGTAGCTCGTACAGCCAGTGCGTTCATTGGCTTTTTGCATGATATCCAAATTTTTCAATGTTACATTTTCTTTATTATCATTGAATTGGACGCCACCACAACCATTGACTTGTAGGTCAATAAATCCAGGAGAAAGTATTGCTCCGTTTAGATCGTGTTGTTTAATCGTCGAAGGAAGCTCAGAGACAGGACAAACATGTTTGATGATTTCGCCATCAATGATAACAGCATGGTTATCCAGCCTTTCATGACCGGTATAAATAATGCAATTAGTGAGTGCATACATAAGTTAATAACTCCTGACCTCTGAAAGGAAAACAGTCACCGATCAGTTTGAGCTGATCGGTTAATCGATATAATTTTAGTTAAATTGTCCAAGAATTTCAGACTCAAGCTGTTTAAAATACTTCAGCGTTTTAACTTTGAGTTCGAGTGTTGCAGGTTCATCACAGACAATAAGTGCTTTTGGATGCATTTGTACGCAGCTTACAGTCCATAAATGATTTATTGGACCTTCAACCGCAGCATGTACTGCCATTGCTTTATTTGCGCCTGTTGCTAGTACCATCAATTCTTGTGCATCCATAAGCGTAGCAACGCCTACGGTGAGTGCAAATTTAGGAACTTGATTGATGTCGTTATCAAAAAAGCGTGAATTTGCTTGGCGAGTTTCTGGTGTTAACGTTTTAATACGTGTACGAGAATTTAGCGATGAACCCGGTTCGTTAAATGCAATATGACCATCATTACCTACGCCACCCATGAATAAATTCACACTACCGTAAGATTTCATTTTTTCTTCATAACGGATGCATTCAGCATCAACATCCGCTGCATTACCGTTAAGCAAGTTGACATTTTCAGTTTGAATATCAACATGATTGAAAAAGTTTTCGTACATAAAAGTACGGTAACTTTGCGGGTGATCAGCTGGAATACCGATATATTCATCCATGTTGAATGTGACAACATGTTTAAAACTAACTTTACCTGCTTGATATAACGCGATTAATGCTTTGTATGTCGCTAATGGTGTTCCACCCGTAGGTAGGCCAAGAACAAAAGGGCGATCAGCGGTAGGGTTGAATGCGTTAATTTTATCGGCAATAAATTGAGCAGACCAAACACCGACATCATATGCATTATTTAGTGGAAGAAGCCTCATGTAAGTTACCTTTAATAAACTTAAATTATGTAGAGTATATCGTAATCATACTTCAAGCTGCATGTGCGTTAGCAACATTCATCTAGCTAAACAACATACATAAGTATGCTATTAGAGCGCGTTTTGTTTGGTGTCTTTTTGCAACTTGAATTAACAGTATATCGTAATTTATACATTGAGTTGCAGGAGTATTAGCGACACCAATTGTTTGAATGTATCTTGACGTATATTAAAAATAGGCAGTCAAATTCACTGCAAAAGTTATTTTTAATCATAAAATAAGTTTTGCATAATAGCTACTAAATTAAGCAATGAACAGCTTCATTCGTTGACATTTATCACAAATCTCACCTATTTATTTTGTATCGCGAAAGAATTAATTTACACTATGAAATTGATATTATTATTCAGTTAAATTATTCTTTAATTGAATGAAAAATAAGATCCCGCGTATGGGGCAAAACAGGGTTATAAAGGGGGAGTTTGTGAATATTCTTAGCTACTTACAGCGGATTGGTAGGGCACTTATGGTGCCTGTGGCAGTATTACCAGCGGCCGCGATCCTTATGGGGATTGGTTATTGGATTGACCCAGATGGTTGGGGCTCTAATAGTGCAATCGCGGCATTACTACTCAAATCTGGTGCGGCGATTATTGAAAATATGTCCGTGCTGTTTGCGATTGGTGTTGCCTATGGGATGTCAAAAGATAAAGATGGTGCTGCTGCGTTAACCGGTTTTGTTGGCTTCTTAGTTGTTACAACACTGTGTTCTCCTGCATCTTATTCCATGATTATGAATGTGCCTGTGGAAACTGTACCAGCTGCATTCAATAAAATTAATAACCAGTTCGTCGGTATCTTAGTCGGTGTGTTGTCCGCTGAATTATATAACCGCTATAGTGGCGTTGAGCTACCTAAAGCGCTGTCATTCTTTAGTGGTCGTCGCCTTGTTCCAATTTTAGTTTCATTCCTAATGATCTTCTTGGCATTCATACTGATGTATGTTTGGCCTCTCGTATTTAATGGCTTAGTTTCATTCGGTGAAAGCATTAAGGATATGGGTTCTGTGGGTGCTGGTATTTATGCATTCTTTAACCGTTTGCTTATCCCTGTTGGTTTACACCATGCTCTTAACTCTGTGTTCTGGTTTGATGTTGCGGGTATTAATGATATTCCTAACTTCCTTGGCGGCGCGAAGTCAATTGAGGCAGGTCTTGCTACTATAGGGGTTACTGGTCGCTATCAAGCTGGTTTCTTCCCAATCATGATGTTTGGTTTACCAGGTGCGGCATTAGCTATTTATCACTGTGCACGTCCTGAAAATAAAGCGAAAGTTGCGGGTATTATGATTGCCGGTGCTTTTGCTGCATTCTTTACAGGTATCACTGAACCACTTGAATTCTCATTCATGTTTGTTGCACCTGTTCTGTTTGTTATCCACGCATTATTGACAGGTATTTCTGTTTATATTGCCGCTTCGATGGAATGGATCTCAGGATTCGGTTTCAGTGCGGGTCTTGTGGATATGCTATTACAAACACGTAACCCACTTGCAGTTAAGTGGTTCATGTTGATTGTTCAAGGCTTAGTCTTCTTCTGTATTTACTATGTCATTTTCCGTTTCATGATCCTAAGATTCAACCTGTTAACCCCAGGTCGTGAACAAGATTCAGGTGATGAAACTATTGATGGCTATGATGAAAATCTAAGTCCAGAAAGCCACAACGATAGCGATATTCAAAAAGAAGCTCGCCAATATGTTTCAGCAGTTGGTGGCAGTGATAACATTGTTAACATTGACGCCTGCATTACACGTCTACGTTTAACGGTTAAAGACTCTGCGATTGTAAATGATGCAATGGCTAAACGTATTGGTGCATCTGGTGTTATTCGTTTGAATAAACAAAACGTACAAGTCATCGTGGGAACAAGAGCAGAGCTAGTTGCTAAAGCAATGGGTGATGTGATTGCAAAAGGTCCTATCGCAGCTTCAGCGCCAACGGCTGCACCTACAGCGGCTAAAGTGACGGAACCGACTAAAGCTAAAGGAAATACCATTCTGTCATTGGTGGCACCGGTAAGCGGTCAAGTTTATTCACTTGATGATGTACCTGATGAAGCGTTTTCTAGCCGTATTGTGGGTGATGGTATTGCTATCAAACCGACAAGTGACGAAGTTCTCGCCCCTGCATCGGGTACTGTTGTGAAAATCTTTGAAACTAATCATGCATTTTGCCTAGAAACTGAAAATGGTGTTGAGCTCATTGTTCATATGGGTATCGATACTGTGGCACTTAAAGGTGAAGGCTGTGCTCGTTTAGTTGAAGAAGGTGCTGAAGTTGAAGCCGGTACACCGATTCTAAAATTAGACCTTCCGTTCCTTGAAGCTAATGCTAAATCAATGATAAGCCCTGTAATTATCAGTAATATCGATGATTTTGCGGGTGTTGAGATTTTAGTTGAAGGCCAAGTGGTTGCGGGTGAAACGGTTATTTATAACGTGCTAAAATAATTTGAATTAGTGATGTTATTGATAAAGGGAGGCTTAGCCTCCCTTTTTTTAGTCATTTTTTAGTTTCTGGCAAAGTATTTTGCCTAAGATATTATTAGGCTTGTTTTAGGGCTTCAAACATACCTTGTGCTAAGTTATTTTTTGCAGATTGAACACCCGGTAACACGAAGTAATACCCACCACCAAATGGCTTAATATAGCGCTCTAAGGGTTCACCATTAAGGCGTTTTTGTGTATCAATAAATCCTGTTTTTAAGTTCTTTTGATAGGATACGAAAATTAATCCCATATCAAGTACTCCACTTTCGGTTAATCCGAGTGAATAACTGTAGCTTCTACGCCTTAATTTTGCCGTATAACGTTCAGGGTTACGGGGTTCAGCACGGCGCATATGGGAGTCAAATAAGATACGATCGCCATGAGGGTCTTTCTCAAAGCTAGGGTCGTCATTTTCATGTTTCATACCAATAGGCGCGCCGGTACTTTTGTGGCGGCCAAAATCATTTTCTTGATCTTCAAGCGGGGTTCTATCCCAGAATTCAAGGTTGAAACGTATTAAGCGCACTGCCTGATATGTGCCCCCTGCACACCATGCAGGTTCTTTATTTTCTGCGGTTATCCAAATGAGTTCATTCATAAGCGCCGCATCATTTGTTGGCGCGTTGCCTGTACCATCTTTAAAGCCAAAAAGATTAATGGGGGTAGTGCGTTGGTCGATATCTCTTGAGGGGAGAAAACCATCAATTTTCCACAATGGAAACCATAATTGCCCCGTATTTCGCAAAATATCTCGTAATGCATAAATGACACTTTCTTGGCTATTTGCACATATTTGCAGCGCGATATCGCCACCACACCATTTTTCCTCTAGCCGATCATTGGGAAAACTGGTCATCTCAACCAGATAATGGGGCTTGATTTTATCTAATCCAAAACGCGAATCAAAAAGGCTATTACCTAGTGATACCGTAATAGTTAAAGAATCAGGTTGTAATAGCGTGCCGAGAATACCCGATTCAGCAGGTGGCATTTTATCATTTGAGGTTGAGGCCGCTTTTTGTACTTGAGTTAGATAGGCAATACGTTGTGTGAGTATTGTGAAGAGTGTTTGTAACTCTTCGATTGAAGTTGTTGTAACATTAAAGGCAATAAATGATGCATTTTTTTGCTCAGGTGTTAATACCCCTGCTTGATGTTCACCCAGAAAATTGATGGCTTTATCATAAGTGAGTTGGCAGTTATTGATTTGCTCTTTTGCTTTAAGTGCAGGCGCCGCAAAAATTGCGCTGCCGATAGCTAAGGTTTTTAATACGCTTCGTCTGGAAAAATTGACAGATTGTGGTTCACTTTTACGTTTAGCTCGCATAAGTATATGCCTTAATATTTATAATAAACATCAACATCGAGCTGTGCACGTAATGTTGCGAGTGCTTCAGCTTGTTGCGTTAGTAGCGAATATAGCCGCATTTTATTTTTTTGATTTAATTGGCTATAAGGTGAATAGCTACCTTTAGTGAGTTGATACGACTGTATTATTTTGTTTATGTGTTGGTCATTTTCTTTTATTTGGTCGAGCTCTTTAGATTGAATAAAAGGTGAAATGACCTCAATGATTTCTTGAGCACCTCTGAGGTTCGCCGCGATATCGGCTAAATCAGACTGACTATAAATATTCTCTTTTCCCGCAAGTTTTGTTTCGAGGATCATTTCAATAAAATCAGCGGAAGCTTGTACAAGTTTAGGTATTTCAATCGTTTCAGTCTGTACGCGTTTATAAAGATCACGTCCTTTGAGGAGTAATTCTTCGGCAGCAGGTAACGCAGTTTTAACATCTTTTTGCTCAAATAAGCGGTATTCAACTAAATGGAATCCGGTGAAACGATAATCTTTTTCTTTATCAAGAAAATAATCAGCTCGTGGATTAATCGTTCTATCCGTATTACCAAATAGCATGATGATAGGACGAACCGCTTCATAATGTTGATGTGCTGTGATGTAAGCATTTTGCGCTTTTTGTAGGTCACCCTTTTTTAAGCTTTGATTTAGTATCTCTAATTGAGAAACCATCTCACCAAGTTCATTAGTTGCAAATAGCAAATAGGTTCGAATTGCTTGCTGATACTTTTCTGGGGTTGCGATATCACCTTTGGCTATCACAATATCGTCCCCTGTTTGCACAGGGGATCTTAGGGCTTTGGTATAGGCAGGCAGGGATACGATTGTCAGCAAAAGAAAGCTGAAAATTACGGTTATTGTTTTACGCATTTCTTTTGCTCCGCGTGAATAACGTAATAACGACAATCCAGTAAACAACAAAGGTAATAACACTTAACCAAATAGGCTGAGAGCGATACGCAAAAAATGAAGAGATGAAATTACCTGCAATATTTGAATCATCTAGAAATGCGGTGCTATCCCAAGCGGGGTAAATCAGAAACTCAGGAATTGAATAATCATATTCAATTAGCAAATTAGCGATTTCTTCTACGCCTTTTAGTAATAACGATAACGCAAGGAAGAGTAAAATAATTCCAGTTACTTTGAAGAAAATTCTCCAAGAAACAAAACGATTAGTTAAAAGGAAGGCATATAATGTTAACGCTGCAATAAGAATGCCACCGCCAGCCTCTAAGAAAAATTCACTTGCGTTTTCAGCATTGAGCGACATGATAAAGCTCGAGAGAAAGACGACGATTTCGCTGCCTTCACGTGCGATCGCGATGGCAATAATAATTGTGGCTCCCCACCAGTTATGGTGTTCAGCATTGCGGCTAATTCCAGTTTCAATTTCAGATTTCATGGAACTGCCATGTTTGTTCATCCAATAGACCATTTGGACAATCAAAATACAGGCGAGTATTTCCATAAATATCATAAATAGAGATTGGCCAGTATCATCAAGAACATTGAAGACACCATAAATAAGCAATGCGAGAACAATTGAGATAATAACCCCGAGTGCAACACCACCCCAGAGGAATTTCATACCATTACGTGCATCTGGATGACGTTTAATCCAAGCATAAATAATGCCGATGACTAAAAGTGCTTCAAAGCTTTCACGCCATACTACAAAGAGAACTTGCCCCATTTTAAATCCTACTATTTTGCAATGATCTCACCTTTAGGGTGAGAAAGGTGAAAGTCATCAAAGAAGGTATAAGTGCCAGGTTTGAGCGGTGCAATGACCACAACTGAGCTTGCGCCCGGGGCTAATACTTTTTCTTTTCGTAGTTGAAGACTTTCAAATTCGGCAGGCTCTGTACCTGTGTTGGTGATTTTGATGCGAATAATTGTTTTTGCAGGGACTTCAAGAACACGTGGAATTAAATCCCCATTTTTCATTTCTAATTCAACGGTAAATTTCTCAGCAGCAAATACAGTCTGAGGGGTTAATGCATAAATGATAACCAGTAAAAGGCTGAGTAATGTTTTCATTATGAGCTCGAATAATTAATCAATAACGATAAACAAAAAAGGCTTACGTGAGAAAATAGCCCACGGTAAGCCCTTTACTAATTTGAATTTAATTAGTAACTACCTTTACGACCTACACCTGCGTAGTCGAAATCCCAAGTAGTTTCAAAAGGCTGGAACCATGGAGCAACACCGGTTTCTTTATCGATATGGCGGCCAAATGCAGCTTGTTTATTATATGAAGGTGGATAGATTTTGTAAGTCACACGGTATTTACCGTTGCCATCTAATTTGATGTTTTCCCCATAATGAGGACCATCGCTTGCCACCATAGGCATGAAAGTGCCCGTTTGAGTTTGTGGTTTATCACCCAGCTTAGTCACAGAGTATTCGATAGTGAGGTAAGGGATCCAATCACCTTCTGCAAAGCCATTTGGATTATCTTCAACAGCATGAATGTCCGCTTCTAAGTGAATATCCGCTTTATCCGCTGCTAGGTGAGACATCGCATGATGCCCTTCTTCGGTATCCATCGTGATAGGTTGTAGATAGACACCTTGAATCTCCATTCCATTCTTAATAATAGGATGACCGAGTGGATATTCTTGAGCGAATGCAGTAACTGAAAATAATACTAGACCCGAAACAGCGGCTTGATAGGCGAGTTTCATTGATACGTCCTTACCATTATTTAATATAGAACTTTAATGATAATCATTACTATTCAATGAATACAAGTGAAAATTTTAGATAAAATTCGATATAGGTTATCTATTTATCAAAAAACTATAATAATCAATTTATTAGGTGAAGTTATTAATTTAAACAAAATAACTTTATGAGAAGTGAGTTGTATGGGATTTTTATTATTTCTGTCGTGATATATTCGAATAAATATAATTAACTTATTTAAAATTCATCGACTCATGAAGGTATTGTAAATGCAAAAACGTTATCTTGATTGTTCAGCTTCTGAAATTTTACGATTAGGTAAAAAGGATTTATTAGAATCGATTAAAGGGAGTGAAGGGCGTCTATTAGTGTCAGAAACAATCGGCACATTACAACCCGTATTGATGACTGTCACAAATGCAGAGTTAGCGGCAAGTCAAGGCGCAGATATTTTATTGTTGAATGTATTTGATGTGAATAATCCTATTATGCAAGGTTTACCCGAAGGTATCCCTGCGAATGATATTATCCGGACATTAAAGCGTCTGACTGGTCGTGCTATTGGTGTCAATCTAGAGCCTGTCCCCGCAGGCTTTAATAATCCAACGCAAGATGTGCAATGGAAAATATCAGAAGGGCGGTTAGCGACGGTTAAAAATGCGATAAAATTAAAAGAAATGGGCGTTGATATCATTGTGTTAACCGGAAACCCGGGCAATGGCGTCACTAACCAAGAAATTAACCAAAGTTTGAAAGAGCTCAAAGCGGTTGTCGGCAATGATGTGGTGTTGATTACTGGAAAAATGCATGCGGCTGGAGTGTTAAATGCATCTGCTGAGCAATTAATTACTGAGGAAGATATTCGTACCTTTATTAGTAGCGGCGCAGATATTATTTTACTACCGGCACCAGGCACTGTTCCCGGGATTTCTTTAGAGTTTGTCCAAAAAATGGTGAGTTATTGTCACTCTCAAGGCGTGATGACGATGACGGCTATCGGGACCTCACAGGAAGGAGCTGATGTTCAAACTATTAGGCAAATTGCGCTGATGTGTAAAATGGCTGGAACCGATTTACATCATATTGGTGATTCGGGATATAACGGCATTGCATTACCCGAAAACATTTTAAATTATGGCATTGTTATTCGTGGTGTTAGACATACCTACTCACGTATTGCTCGCTCAATTAATCGTTAATAGTTTCAATTTACTCGGAAAATCATTTTTGTCGATAAATACAATTTTATTTATTCTTTAGGTAAAAATTAGCAAGAAATTGCTGATATGGTTTATTTCAATGGCGAACGTGTTGATGAACAGGTGTTTGAGTTCAATCGGTATAGCTTAACAGTTTTACCCTTTTTTAATTCATTTTAAAACCCACTTATGTCTAAATAAGTGGGCTTTTCTTCGTCATTTTTATCGAATATTTTCACTTCTAATATGTGAATATTGATTTAGATCAATGGTTGAAAATCTATCAAACAATACATTGATCTAGAATATGAAAATTAAATCCTAAGTAGACATAATCAAATGAGACTTACTCATTATAAGGGTGATTATGCTTCTCAATACAACGGGTTCCATTGTGGCCAACTTATCAGATAAAGCCTTAAATTCAATAACATCGGAATTATTAACTACACTTGCGAGTGTAACGATAATGGACGGCTTAGCATTGATTAAAAATGATATGCAAGTTGATGTTTCGTTGATGGAGCCACAAGGAAAAATACTCTGGTTAAGTCATTCTTGTGAAAAATCGTCCAATATTGCGGCTTCACTTTCGGAATATATTTCTAAAGAGACTCAAAGTCAGTTATTTATACATTCGATTGAACTGCTCGGTAGATTTTATTATTTAGCCCCAATTTATTTAGAGAAAAGTAATTTGCTTGCAGTCGTTGCACTATCCACGAATGAGATAAATAGCACTATATTACTGGCTTTAGCACATTCGTTGGGCAGAGAAGTGAGTGAAAAATTAAAATGTCATTTTTATTTACAACAATTAGCATGCGAGCCTAAAGTTAACCCTTTTTTTAAAGAGCTTAATGTGCAAAAAGTTGAGAAAGCTTTAATTATTGAAGCTGCCAATTCTTGTAATGGGAAAGTTCAACAGATGCATCAAGTTTTGAATATGGGTAGAACGACATTGTGGCGCAAATTAAAGCAATATGAGATTAATATTAAAGATTATAAATAGGCTCATTTATTCATAATGAATGAATAGGGGATGAGCCATAATATCTTATTTATCAATAGATAAAGTGGATTTTTCAAGTGAAAGAATTAACTTACTTTTCGGTGGGATTTTATTTACCTTTTCACCAAGATTAACCAGCATAGGAATGCCCATCTTTGTCGCAATAATTGCTGTATGTGAATATGGCGATCCTTGCGCTAATACAATACCACGAAGCATGGGTTGAATATGTTGCATTAATTCTATTGGGCCAAGATCTTGGCTTATCAAAATGGTTGGTTCAGCAAAAGCGTATTTCGTCGTTGTGTGCTTAGCCAATGTTTTTAATAATTGATTTTTTAAATCTTCAATATCAATAAATCTTGCTTTGAGATAAGGAGAAGAGAGTTGTTTGTATTGAGCTGCCATTTCATTAAAAACAGATAATATCGCAGATTCGGCATGGGTAGAATTGCGCTTAATATGCTGCGTTAAATCCTCAAGTAGCGCTTCATCACTCAATAATAAACTATGACCGTGGAAGATATCTGCAATATTATTGTTCCTTATTTTTGCGGTCTCATCAGCTAAAGTGTCGAGATATGTGCATACTTGATTTAGCGCCTGCGTCATTCTTTGGATTTCTGTAGCATTGTCTTGTGGTGATTTATTATCGTGCTCAATACAAGTCGGTAGATGATAGGCTAAGCCTGATACATTCGGCAGAAATACAACTTCTCCTACTAAATTTGAATTGCCAATAGTATTAATGTCATCGCCGAAATTTTCATCTGCTAATAGATTAAAAGCGTCAATTGCTGCTTGTGCATCTTCACCTTCAGCGATTAATTCAATTTTGTCGCCTTGATAAGCTTGTAAGAGCGTAATTTGATTCATGCTCTTGGCATCGGCTATTTTGTTGCCATGGCGAAGTTGAATATTGGCTTTAAAAGCGCCCAGAGTTGATGAAATTTTAGCGGCTGGACGAAGATGTAAGCCTGCTGGGTTTTGTATTATACATTGGGTTTTTATTGCATACTTAGATGTAGGAGCTAGCTGGTTCGGCATTGAGGGAGTTAAATTAATATCTTCATTTAACTGCTGTTGCTTTGCTTGTAGGGCATTTTTTGCCTCTAATAAAATTGTATCTATTGGTGCGCCACCCGAAGCTGCAGCCGTCATTGCTATAGTACCTTCAACTAAAGGTGCAGAACAAAGATGTACTTTTTTAGCGAGCTCAGAATCAATAAGATCAAGGGCAGTTTCAGCACTGAGTATTGCACTTCCTAAATCCATTAAGAGGATGATGTGAGATGCATCTGCTAAGGATTCTATTGCTTCCATCACTTTAATTGCATCAGTGCCTATTGGGTGTTTATCATCATCGATACCCGCTGCAATCCTGATTTGACAATGTTGCGTATTTTGCATTTGGTTTGCTAACTGAAGTAATCCTTCGGCGAGCTGTTTGCTATGAGAAACAATAATTAAACCAATCACTTAGTTCTCCTTAGAAAAAGTAACGATATGTTATCATTATTTTTTGAAGCCATAGGAAACTTTACATGAAAAAAGGTACGCTTCTACTGATATTCTGCAATAATTTGAAAAATATTGTCAAAGCGTAAATGAGCTAACCAACATCCAGAAATGTGTGTATTCCGATGTTGGCTTTCTTATAGATAGTAATTAAATATACAAACTAATAAGTAAAAAGAGATGAACAAGAGGGGGTATTATCAATGAAGATATTGGATAGTTATATCAAATATAGTCTTAAATTTTTAGAATGTAAAATTGATTAAAATCAAATAACATTAATTTAGAAAAGAGTTTAACTTAAGTTGGATCTTTTTAGTGTAGTAAGTTAAAAGTTAAAAGTTAAAAGTTAAAAGTTAAAAGTTAAAAGTTAAATTTAGCATTTCATTTTACGCTGAATCTGTAAAAAACAGCGTGATTATTTCATAGGTAAAATATTAATGTAAATAAGTTATATTGAGACTTTAGTTTACGACAAAGCATCGATATAAATCGATATAGTTACAGTACCTATAAACCTAAATAAACTAGTTATTAGTTGTTTCTTTAGAGTTTTTATCTATATATGATTTTTTTCAGGTGTAAAAACATTTATATATTTAAAATATCTGATGATTTAAGGTTAAACCATCAGAATATAATAACTATAGCAAAATAGGTAATGCATAATATAAATTACATATTTTTAGGATAAGTATTAATATAATCATACTCTTGAATAAGTTGAGGTAATGACTTTATTCCTAATTTAGTGTAAATATTTGAACGATGAACTTCGACAGTTCTCGGTGATAATGAGAGCTTCTCGGCAGTTTCCTTACTTGTATTGCCATCAAGGATCATATCCATAATTTCGCGTTCGCGTATAGAAAGTCGATCAAATTTATTGGTTAAGTATATGTGTTTTTTGTAATCTTCAAGTTCATGTGTAAAGCGTTCAGCCGCACAATTAATTGAGTTCGATATTTCTATATCTTTGAATGGAAAAGGGAAAAAATCAAAGGCACCTGATTTGAAACTCTCTCTACAAAGACTAATAGAAGGCTCATCTGATAAAATAATAATAGGAACGATACCAAAATTATTATTGATGTTATTTAATCTATTAATATGACTTCCATCATTGTTTAAAAATAATAAAATACATTCCTTTGCTCCTTCCTCTAAAGGGTAAGTATAATTACTAATATATACTTCTTCATTATTATAAAATTTAAAGATGTAATCAAAAGATTCCATCATTAATTTCAGTTTATTCTTAAAGACATTATCATTTTCTATAATTACATGAATGGTGCAATTCATCACCATACTCCTGTTAAACTGATTTGATATTCATATTAATTTGATAAAATAGGTAGATAAATAAAATGCCCAGTAAAATAGACAGTAATATTTTCTACTAAACGTTGTTTTTTTTATTAATGTATTACTGACCATAATTTATATTAAATGTATCATCTAGTTAAATTTAATATAAAAATAGAAACAATGGTTAAAGTTGGTGTCAAAGCGTAAGAAACGATTACTGATTTGTAACAATGTAGGTGCTTTTACTTGTTTTCTGGTATTTTATTTTGCAAGTTTCTTATAAAATTATTTTATACAATAGCGTAATAATATATCAAAACGATAATCATAAAAAGCCTGAAAAGTAGATTTTATGAAGTTTTATTAAGCTGTCACACTAAATTCGTTTGCGCACTAAGAGTGAGTGCTTTTTATCATTAACATGATAGAATTTATTTTTATGTCTTTATACTGAGTGAATATACTTACATGGCCTCTTTGAAAGATGTGGCGCGACTCGCGAGTGTTTCTTTAATGACAGTATCAAGGGCAATCAATAGTCCTGAGTTGTTGAAGCCAGAAACACTAAAACAGGTACAACAGGCCATTGATGCGCTTAATTATGTTCCTGATTTCTCTGCTCGGAAAATCAGAGGTAAAAGCTCGCGCATTTCTACTGTCGGGGTTTTAGCGCTTGATACTGCAACAACGCCATTTTCAGTTGAAATGATTTTATCAATAGAGCAAACCGCAAGGCAATTTGGTTGGAGTAGCTTTGTCGTTAATATTACATCGAATGGTGATTATGATCGGGCTATTCGCCAATTATTATCCCAGAGGCCAGATGGTATTATTTATACGACAATGGGATTAAGGGAAGTTACTATTCCAGAATCGTTGCATAAAAGTCGTTTGGTATTAGCTAACTGCGTTAGTCAAAATAAACAATTTCCAACTTATATACCTGATGATTTTAATGGCCAATATAAAGCAGTCTGTCGTTTAATTGAGAAAGGGTATCGAAAACCATTATGTCTCTATATTCCTAAAGATACCTTGGCGGGGAAAACGCGTCGAGAGGCCGTTCAAGCCGCTTGGTCAAAGGCAAATCTACCTCTTGAATCTTTAATGCAATATCATTTAGAGTCCGGTGATGAACATTATATTGATGTGATTGAGTTGATTGACTCCCATTGTCAAAATGGTCAACCTGATTTTGATGTGGTAATTTGCGGTAATGATCGAATTGCTTTTTTAGCTTATCAAGTATTGTTGAGTAAGGGTCTCCGTATTCCTGAGGATATAGCGGTATTGGGCTATGATAATATGATTGGTGTGGGGGAGTTGTTTTATCCACCGTTAAGTACGGTTGTGTTACCACATTATCAATTAGGGCAAGAAGCGGCTTTACACATCATAGAAGAAAGGTCACATTGCGATACACAATATGTTGCTTGTGACTTGCTCGAGCGCAAATCTTTTTAAGATTTAATCGCGTAAGGGCTACAAATTGTAACCCTTATTTACGGTCGGTTATTTATTTAATTGCTTTCTTTAATGGCCAGTACGTAGCTTTGTCTAATTTTGCGTTCTGATTTATTGCGAATAACTTTAAACTACAATCATTTTCTGCCGGATAAATACGGCTACTAAAAGTTTGCTCTCCATCATTGATAAAAACTTCAAGACAAGACTTATCGATAAATGCGCGTATTTTAAGTTGTTTTGTTTGAGGAAGCGGTGCGCTTCGACTATCACTAATAATATATTCGGGATAGTGACGAGATAATGTTAAGCGCTGATTTTGGTTATCGATATAAAATTGAATACCACTTCCAATCCAAAAGCCAAATTTTTCAGCTGGGCTATTTTGTAGATCCCAAACTAGTTCTATTTCACAGCTAGTCGCTTTTTTCTCAATGAGTTGCGTTGTATTTTTTGTCATAACGACGGCTGGAATATGGATGGGATCTTTACGTAATGTTTTGAGCTCAACAATTGGCTTAGCAATAATTTTACCTTGTTCATTAAGAGAAAGTTCTCTTGGTAAGGTAAAACAACCAGACCAACCATGTGCTTGTGATGGCATATGACTTTCCCACATATCCATCCATGCAATTGCAATACGACGTCTATCTTGCGCTAAAAAAGTTTGAGGTGCATAAAAATCTTGGCCAAAATCGAGTTCCGTAAATTGATGGGTTACCTCATAAGGTTGCCCTGGAGCCCAGTTTCCAACAAGGTAGCCATTTTGGTACAGGTTACGGTATTGATTACCCTGTGCTTTTTTTCCTTGGGGTGAGAATAAGGTGATAAAGTGATCGCCTAATGGGAAAAAATCAGGGCATTCCCACATATAGACGTTTTTATCGTCTGTTTTGGCTAAGATCTGGTAGTCATTATTCCAATTTAGCAAATCTGTAGTGTTAAATAGTAAAATTTGTCCTTGATCAAGGGTATCTCGAGCACCGACTACCATCCACCATTTTCCATCTTGATGCCAAACTTTAGGATCTCGGAAGTGCATATAGCCCTTAGGGGATGGGATAATAATGCCTTTCTTTTCGAAATGAATACCATCGTCACTAACCGCTAAGCACTGAGTTTGGTGTATTTGGCTATCGTCACCTTCTCCTGATAACCAAATATGCCCTGTATAGAATAAATATAATTTACCTTCATGGCTTATCGATGATCCCGAAAAACAGCCATCTTTATCGTATTCATCACCGGGGGCTAGGGCGATCGGCTGATGTTGCCAATGAACCATATCTTTACTGGTCGCGTGACCCCAGTGCATGGGGCCCCAAACAGCGCTATAAGGGTGATGTTGATAAAAAGCATGATATAAACCATTATGATAAATTAATCCATTTGGATCATTGAGCCAGCCGGTATAACTGGCGAGATGATAATTAGGATAAAATTGTTTATTTAATGATTTTCTTGAATTTTCAATTGGATGTTTCATTAATAGTTTTCCGTGTGGCTTAAGCTGTAGGGCTATCTAATTTATTTGGATTCTCGAATTATGCTTTAGGGAAATCACTATTAGCAGATAATTCGTGCGTTCTTATCGTGCTTTATTTATACTTTATGTTAACGTTAACAAATTAAATTTACCAGTCTTAATTTTTATATGGTTTATCGTATTATCAATGAAAATTATTAGGGTTCAGTTAAACGACAATTAAAAACGACAGTTAAAGGAAAATCTATGAAAGTCTGGTCATTAGGTGATGCAGTAGTAGACTTAATTCCCTTACAAAATATGCAATATGAAGCCTGCGCAGGAGGTGCTCCTGTCAATGTAGCTGCTGGTGTTGCAAAGTTAGGTCAGCCAAGTGGTTTTATTGGTCGAGTGGGGGAAGATGCTTTTGGGCATTTTATGCAGAAAACCTTATTCGATTTAAATGTTGATACCAGTGCGATGGAATTTGATGAGTTACATCGAACCAGTACGGTTTTAGTTTCTTTGCATGAAAACGGCGAGCGTGAGTTTTCTTTTCTTGTTTCACCTTCCGCGGATCAGTTTTTATCAAATAAAAATTTACCTGTATTTGATAAAGATATTTTACATTTTTGCTCATTAGCTTTAGTGCATATTGTATGCCGTGAGGCTTTAATACAAGCAATAGACAAAATGAAGCAGGCGGGTGGGTTATTGAGTTTTGATATTAATATCCGCCCTCAAATGTGGGCTGATCCTAATGAAATGCACCGTATTGTCGATGAATTTGCTTATAAAGCGGATATTTTAAAATTATCAGATGATGAATTGTTGTGGCTAACCAAAGAGATCTCTTTAGACAATGCTGTTAATAAACTTAAAAAATATCCAGCGCGTTTGAAAATAGTGACTCAGGGTGCTAAAGGTTGCTTGGTGATTACACCAAACAGTAAAGTGGCGATCAGCGCTTATCAGGTTGAAAGCGTTGATACTACCGGAGCTGGTGATGCATTTATGGCGGGTTTGCTCGCAGCTATTGCTCAATATGGTGTTTCGGATAATGAAGATTATTTTATGACAATAGTGACTCAAGCCGCGGCTTGCGGTGCATTAGCTACAACTCGAAAAGGTGCGATTAGTGCAGCGCCAACCCAACAAGAGCTCATTGATTTTATTGCCCAACAGCCGCCGTTGCATCAAAGGGAATTATAACGCGAGTGGAACAAGGTGATATAAATATGTCACCTTGATTTAATCAGGCTGTTTATTGACTAATATTAAGTAAATATGTGATGTTTTATCATGACTGAAAGTTCTATTTTCTTGATATTAGCGTATGATATTGAATGTATTTCACTTGTTTATATTTATACTCTGACATTTGTACTATGGATAAACTATGTTACTGCGTTCGGGAGTAGCTTTAGCTATTTTTTCTTATATATTATGGGGGATTACCCCTTTGTTTTATCGCCTGCTTCCCGGCGCTCAGGCATTAGAACTTTTAGCCCAACGCCTGATATGGTCAATTCCTTTCCTATTTCTTATCCGCCTGATCATCAAAAATAAATCATTATGGAAGCAAGTTTGGGCTGACAAACGTTCGATTATTTTATGCTTATTCAGCTCATCAATTATGGCTGTCTCTTGGACTGCTTTTACTTATGCTTTGACGCATGGGCAGGTATTAGCGGCAAGCCTTGGGTATTTTATCAATCCACTTTTTTCAATTTTATTAGGTGTAATATTCCTACGTGAGCGGCTAATCTTTGCAGAAAAACTGGCCGTGATTTTTATTTGTGCAGGAGTGGGATATCAAATTTGGCAGTATGGCGAACTACCTATTCTGGCTTTAATTATGGGAAGTGCTTTTGCAATTTATGGCCTAATTCGTAAGTTTATTCGTTTTGATGTCTTTACCTCATTACTACTAGAGGCACTTTGGTTATTTCCTGTTGCACTCGCCATTACATGGTGGTTATCTGCAAACGGAACGAGCGCTGTTATGAATGGCGACTGGCAAACCAAGTTACTTTATATGCTCGCAGCGCCCGTGACTATTATTCCACTGATCTTCTTCACGGCTGCAATTAAACGAACAACATTGACGGTTATTGGTCTTGCACAATATATCGAACCAACCATTCAATTTTTATTGGCAGTATTCTTATTTAATGAGCTTTTTGATTGGGTGAAAGGGGTTAGTTTCTCTCTCATTTGGCTTGGCTTATTATGTTGTATTCTTGCTCTGCTACATAAACGCTATAGTGAATTTCATCGTAGAGATCCATTTGTAACAGGGCGTGATGAAACCCCCAAACTCTGATTATCATGGCATAGTTATTGTTTTAAAAAGTTTCTGCATAGCGAAAGCAAACGATTGCGTATATAATCTACTTCATTATTTTCATCTGTCCGCATACAAAGGCCATCAATCATGAATCAATTAGGTACTGCTCTTTGCTCCTCTGCTACAAAAGTCATGCTTCTCGGTTCAGGAGAGCTAGGTAAAGAAGTGGCGATTGAATGCCAACGTTTAGGGATTGAGGTTATTGCGGTTGATCGTTATGAAAATGCACCTGCAATGCATGTTGCACATAGAAGCTATACGATAAACATGCTTGATGGTGAAGCGCTACGTCAGTTAGTTTTAGCAGAAAAACCAGATTTTATCGTACCTGAAATTGAAGCTATCGCGACTCAGACCCTTGTTGAGTTAGAACAACAAGGACAAAAAGTTGTGCCTTGCGCAAAGGCGGTATCTTTAACGATGAACAGAGAAGGTATCCGTCGTCTTGCTTCTGAAGAGCTTGGCTTACCGACCTCTGAATACTTTTTCGTTGAAAATAAAGCAGATTTTATCCGTGCAGCAACTGAAATTGGTTTTCCTTGCATTGTAAAACCGGTGATGAGTTCATCAGGTAAAGGGCAAAGTATTATTCGTTCACTGGAACAACTTGAACAAGCTTGGAATTACTCTCAAGAAGGTGGTCGAGCAGGACAAGGTCGCGTTATTGTTGAAAAAATGGTTAATTTTGATTTTGAAATTACGTTACTTACTATTAGTGCTGTTGACGGTATTCATTTTTGTTCACCTGTCGGGCATCGCCAAGAAAAGGGGGATTATCGTGAGTCTTGGCAGCCACAGCGAATGAATGATATCGCCCTGAAAAAAGCACAGGAAGTGGCTGCGAAAATAGTCACTGCGCTTGGCGGCTATGGTTTATTTGGGGTGGAATTGTTTGTTTGTGGCGATGAAATTATTTTTAATGAAGTTTCTCCTCGCCCTCATGATACCGGAATGGTGACGCTAATTTCTCAAAATCTATCTGAATTTGCTTTGCATGTTCGGGCTTTTTTGGGTTTGCCTATTGGTAATATTCGCCAATATGGTCCAAGCGCTTCAGCCGTTATTTTACCTGAGTTACATAGTTGTGACGTGGTTTTTTCAGGTATTGGTGAGGCATTATCAAATGATGTTCAATTACGACTATTTGGTAAGCCGGAAATTGCCGGAACGCGTCGATTAGGCGTGGCACTTGCTATTGGTGATACAATCGAAAAAGCTTTAGATATGGCAAAATTATCGGCAAATACAGTAAAAGTGACAGGTTAATTTTCAATTATTAATTGATTAAGTGAGCCCATTAAAATAACGATGGGCTTATTTATTTCATTTGGTATTTCATCTTTTGTTATTTAATATTATATCGATGGTTTTTCAGAGTGAATAAATACAGCAAAATGATAAAGCTAAAGGGTGATAAATGATCCGATTTTTAATCTGCGCGGTGTCATTAATTTTTATGTCGAGTAGTTCGCTTAGCGATAATCTTGAAAAGCAATTTGAAAATTGGGTTGAAGGTAAGCAAAGTCACTGTTTCGAGCCTAAATCGCCTTACTTATATTGCCTACTTGATATTCCTAATGAAAAATTTTCAATCGTCGATATTAATGGCGATGAAATGTATCAAATTTATTATTTTGATAATTGGCCAGATGCAGCTAAGGATGGAGTGTATCGCATTATTAAGAACAATAAAATTGGCTATGCCGATGCAATAACAGGCAAAATTATGATTGAAGCTCAGTATGATTGTGCTCATCCCTTTGAAAACAGCAAAGCGCATGTTGGTGTTGGGTGCAAAATAGAAACGGATGGCGAACACAGTTGGTGGGTTGGTGGTAATTGGCAATGGATTTCTTTGAAAGGGGAAGTTATCAATGAATAACCACTACATTATCAGTTTTTGTAATCACTTTATTAATCAACAGTAATAATTCACTTATTTCTCTATGTTTATTAACAATAATGACAATTCTAACCAGATTGGTGTAATTATTTAACTTATTGAAATGCTGTTATTATTGTTATCTACATCACGTTTTTCATCCGCTCATGTCACGCTCAAAACCATTCGCGTCAAAAATCTAACCGCTTAATTCTTTATGCCACCGCTTAGTCCAACTTTCGCCTTTTAGGGTGAGTTATTTCTTACCATATACACTATGGCAGAGTTCATTTTTTACTTACTACAAGTCAACCGCTGCCAATAATAAAGTCATTAGTTATTCATTCAAAGTAATAAAAGCAGATTCAATGTGTTTTTAACTAATGGTAAATCAGGGATTAATGGCATGTTCGTTCTACCTCAGAAAGGTGTTCTATGAACAAGAATGGTATTTTAAAGCACGTTCCTTGGATGATCCTTGGGATAATTGGTGCAGTTTGTTTGGGCGTTGTCGCTCTCAGACGTGGTGAGAACATCAGTGCGCTATGGATAGTGGTCGCATCGGTGTCAGTTTATCTAATTGCATATCGCTACTATAGCTTATATATAGCGACTAAAGTGATGAAGCTCGATGAAACTCGGGCAACACCTGCGGTCATTAATAATGACGGTTTAAACTATGTACCGACAAATAAAAATGTTTTATTTGGTCACCACTTTGCTGCGATTGCAGGTGCTGGCCCATTAGTCGGGCCAGTATTAGCGGCACAGGTTGGTTATCTTCCCGGAACATTATGGCTACTTGCCGGTGTTGTTGTTGCCGGTGCGGTACAAGATTTTATGGTGCTGTTTATTTCATCACGCCGTAATGGTGCATCGCTAGGGGAAATTATTAAAGAAGAGCTAGGGCCTATCCCAGGGACTTTGGCTTTGTTTGGTTGTTTCCTTATCATGATCATTATTCTGGCTGTATTGGCCCTGATAGTGGTTAAAGCGCTAGCAGAAAGCCCTTGGGGTGTATTTACAGTTTGTTCTACAGTCCCAATTGCACTCTTTATGGGAGTGTATATGCGCTTTATCCGGCCGGGACGCGTGGCTGAGATATCCGTCATTGGTATTGTATTATTGGTGGCATCAATTTGGTTCGGTGGTGTTATTGCACACGACCCGTACTGGGGCCCAGCGCTGACATTTAAAGACACCACGATTACTTATACGCTTGTGGGTTATGCCTTTGTTTCAGCATTATTACCTGTTTGGCTGATTTTGGCTCCACGTGATTACCTAGCAACCTTCCTAAAAATCGGTGTTATTGTTGGATTGGCGATTGGTATTGTGATCCTAAATCCAGAACTGAAAATGCCAGCCGTGACACAATTCGTTGATGGCACAGGCCCTGTCTGGAAAGGTACGTTGTTCCCATTCTTATTTATTACTATTGCTTGCGGGGCGGTATCAGGTTTCCACGCATTGATAGCATCGGGTACGACGCCTAAATTGTTAGCGAATGAAAAAGATGCACGTTATATCGGCTATGGTGCGATGTTAATGGAATCTTTCGTTGCTATCATGGCATTGGTTGCCGCATCTATTATTGAACCAGGTTTGTATTTTGCAATGAACACTCCTCCTGCGGCTTTAGGTATTACGATGCCTAACTTGCATGAATTGGGTGGCTCTGATGCTGCAATGATCATGGCTCAATTGAAAGATGTTTCAGTACAAGCCGCCGCAACGGTTAGCTCATGGGGTTTTGTTATCTCTCCTGAGCAAATTATGCAAACTGCGAAAGACATTGGTGAACCTTCTGTCTTGAACCGTGCGGGTGGTGCGCCAACACTGGCTGTGGGAATTGCATTTGTATTCCACGAAATAATGCCTGCCGCTAATATGGGCTTTTGGTATCACTTCGGTATTTTATTTGAAGCGCTGTTTATCTTAACTGCACTAGATGCGGGAACGCGTTCAGGTCGCTTTATGTTGCAAGATTTACTTGGTAACTTCGTTCCATTCTTGAAGAAAACTGACTCATTAGTTGCGGGGATTATCGGTACCGCGGGTTGTGTTGGACTCTGGGGTTACTTATTGTATCAAGGCGTTGTTGACCCACTAGGTGGCGTTAAGAGCCTATGGCCGCTGTTTGGTATCTCGAACCAAATGTTAGCTGCAGTAGCTTTAGTCTTAAGTACCGTTGTCTTGATTAAGATGAAACGCAGCAAATACATTTTGGTTACTGTTTTACCAGCTGTATGGTTATTAATCTGTACCACTTGGGCGCTGGGTCTGAAATTATTCAGTGATAATCCTCAGTTGGAAGGTTTCCTTTATTTAGCGAAATCATATAAAGATAAAATCGCCGCTGGTGGTGCTGATTTAACAGCACAAGACGTGACGAATATGAACCACATTATTATTAATAACTATACGAATGCGGGTTTAAGTATTCTATTCTTAGTTGTGGTATACGGAATTATTTTCTTTGGTATCCGTGTTGCAATGAAGGCGAATAAAAACCCAAATCGCACCGATATGGAAACACCTTATGTACCGGTACCTAAAGAGGGTGTGAAAGTTTCATCTTCACATTAATCTTTAAAGTCTAAAATGGTGCCCTACATTGTGCGATAACATGATGTAGGGCATTTGTATTGGAGAAGGCGATGTTTGGAAGTTTAGGTAAAACAGGAAAATACCTTGGGCAAGCGGCACGTATGCTAATTGGTATTCCTGATTATGATACTTACGTACAACATATGAAAGATAACCATCCCGATAAACCGGTCATGACTTATAAAGAATTTTTCCGTGAGAGACAAGATGCGCGTTATGGTGGTAGTGGAAAGGGTGGATTTCGCTGTTGTTAATGATCAATAGTAATGATTAATGTTAATGATCGAAGTTAACCGATAAATTGATGAAGAAATGAGGATAATAATGAAACCAATCAATGTCACGATACTAAGCGGTTTTTTAGGTGCAGGTAAAACAACACTACTGAGTCATATTCTTCATGCTGATCATGGGCATAAAATCGCAGTTATTGAAAATGAATTTGGTGAAGTTCCTATTGATAATGCATTAATAGGTGATAGAGCCACTCAAATCACCACATTAAGTAATGGCTGTATTTGTTGTAGTCGTTCAAGTGAATTAGAAAATGCATTATTAGACCTATTAGATGGACTAGATAGCGGCAAACTTGATTTTGACCGATTGGTGATTGAATGCACGGGGATGGCCGATCCCGGTCCGATTACGCAAACTTTTTTCTCTCATGAAGTCTTGTGCGAACGATTTTTATTGGATGGCATCATTACGCTTGTAGATACGGTTCATGCAGATAAACAGTTAAATGATTTTGCAATAGCACAGGCCCAAATTGGTTATGCCGATAGAATTCTACTCACCAAAACAGATATCGAGCCTAACAATACTGCTCAAAAAGAGGCACTAATTGAGCGTATACAACGAATTAACGCACGAGCACCGATTTATCCAGTTATTCATGGTGATATAGATTTAAAGTTATTGTTGGATATTGAAGGGTTTTTGTTAGATTCACAGTTAATTGTTAAACAACCGATTTTTCGTTTTGCACCAAAACAGCAAAATGAGGTGGAGTCGATAGTGGTTGAATTTGATTACCCTGTTGAGTTGATGGCGATATCTCAAGTAATGGAAGATTTATTGTTAAGTTTCGCTGATAATTTATTACGTTATAAAGGTATTTTATCCATCAAAGATGAACCTAAGCGTTTATTATTTCAAGGCGTTCAGCGCCTATATAGCGCAGATTGGGATAAAGATTGGCTTGATGATGAAAAACGCCACAGTGTATTGGTGTTTATTGGGATTAAGCTTCCTGAAGAGATTATCCGCGAAAAATTTGCACAGCTTGAACTTAAATAATATAAGTTGCTAAGAGTAATTCAGAGGTAACAAGGTGATAAGCTAGGATATCGGGTCATCTATATAAGTATATGACCCGAATGGATGAAGCTGACGTGTTATAAGAACAGTTAGCGCGCTTTCGCTGCCATAATTTCGATGATTTGCACATCAGTATGCTTCATCGACCCTGCGGCTAATGCGCATAAATTTGCAATAGATTGGTCAACGTCATCAGAAACAATACCATCAGAGCCTCTAACACAGCTATTATCCATTGCCATTAGTACGGCTTTGTATGCTGAGCTCGCGCCCGTAGAGACTTTCATCGCACAACTGTTTGACGCCCCATCACAAATCATGCCACTGACATCCCCAATCATGCTACTAATAGCCATCGCAACTACTTCATAACGCGATTCTAATAACCACGCAATTCCTGCAGCGGCACCCATTGCGGCGGTGGTTGCCGCGCATAAAGCTGATAATGCAGGTAGTTGATTGTGAATATAAATAGCCATTAGGTGGGATAGCATTAATGCACGTGCGAGCTGTTCTTCTGTTGATTGAAGGTAGTCAGCCGTGACGACGACAGGCATGGTTGCAGCAATACCTTGATTACCTGAACCTGAATTGCTCATCGCAGGAAGAATTGCACCGCCCATACGTGCATCTGATGCGGCAGAGGTACGGATCATAATTTCTGACATTAAGTCTTTTGATAATAAACCGCGATCGCGCTGAGTCTGTAGCGTTCTACCAATATGTAAGCCGTAAACATTGCGCAAGCCTTCTTGAGATAACGCATCATTAAGATGCGCGGCTTCTAAAATGAAACAAATATCTTCAAGGGGGGCTTGAGTTGCGAAATTATAGACCGCTTTAGCGGTAACTATAGGTAATGGAATATCGGCAGCACAGTCAACAGGAGAGCTACTTTGTTGCTCACCTTGAGTGATATCAAAGATAATATTATCGTTATGGATAATTTTGACAATGTGCGTATGAGTACGCGCAATCATCACTGTTGCGGATTCAGTTTCGGTATAAACGGTGGCTTCGGAATAAATTACATCATCACAGGGTTTTTTAATATCGACAGTCACTAAACCTGCCGCAAGCATGGCCTTACTGCGTTCAATCGCATCGGGAGTGGCTGATTTTAGCACTTCAAGACCTGCATCTGCATTACCACCAATAGCGCCAAGAACGGCAGCGATAGGTAATCCGACCATGCCAGTTCCCGGTACGGTGACACCCATACCGTTTTTCATCAGGTTTGGGGAAACAAAGGCACATACACGGATCACTTCGCCATTAACGTACGAGGCCGCTTTCGCTGCCGCTAGTGCCAATGAAATTGGCTCGGTACAGCCTAAAGCAGGTTTAACCTCTTGCTTGACTGCGTTAATAAAATATTGCCACAGTAATGGCTGAGATTGTGTGTGCATAGTGAGTTTTCCCAACGGAATCTTTTTGATGGAATTATTTTAATAAAAAAGTGGGAGAAAAGTTTCACTATGTTTAAGGTGTTGAGGGGGTTTTAGAGAAAAATAATCTCTTATTTAAGTTACAAAGGCGAAAAAATTTTAAGTTTGATGTGTATCACAAAAAATCCTGCCTAAGACATTAGGCAGGATAGGGATGCTAAGGGCTGTTGATCTTTATCCCTAGCTATCTAAATCGAGTCGTTTGCTTTGCCAACGACGCGAGCGCCAACGCCAAGCATTGGTTAAACCACGTAGCCATTCATCTGCAAAGAAGCCAATCCAGATACCGAGTAGCCCCATTTCCATTTTAATACCAAGGAAATAACCCAATGGGATCGCGACGCCCCACATAAAGATAATGGCCGTACATAATGGGAAGCGTGCATCACCAGATGCTCTGAGTGCGTTAACCATGACAATATTCAGTGTTCTACCTGGTTCTAAGAATACTGAAAGTAGGAACAGTGGTAGCAAGAGCGTAATAATTCCCTGATCTTCAGTCAGATTGGTAATGATAGGATCACGCAGTAGCCAGAAAATAATAACGACACCGATAGTGACATAAAAGCCCATTTTTAAGCTTTTTATGCCACGACGGTAAGCATCTTCAAAGCGTTTTGCTCCAACGAGATGCCCAACCATAATTTCATTACCAATACTGATAGATATACCGAACAGCATAATAAAAAGAGAAAGCTGGAAGTATAGGGTTTGAGCCGCAAGTGCGGTTTCTCCCATCAAGCCGATGAATGCGGATGCGGTCATAAAATGTAGTATCCACACCAGGTTTTCTCCCGCAGAAGGTAATCCAATATGCAGAATTTTACCTAACATACTGCTAGACCAACGTACTAATTGTAGCGGGGAAAATTTAATTCTCAGTCCATAAAATAATAGGCAGAAAAGTAAAATAACCGCGATGACACGTCCAACAACAGTTGACCATGCAACACCTTCTAATCCGTATTGCGGTAAACCGAAGAAGCCATATAGCACAATCATGTTACCAAATACGGTAATGATATTGGCTATCAAAGTCACCCACATTGCAGGCTGCGATTTACCGTATACGCGTAAACATGCTGCTAATATGATTGAAATTGCTTCAGGAATTAAGCAAATGCCTAAAATGTGCAAATATGCATAACCATCATCCATTAAATGTGATGGTGTATTCATGATGCTAAGGATTTTATAGCCAAAAAAGAGGGCAATTAACGCACTTGAAAAACCAAGTATGAAGTTAAACGCAATCGAAATATGTATGGCTTGACCTGCTTTATCACGACGTCCCGCGCCTAAATATTGAGCAATAACAACACTGCACCCGACGCTGATGAAAGTGAAAATAGTGATAAAAAGATCAAATACCTGATTTCCCACCCCCATTGCAGCGAGGTAGGCTGTTGATACATGGCTCACCATGTAGGTATTAATAAGTAAAGTGGCCAAATGAAGAAAAATATCAATAAAAATTGGCCAACTAAGAGAAAATAGCGATCTCTCAGTGACATCAGACTGATGCATCAAGAACCTTTATATAATTAGAATTAAGGAAAAATAAATTGGACGATAATTCTACATGGATTTGCTGAGGTATAATAGCGTTTGGCATGCCCTATTTTTATAAAGTGAATACTTTGTTTAGTTTCAACGATTCTGTTAGATTCAATATATTCATAATAATTCGAATTATAGTGTTTATTATAACGCTATTGACTGTTAATTATTCACTCTTACTACATATTTATGTATTATTGCGATGAGATATATTTGCTGAGGCCTGAAAGATTCAAGGTATAGCGTTAATACGTGCGAACAACATCAGAAGACGTTAAATTAAGGAACACAAATGACTAAAATTAAAGCAGCAATAGTGGGATACGGCAATATTGGCCGTTATGCACTCGAAGCTGTTCAAGCCGCTGAAGATTTTGAATTAGTGGGGATAGTGCGCCGTAATACGCAAGATGTTCCTGCTGAACTTTCTGCTTACAAAATTGTAGATGATATTGAAAAACTGGGAAAAGTTGATGTTGCATTATTGTGCTCACCAACTCGTGCAATTGAGCCTTTGGCTGCAAAAATTTTAAGCCTCGGTATTAATACCGTGGATAGTTTTGATGTGCATTCAGGCATTGTAGATTTAAAACATAGCCTTGATAAAGTCGCAAAAGCTTATAACAGTACCGCAATTATTTCCGCTGGTTGGGATCCTGGTTCTGATTCCATCATGCGTACATTAATGTTAGCGATGGCACCGAAAGGCGTGACTTTTACCAATTTTGGTCCAGGTATGAGTATGGGGCATAGCGTTGCAGCTAAGGCAGTCGAGGGTGTAAAAGATGCGCAGTCAGTGACTATTCCGCTGGGAACCGGTGTGCATCGTCGCATGGTATATATTGAATTGGTCTCTGGGGCTAGTTTTGACGATGTGGCTCGTGCAATCAAAGCGGATAGCTATTTCTCATCAGATGAAACGCATATCCGTCAAGTTGATAGCATTGATGCGCTTAAAGATGTGGGGCATGGGGTACATATGACCCATAAAGGAGTTTCAGGTGCGACGCATAATCAATTATTTGAATATACAATGCGTATCAATAACCCTGCATTAACGTCCCAATTTATGGTTTCTGCTGCTAGAGCAACAATGAAACAAGCCGCAGGCGCTTATACGGTTATTGAAATCCCACCGGTTAATTTTCTACAAGGTGATTTAGATAGTTTAATCGCTAAATTGGTTTAACTATTTACTTATTTATTTACCTATTTATTTACTTATGTGGCATGAATAACGATTGAGATGATTCATGCCATTTCTTCTCATTTACGTACTCTGTTTTAATTCTCTCATTATTCCAACATTCAGATTATAGCCACTATTTATTTTTCACCTGATTGAGTAGTCTACCAAGCTTAATGATTGGCACGATTATTTTTGAGGATAAAATGATGAATAAAAAATCAAGGAGCGAAAGAAAAACGAATAGAAATAATCGTAGCAATGATAAGCAAAGCGAGAGCGGTTTTTTTTCTAAGAGCAGTTCGACAAAAAGTCTGACTGAAAGCAAACAATCATTTAATGTTATTCGCGCATTATCGAAAATGGTTAACTATGGTTTCTCGTTATTCTATGTTGGGTTTATTCTCTCAGTATGGTTTTACCCTGAATACTATAATGCAGAGATTATTTATAATCTGACAATTATTCTTATTTTTGAGTTTATTCTCGTGCACTCTGGCGTTTTTATGGCGGTAATTCAAAATAAAATTGCCTTGGTGGGTTTTGCTCTATTTTATGGAGTATTTGCCCTTGCAATAAACACTTCGGTACTTGGTGATGCGCCAATTATTCTTTATCTTTACAGTGCTACAGTGATAAATCGAATGATATTTGGCTTGAGTAGCCGTAGTCCGCAAGAACGACAAGAAAATATGGGCTATTCCGCATTAATGGCGCTCAACTTTATGTTTTGTATTTTCGCCGCTCTGATCCTATCTTTTATGGTGCCTTATGGTGGTCTAACGCCTAGCTACTTATCTTCCATTGACTATTATACAGCTATGACCTCAGGTGGAGAATTTCCTGAAAATCCCCATGTTGCATTTGCTTTTGGTGTTATGTACTTTTCTATGCCAGTAGTGATGCCTATTATTGTTAAATACTTTACTTATCGATACCGTAAAAAACAGGCCAGTAAGGTTAGCGCTTAAGTATGATTTTGCTTTGCGTTATCATTTTTAATGACAGCTTTTATTATGAATAAATAATTTATAAGCAATAAAAAAACGCCTACCGAAGTAGGCGCCTGGTGTTGGCAAAACAAAATGGAAAATAAAAATACTAGCGAGTAATTGATTTGAATTTTTGTGTTGTTTCTGTGAGGGCAATTTCAGTTGGTAGACGTTCCATCGAGCTTGCACCATAGAAACCATGACAATCTGGGCAATTAGCTAAGATATATTGAGCATCTTCTGGTGTAGCAATAGGACCACCATGACAAAGTACAATCACATCATCGCGAACCGATTTAGCCGCTTTCGCCCAATCATTAACTAGGGCCACACAATCCTTAAGTGTCAGTGCCGTTTCTGCACCAATATTACCACCTGTTGTTAACCCCATATGAGGCACAATGATATCCGCACCGGCTTTGGTCATTGCGATAGCATCTTCACTGCTAAAGACATAAGGTGTGGTTAATAAATCTTTTTCGTGAGCCATACGGATCATATCGACTTCAAGTGCGTAACCCATTCCTGTTTCTTCTAAATTTGCTCTGAAGTTACCGTCTATTAAACCGACCGTTGGGAAGTTTTGCACACCAGCGAAGCCTGTCGCTTTGATATCATCAAGGAATTTATCAAACTGACAAAATGGGTCCGTACCGTTGACACCTGCAAGCACAGGGGTTTGTTTAACGACTGGTAGCACTTCTTTTGCCATGTCCATAACGATTTCATTGGCGTTGCCATAGGCAAGAAGGCCAGCGAGTGAGCCACGACCAGCCATGCGATAGCGGCCTGAGTTATAGATAACGATTAAATCAATACCGCCAGCTTCTTCGCATTTAGCTGATAACCCAGTTCCCGCACCACCACCGATAATCGGTTCGCCACGGGCTATCATATCTCTGAATTTTTTCAGTAAACTTTCGCGGTTATGTTTCATGAATAGACCTCTGTATTATTTGTTCAATATATCCTGATGTAATTGAATCACTTGTTCACTAAATTCAGCGGAATTAACATGATAAGGACTCAAAATTAACTGTCTTTTTGCTGTTGTAATTAGATTTTCGGTCAGTGCATCAATAAATGCTTGGTCAGCGAGTGGGTCCCAAAATGGTGCGCCTTCAATATCTAAGGCTGAGAATCCTGCGGTTGGAATGATAAAGCGAATTTCGCCATCACAACGGTTAAGTTTTTGTGCAATCCAACGACCCATTTGTTGATTTTCTTCTGGGGTAGTTCTCATGAGGGTAACTTGCGAATTGTGGTGATAAAATTGCCTATCACGATATTGTTCGGGCACCGTGGCCGGTCGTCCAAAATTGACCATATCCAAAGCACCACAGGAAAGGACACAAGGGGTTTGAGTACGAGCAATTGCACCAAAACGGTCTTCATCACAGGCAAGTACGCCACCAAATAGAAAATCACAAACTTCCGTAGTGGTGATGTCTAAAACGGAATGCAATAGATTGCTATCAATGAGTTTTTCCATTGCCTTCCCGCCACTGCCAGTAGCATGAAAAACTAAACAATCAAACTCATCTTCTAGCTTAGCAGTAAGTTGTTGTACGCAAGATGTGGTGACACCAAACATAGTTAATGCAATAGCCGGTTTTAAGGTGGTGGTATCTTCATCATCTTGATTAAACCAAACTGCCCCTGCAATTTGATTGGCTGCATTTTTTAATACTTTACGGGAAATAATGTTTAACCCAGAGACATCGGTCACTGAATACATCATTGAGATATCGCTGGCACCGATATAGCCTGAAATATCGCCAGAGGCCATGGTGGAAACCATTAGTTTAGGTATACCGACAGGTAATATTTGCATCGCTGGGGTAATTAATGCTGTGCCGCCTGAGCCGCCAAGGCCTAATATAGCAGCAACATCGGTTTGTGCAGCAAGATAAAGACTAAATGCTTGCGCCATAGCTTCTATAGCTTTACCTCTATCGCCACAAAAAACAGCTTTAGCACCAAGAGGATGATAGTTCGCAATAGTATCAGCACTAACATCCGCATTTTTTTCTAATTGAGTTGGTTGCGTTGTTAAATCGACTGTTCGTACAGAAAGCCCTGCATTTTTTATTATTTCACTAACATAAAAAATTTCGGCACTTTTAGTATCTAACGTAGTAGCTATGTAAATAAATCCCTGGTGCTTTTTCATGGAAAATCCTTTCAGATTGGGTCGGGAGTTTAATTTTTCATCTTAATGAGACTATAGTATCATTTTTTAGGTTTGTAAAATGAGATTATTATCTCGTTTTTAAATTTAAGATAAGGAAAATGTGTTAATGATTGTATCTTATTGATAAAAATTAAAAAATAATATTTAATATGGGTTATTATCACTAGCATTAAATATTAATATCTATAATTTGTAGCTTAATTAGCATGATCCACCTATGATATTGAGTAATTAGTTTAAAGCTAAATTAAAATTGAGAGATGTTAGAAAATCTAATAGATTAAAAGTGCATGTCAACTCGAGTTCTTTTTTTTATGAAGTTGATTAAACTTATTCTCAGAGACAGTATTTTAAGGATGAATAAATGCCGCAAACTCAAAATATTTCAGAATATAAAGGTACGCGTAAACGAACCTATATTTTATTGGTAACGACGGCTTTAGATTTATTTGAAAAGGGTGCAATGCCTTCTGTTTCTGAGCTTGCATTTGAAGCCGGCGTTTCTCGTGCAACAGCCTATCGCTACTTTCCCACACAGAGCGACTTAATTACTGCTACCGTGAATGCCAGTTTGGGACCTATTTTAACATGGCGACCGCAAAGTGAAAAAACCAGTGAACGTATTGACGAGTTGTTGCGTTATGCTTTTCCTCGAATGTTTGAGCATGAAGGAGTACTAAGAGCGGCATTACAAGTCTCACTACAGCAATGGGCTTCTGACCGCTCATCATTGCAAAATGTAGATGTCCCGAAAGTTAAACGCCTTCAGCGAGGAAATCGAAAAGATATTCTTTCAATGGTGACAACGCCGATGAAAGGTGAATATCCGCAAGAAACGATTGATAAAGTTATCAAAGCTTTTTCGGTTATTTATGGCTCGGAAATATTCTTAGTGCTAAAAGATATTTGGATGTTAGATAATCAGCAAGTCACAGAAATTGCGCAGTGGATGGCAAAAGCAGTTATTAATCAAGCCGACGCTGATAACAGAAATAAGTAAATCCGAGCTTCAGTTAACTGATTTTATCATCACTGATTTATGCTTCTAAATTAGCAAAATACAAAATGAATATCGGTCAAAAATTGAAATTTCAGTGAATAATCACTTAGGTGACAAATAGGTGAAAACTAAACGTTGGTGGCATTATATTGTGATATAAATTAAGGCTATAACATGGGGTCTTAATGGTTAGTTTTTGATGATGAAATTCATAAAAATGTTAGGCGGGATAGTGATTTGCTCATTTATTGGTGGGCTACTAACCTATTTTGGAATACCACTCGCATTAATGTTTGGTCCCATTATTGCCATTATTATTTTTCATCGATTTGGTTTCTCTTTTCCTATTCCTAAGCATACCATCACCTTTGTTCAAGTCGCGTTAGGGACATCTGTAGGTTTGATGTTCAATCAGGTTTCGTTAAAAGAAGTCGATAATTTATTACTTTTATTAGTTATGTTAGTTGTCTGTTTAGCCGTGCAATTTTCATTCAGTTTTTTTTGGTTTTACCGCAAGGTAGGATGGACTAAACAAGAAGCAATGTTAGGATCAGTTCCTGGTGCAATGGCCGCCATTTTAGCGCTGACTGACCATACGCATACCCCGCCACAGAAAATTGTTATTTCCCATACCATTCGCTTAATTATCTTAATATTTTTAGCTGGTATTGTTGTGGGTAGCAATAATGACCCTCAACCTATTTTTCAATTACCCCAGCTTTCATTAGAATCTACTTTTTGGTTGCTAGTCATTGTTGCAGTAGGTGTTATTTCTGGATTGATATTACAGCGTTTAAGAGTTCCTGCACCTTTTATGCTGACTTCATTAGCCACGGCAACTTTAATACAAGGTTGGCTGGATGTGCCGCTTCATTTTCCATTAATGCTAACAGAACTTAGTATGGTATTAATCGGTATGAACATTGGTAATCATTTTATTGTTTTCCCATTGTCATCATTAATTAAAAATATTTACTCTTCTGCTCAAGTTGTTGTTATTAATATTTTTTTAACTTTTCTTGTTACTGTGTTTGCATCATGGTTAACCGGTTACGATATCTCAGTTTTGCTGTTAGCCTGGGCACCGGGCAGTATGGAAGCGATGACATTCGCTGCAATTACGATGAATCTCGATGCTGGATTTGTCATGTCGAATCACATTATCAGAATGGTGATAATTCAAAGTATTCCATCTTTGGTGTTATTTTGGCAGGAAAAAAGAGCGAAGAGGCCCTAAACTGAAAAGAAACATGTGTGGCAATTAACATGTTTCTTTACTTTAAGTTAACTGTTGTTCCCAATAGGTGATGATTTAACTTATTTGACGTAAGCAAATAATCCCAATGAGTCCCGAGCTAATGATTGACATTTAAAGTCTTTATCTAAAGGAATACCTTTTAGATCAGCATAACTTTCTTTGTTCATTTCTGTCATTTTTGTGGAGTTATAATCACTGAGATCCCATTTATTGCTCTTTGCAAGATAAACGATAGCTCGTTCAATTTCCCTATCGGGTATTTGTGTATATCCACAGTCATATTTTAAATAAATAAAAACGGCTGTGAGATCGGCAAGATCTTCAGCTTCGTTTGTAGAAAGAGCTCTGGCAGATTGGGTTATCCCTAACAGAGTCATTAAGCATGACATTACTATAAATTTGCGCATTCAGTATTCTATCGGATTTGTTTGTAAAGTTACGTTAGCATGAGAATAGAATTGTTAGTCAACTATATTTTTCTTAAATCAATGTAATAAACCCATATTTATTGAGTGGGTATGTTGACCTTCCTGTAGGGGGAAGCTTTATCATCCCCACTATTAAAGCACGTTTTCGCCGGAAAAGGTAATTGGCTATTTGCCATCCTATTTTGTTCTCACAGATTTTTTATTTTGATAAATAAAGGAAGGTTATCAATGTTACGTCGCGATTTTCTTAAATTAAGCGCTATTACTTACGCTGCAAGTGCGCTACCTATTTGGAGCCGTATCGCGGTAGCGGCTGAAAACTATCCAACTCTTGCTATTCCTGCATTGTTAGAGCCAGATGCTCAAGGTAATATCCAAATTGCAATTAAGCAAGGGACTTCTGTGTTTGTTCCCGGTAAAAAAACGACAACGTGGGGATATAACGGTGATTTACTTGGTCCGGCAATTAGTTTGAAAAACGGACAAAATGTTAATATTAATATTGTAAATCAATTACCTGAAGAAACAACAGTGCATTGGCATGGATTAGAAATATCAGGTGAGCAAGATGGTGGTCCACAAGCGATTATTCGTCCGGGCGCGAGCAGAAAAGTAAATTTTACCGTCGCACAACCTGAATCAACGTGCTGGTTCCATCCTCATACACACGGACAAACAGGCTACCAAGTTGCGATGGGATTAGCTGGACTGGTATTGATTAAAGACCAAGATAGCACTAAACATGGCTTACCAAGTTCATGGGGCGTTGATGACATTCCTGTGATTTTACAAGATAAACGTTTGAATGATGACGGCCAGATAGATTATCAGTTGGATGTGATGAGTGCTGCTGTGGGCTGGTTTGGTTCACTGATGCTGACTAATGGTGTAGTTCTTCCTAAGCACATTGCTCCAAAAGGTTGGATACGCCTTCGGTTGTTGAATGGATGTAATGCACGAAGCTTAAATATCTCAACCAGTGATGGCCGTAAAATGTATGTGGTGGCAAGTGATGGTGGCCTGCTCGCAGAACCTATTCCATTAACCGAATTACCTATTTTAACGGGTGAGCGTTTTGAAGTTTTGATTGATGCCTCTGATGGTCGTTCATTTGATTTAGTGACCTTACCTGTTGGTCAAATGGGCATGACGATTGCACCATTCGACCAGCCTCTGCCTGTCCTTCATATTGAAACGACGATCAGTGCTAGTGAAGGTAAATTACCACCTGTCTTGGCCGCGTTGCCCGCGATTCCATCACTTACAGGGCTGACTCGTCGCCGCTTCCATTTAATGATGGATATGCGCTTAGATATGCAAGGTATGATGATGTTACGTGAAAAATATGGTGACCAAGCTATGGGTAACATGGGCGGGCACGGGGCAATGATGGAAAATATGATGTCTGATGGAAATAATAATTCCATGGGGCAGGGAAATATGAATCACGGCAATATGAATCACGGCAATATGAATCACGGTAGTATGGGTGACGGTAATGCGTCTCAGGGCAAGATGAATAACATGCCAATGAATGGGATGGGAAATGGTGGTGGTCATTGTGGTACGGGGACTGGTGAATTAGATATTCATAACGCGAATACCATTAACGGACAAGTTTTCTCGATGACACATCCTGCGTTTAATGCACCGATGAATAAACAAGAGATTTGGGTCATTTCAGGTCGCGGTGACATGATGTTACATCCATTCCATGTGCATGGTACACGTTTTAGAATTTTGAAAGAAAATGGCAAAGCGGTAGAGCCACATCGCCAAGGCTGGAAAGATATTGTAAGAGTGGAAGGGCAAGTGAGTGAAGTGTTGGTAGAATTTAAGCATCCAGCAACACCGCAGCATCCTTATATGGCGCATTGTCATTTATTAGAGCATGAAGATACTGGGATGATGATGGGTTTCACGGTTAGCTAATATTAATTAAATTAAGCTAAATATCTCATGGGTTAGGATTGTTAGATTCTAGCCCTTTTGTTTTTATAGGTATAATTTAAAATCATTATCATCATTAACTTAAATTTAGGTTGTCTGTGAAGATATCGCGTCTTAGAGAGCTTTATGCTAAAATTACGTGCTTTCCATTCCCATAGATGCGTAATTAAAGATGAAACATACCCTTGAAGTAATGATCTCTGAAGAAGAGATCGCTCAGCGAATTAATGAATTAGCGAATGAAATTAGTGCTCACTACCAAAAAATAGAGGGCGAATTAGTACTCGTTGGCTTATTAAAAGGCTCATTTATTTTTATGGCTGATTTATGCCGTAAAATCAGTGTAGCTCATGAAGTCGATTTCATGACGGTATCAAGCTACGGTAATGAAATGACATCCAGCCGTGATGTGAAAATCGTTAAAGATTTAGATGAAGATATTCGGGGTAAACATGTTCTGATTGTTGAGGATATTATCGATTCGGGTAACACCTTAAATAAAGTACGTGAAATATTTGAATTACGTGGCCCGAAATCTGTTGCGATTTGTACGTTGCTTGATAAACCTTCACGTCGTGAAGTTGATGTACCAGTTGAATGGATTGGTTATTCTATTGAAGATAAATTTGTCGTGGGATATGGCATTGATTATGCTCAACAGTACCGCCATTTACCTTATATTGGGCATGTGACTCTACTTGACGAGTAATCAATCTCTCATGCTATAAAAGAAAGGACAGCTAAGGCTGTCCTTTTTATTGATATTCGATTGCTATATTTTTGGCGTGAGTTTCGCTATTGCTTCACGATAACACAGCTCAAGTTTTTCACGGCTATCAGCAGTGGTATGCAAATCATGCAAACGACCGTTGTTAATACCGTAGACCCACCCGTGGATCATCACTTTTTGCCCACGTTTCCATGCTGACTGCATAATAGTTGAGTGGCCTAAGTTATAAACTTGTTCAACAACGTTCAATTCGCATAAACGGTCGAGGCGTTCGCAAGGCTTTAATTCACCTAGCATTGAGCTATGTCGGTACCATATATCACGGATATGCAATAACCAGTTGTTAATCAATCCTAACTCAGTATTATCAACAGCCGCTTCAATACCACCGCATCCATAATGGCCACAGATGATAATGTGTTCGACCTCTAAAACATCTACCGCATATTGAATAACGGATAAACAGTTAAGGTCGGTATGGATGACAAGATTGGCAACGTTACGGTGTACGAATAGATCACCTGGCGCAGCATTAATTAATTTTTCAGCAGGTACACGGCTATCTGAACAGCCGATCCATAGGAATCTAGGTTTTTGAGCTTTTGATAATTCTTTAAAGAACTCAGGATTTTCCTCTTTTACAGAGGCTGACCATGCTTCATTATTTGCAAATAGCTCTTCGATTTTTTTCATCATGACTTATAGCCTGGTTGTGTTACTTTGCGATAAAAATTTATACAATATTTAACTCGTCATACATCAACTTGCATTGGTGTTGACTGTGTTCATTCGTTCTAGTTACCAATGTTAGTTAGCGCCTAGCGACTCATTTACTTGCCATTTAGCTGCACCTTGACTGATTTAGAGTATATTGATTTATTAATAGTTAGTTATATTAATTCAATTTCATTATGATGAACCACTCATTTAGACAAGACAACCCTAAATAAGTAACATGTTGAATTATCTTTTATAACCTTATATTCATCATACTTCAAATGACATTATTACTGCAGTTCTTGGGCTATTTTCCCTTGCTACCTATCTGTATCTCAAATTATTTTGGGTTTATTATCACTTTTCTGCATAACATAGAATAGAAAAAAGTGGCATCATAGGCCCATATTGCCCTTAAACCATCACAAGAATAAAGGTGTTTTTTACATATGACGTATGCCCTTGAGTTATCGCAACTGACCAAAACCTATTCGGGTGGCGTGAAGGCTTTGCGAGGAATCGATTTGAACGTTGAAGATGGTGACTTTTATGCATTGCTCGGACCTAATGGCGCAGGTAAGTCAACCACAATAGGGATTATTAGCTCACTGGTCAATAAAACTAGTGGTTCAGTCAAAGTGTTTGGCTATGATCTTTCAAAGCAAGTTGTGCAGGCTAAGCAGCAACTTGGTCTCGTTCCACAAGAATTTAATTTTAATCCTTTTGAAACGGTATTACAGATTGTACTCAATCAAGCAGGTTATTATGGCGTTAAGCGTGATATCGCTTTACAGCGTGCGAAACAATATTTAACCCAATTAGATTTATGGGAAAAGCGAGATGAACGGGCGCGTAACTTATCTGGTGGTATGAAGCGTCGTTTGATGATTGCTCGGGCATTAATGCATCAACCTCGATTATTGATCTTAGATGAACCGACAGCGGGTGTTGATATTGAGCTACGTCGTTCTATGTGGAGCTTTCTGAAAGAGCTAAATGCACAAGGAACAACCATTATTTTGACAACCCACTATTTAGAAGAAGCTGAAATGCTGTGTCGGAATATTGGTATTATTCAACACGGTGAGCTGGTGGAAAATACCAGTATGAAGCAGTTATTAAGTCAACTAGAGTCAGAAACATTTATTTTTGATCTAACACCTAAAAGTCCGATACCTAAATTAGCAGGATATGACGCTCGGTTAATTGATACATCGACGCTGGAAGTTGATGTGAAAAGAGAGCAGGGACTTAATGGGGTATTTAGTCAATTAAGCGAACAAGGCATTCAAATTTTGAGTATGCGTAATAAGGCGAATCGTTTAGAAGAATTATTTGTCAATTTAGTGGGAAAAGAAAGTGATGCTGCCCATAAGGAGGATGCACAATGATTTCATTATATTGGGTTGCATTAAAAACGATTTGGATAAAGGAAGTTACTCGTTTTGGTCGGATATGGGTACAAACATTGTTACCACCAGTGATTACGATGTCACTCTATTTTGTGATATTCGGTAACTTGATTGGTTCTCGAATTGGTGAAATGGGTGGGGTGGATTATATGCAGTTTATTGTCCCCGGTCTGATTATGATGGCGGTGATTACTAACTCTTACTCTAATGTCTGTTCTTCATTTTTTGGTGCTAAGTTTCAGAAGAATATTGAAGAATTACTGGTAGCCCCTGTGCCAACTCATGTCATTATTGCTGGTTTTGTTGGCGGTGGTGTGGCACGTGGTGTTTTAGTTGGCTTTTTAGTGACTTTAATTTCGCTGTTCTTTATTCCATTACACGTTCATTCATGGTCGATGGTCATAATTACGTTGTTGCTTACTGCAATTGTATTTTCACTCGCTGGATTATTGAATGCAATTTTTGCTAAAAGTTTTGATGATATCAGTATCGTGCCGACTTTTGTTTTAACGCCTCTCACCTATCTTGGCGGTGTTTTTTATTCATTAACTTTATTGCCTCCAGTTTGGCAGGCGATATCTAAGCTTAATCCTATCGTGTATATGATCAGTGGTTTTAGATATGGCTTCTTAGGTATTGCCGATGTTTCTGTCATGGTAACATTGGGTGTTTTAATGATTTTCTTAGTCATCTTTTATATTCTAACTTGGTATCTTATTGAGCAAGGTAGAGGATTACGTAGTTAATTATTAAGGTCATTAATTGTCTTAAACCATTTATTATTAGACGCTTAAAAACCGCACTTTAAAGATTAATAAAAAATCAATTAAAGTGCGGTTTTTTATTAATTAAATAAGTAACAATACCTATTTTTATGATTCTAGTGAGCCAAAATGCAGGTTGTTGCTTATTTGCTTAAACTAATTTAATGAAAAGAAAATAGTTCTAATAGGTGACTTTTTTTCTCTTATATAAATATTTTTTTTAAAAGTTTAATTTTATGCACTAACATAAAAATTACTTAAGATTAGTCTTATTTTTTTAGCGCTCAATTTTTTTCATTTTTATAGAACAATTAGAGAATTATATCTAGCCAGTTTTTAACGCCCATAATCCCTCCGTTATCGATATTAAAATCTAATATTATTAATGAAGTGTTAATTATATTTGTTTTTTTATTAATAAATTGCAGCGTAATGACAGTAGTGATGAATTTATATTTCATTCGAAATATGAGGTTACAGTTTAAAATACAAACTGTAACACTACCACTAAGGTGGTATTTGGTTTTTAATTTCAATTATCAACTATTTTTAAGCTGTTTATTCTTTAAATACCACTAATTTGCTATATTTTGACATTAAATATATTAAATTAATATTAATTACACGTATTATGGATTTAGTTAAGAAACGCTAATATACTTTTGATGAGTTAAAACGTAGAGCAATAATATTTAAATTTACATCAGTAATATTGCGTACGTTGATAATTAAATAATATTTACTGACATATAAAGGGTTAAATATGAATTTTAAAAAAACATTATTAATTACATCAATTATGGCTACTGCATTTTCAGGTATGGCAAATGCGGCATCTGCAGATGCTAATGGGACAATTCATTTTAAAGGTCAATTTATTGATTCAACTTGTATGGTTGAAGTTAATAATGCAAATAAAAATGAAGGCACTATTCAGTTAGGTACTTGGATGTCAAACAGCTTTGATAAAGTTGGCGAGAAAACAGATGCAATACCATTTTTAATTGGTCTTAGTGGCTGCCCTGCAACCTTAAATCAAGCCATTGTTACTTTTAGTGGTACTGCTAATTCAGACAACCCAGAACTATATAACGTAGATAAGGCTACAGGGGTTGGTATTGGACTCTCTTCTGATAATGTCGGTTCTACTTATTATCAACCAAACTCTCCAGCTGGTTCTATTGACTTAAGTAAAGGTAATAAAGGTGAAAAAGAATATTTTGCTCGTTATGTAACGACCGCTGATGCAGTTACTCCTGGAACCGCTAACGCTGATGTAACCGTAACTATTAAATATACTCAGTAATTATATTATTAGGGGACTTTACGTGTTCCCTCTTTTTTCCTATAGGGGAATAGTGTGAAAAAATCACTTATTGCTTTAATTCTTTTGAGCACAGCAGCAGTAAATGCTAACGCAAGCGTAGTATTGGGTGGAACTCGTGTGATTTATGAAGGAGATAAAAAAGAAGCCTCTATTTCGGTCAGAAATGATGATAAAACACCTTTTTTGGTTCAATCGTGGATTGATAATTTCGATAACACGGACAAAACTAAACCACCTTTTTCTGTGACCCCACCCCTTTTTCGAATTGAGCCTGAGTCAGCTAATGCGGTTCGTATTGTATTAACAGACCCAAGACTGCCTACAGATAAAGAGTCGGTTTATTGGTTGAATGTGAAATCGATTCCACCATCAGATAAAAATTCAACGAATAGCTTAACAATTTCGATTAATAACAAAATAAAATTGATTTATCGACCTATAACTTTACCAAGTTCAGATGCATTTAATGCATATGAAAAACTGAGTTTTGAAAAAACAGGTAATACTTTAAAAGCGAAAAATCCGACACCTTACTATGTTTCATTTGGTGAATTGAAAGTCGGCAATAAAGAGATTGAAAATCCAGGAATGGTTCCTCCAATGGGTGAAGCGTCATGGAGTATTTCTGGTATGCAAGCAAACCAAGTGACTTGGAGTGCTGTTAATGATCACGGAACAATCACGCAAGCTAAAACACAAAAATTAAAATAATAATTGGAAGATTATTCATTATGCGCCGTATTACAAAACCAAAAAACTTACGTGAACATTGTAATGAATATCTTTCATATTCGCATAATGGGCAATTGAACTTTCAAGTAAAAAGAATTTGTCAGGCTATTACGGCAATAATTGTTGTCAGCGCTAGTATCAATTGTACCATTGCCGAGGATTATTTTAGTCCTAATTCACTCAGTGCAGTCGATGGGACAAATGTTGCTGATTTACAAAATCTCGATCATTTTTCAACCGCAGGTGGGCAACTTGCAGGAAAATATCACGTCGATATCATTATTAATGGGGTATTTGTTGATTCGAGAGAAGTGACATTTGTTGATAGTGAAACGAGCAAACAATTAATACCTATTTTGACTAAAGCCGAATTAGAATCTTGGGGCGTTAATGTTAAGTCAATTGCTACTTTTTCCTCTCTTACGGCTGAGCAAAGTATCGGTGTTATTAGTGATTATATTCCGGATGCAAAAACGATTTTAGAACTCAACCAGCAAAAACTTATTATTTCTATTCCTCAAATAGCGATGGATAAACAAGTCGCAGGCGCAATACCTTCTAGCCAATGGGAAAATGGCGTTCCAGCATTAGTGTTAAATTATTATTATAGTGGTTCAAATAACTGGAACCGTAATAGTTCTGCAGATAGCAATTCCCATTATTTTAATTTACGTAGCGGACTAAACATAGGTCCGTGGAGGCTCAAAAATTATTCGACTTACAGTGATAATTCAGGGCAAAGAGAATGGAATAATATTGAAACCAGCCTAGAGCGTGGGATTAATTTCTTAAAGTCTCAGTTAATTGTCGGTGATACCACAACACCAGGGGAAGTTTTTGATGGCTTCCAATTTCGTGGTATCCAACTGCAAAGTGATGAGTCTATGTTACCAAACTCGATGAGAGGGTTTGCACCTATTATTAGGGGGATAGCTCAAAGCAATGCAGAAGTAACTGTTAAGCAAAATAATTATACGATTTATCAATCCTATGTAGCCCCTGGCGCTTTTGAAATTGACGATCTTTACTCAACCGGAACCAGTGGTGACTTGACCGTTATAATTAAAGAAGCCGATGGTTCCGAGCGTTCGTTTATTGTGCCATTCTCATCAATTGCCATTATGCAACGTGAAGGACAATTAAAATATTCTCTTACCGGCGGGAAATATAAATCGAATTCAAATGCTAACGAACCCGATTTTATGCAAAGCACATTTATTTATGGCTTACCTAAAGGTATTACAGGTTATGCAGGAACATTGCTTTCGAAAGATTATCAATCCTATGCCGCAGGTCTTGGCATTAACTTAGGTAATTTTGGTGCATTATCAACTGATGTAACTCAAGCTAGTACACAAAACTTAAAAGGCCGAGAGAGTACAGACAGTGGTCAATCATATCGTTTTCAGTATTCTAAAAACATGATGACAACGGGAACGTCAGTAACACTAGCAAATTATCGCTACTCCACTCAGGGTTATTACAGCTTTACTGAAGCTAATAGCAACAATTCTGAATTATATCGAGATAACAAAAAAAACCGCTTCCAAGTCACATTGAGTCAATCGCTTAATGAATATGGCAGTATCTATTTTTCCTCTTATCAGCAAGATTATTGGAATCGCTCAGGAAAAGAACGTTCAATGAGCGCAGGTTATAATAATAGTTATGGCGGGATCACTTATAATTTAAATTACAGTTATTCTGATAACGCATACCAACATAAAGCTGATAATCATTTTTCATTTTCAATAACAATTCCACTTGATAATACATTTGGTGGCTACACGTCATTAAATAGCAATATGACCACCGATAATAATGGCAATACAGATGCGATGGTTGGGATCAGTGGCAGCTTACTTGAGCGTCAGAATTTAAGTTATTCCATTCAACAGTCATACGGCAATAAAGAAACTAAAGCGAGTGGAAACGCCACTGCATCTTATCGAGGTAGCTTCGGTGTTGCTAACGTAGGTTATGGTTATGATCGATATTCACAACGTGCTAATTACGGCTTAACGGGCGCAGTGGTCGCTCATCCTTATGGTGTGACATTGTCGCAGCCTATCTATGACTCTTTTGGCATCATTAGAGCACCCGGCGCAGAAAATGTGAATATCTCTAACCGCACTGGGGTGGCTACCGATGGGCGTGGTTATGCCATCGTACCTTATTTAAGTGCTTATACTAAAAATGAAATTTCACTTGATGTGGACTCATTGCCTGACAATGTTGAATTAAAGACCAATACAGTGACTGTTATTCCAACAAAAGGTGCCGCTATATTAGTTAACTATCAAACGCATGTTGGTTATCGCTTACTCTTTAATGCGAATCACAATGGTAAACCCGTTCCCTTTGGTGCCATAGCTCAATTGGATCAAACTGATGGGCAGGATATAAGTTCTGGTATTGCTGATGAAAATGGGGATGTTTACCTTAGTGGGATGCCTGAAAAAGGGCGTTTAAAGATTAAATGGGGTAACGATGCTCAAGACCAATGCACAGCAGAATATCAATTAACGGCGGAGCAGTTGAAGCAGCATTTGCCTATCCTGCCTGTCAATTGCCGTTAAACACTTAAATGAGCTTTTAATATGAATATAAAACAAATTATGACTTCTATTGGTATCACTTTGTTTTCATTTAATGCGTTAAGTAGTGGATCTTATCGTGTTAATTTAGGGAATTTAGATATTAATAATGCAACTCATAAGCTTCCTCAAAAAGCAATTCTAGGTAATGGTTGGAAACAGTTTGATCTTGAATCTGGTAATGCAGTGTGTATAGCAAATGAGCCTAGTGATCTTAAATTTCAACCATTGATAAATAGCAAAACAACCGGTTTATCGATTAACGATGGTGCTGATAATTACCCAATTTTTAGCACGGGTATTGAAGGTATTGGTTATGTGGTTGGTGTACGTCAAAAAGGAACCAGTCGTTGGTATCCTTTAGCGGATAGTAATAGCCCAATTAATGCAGTTGATGGAACGTCGAAATTATTCCTTGAAACTAAAATGATGTATGTAAAAACAGTGCAAGGCAAAATTGAAGGCAAGGAAAATGCATTTGCTCGTTTTGATCCTTTAAAAGTGCAATGTAGTGGTAATTTACAGGGGGATGGTGAGATTCAACCTGCACCTGCGATGGTGACATGGGAAGCGAGTACTTGTGAAATCAAGAGTGCTCGTCAATCGGTTAATTTAGGTGTTCATGAATTAGCAAAAGTGCAGGCTTTAAAAGTGGGAGATACTTTTGGCTATGCTCAACAATCCGTCACTATTGATTGCCCAAGTCAAATGTCTATTTTTTATACTATAGCCGATAATTTTCACCCAAGTAATGTAAGTACGAATATTATTTACTTAGAGAATGAAGGTGAAAAGCCTGGTTTCGCAGTACAAGTATTCGAAGCGGGTAAAACAACCCCATTGCGGTTAGGTGGTGATAGGTCATTGTCGAGTGATCATCTTTATTCATTAATTAATACAGCCAATGCGAGCCAAGTTGTGACGAAAACTTTTGATTTTAGGTATGTAAAATTATCTGACAATGTGAAAGCTTCCGATGGTAATGCACAGGTCACTGTTACCCTGGTGTATAAATAAAATGAGTAATTTAATAATGAAATATATATTTAACTTGTTAATGCTACTCATATTATCTTTTTCAACATGGGTCTCTGCTGCTGATATAAAGGTCAATTTTACCGGTTCTATTCGAGGTACGACATGTAGCATTGAGACTAATAATTTAAATGTTGATTTAGGTCTTTGGTTATTAAAAGGGGGAGGTAGTAATTTTCCTGTGGGTGATACAACTGATTGGGTGGAGTTTGAATTGCAATTTGTTTGTAACTCAGTAAATAACCAAGTTTCAGGTTCATTACGAGGAATTCCTGCATCAGATAGTAAGTCATTTGCGCTAGATAACGTTGAAGGTAAAGCGACGGGAATGGGCATTCAAATTGAGGCTTATTCTACAGAGCGTAAACAATGGGAAGCTAAGAACGTGAATGAAGTGAGTACATTATTAAGTAGTAGAGCAACTGTTGTTGGCTCGAATAGTATCAAATTGAGGGCGCGTTATAAATCATTAGCTGATAATGCAACTGCGGGAAAAGCAAATGCATCTATCACATTTCTTGTACAAAATAATTAAGGAATGATAATGAGAAAAATAATCAAAGGTTATAAATATTTGTTTCCTATTGCTGCTCTAATTTTTTCTACACCCGCAGTGAGCTATGATGCTGTATTTAATGTTACAGGAAAAGTGGCTGCTGGTACTTGCTCCATAAAATCGTCTCAAACACAAAATGTTAATTTGGGTGATCATACAATTGGTGCGAATGGTTTTGGTCAAAAGATAGGCTCAACGACTAAAGATGTACAATGGGAGCTTAATTTTGATTGTGACGCCAATACTATCATTTCTGTATACCTGACTGGGGACAATGATCCTGATAATAATACAGTATTACGATTAGATTCGAATAATAGTGCTAAAGGGCTAGGTATTGAAACGGTGGCTAATGATGGCATCAGCATTGACTGGCATGCTTTACCATTTTATCGTGAGAGGTCAGTGACTAAAGCCGGTAGGCCAGCAGGACCAATTAAAGTGTTATTTAAATCTCGTTATAAGCAGACTGCGGCTGTTGTAACCCCAGGACCCGCAAATGGTAATTTAGGCATTGATATTTCTTATAACTAAGTGCTCTGAATAGATACCTCAATCGTGTTTGCTATATTGAGGTATCAATACGGAAATACTTTAACTTTACGCTACCTGAACCGGAACCGCTTTAGCAATTCGGCTCATCGTATTATTAGCATCAAAATAGGCGACTTTAGGTTGATGTTGGCGAGCATCCTCATCTTCCATATTCACATATGAACAAATAATGAGCTTATCACCGACTGCGGCGCGACGTGCAGCTGCACCATTAACCGAAATAATTTTAGAGCCTCTTTCACCCGATATTGCATAAGTTGAAAAGCGTTCGCCATTATCAACGTTATAAATATCAATCGCTTCATATTCTAAAATACCTGCGGCATCCATGAAGTTTTGATCGATGGCACAAGATCCTTCGTAGTGAAGGTCTGCCTGTGTGACGGTGACGCGGTGGAGTTTGCCCTGTAGCATTCTTCTTAACATTTTATTCTTCCTCATTCGAACCACAGCGTTGTTGGCTTCACGCATTCGCCCTAGTCACATACTTATGTATGCACCTAGGTTCTCATTTGCTTGCCGCCTAGCTGTAATTCGAATGAGTTTGAATAAACTAAAGACTAAAACATATAAGTATAGTTAGTAACTCAAATACATCTAATTTCATTCGAACCACAACGCTGTTGGTGTTGTATTTGCTGTGCTTGTTATTATAAAGTTATGTTAACTGTATTACTTTCTATGCAATATCGCTTTGTAGGTCAACTTGTAAATTGTCAATGAGACGGGTTTGACCTAGCCATGCTGCCATTAAGATAACGGCACGTTTACTTGAATTACTTAATTCAGCCAATGTATCTGCATCACGAATGAATAGCTCATCAGGAGTAAAGCCAGCGGCACGCAAGTCTTCTGCTATTTCTGCGATAATAGACTCGGAAGTACTGGGTGATGCGACTAATTTTTGACCAGATTCTGTCATGATACGATATAACTGAGGTGCTATTTTAAATTCTTCGGCAGACAAATTATTATTGCGAGAGCTCAGTGCAAGGCCATTTTTGGCTCTGACTGTTGGTACTGAAATAATTTGTGTATCAAAAGATAAATCATTAACTAATTTACGAATAAGCTGTAGTTGCTGATAATCCTTCTCGCCAAATAACGCAATGTCAGGTTGCACTAAATTAAACAATTTGGTGATAACGGTGGCAACACCTCTAAAATGACCTGGGCGGCTAGCGCCTTCGAGCATGGTTGAGAGTTCAGGAACTTCAACGAAAGTCTGTTTTTCCATCCCGTTAGGATAGAATTCTTGAGGTGATGGTGCAAAAACTAAATGAATCCCCCGACGTTTTAGTTTCTCACAATCTTCTTGCAATGTTCGCGGGTAATTCGCTAAATCAGATTGTTTATCAAATTGCATTGGATTGACAAAAATACTGACAATCACAATATCAGCCTGTTGCTTTGCTTGATCAATTATCGCCAAGTGCCCGTCATGCAAATTTCCCATAGTGGGGACGAGCGCGATACGTTTGCCATCTAGTTTCCAGCGACGGATTTCACGGCGCAGTATCAGTGCCGTTTCAACGATAAGCATAAATACAATCCTTATAGTCTACAGTCATAATTAATAGAATGAGTTACGAAAACGAGTGAGACTCATCAGGGTAAATACCTTCTTCAACTTCGCGAATATACATATGAATAGCATCATGTATATTGCCTGCTGGAGCGAGAAAGTTTTTAGCAAATTTGGGTGGGCGAGCGGTAATACCCAGTGCATCTTGCATCACTAGAATTTGGCCATCAGTTTGTGCACCAGCACCGATACCAATAACTGGTAACAATAGCTCTTCGGAGACATGCGCTGCGAGTGAGCTTGGTACGCACTCAAGCACTAATAGCTGCATACCTGCATTTTCTAATGCAATGGCATCTTTGACTAATTGGTTTGCTGTGACTTCATCTCTACCTTGTACTTTATAACCCCCTAGCACATTGACAGCTTGTGGGGTTAATCCAAGGTGCCCACAAACAGGGACTGAGCGTTCACCGAGCATTTTAACGGTTTCACATAGCCAACTACCACCTTCAATTTTCACCATGTTAGCGCCTGCCTGCATCAAAATAGCGGCATTATGGCAAGCTTGTTCAGGGGTGGCATAGCTCATGAAAGGCATGTCGGAAATGATAAAGGCATCGGGTGCCCCTTTACGGACGCAACGAGTGTGGTAGGCAATCTGCTCAACGGTGACTGGCAGCGTACTGGACTCACCTTGAATAGTCATGCCGAGGGAGTCACCAACTAACATGACTTGAATACCTTGCTCATAAAATAGTTGAGCAAAACTTGCATCATAGGCGGTGATAGTTGCGAATTTGTGTTTGTCTTTTTTAAACTGACCCAAATCAGCCAGAGAAATTGGTTTCATTATAATAACCTCCGGAAATGATCTCGCTATTGATAATGGCTTATTTAAGGTTGGACACTTTAGGGGGTAATGTCCCAAAGCATCAGGCCATTGCGAGGGATGTGTGTAAGCCTTTCTGAGAGCAATTCGCCATCAGGAAAAACAAGGTTAGGGGAAATTTCACTGAGCGGATACAGCATAAATTCACGCTCCTTTAGCCCGTAATGGGGTACAGTCAACCGTGAGGTATTAATAACACAGTTACCAAAAAGCATGATATCAAGATCGAGGGTTCTAGGACCCCAACGTTCAGCTTTACGCACTCGCCCAAGGTCGAGCTCAATTTTTTGCGTATAGTCGAGCAATATTTCAGGCTCAAGGTCGGTTTCAAGCAAGACCGCCAGATTGAGATAATCAGGCTGATCTTGTGGTCCAAGTGGCTTTGTGCGATAGAAAGACGATATGGCAGCAATACGGCTGCTTGGGAGCGCATTTAATGCCTGGATAGCTTGCTGTGCTTGCGTTAACGGCTCACCTAGGTTACTTCCAATAGCAATATAAACTTGCTCCATGACACTATCTCTCTATTGTGGCTTGTTTGGTTTGCGAGCCCCTGGTAGCGATGAACGATTAGGACGGTGGCGTCGACGTGTTGGCGCATTGCCTAATTCGGAAATCATTTCACGCTGTTTTAAATTATTGGCTTCTTGGAACTCTGCCCACCATTGCGTGAGCTCTTGTAGCTCATTTCGGCGCTCTGCACTTGCTCTTAGCTCGAGTAAATCAAAAGCAGCACGGAATTTAGGGTGCTCCATTAATTTATTTGCACGGCGACCTTGTCGGCGAGGTAAGCGCAATTGCAATAGCCAAATATCACGCATCGTAGTCGTAATACGTTTTGGTATGGCGATTGAACGGCACTGTTCATCAAGAATATCATTCATCGCAAGAGCGAATGCATCATAGTATGCAAGTCCACCTTCTTGGGATAGCTTCTCTGCATGTTCAGTGACGGGATACCATAACATGACTGCAAATAAAAAAGCAGGGTTGACGCGCTTATCATTTTTTAGTCTGAAATCTGTATTTTTTAATACTTGCTCAATGATTTTTTCCATTGGCGAGTCATTATTTTCACTGAATCGGCTAGTCAGTACTGGGAATAATTGCTCCAACAAATTATATTTTTGTAGCATTTTATAAGTGGCGTAGCCATGACCTGCTTGTAACAGTTTTAATGATTCTTCAAATAGCCTTGCCGATGGTATTTCCTTGAGTAACGGTGCTAAGTGGTGGATAGGCGCTGCGGTATTTGGCTCAATCGTCATATTAAGCTTACAGGCAAAGCGAACCGCTCTTAGCATTCTGACCGGATCTTCACGATAGCGTGTTTCAGGATCGCCAATAAGACGAATAATCCCGTCTTTAAGATCTTTCATACCATTGACATAGTCACGCAATGAAAAATCATCAATGTTGTAATAAAGGCTATTGACCGTAAAGTCGCGACGGATTGCATCGTCTTCGATAGAACCAAAAATATTATCGCGCAGCAACATACCGTTTTGTGCTTGCGAAGACATATTTTTATCGTCTGACAAATTTTGGTCATGGTGACCACGGAATGTGGCAACCTCAATAATTTCTGGGCCGAACATAATATGGGCAAGACGGAATCGGCGGCCTACAAGGCGGCAATTACGAAATAGCTTGCGAATTTGTTCTGGGGTGGCATTTGTTGTGATGTCGAAATCTTTTGGTTTTTGGCCTAAAAGTAAATCACGGACACCGCCACCCACTAAATAGGCGTCATAGCCGCTTTTATTTAAGCGGTAGAGCACTTTGAGTGCGTTATCACTGATATCGTTACGTGAAATGTTATGTTCAGAACGTGGAATTATAGTGATATGTTCTTCGTTTCCGGTTGTCATTGTGGATTGTTTCTCTGCCTGTACGTCGGCACGCTTGGATTGACGAACCGTTTTTTTCATTTGTTTAGTTTTCTGCGCCACGGGCAATACTTCCACTGGGGCAGAATGAGTGACTGGTTTTTCACCGGCTGCGCGTGGATCTTGCTCGACATTATCATTGCGGGATGCATTGCCATTACGCGACAATATATTACGGCAGAAATTTGCTACTCGGTTAAAAATAGTACACCTCGATGTCGTTACGAATATTCATTAAACAAAATAAGCGGCTAATCATAGCTTACTGAGGTTTCTTTGAGAATGGTTAAACGAATAAAAGTGCTATCTAATCATTTTTTATATCAATAGCTTTATCGGTAGAGGGCTAAAATTGCACTCAATTTACCGTTCTCAATAATAGTAGAAACCCTTTGCCTGAGCTGTTCTCGCAATACAATGAACTTAACATTATGCAAAGTAATCAGCGCATATCGCAAGATAATTTTATGAGAGAGTTTATTTCTATCTTGGCTTAGGATCAATGCTAAATGTATTAGATTAAAGCATCCATTTAGTGAAATTAAATTTTTATTGACTCATGAAAAGATAAAATCAAAGCGCAGAGGAAGGGGATTTTAGAGGTGAAAATTCCTTATAACGGCGCATGACAAATGCGCCGTTTAGGACTCCATTTAGCAATTAGCCAGCCATTTGCTTTTCGCGAATTTCAGCTAATGTTTTACAGTCGATGCACAAATCAGCGGTAGGGCGGGCTTCCAAACGGCGGATACCAATTTCTACTCCACATGATTCGCAAAAACCAAAGTCGTCATCTTCAACTTTTTTCAGCGTTTTTTCGATCTTCTTAATCAGTTTACGTTCACGATCCCGGTTACGTAATTCAAGGCTGAATTCTTCTTCTTGAGCGGCTCTATCAACAGGGTCTGGAAAGTTAGCTGCCTCATCTTGCATATGAGTAACTGTCCGGTCCACTTCATCTCTGAGTTGATTGCGCCATGCTTCGAGAATGAGCTTAAAATGCGCCAATTGGGCGTCGTTCATGTACTCTTCGCCAGCTTTCTGCTGATAGGGTTCAACCCCTGCAATGGCGAGAATGCTTAAGGACGATGTCTTACGTTTTTGCCCTTCTTGCATAATGCTTCTCCTACACACGCAAATTTTACAAAAACCCCAAGGGGGGAAAAATAAGGTCGCTATAAATAGCAGAAGAGAGCCCTTTTGGCAATCGTTCCTGCAATGAGTTTTGTAATGCTGTGAAGGCGCGCGCGTTTATTCCCTTTTAGCCCCCAGAACTCAGCTTCCTCGTACAAATATCTGTTAAATAGGAATTATTTATCAGACGTAAAGCTTAATTTCTTTCCCAATTTTATTTGTTGAACGGATATATCTGCTTGATAACAAATAACTTCAACGCCATTGTTAATGGCTTCCTCTAAAAGTAACGCATATTTTTTATCAATATGCGCTGCCGCAGATGCTACGTGGATTCCACTATGCAAAGCAACAAACAATAGTATGGCTCTTTTTCCTTCTTTGGCAATGAGTGTTAGCTCGCGTAAATGCTTTTGTCCTCGTAGTGTGACGGCATCCGGAAAATAACCTTGATTACGCTCGAGCAGGGTAACTGATTTTACCTCAATAAAACAATCAGGTAGGTCTTTTTTAGACAGAAAAAAATCAATGCGACTATTTTCTGACCCATATTTAATTTCTGGTTTAATTTCGCTGTATTCAGATAATTCTGGAATGTTTTTTGCGGCGAGTGCTTCTGCAATGATTTGATTCGCTTTTAGCGTGTTTACGCAAATGAGATGATTGTCGGCAGTTTGTGTAATTTCCCAACTATAGGGATATTTGCGTTTGATGTTATCAGATGTTGAATACCACACAGTATCACCCGGAGTGGCACAACCTGTCATCGCACCCGTATTAGCGCAGTGAATTGTCATTACTTCACCGTCAGGCGTCGTGACATCGGCTAAGAAACGTTTATAGCGCTTAATTAAGGTGGCAGGTTTTAATGGGGGAATAAATTCCATATCAGCTCCAAAGTAGACTTCCAAAACGTTTACTAACGCGAATAGTGGCGCTAATGCTACAGTGTCTGATAGCAAAAGTTAAATCCCATGGAGTCATAACCTAAGTGTTACCGATATTAGATGTGAGTGATGACTTACTCACGGCCTTAAAAAATTCCCCTCAAGTGTTATTGCATGCACCAACGGGTGCAGGTAAATCGACTGTATTGCCGTTGATCATTTTGAATAGTGGTGTTATTCAAGGGCGAATAATTATGTTAGAACCTCGTCGAATTGCCGCGCGAACGGTTGCTGCTCGTTTAGCTGAGCAACTTGGTGAGGAAATCGGTAATACTATTGGGTTGCGTATGCGCTCTGAAACAAAGGTCAGCCAACATACTCGTCTTGAAGTGGTTACTGAGGGAGTATTAACGCGACAACTACAAAATGACCCGATGCTTGAAGGTGTGGGATTGGTTATTTTAGATGAATTCCATGAACGTAATTTACAGGCAGATCTTGGGTTGGCCTTGTTATTAGATTCACAGCAAGCTATTAGGGAAGATATTAAAATTCTATTAATGTCTGCGACGTTAGATAATCAGGGATTAACTGAACTATTTCCAGATGCACCTATTATTACCTCTCAAGGGCGTATGTTTTCAGTTGATCGACAATTTCACCCAATCAATTCCAATAAATTATTTCATAAAGAAGTTGCGAGTGCTGTCTGGAAACTATTACAAAAAGAAAAAGGCTCATTATTACTTTTTTTACCAGGCGCAGGTGAAATTGAAAAAACACGAACAGAACTAGCGCTTATGGTTAGTGAGGACATACTTTTGTGTCCGATGTATGGCGCACTTTCTATTCAAGCTCAGCAACAAGCCATTCAAATTGCACCTCAAGGTAAGCGAAAGGTCGTTTTAGCAACCAATATAGCGGAAACGAGTCTAACCATTGAAGGAATTAGATTGGTGGTTGATAGCGGATTGGAACGTGTTGGGCAGTTTAATCCTCGAACAGGATTGACAAAGTTAGTCAAACAGCGCATTAGCCAAGCGTCAATGACTCAAAGAGCAGGACGTGCAGGCCGATTAGAAGCGGGCGTTTGTTGGCATCTTTTTAGTCAAGAACAAGCCCAAAGAGCGGCGCAGTTTAGTGAAGCGGAAATTAATCAAAGTGATTTGAGTGACTTGTGGCTATCTTTATTGCAATGGGGCTGCTCAGATACCGCTCAATTACGTTGGCTAGATACTCCTCCTGATACTGCAATTTCAGCGGCAAAGGATTTACTGTTTAAACTCGGTGCAACGGATAAACAAGGTAAACTTGCTTTGATGGGGCAAAAAATGGCTGAGTCTGGCAGTGCTAGTCGCACTGCTGCGATGCTATATGAAGCACAAAAAAGCGATAATAAAGAAGTGATTAAACTTGCCTGCTTATTAGTGGCAATAATTGAAGAGCCACCGCGTGCTACTGAGAGTGATATTAGGACTTACTTAGAAAGGCCTACTGAAAATTGGTGCAAAAGAGCATCGATATTAAGTGGGCAAAAAGTGACAGCGATTGTTGGCAGAGACTTTACTCTGATAAGTGAGTGGTTACCAACATTGCTTGCTGCGGGTTATCCAGACCGTATCGCTAAAGCACGAGATAATCATGCTCGCTATCAACTCGCAAGTGGTTTAGGTGCTTCTTTTAATGAAATGGATGCATTAATTGGTAAACCATGGGTAATAGTCGCGGCTGTTTGGCTGCCGGAATCATCTGCTGACGCGCGTATTACATTGGCTTATCCTATTGAAATTGAAAAGCTACAACGTGATTGCCCACGCTTGTTTTCTCAGCAGGAAACAGTTGAATGGGATGAACAAAGAGGCTCATTAATAGCGTGGAAGCGACTTCAATGTGGTCAATTGGTGATTAAATCAGAACGATTACATAATCCGGATAAAGCTGAAATTAAAAAGGCATTAATTCATTGGGTAAGACAAAACGGTTTAGCACAGCTTAATTGGCAAGAATCTGATTTGCAATTACGTATTCGCAGTCAATTAGCGAAACATTATTTTCCTGATTTAAACCTACCCGCCGTTGATGATGAAACGCTGCTGGCGACACTTGAAGAGTGGCTGGAACCTTATCTTAATGGGGTGACAAACAAGCAGAAATTACAGGATATTAATTTAACGCAATTATTGTTAAATCGATTAGATTGGCAGCAAAAGCAATGGCTTGATAGTACCTTTCCGACTCATTACCATGCGCCATCTCAACGAAATGTAAGTATTTACTATTCACTTGAAAAGCCACCTGTCATTGAGATTCGGATGCAAGAGATGTATGGACAAGCCAAAAATCCAACTGTAGCCGAAGGTAAAGTGGTGGTGACATTATCATTATTGTCACCTGCAATGCGGCCATTACAAATTACGCAAGATCTGGGCGCTTTTTGGCTAGGTAGTTATAAAGAAGTGCAAAAAGAGATGAAAGGCCGTTATCCAAAACATTTGTGGCCTGATGATCCGGTCAACACAGAGCCAACAAGACAAACAAAAAAAGCAATGATGGGTGCGAAATAGCCTTTTTTTATGCTCTAATAGCAGCCCATAAATGAAAGGTCGCAATAGGTTGTCATTGAGTAAGGAAATGTAATTAAGAGCTTTCCCCAGTGAAACCTCTTACATTATGAGCCAAAATTCATCACTATGTGCCTAGAGCTGCCTATTAGTCGTTAAGCAATAAGTGATATGGAGTAACCATGTCCGGTAAAGATTATGAACCAATCGGTAGACGCAAAAAAAAGTCTGCTGAGAAAAAAACATCCGCATCACACGGTCGTAGAAATCGTGATGATTATGATGATGAAGATTTATTCGAAGACGATGATGATATTGATGAGCAATATCTCGATGATGAAGATGAAGAAGAGCAAATGGCTAAAAAAGGTTCAAACAATAAAAAACCACGTAAAGTGAAAAGCAAATGGCGTTGGTTTTGGCTATTAGTCAAACTAATGGTCGTCGCTGCTGTTTTACTGGCGGCTTATGGTTTTTATTTGAATCAACAAATTAAAGAACGCCTTGATGGCAAAGTGTGGGATCTCCCCGCTGCCGTTTATGGGCGCATGGTGAACCTTGAACCAGGCATGGATTATAGCCAGGCTGAGATGGCACGCTTGCTTGAAGGTATGCAATATCGAAAAGTCAGTAAAATAACCACCTCTGGCGAATTTGTAGTGCGTGGAAATAGTATTGAAATCTTACGCCGCCCGTTTAATTTCCCTGACCAAAAAGAAGGGCAAATACTGGCGCGCTTAGTGTTTGAAAATGATGCTCTCAGTAAAATTGAGAACATGGAAAATGGCCGCTCATTTGGCTTTTTCCGCTTAGATCCTAAACTGATTACGATGATGCAATCAGCGAATAATGAGCAACGTTTGGTTTTGCCATTAGCTGATTTCCCGGAGTCATTGGTTAAAGTTCTGCTTGAAACTGAAGATAGAAATTTTTATGAGCATGACGGTGTTAGCTTATATTCTATCGGTCGTGCAGTCGTAGCAAACTTGACCGCAGGGCGCTCTGTTCAAGGGGGAAGTACCTTAACTCAGCAGTTGGTTAAAAACTTATTTTTAACCAATGAGCGTACCTTGAAACGTAAAGCGACTGAAGCCTATATGGCTGTGTTGTTGGATTATAATTACAGCAAAGAACGTATTCTTGAGCTTTATCTTAACGAAGTATTTTTAGGGCAAAATGGTAATGACGAAATTCGCGGTTTCCCTTTAGCGAGTTTGTATTACTTTGGTCGTCCGATTAACGAATTGAGCTTTGACCAACAAGCTTTATTAGTAGGTATGGTTCAAGGTGCATCAACTTATAATCCTTGGACTAAACCTCAAAATGCGATTAAACGTCGTAATATTGTGTTGAAAATACTTGAAACACGTAATGTTATCGATAAAGACATGTATGAATTGCTCAGTGCGAGGCCATTAGGGGTTAAATCGAGAGAAGGACTTGTTGCTTCTCAGCCTGCATTTATGCAAATGGTACGCTTAGAGCTAAATGAAAAGTTAGGCGATCAAATTAAAGAGCTCTCAGGGGCTAAAATTTTCACGACCCTTGATCCTGTCGCACAAACTGCCGCAGAAAATGCAGTAGAGGCGGGTGTTGCTGATTTACGTAAAACTCGGAAATTAGATGATCTTGAAGGTGCAATGGTTGTTGTTGATCGTATCAATGGCGAAGTGAGAGCCATGGTAGGGGGATCTCAACCTCAATTTTCTGGATTTAATCGTGCACTAAATGCGCGTCGCAGTATTGGATCGTTAGCAAAACCGCCTGTTTATTTAGCGGCATTGAGTGAACCAGATCGCTATCGTTTAAATACTTGGCTCAAAGATGAACCATTGACAGTAAAAGTGGGAAATCAAACGTGGAGCCCAAGAAACTATAGCCGTAACTTTAATGGCCGAATGATGCTGGTGGATGCTTTGGCTAAATCACAAAATATTCCAACCGTAAATTTAGGGCTAGATATCGGCCTTGATCAGATAGTGAATACGTTTGTGCGTCTAGGCGCACCATCGGCAGCGATGGAAAAAGTACCTGCAATGCTGTTAGGTGCCATAAATTTAACTCCTGCTGAAGTGGCGCAGGTTTATCAAACGATTGGTGGCGACGGCAACCGTGCGAAATTATCAGCACTGCGTTCTGTTATTGATGGTGATGGTAAGGAAATCTACCAAAGCTACCCTTCTGCGGAGCGTGCAGTTCCATCACAAGCCGCATATCTTGCGTTATATGGTATGCAACAAGTGGTTCAGCAAGGTACAGGGCGTGTTTTATTAACCAAATACAGTAAATACAATTTAGCGGGTAAAACTGGAACCACCAACGATTTACGCGATAGCTGGTATGCCGGAATTGACGGTAAAGAGGTTGCTATTGTTTGGGTTGGGCGAGACAACAATGCACCGACTCAACTGACGGGTTCCACAGGCGCATTGAAAGTTTATCAGCGCTACCTTGATAACCAAGCACCTTTGGCTCTGTTCAATCGAGCGCCAGAAGGTATTGTGGATATGCGTGTCATGATGGACGGGCAATTTAGCTGCTCAGATTTAGGTGGTGGTAGAATATTACCGGTTTGGACTGATGATCCTCAAAGCTTGTGCCAAACATCTACAGCGCAAGATCCTGTTTGGGATTTGAATGGTTCAAATGAAAAACCGGAGGAAGAGGATGCGCCAGATTGGGTTAAAGATATGTTTGGTGACACGCCTAGCCAGTAGTTTTTGACATATTTTAAGTTGTAGCATTAGGTATGTTGGCTAGCTGCAACTGGAATTTTTAAATAAAAAAATAGGCGCTATCATGAGCTTGATAGCGCCTATTTCATTTAAGGGCAAAAAACTATTCGGCTTTGATTTTTGCTAACGCGACTTCTGCGGCTTTAATGGTTTTTTCAATATCTGCATCACTGTGAGCAATTGACATAAAACCAGCTTCAAATGCGGATGGTGCTAAATAAATGCCTTGTTCTAACATTGAGTGGAAGAACTTTTTAAAGCGCTCAACATCGCATTTCATCACGTCTTGATAGCAAGTTACGCTTTTTGCATCGGTGAAGAAAATTCCAAACATACCACCCACATGGTTGATCACCATTGGAATGCCTTGCTCTTGTGATACGCGAATTAGCCCGCGAGCTAGTTTTTCAGTTAATTCGGTGAGGCGTGAATGAACACCAACTTGAGATACTTCCTTCAAGCACGCAAGGCCTGCGGCCATCGCGACAGGGTTACCTGATAATGTACCAGCTTGATAAACCGGGCCAATAGGTGCCAGTTTTTCCATAACGTCAAGACGACCACCAAATGCGCCAACAGGCATTCCACCACCAATGATTTTACCTAAGCAGGTAAGATCAGGTTGAACATCGTAATAGTCCTGTGCACCGCCTAATGCGACACGGAAACCCGTCATAACTTCATCAATGATTAAGAGTGCATTGAATTCATCACATAAGGCACGAAGGCCGGGTAAAAACTCTGCATTTGGTGGTACACAGTTCATATTACCAGCGACAGGTTCTACAATGACACAAGCGATTTCTTCTGGATAATTTTCAAAAGCCTGACGAACAGTAGCAAGGTCGTTATAGGTGCAGGTTAATGTATGTTTAACGAAATCCTCAGGAACACCTGGAGAGTTTGGTTCACCCATCGTCAGTGCGCCAGAACCCGCTTTTACTAATAAGCAATCTGCATGACCGTGATAACAGCCTTCAAACTTGATAATTTTGTCGCGCCCTGTATAGCCGCGAGCAAGACGGATAGCACTCATGGTGGCTTCTGTACCTGAGTTCACCATGCGAACCATGTCCATTGAGGGAACTAAGTTACAGACTAATTCAGCCATTTCGACTTCGGCAGCTGTGGGTGCGCCAAAGCTCAAGCCTTTATGGACAGCTTTAATCACTGCATCGCGTATAGCCGGATGGTTATGACCAAGCACCATAGGTCCCCAAGAACCCACGTAATCGACGTAGGCTTTACCATCGACATCATAAATATAGGCGCCATCAGCGCGATCAACAAATACCGGGGTACCACCAACACCGTTAAAAGCGCGCACTGGAGAGTTAACACCACCAGGGATAGAGCGTTGTGCTTCTTCATATAATTCGACAGAATGGCGCATTGCAGGACTCCTAAAAAAGCTAAACAAAAATATTTTCCATATTCTAAAGCACTGAACCAATTAAACCAAATACTGAACCCAAGTTATGTAGAATGTGCGAATTCGATAACAACACTTGAACGATTTAATCATGTGAAGGATAATTAGGTTAATTGATCTGAGTAGGTTATCTGCTTTAAAACATTCAGCCGCAGTTAAGTGTAATCAACAATGCTGTGGTTTGATGTATAATGAATATAGCTTACACATGTATTTACCGGTCACCGGTCTGGAGTAAGAAATGAGTAATGATGCAGCTTTACCATTGCAGTTTACTGACGCGGCAGCAATTAAAGTTAAAGATCTTGTGTCTGATGAAAACAACCCGAATCTGCGCCTACGTGTTTATATCACCGGTGGCGGTTGCAGTGGTTTCCAATATGGTTTCACTTTCGACGATCAAATTAACGACGGTGATATGACTATAGAAAAACAAGGTGTGGCACTTGTTGTTGACCCGATGAGCCTACAATATTTGGTCGGCGGAAGTGTCGATTATACCGAGGGTTTAGAAGGTTCGCGCTTTATTATCACAAATCCAAATGCTAAATCGACTTGTGGATGCGGTTCTTCCTTTAGCGTTTAATTTGGCATATTTCGAGCTGTGGCGTTGTTGGCTTCTCTCGGATATTCGGGTCACGTACTTATGTACGCTCCCCAAGATATCCTCGCTTGTCGCCTAGCCACAACTCGAACTATTTTGGATTATAACCTACTATAAAATAAGGTATATTTAGATAATTTTTCAACACATCAACACATCAACACATCAACACATCAACACATCAACACATCAACTAACTAATAATATTTATTTTTGGTGATTCAGTTGTTCACATAATGCTTGTGTGGCATTGATAATGCGTGGTCCTGCGCGATGAAACCAATCTTCATTTAAACGAATAATCGGTATATCTAATTGTGAATGCCAAAATGCTTTGACAGCATCTTCTTGTGTTTTATTTCCAGTCATGACAATCACATCAGGTTTACGAGTGAGTACTTGCTCTCTGCTTACTTGTGGCCACTGTACTGCACTATTTGCAAAAATATTTTCACCGCCACAAAACGTCACGACATCATTTTGAATGGTGTGATCGCCTGCACTAAAAAGTGGTTGTGTTCCTAGCTGAATAAACACGCGTTTAGCTTGCTTATTGGATGTATTTTGCTGTTTTAGTTGAGCTAAATTAGCTTTCATTTTCGTGATATTTTGTTGTGCTAGCTCAGGATTAGGGCTGTATTGTGCTAATTCATCGATAGCGAGAATCACGTCGTCAATACTTTGTGGATCTAAATAGACAATAGGAATACCTAATGCGGCGAGCTGATCCAGTGGCCGCTGTGGGTTACCACCTCGCCAAGCTAGCAGTAAATCAGGCTTGAGTGTAATAATGCGTTCGACGTTTAAACCTTGCCAATCAGAAACTTGTTCTAATTGTTTGGCTTGTTCTGGGTAATCTGAATAAGCGCTAACGGCGATTAAGCTATCACCGAGTCCTGCTGCATAGGCTAGCTCAGTATTAGCGGGTGAAAGGCTAATAACACGTTGTTTTGGCGCACAAAGTGCGGGTGATATCAAAAATACAAATAATAAGGCGGTTACTGTGGGTAGGATAAAGTTGATTCTTTTCATCGCTATCATCTTGTTTAATTATGATATTGAATTAATAGACTTAGTGAATAGATAGCTAAGTCTATTAAGCTAATATTGAATATATTAAGCGAGTTCAGCCAGTATGGCATTAATCATTAATGATGACTGACGTGCAGCAACAGGAAGAAATTCATCGAAACTTGTATGGGATTCTTTATCTGCAACATCAGAAATTGCGCGAACGACGACAAAAGGTACGGCAAACTGATAGCAAACTTGCCCGATAGCAGTCGCTTCCATTTCAACGGCTGCAACTTGTGGGAAAGTGGCTTTGATGCGAGCTAAAGGTTCTGCGCCATTGATGAAAGCATCACCACTACAGACTAAACCACGAACTGCATTCATCGACAGTTGTGAAATACATTTTTCAGCAACTTCAATGAGTTTTTGGTCAGCAACAAAGGCAGGAGGACATTGTGCCATTTGGCCAGGTTCATAACCAAAAGCGGTGACATCAGCATCGTGGTAGCGTACTTCAGTCGAGACAACGATATCTCCTACATTTAAACGTGAGTCTAATCCGCCGGCAGAGCCCGTATTAATAATTACATCGGGTTGAAAATGTTCTATTAATAGTGTCGTTCCAATCGCGGCTGCAACTTTACCAATACCTGATTTTAGTAAAGCAATATCTGCACCATTAATTTTACCCGTATAAATTTCACAACCTGCACGGCTGAGTGTTTGACAATCTTCAATTTGAGAGCGAAGAATAGCTATTTCTTGCTCCATTGCACCGATTATACCGATTTTCATTATTTCTCCTTTCCCTATCTACCTTGCTTGGCAGCAATTTAAATTATTTAGGGTAAATGTTCGCCATCGTGCTATAACACGAACGAGATAAAATATCCGCGATGCTTTGTATTGTAGATTTTTACTACGAATTGAGCTTGCGAATATATATTAAAAAGATACACAAAGTGTAACATTGAAACGTAAATTTTGGGCTGTTTTTCCAATGCTTGAAGACTAATAAATAAAAAGATAAGGGGCAGATGTGGACGATATTAACTTTTTAAAAAAACTGAGTTTTCAGCGCAACTATAAAAGTGCTATCAGTCAAAAAGTTTCTGCTGATGATGAAGACGCTGTAAATCGTTTATTTGAAAGTGATCGCGGACGAATTATTAATTCTGCTGCTATTCGTCGTTTACAACAAAAAACCCAAGTTTTTCCTCTAGAACAAAATGCCGCTGTGCGCAGTCGACTGACCCATTCATTGGAGGTTCAGCAAGTAGGGCGGTACATTAGTAAAACTGTACTGAGTGATTTAAAAAAGAAAAAATTACTCGAAGAGTATGGATTAACTGAACGTTGTGATGCCTTTGAAAGCCTCGTAGAAATGTCATGTCTGATGCATGATATTGGTAATCCCCCTTTTGGACATTTTGGCGAAGCGGCAATTCAACGTTGGTTTAGCGCCTTACTTGCACCAAGTTATATTTTTACCGAAGAAACACCAGACCCTTGTCGAATCAAAGCGCTTCAATTAACCGGAAACAAAAAACAAGATTTGTTTCGTAGGCAATTAAAGCAAGATCTCTGTTCATTTGAGGGAAATGCACAAGGGCTGAGAATGGCTCATCGACTATTGAAATTGAATTTAACCTATGCTCAGGTTGGTTCTATTTTGAAATATACCCGAGGCGCCTACGATCTTGAGCCTATCCCTGCCGAATTTGATTATTTGATGAAAAAGCCAGGTTATTACTGGTCTGAAGCTGATTTTGTGAGTGAACTGACTAAAAAATTAGATATGGAGAGATATTGCCGTTTTCCTTTGACCTATATTATGGAAGCGGCTGACGATATTTCTTATTGTATCGCTGATTTGGATGATGCTGCTGAGAAAGGTATTTTTACTGTAGAGCAGTTAATTGATCATTTGAAAGCCGAGTGGGGGGAGGTCAAACAAGGTGATTTGTTCGAGCAAACCATCATGCGGGCTTATAATAATATTAGTGAAAACCATACTAGGCGCATTCAGCAAGATCAATTTTTTATGTATCTACGTGTCAATATTACAGGAAAATTAGCTTATTACAGTGCGCAGCGTTTTATTCAAAACCTCCCTGAAATTTATCATGGGCGTTTTAATAGCGCATTATTGGAAGATAAAAGCCCTGAGCATCGGTTATTAAAAGTATTGAAAACGGTCGCTTTTAAACACGTATTTAACCATCATGAAGTTGAAGAGCTGGAGTTACAAGGTTATCGCATTATTAGTGGCTTATTAGATGTTTATAGCCCGTTATTAATGATGGATAGAGCGGAATTTTCTTCGCTGGTAGAACATAATTTCCATAAACATTTTTTTATTGAAACACGTTTATTTCATAAATTGTCAAACAAACATCGTTTATCCTATGCTGAAGCTTTAGAAAAAGTGTCGGCAACGAATGAATCAGATAAATCCATCCTAGAATTTTATTATCGAGCAAGATTAATTCAAGATTATATTAGCGGCATGACAGATCACTATGCCTATGAAGAATATCGTAAATTTATGGTGAGTAATTAGACATAATTGATTTTTGAAAGAGCATTAAGCGAGAAAAACTTATCAGTGGTAAATAATTTTGCTTAAAAAGCTGCTATTATGATCAGCTGTATTCTTAATTCGAATGCGACAGCATAAATTAGCTGTAATTTAGAATTGAGAAAATATAATATTATTTTTTGCAACTTATTACCTCGTAGTGACTATTATGGCCCAATTTTACTCGCCGAATCGCCGTACCACCCAGCGCCGTCAATTAACGGTAATTGCTGATAGTCTTGATGCCGCGGGGCAAGGTGTTGCCCGCGTTGAAGGCAAAGCTATCTTTGTAACAGGACTATTGCCTGGAGAAGAAGCTCAAGTAGAACTGACCGAGGATAAACGTCATTTTGCTAAAGCAAAAGTTATCAAACGTTTTAATCATAGTTTGCAAAGAGTTAAACCTCACTGCCGTTATTTTAACCAGTGTGGTGGTTGTCAGCAGCAACATGTAGATATCTCATTACAGCGAGAAAGCAAAGCCAAAGCGCTACAGCATTTAATGGCAAGAGAAACAGGAAGTAACCTAGAAGCAATCCCTGTTATCAGTGGTGAAGCATATGGTTACCGCCGCAGAGCTCGTCTTGGATTACAATATCAACTAAAAAATAAACATTTGGTGATGGGATTCCGTCAAACACAATCGAATACCTTAGTTGATATAAAAACTTGCCCAGTTTTACATCCTGCGCTTGATGCGCTCATTCAACCTTTATCTGAATGTCTAAATCAACTTAGCATTGCACCTAAATTAGGGCATGTAGAGCTCATTAATGCTGATAATAGTAAAATAGTACTTATCAGACATTTGGCTCCCTTTAAGATATCAGATAGAAAATTATTAGCGGATTTTGAACAACAGAATAACGTGTCAATTTGGCTCGCGGGTGATGAAGATAAACTACAGTCGCTGACACCATCAACGTTGATACCTGAATATCAAGTCGCAGGCGAGGTATTACAGTTTAATCCCCTTAACTTTATCCAAGTCAATGCTGAAATAAATCAGCATATGGTGAAGCAAGCGATAGAGTGGTTAGATATAAAATGTGACGATAGAATATTAGACCTTTTTTGTGGAATGGGTAACTTTACGTTGCCGATGGCTCGCTTGGCTAAATTTGTCGTTGGCGTTGAAGGTGTTGAAAATTTAGTCGAACAAGCAACAAATAACGCTAAGCGCAATTCTATTTATAATACAGCGTTCTATAATGAAAACTTGGAAGCACAAATTCATACGCAACCTTGGGCTGTCGAAGGGTTTAATAAAGTATTGCTTGATCCCGCCAGAGCAGGCGCTGCTGGCGTAATGGAACATTTAATTAAACTGATGCCAGAAAAAATTGTCTATGTTTCTTGTAACCCAACAACATTAGCCAGAGACAGCAAGCAATTGCTTGAGGCAGGGTATCGGTTGCTACATTTGCGGATGTTGGACATGTTTCCGCACACCAGCCATCTGGAGTCAATGGCGCTATTTATTCTTAGCCCAGAGGGTTAACAGGTAGGGAAAAAATATGGTTGCAGTAAGAAGTGCACATCTTACCCCAGCAGGTGAGTTCGCCCCAGAAAAGTGGGTTAGCGGTCTGGGATTAAATAATAAACAATCAGAAGAAAAGCTCATCCATACCTGGCAGTATTGTCATGATAAATTATCAGGACAAGAAATAGGCCCTCTATTGCTATGGCGCGGCATCGAGATGACCGAAATTTTATCCACATTGAGTATGGATATCGGAAGTCTGCAAGCGGCCTTACTATTTCCTTTAGTTGATGAAAAAAAACTAGATGATCAAGCCGTTATTGATGAGTTTGGGTCATCCATTTATGAGTTAGTGAAAGGCGTACTGGAGATGGACGCCATTCGCCAACTTAAAGCGACTCAATCGAGTGAAACTAGCTCCGTTCAAGTTGATAACATCCGTCGTATGTTGTTGTCGATGGTGGAAGATTTTCGTTGCGTTGTTATCAAATTAGCTGAGCGAATTGCCCATTTACGTGAAGTTAAAGATGCTAGCGAAGAAGAGCGCGTACTGGCAGCGAAAGAGTGTTCTAATATTTATGCACCATTAGCAAATCGTTTGGGTATTGGCCAATTAAAATGGGAGTTAGAAGATTTCTGTTTCCGTTATCTACATCCTGATGAATACAAAAAAATAGCTAAATTGTTGCATGAACGCCGTATAGACCGCGAAGATTACATCGATAATTTTGTCAGTACATTACGTAAATATATGCTTAAAGAGCAGATTCAGGCTGATATTTATGGCCGTCCTAAGCATATTTACAGTATTTGGCGAAAAATGAAGAAAAAGGCATTGGCATTTGATGAATTATTCGATGTTAGAGCCGTGCGTATTGTGGTTGAGCGTCTACAGGATTGCTACGCCGCTTTAGGGATTGTGCATACTCATTTTCGTCATCTTCCTGATGAATTTGATGATTATGTCGCAAATCCAAAGCCAAATGGTTATCAATCTATTCATACCGTGGTTCTTGGCCCTAATGGTAAAACCCTTGAAATACAAATACGCACTAGGCAGATGCATGAAGATGCTGAGCTGGGCGTTGCGGCGCACTGGAAATATAAAGAAGGTGCAACCGGTCTTGGAAAAGATAGTGGCTATGAACACCGTATTGCATGGTTGCGTAAGTTAATTGCGTGGCAGGAAGAAATGTCAGATTCTGGCGAAATGTTGGATGAAGTTCGCAGCCAAGTATTTGATGATAGAGTGTATGTCTTTACGCCAAAAGGTGATGTGGTTGATTTGCCAACAGGTTCAACGCCACTTGATTTTGCATACCATATTCATAGTGATGTTGGACACCGTTGTATTGGTGCAAAAATAGGTGGGCGTATTGTTCCATTTAGCTATCAATTGCAGATGGGTGACCAGATAGAAATTATTACCCAAAAACATCCTAATCCTAGTCGTGATTGGCTTAATCCTAATCTTGGATATGTCACGACCAGTCGTGGGCGAGCAAAAATTCAAAATTGGTTCCGTAAGCAAGACAAAGATAAAAACATCCTCGCAGGACGCCAGATTTTAGATGGGGAATTAGCACAGCTTGAAATTAGCATTAAAGATGCAGAGAAATTGCTGATAGCTCGTTATAACGTTCATTCATTGGATGAAGTGTTAGCAGGTATTGGCGGCGGTGATATTCGTATTAATCAACTGGTGAATTTCTTACAAGGTAAGTTTAATAAAACGACTGCTGAAGAAGCTGACCGTGCAGCAATGAAAACCTTGGAAAGCAAATCAACGGTACCACGTGCACCTTCTCATGATAGCGGCCGTGTCGTCGTCGAGGGTGTCGGTAACTTGATGCACCATATCGCTCGCTGCTGCCAACCAATACCCGGTGATGAAATCGCAGGATTTATCACGAAAGGGCGTGGAATTTCTATTCATAGTATTAATTGTGAACAATTAGCTGACTTACAAAGTCATGCTCCTGAACGTGTTATAGACGCTGTCTGGGGGGAGAACTATTCAAGTGGCTATTCTCTAGTTGTCAGGGTCGTCGCAAATGACCGCAGTGGGTTATTGCGTGATATCACGACTATTTTAGCTAATGAAAAAGTGAATGTATTGGGAGTAAGCAGCCGCAGTGATGTAAAACAGCAGCTAGCAACTATCGATATGACGATTGAAATCCATAATTTACAGGTATTGGCGCGGGTTCTTACTAAGCTGAATCAGTTGCCAGATGTTATTGAAGCGAAACGCCATTCCCAATAATATTCTTCATATTTCGAGCTGTGGCGTTGTTGGCTTCACTCGGTTACTCGGGTCACATACTTTTGTATGCTTCCCGAGATAACCTCATTTTGCCGCCTAGCCACAACTCAAACTATTTTGAATATTTGTGTGTGGTATATTTCGAGCTATAGAGCACTGCTGGGCCACTAAAATGAATTTTTAGATTGTTTCTATTTTATTGTGCAGACAAGGTTTTATTGTAGTTGGCGTATTTGGTCTTTGCTTAAGTTCGTGCTTTCCATAATTAATTCAAGAGAAATACCGGATTTTAACAATTTAGCGGCAATTTCTAATTGGGTTGATTCACGTCCTTCTTTATGCCCTTCCTTATGTCCTTTTTTACGTCCCTGATCTTGTAAACGTAGTGCAATATTCATAATAGTTCCTTGATGTTATGAATTTTATTTTTTGCCGTTTAGCCATAACTCGAACTATTTTGAATATTCGTGAGTGATATATTTCGAGCTATAGAGCACTGCTGGGTCACTAAAATGAATTTTTAGATTGTTTCTATTTATTGTGCAGACAAGGTTTTATTGTAGTTGGCGTATTTGGTCTTTGCTTAAGTTCGTGCTTTCCATAATTAATTCAAGAGAAATACCGGATTTTAACAATTTAGCGGCAATTTCTAATTGGGTTGATTCACGTCCTTTTTTATGCCCTTCCTTATGCCCTTCCTTATGTCCTTCCTTATGTCCTTTTTTACGTCCCTGATCTTGTAAACGTAGTGCAATATTCATAATAGTTCCTTGATGGTTGTGAATTTGATTTGTTAGCTGTTTTATAATTTGAGTAAAGCTATGCGAATCAATTGTATAAAACCAGTAATAGAATATTTTATCGATGTCATCTTCATCATTATAGTCTTGATTTATTGCTTGGGCTAGATTAGCGATTATCTGATTAACATCATCCCGCAAATCTTTATGTTTCATGGCAAGCTCCATCACGGCTATCTTACGGTGTTTCAGTAGTTCATTATCATCAATAACAGTAATATCAATCAAAGGTAAAGGGTTAAAATAAAGTTCATTAGCTAATTCTGGAAATTGGAAACAATGGGTCCACATTTGTGAATAGGGATAAGGCGTGATTTTTCCATTATAGAACAACATTGGAACAACAAAAGGCAATGTTTTATGGCCTTGTTGCAAATGTTGGCTCATAGCAAGAAAGGCATAATGCATGAGACGCCATGTCATTAGTTTATCTGGTACAGATTGGTGCTCTACAAGAACATAAATATAACCGTCGCCATAATGAGTCTCGATAGAATACAGAACATCCGATAAACGAGAACGTAGCTTATGGTCAATAAACGATGAATTGGTAAGTTGTAATGTATTAAAATCACATAATTGTTTAATATTTTTAGGTAAATGAATATCAAAAAAATCTCGCGCATTTCCCACTTTAGACATAAAGCCTTTAAATGCAGAGTCATGGGGTGTGTTATGGTAATCCGTTGTCATACTTGAAACCTTTCCATCTGTTTAATGACTAAAATATTAGCGAAATTTTAGTCTGGATATAGAAAAGTTAGTCCTAAATTTTCATATGACTGGAATAATTAACTTATTGTAATAAATGGTTAATTTAAGGTTTAATAAATAAAATTCCACTTGCTATTCATTTGATATAAAAATAGCGGTTTATGTAATTAAGCAAAACAAAGGTTAGTAAAATGAGTCAGGGAAAACTACAAATTGAAAGATTATTAAATATTATGAATAAGTTGCGTGACCCGCAGGATGGCTGCCCGTGGGATAAAGTGCAAACGTTTAAAACCATAGCACCTTATACGTTAGAAGAAACTTATGAAGTGCTAGATGCAATTGAACGCGAAGATTTTAGTGACTTAAAAGGTGAGCTAGGAGACTTGTTATTTCAGGTCGTATTTTATGCTCAAATGGCTAAAGAGCAGTCTTTGTTTGATTTTGATGATATTTGCCAAGCGGTGAGTGACAAGCTAGAACGTCGCCATCCACATATATTTGATGCTGAAAATCGGCTGAGTAGTAGTGAAGTTATCGCGGGTTGGGAAAAGCGTAAAGCGAAGGAACGAGCAGAAAAAGAACAATTTTCCGTGCTTGATGATATTCCGAGTGCATTACCTGCGTTAATGAAAGCTTATAAAATTCAAAAACGTTGCGCATCCGTTGGTTTTGATTGGGATACTTTAGGTCCAGTTGTTGGCAAAGTACATGAAGAACTTGAAGAAGTGATGGAAGAGGCGACGCAAGTGGTTATCAATGAACAACGCCTTGAAGAAGAATTAGGTGATTTATTGTTTGCTACAGTTAATCTTTCTCGTCATTTAGGTCATAAACCGGAAATGGCACTGCAAAAAGCTTGTCAGAAATTTGAGAACCGTTTTAGACAAATCGAAGAACGTTTAGCAGAAAGTGGCAAATCAACAGAAAGTGCTACACTTGATGAGATGGAGGCTTTGTGGGTTTCTATTAAGCGTCAAGAATAGTGGCTCGTCATATTTCGCACTACAGCGTTGTTGGCTGCGCTTGCTAATCTTAATTTTGGCATGAACTATTTAGGGCTACTAACTGATAGCCGTGTTTCAGATCAAAATAAGTTCAAATTCATCTTTTTTAAGGTATACAAAGAGCTGAAAGGATTTAGCTTTTGATTTTAAAGTGTGTTAGTCTTAAGAAATAGTGTTGGATGTGTATTTATCGAGCATAAATATATTTTCTATTTTAACTTGCTGATATTATTAGAGTATTGATGAAAAGTGGCCTTATTGTGCTTAGAACATTTGTAGCGAATTTAAGGTTCGGGTATACTGTTTTCCCGTCCTGTTATATCCATCATCTTTTAAACCTAAACTTTCAGGTTCAGCATGAAAACTAATTATATTTTTGTGACCGGCGGGGTCGTATCCTCTCTGGGTAAAGGCATTGCCGCAGCCTCGTTGGCGGCTATACTCGAAGCCCGTGGACTCAATGTAACCATGATGAAATTGGATCCCTACATCAACGTAGATCCAGGTACAATGAGCCCAACTCAACACGGGGAAGTTTTCGTTACAGAAGACGGCGCTGAAACTGACTTAGATTTAGGTCATTATGAGCGTTTTATTCGTACTAAAATGACACGTCGTAATAACTTTACGACCGGACGTGTATATTCAGAAGTATTGCGCAAAGAGCGCCGTGGCGATTATTTAGGTGCTACGATCCAAGTTATCCCTCATATTACTAATGAAATCAAAGATCGCATCATCCGTGGTGGTGAAGGTCATGATGTTGTATTGGTCGAAATCGGCGGTACAGTGGGTGATATTGAGTCTCTGCCATTCCTTGAAGCTATTCGTCAAATGGCGGCAGAGGTTGGTCGTGAGCGTACGTTATACATACATTTGACCTTAGTGCCATATCTTGCGGCAGCGGGTGAAGTGAAAACGAAACCAACTCAACATTCAGTGAAAGAACTGTTGTCGATTGGTATCCAACCTGATGTATTAATCTGTCGTTCAGACCGTGTTATTCCTGCTAATGAACGTGCAAAAATTGCACTGTTCTGTAATGTGCCAGAAAAAGCGGTTATCTCACTTAAAGATGTTGATTCCATTTATAAAATTCCAGCTTTGTTAAAATCACAAGGTTTGGATGAATATATTTGTACACGCTTCCATCTTGATTGCCCAGAAGCGAACCTTTCTGAGTGGGAACAGGTTATTTATGAAGAAGCTAATCCTGCTGGTGAAGTGACCATTGGGATGGTCGGTAAATATGTTGAATTACCTGATGCTTATAAATCAGTGATTGAAGCCCTAAAACATGCGGGTTTGAAAAATCGTTTAACGGTTAATATTAAACTGATTGATTCACAAGATATTGAAACACGTGGTGTGGAATTACTCAAAAACCTAGATGCAATTCTAGTTCCGGGTGGATTTGGTGAACGCGGCGTGGAAGGTAAGATTCTGACAGCACAATATGCACGTGAGAATAAAATTCCTTATTTAGGTATATGTTTGGGTATGCAGGTTGCTCTGATTGAGTTTTCGCGCAATGTTGCCAACATGAAAGATGCGAACTCCACAGAATTTAAGCCTGATTGTAAATACCCAGTTGTTGCGCTGATTACAGAATGGCGTGATGAAGACGGCAACGTTGAAGTTCGTTCTGAAGAGAGTGATCTTGGTGGAACAATGCGTGTTGGTGGTCAAGTTTGTCATTTAGTGAATGGCAGCTTAGTACGTGAAATGTATGGTTCAGAGACTATCACTGAGCGCCATCGCCACCGTTATGAAGTGAATAATATGCTACTGAAGCGTATTGAAGATGCAGGTCTTAAAGTTGCGGGCCGTTCAGTAGACAATAAGCTGGTTGAAATTATTGAGAATCCAAACCATCCATGGTTCGTGGCTTGTCAGTTCCATCCAGAGTTCACTTCTACACCAAGAGATGGTCATCCGTTGTTTGCAGGTTTTGTTAAAGCCGCTGGAAAATACCAGAAAGGTGAGTTGAAATAAGATATGGGGAAGTCAGCAAATCGTTGTTAACTTCCCAAAATTTAACTTGTACTGAGGAAAACCTAATGTCTAAAATTGTTAAAGTGATCGGTCGTGAAATCATTGACTCTCGTGGCAACCCAACTGTAGAAGCTGAAGTTCATTTAGAAGGTGGTTTTGTTGGTTTAGCTGCTGCTCCTTCAGGCGCATCTACGGGTTCTCGTGAAGCGCTAGAACTACGTGACGGCGATAAAGCACGTTATTTAGGTAAAGGTGTTCTTAAAGCAGTTGGTGCAGTAAATGGCCCATTAGCTCAAGCACTGCTCGGTAAAGATGCAAAAGATCAAGCCAACATTGATAAAATCATGATTGACCTTGATGGCACTGAAAACAAATCTAAATTTGGTGCAAATGCAATTTTAGCGGTTTCTTTAGCAAATGCTAAAGCGGCAGCTGCGGCAAAAGGTATGCCTCTGTATGAGCATATTTCTGACCTGAATGGTACTCATGGTCAATATTCAATGCCTTTGCCAATGATGAACATCATCAATGGCGGTGAGCACGCAGATAACAACGTTGATATCCAAGAGTTCATGATCCAGCCTGTCGGTGCACCAACGCTGAAAGAAGCGATTCGTATGGGTTCTGAAATTTTCCATCATTTAGCGAAAGTGCTCAAATCTAAAGGTATGGGCACCGCTGTTGGTGATGAAGGTGGTTATGCACCTAACTTAGAATCAAACGCTGCTGCACTTGCTGCGATTAAAGTTGCTGTTGAACAAGCAGGTTACGTTCTAGGTAAAGATGTGACTCTGGCTATGGACTGTGCAGCTTCTGAGTTTTATAACAAAGAAACAGGTAACTATGAGCTGAAAGGTGAAGGTAAAACTTTCACTTCACAAGAATTCACTCATTATTTAGAAGAGTTGACTAAGCAATATCCAATCGTTTCTATCGAAGATGGTCTGGACGAATCTGATTGGGACGGTTTTGCATACCAAACTAAAGTTCTTGGCGATAAAATTCAATTAGTTGGTGACGATTTATTCGTTACTAACACCAAGATTTTGAAAGAAGGTATTGATAAAGGTATTGCTAACTCAATCCTGATTAAGTTCAACCAAATCGGTACACTGACTGAGACTTTGGCTGCAATTAAAATGGCGAAAGATGCTGGCTACACGGCGGTTATCTCTCACCGTTCAGGCGAAACTGAAGATGCAACTATTGCTGATTTAGCAGTGGGTACTGCGGCAGGTCAAATCAAAACAGGTTCTATGAGCCGTTCTGACCGTGTTGCTAAATACAACCAATTGATTCGCATTGAAGAAGCTCTTGGTAACAGCGCGCCATTCAAAGGTTTGAAAGAAGTTAAAGGCCAAGCATAATTTAAATTTTGCTTAGCAAATATCTTTAATGGGAAGCTTAGGCTTCCCATTTTTTATTCAATAGAAAGTCAAAGAAACCAGTTAAATAATCTGTTAATTTGTCGACAAAGTAGATTGTTTTTTATCTTTTAAACTAAAAAACAGTTTAATTGCGCGGTATAGGTCTCATTTTTGGACTATCCACATTTTCATCCCATTCAATTAACTCTATATTCCACGTCTCGTAAATAAATTTTAACAATAATACTCGAAACTAATTTGCTTCCGAGCTACGGAGTTTATATGGACGCTTCTGAATCCTTGACACCAGCAGTAGGACCTACCCCACCAAATAAAAGGGGATGGATTATCTTAGCTGTTGATATAGTAATATTAATTTTACTTTTGAAATATTTACCTTTTGACGATAAAGCCAATGCAGGCTTGGCAATGATGGTTTTTGTGGGAGTCCTTTGGTTAACTGAGGCGATTCACGTTACGATAACTGCTCTATGTATTCCAATTTTAGCAGTTGGTTTAGGGCTAATGAATACTGGTGATGCGCTTAAATCTTTTGCAAATCCGATCATTTTCTTATTTTTCGGTGGATTTGCATTGGCAACCGCTTTGCATATTCAAGGCTTAGATAGATTGATTGCCAATCGATTACTGATGGCTGCTCGTGGACGACTTTCTGTTGCTGTTTTGCTGCTGTTTGGCGTAACGGCACTGTTATCAATGTGGATTAGTAATACTGCAACGGCAGCGATGATGTTACCTTTAGTGCTTGGTATTTTATCTAACCTCGATGTTCGCCATGAACGTAATACTTTTGTGTTCGTATTATTGGGCGTGGCATATAGTGCCAGTATCGGTGGTTTAGGAACGATTGTAGGTAGCCCTCCAAATGCAATCGCCGCTGCGGCGTTAGGTTTAGATTTTCTATCATGGATGAAATACGGTATTCCAATCATGGTAGTGTTGTTACCCATGATGTTTGCTTTGATGTATATGATGTTACGTCCAAATCTTAAACACCGCTTTGAAATAGAATTAGAACAGGTTGAATGGAACGGTAAACGCATCACTGCAATGACTATCTTCTTATTAGCAGTAGTTTGTTGGATTACGAGTACTTTTATTAGTGAAGCACTCGGTGGCATTAAAGATTTAGATACAATTATTGCAATGAGTGCGGCAATTTTAATCGCTATAACAGGCGTTGCGACTTGGTCTCAAATTCAAAAAAATACTGAATGGGGCGTATTAATGCTATTCGGTGGTGGTTTAACTTTGAGTGCAATTTTAAGTACTTCAGGAGCCAGTAAGATTATGGCCGACTGGATGCAATTAACTTTTGGTGAGAGCCACTGGTTTATTATTATTTTAGCTGTTACGACCTTCATTATTATATTAACTGAATTTACAAGTAATACAGCAAGTGCGGCATTATTGGTACCTATTTTTGCAACAGTTGCAGAAGCATTAGGTATGCCTGTAATCGTATTGACAATGATCATTGGTATTGGTGCTTCTTGTGCCTTTATGTTGCCTGTAGCGACACCACCAAATGCAATTGTTTTTGGGTCTGGTTATATAAGGCAAATTGAGATGGTACGAGTCGGTGCGGTATTAAATGTTGCCTGTATCATTGTTATCTCACTATTTGCATGGTTCTTCTGGCTCTAGTAGACACTAATTTAGCATTGTATCTTTAGTATATAACGGCCTCATAATTTATGAGGCCGTTTGCATTACTGTATGGGTTTTGCAATGAGTATTTGCTGGTTTTTTCCTATTTGAATTTTTCCTGAACTAGCTACTGAGAAATCAGCATCTCCGCGTAATGAAAAATTCATGGTTTGAATAAGCCCTTTAATATCAATGTTATTTTGCGGACATAAAAAGCTATCTTTACATTGATATTGATGACTTTCAAATGAAATCAAGCGTCCAAGTAGCTTTGCATTCTCGCTTAATTCTAATTGACTACCTTCGCTATAGGGAATACTTGTTTTAAATTTAGAACCTGAACGAATAATACCTTCTCTTGGTGAAATGGAAGCACTTCCCGATGTGCTCAAATAGTTTTGTATGGCAGAGGTAATATTTATCGCATTTTGTAATTTAATTCGATCAGCAAATACGTTTAGTTTAGATAGTTGAATTGGTTGCGCTTGCTGCTGACTAATACTGATTTGACTTGTTGGGCTAACTGAAAATTTTAACTGGCTATAGTCTTCTAATGGTTTAGCTTCTAACTGTTTGTTTTTATTTTTTATATATTGCTTATCCATACTACCTGCGATAAGAGAAAGACTATTGATATTGCTTACGGTTCCATCAACCCATGAAATTCCATTAGGGTTGGCTATAATAAGATTAGCAGCCTGTCCTTTAATACCTAGTATTCCTTGAATTTTACTTTCTTCAGTTCCTGTCACTTCGGCTAATATTAATTTTGCTGCTTTATCAGTAAAGTTAATATTATCACCGATATCATTATTAAAAATAAGTCCGTGCTCATTAGATGATAAACTATCGAATGAATTGAATGAAATATCATTTTTAAGGGGGGCTTCAATATTAATGACTTTCGCTTTGGCTACATCAGATTGAGCAAAGACAGGGAAATTAAAGCAAGATAGAAAAGTAGTTGCTAGACAGATAAAAAAAGCTTCATTATTCATTACATCTCCTTGTAATAATAATCCTAATTGAAGTCATAAACCATAACTCATTTTTTGTTTTTATTCTTGTATCAAAAAATAATATAGGTGTAATGATTTATGTTATTTTATTATTCACATAAAAATTTCATTGTTTTCAATTACAATCTGTTTAGTCGTTAAAATGTTTTTTATCTATAATAAAAGGGAATTAATATGCTTAATGTGATAAATGAAAATGAAAGCAAGGGAATATTTTATGATTCATATTTTAATTTATTTTTAACAATTAAAAATAAAAATAAATTTTCAAATATGAAAAAATATAGTTTTATTTTACAAGCAATTAATGATAAAAAATTAAAGTCAGGCATGATTAGTGGTGTAAGATTAAAAAATAGGCTTGCCAGCTTGGATATTAAGTCATTCAAATCGAACTCATCAGAGTTTGTGATTAAAAATGCAATTAGCTTAGATTGTATCACTAATAAAATAAAAAAATCTTCTATAGTAGATATTCAATTTATTAAAACTAGCAGTTATTCCTATGAAATGGAGTTCGTAATCAATGCTTCAAAGAAAGACGCATCTATGATGGTTGAAGCTTATTTTCTAGGGTATAGCGAGACTAGTCAGTCAAATAAATCACCTGCATATATCGATATACCAAAACATCCATCTAAAACGAAGTTCTTATTTACAGGTACACTTTCTAGCTCTTCAGTAGTTGTTACAGAATTAAATGAAACAACATATCGGGTTTATCATGATGAGAGAGTTAATAGTTCGCTACTCTATGATAATGTAGTGATGGCTGTAGATTATAAGGATTATCAAATTAAAGGTGCTGATGTAGGTATTGGGATGGCATATATGCAATATGAAAATGAAACCTGGCAATTAGTATTGCAAAAACAAAAGTATGAAGTTATTAGCGGTGTACCAAAAGTTTATTTAAGAGATAATACAACTTCACTTTTAGTTCAATTTCCTTTAATACGAGATCAGATGGAGAATGTAAATAAATTTAAAATAGAACGTGATATGAAACATCAAGAGTTAATTGACGCAGCTAAAGAACTTGGCGTTAATACTGAAAATATATATGATATAGAATATAACCCTGGAGAGTTTTCATTATATAATATGAAAACAAGAACGTGGTCTAAGTTAGTTCAGGAAGTAAAGGATGTAATAAACTTTAAAACTAGCGCTTATTTTGTTGAAATAAATAAAATAAAAATTGAGTTGAGTGAGCTTGAATTTGAATCTGGTTCTAAAATAGATAGATATAAAAAATTAAAAAATGATATTTTTTTGATTGAGACTAAGTGTGACTATTTTAAAGTAAAATATAATAAATTATTATCTGAAGTCTTGATACTTGAAAGAAATTGGCTTTGGTTAAAAATAAAAAATATGGAAGGAAGTAGCTCAGTTATAGATCATAATTATGATGAATCAGTTGAATTAGGCAAAGGTGAGGAGTTTGACTCTTCAGTAGAACAGAGATTTAAATTTTTGCTTATGGATGATGTGAATCGTGATAATAGTCATTTTTTTTATGGTTATAATAATTATAGTAAGATCAGGTTCCCTATTTCTCTGGAAAATTTACCATCACTTGAATTAAAAAGAGTATATTTAAATTGCGAGTTAACAATAGAGCAGAGAGGGGCTTTAAGTCGTTATATTGAAATTGAGTTTGAGAAAGAATATATTGCACTAATTTTAATAAAAGGTGAAAAAATAAAAGAGTTTTTTCATCATTCAGGTTGTGACAATATACGACTTATTCCGCAGGATTTCTATCTACTGTCAGTAAAGGACAATAGTGGTGGTCGTTGTTATCCATTAGTTAGAGCTATGGCGGTGGCGCTAGCTAAAGAAGGGAAAACAGGGGCAGATCATTTAATTGATAAGCTATACTATGCAATATCTTTACCTGATGAAGAAAGTTCTAAACGATTAAAAACAAGTTTAATTACTTTACATTCTAATGTGTTAGCGAATCAAGCATCTATTTCAAATGGTATATTAAATTTGACTGAAATTCAGCATAAAATTTCAGAGTCTAATACAACACAGATGTATTCTCTTAATACGACAAAGCATGCCATGTTGTTAGGGAAAATTGTGAATTCGGAGGGAGCTATATATTATTTTTATGATCCAAACTTTGGGATATTTGGATTTAATGATGAAGCTAAGTTATTTAGTGGAATTAAAGAGTATATGTTAAAAAAGAAAATGGCGGCATTTTATAATGCTATGGGGAATGAAAAAGATCCCAAGTTTGAATTAATTACTATTGATATAGATAAAATGGCAGATGTTCCTATAGGTTCTGGTTTGATTGTTGATGATTTACATGATGCAAATAAATTAAATGAAATAAGTGAACGAAGAGCAAAAGTGAGTTTAGTTGCTGAACAAAAAAATGCTATCTATCATGATCTACAATTACAAGCATCATTACAAGTTATTGATGCAAAACAGTGGGGAGAAAGAATTGATGATGCAGTGAAGCGACTTGCGGATGAAAATCATCTTGATAATAAATGGTTAATTAATTTCTCTAATATTAAAAAATTAGCAGAAGGTGATTATCTAATACAATTTTTGCATCAGGATAAAACTGTAGAGCCTCGCTGGATAGAAACATCAGATAGTACATTTCTGGAATTTTCTCATTATTTTAGTCAACAAATAGATAAAATAAAAAATCATAATACTTTATCTAAAGATAGGTTTATACGAGAAGATAGTATAGATGATGTTGAAGCTGCAGATGGTTTAAATATGGGAATTGAGATTCAAACATTAATTCAATGGGCTAATAATAAAAATCGAGGTTCTTCACTGGGAGCTGAATCTAATTTGGGTATTGCATTAAAAATACATAGTTACGTTGGTTTCACTATGATGTCGCATGGTGCTATAAATGATATGTTTAAAGTGAGTAATGCCGTTAAATTATTATGGCAGGACGATGCCAGTACACTTAAAAGTAGTATGAATACCTTTACTTCCAGTGTAGCTCGGACTGCAAATGAAGGAATTGGACTTATTTTTAATGGCACATTAGTCGGGTTAGATATTTATGAATTGACGCAGTCTGAAACAGAGCCTCAAAAAACTATTTTTGGAACACAACTAGCATTTGATTCTGCATCACTGACGTTTGGTATCGCATCCATGTCGGCTGGTGCCGCTGGTGCAACTGGCGTTGCAGCATTCTGTGGTGGCGGTGGGGTGATATTCGGTGGTTTAGCTATTGGGTTTGCTTCACTTGCCGCAAATTTTGCAACGATTACGGAAGATGCTAAGGCTGTAGGGAGATATTTTTATTTATTGGATAAAGCTTATCAAGGGAATGGATTTGATTATATTTCGGATAGCGAATTTTTAGTGGCTCGGCAAGGGGGGATAATAGAGCTAATTGATTTTAAAAATAGCCGTATGGTCTTTGGTAGCCAGTATATATATCGTTCAGGAGAACATGAAGAAGGTGGGGGGGAGCGAAATTATTTTTTTTGGCCGTCATATGCGAATGTGATAAATCATGACAGAGAAGATTCATTGAATGTTCGCGAAGAAATGGGATATATAGAAAATACGCATTATGTAGATTATAATAAATCCAAGGCTATTATTTTACCGAATACACCTCGATCTTATATTAATTATGAGCATAGTATGCTACCGGGTTCAACTAGCAGAAATGATTTAGGATTTAATATTTTGAGAAGAATAGAGGGAAGTGAAAAATTTGATTTTGATTATTATACATTTCCATCTGAGTATATCATATCTAGTATTAAGCAAGAATATATTAAAACAAAAATTGATATTATATTAGATGATAATGAAAGACATTTAATTGTCCCGACGTTACCTAAAGAATGGCATGGGTTATTAAATTATAAAATAGAAGGATTTAATAGTAACTATCAAATTTATCTTAGTGAGGGTGTAGAATTAACATTGCTAAGTCATGAATTTAATAATAAGAAATCTAATTGGATTATTAACGTAAATTCATTGCCAAATAATAATGTTGAATTTTATTCAGGTAAAATAAAAGTTGGGGGTGTAACTATTAATCTAATATCTCCTGAAAATATCGGCTCGATTATGATTGTTGGTAAGAATAATGAAACTAGTTTTGTGGAATTAGACCATAAAATGGTAAAAATTATTAAAGAAGATGCTAGTAACTGGACAGGAAATCAAGAATCGGTTGATAAACATTTAAATATGTTATCTAAAAATCATCGATTATATGAGAAATATATTACGATAGATAATTATCAGCATAATGGGATTGATATAGGTAGAGCCTTTTACGATGTTGAAAAGAGTAAAATGTTTTATATTGAACCAGGCTATGCATCGGGGGAAAATGCGGTATTATCGCTAGTCGCGGATGGTCATGCATACATTAGCTTACCAGATGAGTCAGTTTTTTTTATTATTGATATCGATTCAAATAAAACATTGGTCAAGTACTGTTTTGACAATGATTTTGGAGAAAAAATTAAAGATATTAAGATATGGAAAATGAACAATTATATTTATATGAGCTGCATTTCAAAAGAAGATAGTCATGAAATTAAAAGTGTGTATCAATATAGTAATAATACACTTAACCTAGTGAGTGTATCTACTAGGGGGAAGATTTCATCTTATTTTGATTCGGAACAAGTTGATATATTTAAGAATGAGATGAATAAAAATGAGATGTTGTCTCTTTTATATCCTAAAATGGCATTTAATTATGATGTTAAAGGTAAACGGCTAAAAAATAAAGAAGTAAAACTATCTGATACCATTATGATTTTTGGAAAATTAAATAGTAATGAAAATATACGAGTTTGGTTACGGATAAAGGATTGTGTAGTAATAAAGGCCAATATAAAAAAAGATATTTCATATAAATTAGCTAATCAAGAGAATAAAAAAGTATCGCATAGTGATGTATATGAGGATTTAATTTATATTAATAGTCAATATAATGATGAAGGAGAAGAGGTTTTTTATTTTTATAATTCTAGTGATCATACTGTTTATTGGCAAAAAGGTTTACCTTTAGAGCTTCAAGATGACAGTGGGCCTATTGCGCAAGCAATTGATCTTAAAAATGTGATTAATGCTATTAACTGGGAGGGCAATTGCATCGCAATAACCAAAGATGGAGGTATATATCATATATCAACTACTGGGCTGCCGAGTATCATAGCAGTAAATGAGTTGTGGTTAAAAAAATACAGTATGTGGTTTAATGAACTAATGGTTCGTGTTGATAATGATACTATTATTTCAATTTTTGGACTAACGGATAAAAATAATGATTACTCCCTTTATGCTTGGTATGTAAATGAGGGACTTTTTGTTTCTACTGAATTTTCTTCGAGTAAAAAATTAACTTTTTTAGGTTATGATCGTTTAAAGGAGTCGATATTTATTTTTGATAGAGAGAATGGAAAATTATATTCACAAAAAAAAATAAATTCTATCATTGTTAACCAAGCATTTTCAAATGAAGGTGCTTTGATATATCCAGAGCTAATTAACAGTCCTAGTCAGCTATATTCTGAATTTAAAATTAAAGATATAAAAAGGAGTGGTGAAAATTTAATTTTAAAAACCTCAAATGATGATGTGATTATCCATGTTATTAATAGCTCAGTTAATAAAAATAGTCTTGATGAAAAAAGCTCAGTTTTTATTAAATCGGGTAGCAATGTTGATAACTTTTTAACTATGTATAAAAGTAGTGGTATTCGAAAAATTATTTTTAATGGTAAAGAGGGGCATGATACCTACATTATTAGTGAGTCAATGTGGAAAGAAAGTGAAACAATTATTATTGATAATAATGCTATCGATATGAAGACGGATGACCTTGTATTGATAATAAAAGATCTGAATCAAGTTGTAGTTGATCGAAATAAAGATGATCTAGTTTTTTTTGATGTGAAGTATCAGACAAAATTAATTTTTCGGCAAGTATTTGGCCCTCAGACAAAGCAGCACCAACATTTAAATATAATCTTACCTAATGAAGAAGAAAGCGTCAGACTTGATAAATTAATAGAAGTATATCAAGAACGTGGGCCCCTTATGACATTGCAGACTTATTATAGTAATGAAGATGTTACTACCTCTACTTTGATTGAATCTACATCGTCTATAGGAGCGGATAAAGATATCGGGATGGTTAGTGGTTTTAAAACAACAGAGCTATTAAGTAGAACAACTAATCTTTCAAATCATCTTTTTGGAAGAGGAATGTAAGTATATTAATCTATAAAATGCCAGTCTACTGACTGGCATTTTATAGATAACAATTAGCTATTCGTTGTCGGTGGATGACTATGTTCTACATCTTCAGATTTCTTCGAGAAACGGCGACGGATCACCACGAAGAACACTGGAACGAAGAAGATAGCTAGTGATGTTGCAGCAAACATACCACCAAGAACGCCTGTACCTACAGAGTTCTGGGATGCAGAGCCCGCACCATTACTAAATACCAGAGGAATAACACCTAACATAAAGGCTAATGATGTCATCAAAATTGGTCTTAAACGCATTTTAACTGCATTCAATGTTGCTTCAACCAATCCTTTTCCTTCTTTTTCCATCAAGTCTTTGGCAAATTCAACAATCAAGATTGCATTCTTCGCCGAGAGTCCAATGGTTGTAAGGAGTCCCACTTTAAAGTAAACGTCATTATCTAAGCCTCGTATAGAGGTAAAGAGTAATGCACCGATGATCCCTAGTGGTACAACTAACATGACAGAGAACGGAACAGACCAACTCTCATACAATGCAGCTAAGCATAGGAATACGACAATCAATGAAATTGCATACAGGGCTGGAGCTTGGTTACCTGCTAAACGTTCCTGATATGACATACCTGTCCACTCATAACCGATACCAGCAGGTAAGTTTTCGGTGGTCAGTTGTTCCATCATTAACATCGCATCACCTGTACTCTTACCAGGTGCAGCTTGCCCTTGAATATTCATTGCAGGCACGCCGTTATAACGCTCTAAACGTGGTGAACCAAATTTCCAAGGATCTTGAGATGTATCCAAGAATGCAGAGAATGGCACCATTTTACCGAGGTTATTACGGACATACAGATTGCTAATATCGGATGGTAACATACGGCTTTCAGCGTCACCTTGTACATAAACTTTTTTCACACGACCGCGGTCGATAAAGTCATTTACATAGCTTCCACCAAAGACAGAACTTAGCGTTGCGTTGATATCGCTGATTGCAACACCTTGAGCCTGAGCTTTTTGTTGGTCGATATAAACACGGTATTGGGATGTATCATCCTGCCCATTTGGACGGACACCTTGAAGCATTTCTGGATGTTGGGCCGCGAGTCCAAGTAATTGATTACGGGCTTGCATTAGTGCTTCATGTCCTAAGTTAGCTCTATCAACTAACTCAAAGTCAAATCCATCAGCAGTACCTAACTCAACAATTGCCGGTAGGTTAAAGGCGTAGATCATAGCCTCTTGCTTTTTGGAAAGCGCCATATTTGCACGTAATACAATAGCATCAACGTGGTTTTCATCACCTTTACGTTCGCTCCAGTTTTTCAGAACGACGAAAGCAAGACCCATGTTTTGTCCTTGACCTGCGAAGCTAAAACCTCCAACGGTAAAGACAGATTCAACATTCTTTTTCTCATCAACTAGGTAGTATTTAGTCACTTCATCTAGTACAGCCTGCGTCTGTTCCTGTGTTGAACCCGGCGGTAGCTGAACCATAGAAAGGAATACACCTTGGTCTTCTGCTGGTAAGAAAGAAGAAGGTAGACGAACAAACATTAGCGCCATGCCCGCAACTAAGACAAGATAAATCAATAAGTAACGGCCAGTGCCGTTAAGCATACGACTTACGCTATCAGTGTAGTGGTGAGCTTGTTTTTCAAATGTCCGGTTAAACCATCCAAAGAAACCTTTTTGACTACCATGGCTGCCTTTTTCAATTGGCTTAAGCATCGTTGCACACAGTGCTGGTGTTAAAATCATTGCTACCAGTACAGATAAAAGCATTGATGAAACTATGGTAATGGAGAATTGACGGTAAATTGCCCCTGTCGCTCCTCCAAAGAAGGCCATTGGGATAAATACGGCAGATAGTACTAATGCGATACCGACTAATGCACCTTGGATTTGACCCATTGATTTTTTGGTCGCTTCTTTTGGTGATAAGCCTTCTTCTTGCATAACACGCTCAACGTTTTCGACTACGACAATAGCATCATCGACGAGTAGCCCGATGGCGAGTACCATCGCAAACATGGTCAAGGTGTTAATGGAATAACCAAATGCCGATAAGATGGCAAAGGTACCGAGCAATACGACTGGAACCGCAATCGTTGGTATTAAAGTTGCTCTGATATTTTGTAGGAATAAATACATAACCACAACAACGAGCATGATTGCTTCAACTAACGTTTTTACCACTTCATTAATGGAAATCTTAACGAAAGGCGTTGTATCGTAAGGGTAAACAATCTCTAGGCCTTGAGGAAAGAATGGCTTCATATCTTCAAGCGCTGTACGAACGTTGTTTGATGTGTCTAGTGCATTTGCGCCTGTGGCTAATTTGATACCGATACCAGCAGCTGGCTTACCATTAAAGCGAGCGATAGTACTGTAGTTCTCAGCACCTAACTGAACTTCTGCAAGATCTTTTAAGCGAACTTGGGAACCATCTTGATTAACACGCAGTAAAATATTGGAGAATTCTTCAACATTATTCAAACGAGTTTGAGCGATGATGGAAACGTTTAAACGTTGTCCGCCAACAGGAGGAGTCCCCCCGAGTTGTCCCGCTGCGACCTGGTTATTTTGAACTTTGATCGCATTGATGACATCGGTTGTCGTCATATTGTATTTTACAAGTTGCTCTGGTTTGAGCCAAATACGCATTGCATATTGGGTACCAAACAGTTGGGTTTCACCAACACCGTTGACTCGGCTAAGTGGGTCTTTAACGTTTGATCCCACATAGTCGGCAATGTCATATTGCCCCATGGAACCATCATTAGAAACGAAACCTGCAACCATCAAAAATGAGCTTGTGGATTTATCAACACTAATCCCTTGCTGCTGTACTTCTTGTGGCAATAATGGCATAGCCAGCTGCAATTTATTTTGCACCTGAACCTGCGCAATATCACCATCTGTGCCAGCTTCAAAGGTTAATGTAATACTTGCTGAGCCCGATGAATCGCTGCTTGATGACATATATACCAAGTTATCGATACCATTCATGTTCTGTTCGATAACTTGAGTTACTGTATTTTGTACCGTTGAGGCATCGGCTCCTGGGTAGTTAGCTGAAATAGAAACAGCAGGAGGTGCGATAGTCGGGTACTGAGAAACAGGTAACTGGATAATTGCCAACAGACCAGCAAGCATGGTGATAATCGCAATTACCCACGCAAAAATTGGTCTTTCTATAAAAAACTTAGGCATTAATCAGCCGCTCCCTTATTTAGACTTTTCTTCAGGTTTAGCCTGATTGTCTATGGATTGCGTTTCTAAGTTAGCTTCCTTAGGAACAACAACAATGCCAGGTTTGATTTTTTGTAAGCCAATGACGACAACGCGTTCACCTGCTTGTAAACCATCAGTAACCAACCATTTGTTGCCAATAGCTTGTGCTGCTTTAACATTTCGAACTTCAATTTTATTCTCAGCGCCAACAACCATGACCTGAGAAGTTCCTTGAGCTGTACGAGACACCCCTTGCTGTGGAACTAAAATTGCTTTTTCAATAACGCCATCTTCTAAAATAGCGCGCACGAACATGCCAGGAAGAAGCTCTTTATTCGGGTTCGGGAAGACCGCTCTCATAGTGATTGAACCTGTTGTTTCATCAACAGTCACATCCGAAAACTCAAGTGTTCCTTTTTGCGCATATTCTTTGCCGTTATTATTGACTAAGCTTACAGGCGCTTTACCCACTTCTTTTTGAATAGAACCTTGTTCAATCTCATTTTTCAGACGTAAAAAATCATCACTTGATTGAGTTACATCTACATAGATTGGGTCGAGTTGCTGAACACGCATTAGCTCAGTTGCTTGACCACTTGAAACTAAAGCACCTTCAGTTACATTTGATTTGCCTGTACGGCCACTAATCGGAGCTGTGACTTTAGTGTAGTTCAGGTTAATACGTGCAGTTTCAACAGCCGCCTCGCTTGCTTTTACCGAAGCTAAAGCTTGTGCGTAAGTTGAGGTCGCTTGGTCATATTCTTGTTGGCTAATGTAATTTGTACCAATGAGTTGTTTTTGACGTTTAACGGTCAAACCGGCCAAATTTGCATTTGCTTGTGCTTTTGCAAGTTCTGCCTTTGCGCTGTCATAGGTAGCTTGGAAAGGTGCAGGATCGATTTGATACAAAGATGTACCTGCTTCGACATCGCTACCTTCTTTATAATTGCGTTGCAAAATTATCCCACTAACTTGTGGGCGAACTTCAGCAACACGAAATGCAGATGTACGGCCTGGTAATTCGGTTTTGACAGTCAGAGGTTCAGCTTTAAGCGTAACAATTCCTACCTCAGGCGCCGGGCGTTCACCGCCACCTTTCTGTTCATCGTTACAACCTGATAAAGCTAAGCCACCTGAAAGAACCAACAGAGCCAGAGGTAACACCCCTCTGTTTTTTCGCATAAGTAACCTCAATTAATCAATATGAGTTTTAAAATAAAAATAGGAAAAATGGTAAACAATAAGATTTATCACTATGCTATAATACAAACATACACGAATGTATGTAAATCTGCTTTCGATAAAAACGAGTCAAAATGGCACGAAAAACTAAACAACAGGCTGAAGAAACCCGCCAAGAGATTTTAGATGCTGCTATCAAAACATTCTCTGAACGGGGCGTTTCTGCCACATCATTAGCTGATATAGCTGCGGCAGCGGGTGTTACCCGAGGTGCTATATACTGGCATTTTAAAAATAAAGTCGATCTTTTTTATCAAGCCTGTGAATTTGGTGATAATCAAATAATACAAGCTGAAGAATATTATCGCTCTAAATATACCAACGATCCGCTCTCAATACTAAGAGAATTACTCATTTATATTTTGACTGATTTTATTGAGAGTCCTAAAAACAGAGCATTGATGGAAATTTTCTTTTTAAAATGCGAACTTGTTGGTGAAATGGCTGCTTTAGTTGACTTTAAAAGAGCAAACTATGTTGCGAGCCAATGTCGTATTTTAGATATTTTACGTGCATGTATTGATGCAGGACAACTTCCAGCCAACCTTAATATTGAATGTGCGGCTATAATGACACGTTCCCTAATGTCTGGTTTACTTGAAACTTGGTTATTACAACCCGAAAGTTTTAATATGAATCAATATACGATTACTTTGGTTGATACACTGTTAGAAACGTTTAAACATAACCCAGCAATACGGTTAAACGAAATCTGAACATAATCGCCGTTTAAATATAGCAAATTAAACATAGCAATTTAAATACAATCAATAGTTGGAGAGTAAAATGTCATCCATTCTGATTATAGCCAACGGCGCACCTTATGGTAGCGAAACATTATTCAATTCATTACGTTTAGCAATTACCATAAAAGAGCTGCATCCAGAAACGGATTTAAAAATATTTTTGATGTCAGATGCGGTGAGCGCGGGTATCACTGCGCAAAAACCAAAAGAGGGTTATAATCTTCAACAGATGTTAGAGATTTTAACGGCTCAACAGGTACCTGTTAAGCTTTGTAAAACTTGCACTGATGCAAGAGGTATAAGTGAGCTACCTTTAATTGATGGTGTCGAAATTGGTACTCTCGTTGAGTTGGCTAATTGGACACTCGAAGTTGATAAAGTTCTCACTTTTTAATGATGAGATTGCGTGCTGCAATTAAATTGCTAGCATGCAATATCTACCATTAAGTCGCATTTTAGATGAAGTATCATGAGTTGGGTTGTAATGAAACAGAACATTATGATGAAACAAGAAAATAGGTGGCTATACTCAGTGGGCGTATTTTTGACGCTTATTCTCTTTTTCTCCGCTCATGCAATGGCAATAACCACTAACAATTTTCCGAGTAAAAACGATATTAAAGCCGAGCTCAATACATTAAATAAAAAAAGTAATGTGAGCGAAGATAATAAATTAGCGATCGCAGATCTTGAAAAATCCCTTTCTTTTTATGATGAGCTAGATAAGTTAGATCAAAAGCTAGACGAACTGCAAAAAAAAATCAATCGTGCCAATGAAGAGTCCAAACAAGCGGTTCAAGGATTACTTCAATTAAAAAATCAAAGTGAAAATCAAGCTGCTAACTTTTCCAAAAAAATTGAAAATGTCAGCCTATCTCAATTAGAAGAGATGCTAACTCGTTATTTGGAGAATTTACAATCTGAGCAAAATGATTTAGCTACTTATAATAGTCAGTTAATTGGTTTACAGACTCAGCCCGAACGTGCTCAGGCTATGATGCTAGATAATGTGAGGCGATTACAAGAAATCCGCAATGAGTTAAACAGTACGATAAACGACTCGGTAAAATTACGGCCGACGCAAATTGATATGCTGCAAATTGAACAGTATTTATTGCAGCAACAAAATGAATTTCAAAAGCGTGTATTACAGGTTAATACGCAGCTACAAGATGTTTTACAGAAACAGCGTGATTATACCGCGGTTTATATTGAACAACTCGAAGGGCATATCCAACTTATTCAAGAGGTGATTAATAATAAGCGCCTTAATGACTCTCAATCCACAGTGAGAGAAGCTCAGAGTACCTCTGAGGCTGGTATACAGGTACAACAAAATCCGATTATTCAAAAAGAAATTGCGATTAATAATCAACTGAGTAATCGGTTGATTGAAGCAACACAAGGTAGCAATAAATTAGTACAAAATGGTATTCGAGTAAAAGCCTGGTTAGAAAGAGCGACTCAATCGGAACGCAATCTTAAAGAGCAAATTAATGTTTTACGGGGAAGTTTATTATTATCGCGTATTTTATTTCAGCAACAAATTGATTTACCTGCTGATATTTTAACTAAAAATTTACCGATTACTATTGCTGATTTACGTCTTGAGCAATTTGATGTTAATCAGCAACGGGATGTGTTGTATCAAGTTAATGATTATATTACTAATTTAGAACGTCAGCAGGCTGTGACATCGGGAGATGAACACGTTACATCCGATCTTTTTTCATCGGAAGATAAAGCGGTATTAGTGAGATTACTGGATGTCCGTCGTGAACTACTGGATGAATTAAATCTTCAGTTAGGTAGTCAAATCTCTCAAGCGATTAATTTACAGTTAGATCAAAATCAATTATTGAGTGTCATAAGTTCGCTTGAAAATACGTTAGCTCAACAAATATTTTGGGTTAATAGTAATAAACCTATTGATATTGAATGGGTGAAAGCTTTCCCTGAAGCCGCGGCAGCACAAGTCAGTAGTTTTGATTTTAACCTGTCTACTGGCAGTCTTAAAAAGGGATTTACTAACTCAATGTTGGTTGTTATTCCCTTGCTCTTTATTGCATTAGCCTTTATTTGGTTAAATCGGAAAATTAGCAATAAGTTACATGATATAAATAAAAGCCTTTCTAGTCTTAGGCAAGATAGTATTTTAAATACGCCTTTTGCCTTGTTATTGACGTTATTACAGACGATACCTGTTTCTCTTGTGGTGATTGCTGCGGGTTATTGGTTTTTGAAAACAGGGAATGCACAAGGTGAATTTGTTTGGGCTTTTTGTTTACAATTTGCTATTTTTTGGATTTTGTTTGAACTGACCTTTAGAATATTAAAACCAGAAGGTATTGCTGAGAAACATTTTTCAATCGAAAAAGAAAAAGCGGCCCAAATTCGGCGCAGGATGCTTAGACTATCCATCCCTCTAATTCCATTAATTTACTTTTCAACTTATGGCGTGACTAACCCACTTAAGGTCTCTGATGATGTGATTGGGCAGCTCGTTGTGTTGGTTTCATTATTGCTGTTGTGTGTTTTTACTATCCCATTTTGCAAAGAAGTTTGGCGAGAAAAAGGCAGTCATTTGACACGCTCAGTTGTGATAACGATGCTGACGTTTTCCCCTTTGATACTGATTGGCCTCATGATGGCGGGGTACTATTACACCACATTAAGATTAGCGAATCGCTGGCTTGATAGCCTTTATCTTTTATTGTTGTGGTATATCACTTACAGCACTTGTTTAAGAGATTTAACACTGGTTGCGCGGAAACTGGCGTATCAACGAGCTCTTGAGCGTCGTGCGATGCTTAAGCAAGAAGATACTGAAAATGAACCAATCAAAGAACCCCCAATGACAATTGAATTGATTAGCCAACAGTCATTGCGCTTAACCACGATGGTGCTATTCATCATCTTTGCCCTTGGTTTTTATGCTATTTGGTCTGATTTTATTACTATATTTTCATTTTTAGACAGTGTGAATTTATGGAGCTTTACCACGACTTCTCCTGAAGGGGGAAATATTCTTCAATCGGTTACCTTGGCTAATCTGATCCTCGCTTTGGTTATTATCGTGGTGTCTTGGATTATGACGAGGAACTTACCCGGTTTATTAGAAGTATTGGTGTTATCACGTTTAAAGCTAAGACAAGGCTCAACTTATGCGATCACCACTATATTGACCTACATAATCATTGGTATTGGTACTATAACCTCGATGGGGATGATTGGAGTCACTTGGAATAAACTACAATGGCTTGCCGCTGGGTTAACGGTGGGGTTAGGGTTCGGTTTGCAGGAAATTTTTGCTAACTTTGTTTCAGGGATCATCTTATTGTTTGAAAGGCCGATCCGTATTGGGGATACCGTTACAATTGGTACTTATTCAGGTACCGTGAGTAAAATTCGAATTCGTGCGACTACCATTATTGATTTTGATCGCAAAGAAGTGATCATCCCGAATAAAGCTTTTGTTACAGAACGGCTGATCAACTGGTCTCTTTCCGATACGGTTACTCGGATCACCGTGGCATTAGGTGTAGCTTATGGCTCGGATCTAGATAAAGTGAAAGAAGTCTTATTGAGCGCAGCGACATCAAATAGCAAAGTAATGACAGAACCCGCGCCAGGCGTTTATTTTACCACCTTTGGTGCAAGTACTTTGGATCATGAGCTGCGCTTTTACGTCCGTCAAATAGGCGATCGTGGGACAACTAGCGATGAAGTTAATCGGGAAATTGATAGACTATGTCGAGAGAATGATATCAATATTGCCTTTAATCAGTTGGAAGTGCATCTGCATAATAATAAAGGCGATGAAGTGCAAGAAATTAAACGCATACCTAAAGAAAATAATGATAAAACGGATGATTAATAAGTGTTAGCGTGATTTTGGGCATTCATCGATGATGTCTGCTGCTTGTTTGCTGAGATAGTCATTTTTCACAATATCAAGGGCTTTCAGTACGATCTCTGTTTTAATGTCAGATGACTCTAACAAATAGATAAGATCAACGGCGAGTTGGGTTTCAATTGGGGCGTCCTTTAATGAATTCATCGATATTCCTTTATCTATCTATTTTCAGATTCTGGTTTATTTCATTTGTGCGTTTATTCTAAAAACTGGCCTTCTTGATGTTCAATGGCTTTTTCAATACGTAATAAGGCTTGTCGACAGCGATATAAACGCCCCGCTAAAACTGCCAGTTCTTTTTGACATTGATATTGCTGTGTTTGATTGGTTAAGCCACTTAAATACAATTCTTTCTCACTGACCATAGCTTGTAAACGACGTTCGAAGTCTTGATGTTGAGATAAACGCTCGTATAAATCAATATGTTCTTTTTTCTTCGTGAAAGAGGTCTCTTTTTCGCGTAATGGCTGTGTTGAAATTTCACGTGAAATAGCTTGTATTTGATGAACAATTTTCTCGGTCAGAAAATTGACTTGCTGATTGTTGTTCAAAGAAACACTGTGACAAAGTTGCTGGTAGAGTTTATTTAATTCATTTTGGCAATCGCCAAGGCGTGCCGATTTATGACTAAATAGCTGTAGATCAAAACGAGATTGCGAAAATTCTTGGTCTTTTATTGGTTCTATTCGAGTTTCTAGCTCAATAATTTGCGTTTTTAACGCATCTAAAAGCGCCTGTATTTTCATTTTTTGTGCTCAATAAAGGTGAAAAATAACGGAATATTGATATCCAACAAGAAAACTCACCGCAAATAGACGGCTTCTTATTGCATTTTTATGGTACTTTACATAGATTCTACCTTTTCGTATTTACTATATTGGCTTTTATTATGACTGCTAAAGAGCAACAACTGCAATTGATTAAAGAAAGTATCGCATCTATTCCTGATTATCCGAAGGAAGGTGTGTTATTCCGTGACATAACTACATTGTTAAATAACCCAGCTGCATACCAAGCAACGATTGATATGTTAGTTGAACATTATGAAAACAAAGGAATAACTAAGATCGTTGGTACTGAGGCTCGTGGTTTTCTGTTTGGGGCTCCGGTTGCATTACGTTTAGGTGTTGGTTTTGTACCTGTACGTAAAAAAGGCAAATTGCCGCGCGAAGTATTAAGTATGACTTATGATCTTGAGTATGGCACTGATACACTTGAGATCCACAAAGACAGTATTCTTCCTGAAGATAATGTTTTAGTTGTTGATGATTTATTGGCCACTGGTGGCACAATTGAAGCGACCGTTAAAATGATTAAACAACTTGGCGCAAAAGTTGTTGAAGCGGCATTTATCATCAGTCTACCTGACTTAGGTGGCGTTGAACGCTTGGCTGAGCAGGGTATTAGTTCATATAGCCTTGTCGAATTCCCTGGCCATTAATCCTCTTTTCCCCACTATTTTAATCACAGCCTCGCCGTAGAGGTTGAGGCTGTGATAGCATGGTACTAATATTATATTTAATGACTTATTATATTTAATCGCCGTACCATTTATTGTACTTTATTAATGACCATGTTTAATAACTGTGGAATCCATGAGCTATCAGGTACTTGCCCGTAAGTGGCGCCCCCAAAAATTTTCAGATGTTGTTGGTCAACAACACGTCTTGACCGCACTGGCTAATGGGTTGGAGCATCAGCGGCTTCATCACGCCTATCTTTTTTCGGGTACTCGCGGCGTCGGAAAAACGACGATTGCGCGTTTGTTTGCGAAAGGACTCAATTGTGAGACTGGCATTACGGCAACGCCTTGTGGTCAATGTGCTAATTGTCTTGAAATTGAGCAAGGGCGATTTGTTGATTTGATTGAAATTGATGCGGCTTCTCGCACTAAAGTTGAAGATACGCGTGAATTACTTGATAACGTTCAATATGCGCCAGCAAGAGGTCGTTTTAAAGTTTATCTTATTGACGAAGTGCACATGCTCTCTCGTCATAGCTTTAATGCACTATTAAAAACGCTTGAAGAACCCCCTGAGCATGTGAAATTTTTACTTGCGACGACGGATCCGCAAAAGCTACCTGTCACGATATTATCGCGCTGTTTGCAATTTCATCTTAAAGCACTTGATGTGACGCAGATTGCAGAGCAGCTTGAAGTTATTCTCAATGCAGAAAATATTGAACATGATAAGCGTGCTCGTCAGCTAATAGCACGTGCAGCCGACGGCAGCCTACGTGATGCATTAAGTTTGACGGATCAAGCCATTGCAATGGGGCAAGGTGTGGTCACGGGTGATATCGTTAGTCAAATGCTTGGTACACTTGATGATGAACAACCATTGGCAATTATTGAAGCCTTAGTACGTGCAGATAGTATGGCGGTGATGGCGCAAGTTGAACAGGCTGGTACTCGAGGTGCTGATTGGGATAATTTGCTGGTTGAGACTTTATCTTTACTACATCGAATTGCCATGATCCAGCTATTACCGGCAGAAAAAGAAACAGATCCATCGTCAACGGAAGGTCGTTTAAGGCAAGTTGCAAGAGTCGTTTCTCCTGCGGATTTACAACTTTTTTATCAAATTTTACTTGTTGGGCGTAAAGAGATGCCTTTTGCTCCAGAGCGGCGCATGGGGGTGGAAATGACATTGCTTAGAGCATTAGCTTTTCATCCTAAAAGTATAATTGAGGAAGTTGAAACGCCGCCAAGACTAGTGCAAAGTGTGCCAACGCAATCCGCACCAACTGCGGTTAATCGTCAAGCTTTATCAAGTCCAAGTGCTGATAACTTACCTGAGAATAGCCCGACCTTACAGCTCTTAAAAGCAAGGCAGGCGCTTCAAGTTCCTCAAAATGAGGATCCTGACTCAAAAAAGTCTAAACCGGCGATGCCTCAAAAGGCTAAGCCGGCGGCATCAGCACTTGAAAGGCTGGCCGCGGTGACCAGCAAATATCAGCAAAATATTGAAAGTAAAGCCTCGGAAAAAGGGAAATCCGTAAAGCCGAAGCATTATCAGTGGCGTCCACAGAATGAAGAGGTATTAGAACCTAAAAATACCCTGACAACGCCAACTGAAATTAAAGAAGCTTTAGAGTATGAAAAAACACCTGAGTTGGCGGCTAAAATTATTGAAGAATCTCGAGAGCGAGATAGTTGGTCAGGTGAAATTGCAAAATTAAATATTCCAAAGCTAGTTGAACAATTGGCTTTGAACTCATATAAAGAAGAATTAAATGAATCGCAAATTATTTTACATTTGCGACCGGTTCAGCGTCATCTTGATAAACCCGCTGCTCATGCAGCATTGCAAGAAGCATTGAGCCAACATTATGGTCGTTCTGTTGAACTAAAAATCGTTCAAGATGATAATACAGCGGTAAAAACACCACTTGAATGGCGACAAGCGATTTACGAAGAGAAACTGGCGCAAGCTCGTCAGTCTATTATTGCGGATAAAACGATTCAAAAATTGCAATCAATGTTTGATGCGCAGCTTGATGAAGAGAGTATTCGCCCCGTTTAACGCTACAGTGATTACTGTTATATAAAGTAAGCTGTGGCCTCAGTTGTGAGAAAAAATATGTTTGGAAAAGGCGGATTGGGTAACCTGATGAAACAGGCCCAACAAATGCAAGATAAAATGCAAAAGGTTCAGGAAGAAATCGCTCAACTGGAAGCAACGGGCGAATCTGGTGCAGGTTTAGTCAAAGTGACTATCAATGGGGCACATAATTGCCGCCGCGTTGAGATTGACCAAAGTCTTTTTGAAGATGATAAAGATTTACTAGAAGACTTGATTGCTGCTGCTTTCAACGATGCAGCTCGCCGTATTGAAGAAACCCAGAAAGAAAAAATGGCTGGCGTTTCAAGTGGTATGCAGTTACCACCAGGCTTTAAGATGCCATTCTAATGCAGACAAGTCCGCTTCTTGAATCATTAATGGAAGCGCTGCGCTGTCTTCCCGGAGTGGGACCAAAGTCAGCGCAGCGAATGGCTTTTCAGCTACTACAGCGTGATCGTAGTGGTGGGATGCGATTAGCACAAGCGCTGACACGGGCAATGTCTGAAATAGGGCATTGTCGTGATTGCAGAACATTTACAGAACAAGATGTCTGTAATATTTGTGATAATCCACGCCGTAAACAACAGGGGCTAATCTGTGTAGTGGAAAGCCCTGCGGATATCTATGCCATTGAACAAACAGGCCAGTTTTCAGGGCGTTATTTTGTTTTAATGGGGCATTTATCACCTCTTGACGGTATCGGTCCTATGGATATCGGTTTGGATAGACTAGAAGAGCGTCTTTCTTCTGAATCTATTACTGAGGTCATTTTAGCGACTAATCCAACTGTTGAAGGTGAAGCGACCGCTAATTATATTGCTCAAATATGTGGGCAATATGGCGTGATGGCAAGTCGCATCGCTCATGGAGTGCCGGTAGGTGGGGAGTTGGAGCTGGTAGATAGTACGACGTTGTCTCATTCTCTTTCCGGTCGCTCTCGGTTGTAAGGTCCTCGTCATACTTCGCGCTGTAGCGTTGTTGTCTTCATACGTTAACCCTAGTCACATACTTGTGTATGCTCCTAGGGCTTAACGTATTTGACGCCTAGCTACAACACGAATTATTTAGAGGATGTTGTTAAATATGATTTGCTAGAAAACTTCAAAAACTTCAAAAACTTCAAAAACTTCAAAAACTTCAAAAACTTCAAAAACTTCAAAAACTTCAAAAATTTCAAAAATTTCAAAAATTTCAAAAACTTCAAAAACTTCAAAATTTTAAAAAACCGTCAAAGCTTATCCTGTTATTTTAACTCTCTGCTTTTTATTGTGATTTGTGCAATTTTTTGTGTGGTGAGCTTGAATTCTCATTTTATGCCCCCAACTATTGGACTATCGATAAGTTAAAACTCTTCAATTAGATTAAAGATATAGAGGCCATTAATGAGTATGAAAGGACAGGAAACTCGCGGTTTCCAATCAGAAGTTAAACAACTGCTGCAATTGATGATCCACTCGCTTTATTCAAATAAAGAAATCTTTTTGCGTGAGCTTATATCAAATGCGTCAGACGCCGCAGATAAGCTGCGTTTTCGTGCACTTTCAAAACCTGAACTGTATGAAAATGATGGTGAATTGCATGTGCGCATCAGTGCCGATAAAGATAAAGGAACGTTAACAATCAGTGATAACGGTATCGGGATGAGCCGTGAAGAGGTGATTGATAATTTAGGGACTATTGCAAAATCGGGTACTAAATCATTTTTAGAATCATTAGGTAGTGACCAAGCCAAAGATAGCCAAATGATTGGGCAGTTTGGTGTTGGTTTCTATTCTGCGTTCATTGTGGCTGATAAAGTGACTGTACGCACCCGTGCGGCAGGTTCAGCCCCTGACCAAGGTGTTTTTTGGGAATCTGTTGGTGAAGGTGACTACACCATCGCTGATATCGAAAAAGAACAACGTGGTACAGAAATTACTTTGCATCTTCGAGAAGATGAAAAAGAATATTTAGATAACTGGCGCTTACGTTCAGTGATTAGCAAATATTCTGACCATATCGCATTGCCTGTTGAAATTGAAGATAAAAATGAAGAAGATGGCACAGTCACTTGGGAAAAAATCAACCAAGCAAAAGCACTGTGGACGCGTAATAAATCTGAAATTTCAGATGAGGAATATGTCGAATTCTATAAACATATTTCTCATGACTATGCTGACCCGTTGAGTTGGACCCATAATCGCGTTGAAGGTAAACAAGAATATACCAGCTTGCTGTATATCCCATCGAAAGCGCCATTTGATTTATGGAATCGTGACCAACAGCATGGCTTAAAACTGTATGTACAGCGTGTCTTTATTATGGATGATGCTGAACAGTTTATGCCTAATTACCTACGTTTTGTACGCGGTGTGCTTGACTCGAACGATTTGCCACTGAATGTCTCTCGCGAAATTTTGCAAGATAGCGCACTAACACGTAATTTACGTAGCGCGTTGACTAAACGTGTCTTGCAAATGTTAGAGAAAATGGCAAAAAATGATCCTGAAAAATACCAAGCTTTCTGGCAACAATTTGGCTTAGTCATGAAAGAAGGGCCTGCGGAAGATACAAGCAATGGTGAAGCGATTGCTAAACTTCTGCGCTTTGCGACAACGCACTCAGAAAGTAGTGTGCAAAATGTCTCTTTGGAAGACTATATAAGCCGTATGGTTGAAGGGCAGGACAAAATATACTTTATTACTGCTGATAGTTACGCTGCTGCGAAAGGAAGTCCACATTTAGAGTTATTCCGTAATAAAGGAATTGAGGTTCTGCTGCTATCTGATCGTATTGATGAATGGATGATGAATTACCTATCTGAATTTGATGGTAAACAGTTCCAGTCAGTTAGTAAAGCTGATGAGTCATTAGATAAATTAGCCGATGAAAATAAAGCAGAGTTAGAAGAAGCGGATAAACAATTAGCACCATTTGTAGAGCGTGTAAAAACCTTTTTAGGTGAACGCGTTAATGATGTGAAACTAACTCATCGTTTAACTGATACGCCAGCAATTGTAACGACTAATGCAGATGAAATGAGTACGCAGATGGCCAAACTATTTGCGGCAGCAGGGCAAGCAGCGCCTGAAGTTAAATATAACTTCGAGTTAAACCCAGCACATCCATTAGTTAAAAAGGCATCAGAAGTGACTGATGAATCTGTTTTCTCTGATTGGGTTGATGTACTTTTGGATCAAGCACTACTTGCTGAACGTGGCACGTTAGAAGATCCAAACTTATTCATTCGCAAAATCAATGAATTACTTTTGAAATAATTAAGTGACTCATTTTCGTTTTTGAACATAAACCACGTTTTAGCTTGTGCTTTAGCGTGGTTTTTTTCTTTTGCGAAGAAAGTTAAATGCGAAAACGTTTACGTGTCTTCTTGAGTCGAGCGCTATGCTAATGGTATGGTAGCTTGTTTTCTTTTCAAATTATAAAAAACTAAAAGCAAGGGGTTTACGCAATGCGTATCATTCTGCTCGGCGCTCCAGGCGCAGGCAAGGGCACTCAAGCTCAATTTATTATGGAGAAATTTGGGATCCCACAAATTTCAACTGGTGACATGTTACGTGCCGCTGTTAAATCAGGAAGCGAGTTAGGTAAACAAGCTAAAGATCTGATGGATAACGGCAAGTTAGTAACTGATGAATTAGTTATCGCGTTGGTTAAAGAGCGTATCAAACAAGATGACTGTCGTAACGGCTTCTTGTTGGATGGGTTCCCACGTACAATTCCTCAAGCTGATGCAATGAAAGAAGCAGGTATCACGGTTGATAGCGTTCTGGAATTTGCTGTACCTGATGATATTATTGTTGAACGCATTATAGGTCGTCGTGTACATGCACCATCAGGTCGTGTTTATCATGTTAATTTCAACCCACCAAAAGTTGAGAATAAAGATGATGTTACCGGTGAAGAATTAACAATTCGTAAAGATGACCAAGAAGATACCGTACGTAAGCGTTTAGTTGAGTATCATGATTTGACCGCACCTTTAATTGCTTATTATCAAAAAGAAGCCAAAGCGGGTAATACTCAATACTTTAAATTAGATGGCACGCGTAAAGTTTCAGAAGTGAGCGAAGAATTAGCTAAAATTCTCGGTTAATTTTAGAATTGATTATTAATAAAGGCAGCGATAACCGCTGCCTTTATTTTTGTGCCACTTGGTGTCAAAAATAGTTATTTATCTGTGATAAAGTTGGGAATGATTATCAATTAGGAGTAATTATAATGTTAGAAAAAAAAACCGGAATTCTGTTAGTTAATTTAGGCACTCCAGATGCCCCAACAACATCCGCAGTTAAACGTTATTTGGCCGAATTTTTGAGTGATATTCGTGTTATTGATCTTCCTCGCATTATTTGGAAACCCATTTTGCATGGTGCAATTTTACCTTTGCGTTCGTCTAAAGTGGCGAAACTATATCAATCAATTTGGCAAGAAGAGGGTTCTCCTTTATTAGTTTACTCTTTGCGTCAGAAAGAAAAATTAGCGCAATGTTTTCCTGAGATACCGGTTGAATTAGGCATGAGTTATGGTTCACCTTCAGTGAAAAGTGCGATAGATAATTTAATGAGCCAAAATGTTACTGATTTAATCGTATTACCGTTATATCCTCAGTATTCATGTACTACAACAGCGGCCGTCTATGATGCTGTGACGAAAGTATTTCAGAGGATGAGGACTATCCCATCTCTACAGTTTATTCGTAGCTATGCGACGCATCCTGCGTATATTCAAGCATTGGTTTCTTCTATTGAAAGCAGTTTTTCTGAACATGGTGAGCCTGATAGATTAGTGCTGTCTTTTCATGGCATCCCTCAGCGTTATTGTGATACAGGCGATATTTATCAGCAGGAATGTGAAAAAACGGCACAATTACTGAGAGAAGCTTTAGATTTTCCAAGTGAAAAAGTGTTATTAACTTATCAGTCTCGTTTTGGTCGTGAGCCATGGTTAACGCCTTATATGGATAAAACTATGCAGCAATTACCCGCAAAAGGCGTAAAATCCGTTCAGGTAATTTGTCCAGGATTTTCAGTGGATTGCTTAGAGACATTAGAGGAAATCAGCGAGCAAAATAAAGAATTTTTTATCAATAACGGCGGTACTAATTATCATTACATTCCTGCGTTAAATGATAGTCAAAATAGTATTGACATGCTTAAATTAATTATAAAAGGTGTAATTAAATAATCTATGGCTTAAATTAATACAATAATCTGCTGTTATCGATATATCAAAAATTTCAAAATTGACTATAATACTTATCTAGAACTTAATTATATAAAATATTATATGTCATTTGGAATTAATATGAGCAATGGTAAAGAATCACAAGGTGGCTTAAAACAGGCACTAGTGCAAAGCCCGCAATTCAATATGCAACCAAGTGATGAAATTGACTTAATGGCATTATTAGCAGTTTTGCTGAGGCATAAATTTCTAATAATTGCTTTTACAGTTGTAATGACAATTATAAGTATTGCTGTCGTCAGTTATTTACCACAAAAGTGGACGAGCACAGCCGTTGTGATCCCTCCAACGTCTGAAGAGATTCAAGAGATTAGTTCAATTGGCGCACAATTGAGTGTATTAGATATTAATATTGATTTAGGCGCACAACGTATATTCAATGTTTTCATTGATCAGTTTCGTTCGAAAGTAAATCAAGAAGCCTATGTGAGAAGTACTGATTATTATAAAAAGCTTTCACAAAAAATAGATTCAAAAGAAGAAGTGCTTAGCCAGCAAAGATTGGTTAATCAAATCATTGAGAATGGTATTCAACTTAAAGATAAATCAAAAGAGAAAAACAGTGATTCTACTGATATTGTTTTAACTTTTACTGCCCCTCAACCTATTGAAGCTCAAGACTTACTTGAAGGCTATGTTCGTTATACGGCTTCAAAAGTCAGAACGCAAATCAAAATAGAAATTGAAAATGCCATTGCTCGCCAATTGGTATATGCAACGGAATCTTTCAAGCAGGAAATTACTAAAATTCGTACTAAGTATGATGTTAAAGTTGAAAGATTAAAACGCGCTATTGATATTGCGAAAGCGGCAGGTGTGACAAAACCGATTTCGAGTGAAGCGGCTTCTATTATTGATGATCCTGATTATCCAATTGCATTGGGAACTGAAGCGTTAGAGCAAAAATTACTGATTGAAACACAAAATCGAGATATTGAATTAATGAGTGAAGACTTACAAAATCGTCAACACTATATTAATAATTTGAATGAGTTAACGAGCCAAGAATTAAATTTCACACCGGTGAAATTTATTCTAACGCCAGATTTACCGCTACGTAAAGACTCACCTAAATCTTCATTGATTGTTGCATTGAGCGCAATACTTGGATTTATTCTTAGTTGTGCTTTTGTGTTAAGTCGCGAAATGTTTCGTGATTACAGCAAACAAAATACACATTAAGTAAATTGCTAAATAATTAATAATGAAGCCAGCACCTTGAGACAAGGGTGCTGGTTTTCTTTTATCGTGCTAGAATAGACCAATGTTCCTTTTCTGATTTTTTTCATTATGAAATTCCCCGGTCAACGCAAATCAAAACACTATTTCCCTGTCAGCCTCAGAGATCCTCTTTTGCAACCAATTAAAGAGAGAATGAGCGAAGACGAAAATTGTAAATCTTATATTGTTGGTATCGATCAAACATTAGTGGATATAGAAGCTAAAGTTGATGATAAATTTATTCAGCGTTATCAATTAAGTAAAGGTCATTCATTAGTTATTGAAGACGATTCAGCTGAATCGCTTTATAAAGAGCTTACAGACAACGCATTGATTACTCATGAGTTTGCCGGTGGCACTATTGGTAATACACTACATAACTATTCTGTACTGGCTGATGATAAATCTGTATTGCTTGGAACTATGTGTAATAACATAGGGATAGGTAGTTATTCATATCGTTATTTGTGCCATACCTCTAGCCGCGTTAATCTTAACTATTTACAAGGTGTTGATGGACCTATTGGCCGCTGTTTTACGTTAATAACAGAAAATGGTGAGCGGACTTTTGCCATTAGCCCTGGTCATATGAATCGTTTGCACCCTGATAGTATTCCAGAAGATATTATCGCAAATGCATCTGCTTTGGTTTTAACAGCGTATTTAGTGCGTTGTAAGCCGGGTGAAACGATGCCTGAAGCCACAATGCAAGCAATCACCTATGCTAAAAAACATAATGTTCCTGTCGTGTTAACCTTGGGGACTAAGTTTGTTATTGCTCAAGATCCTCAATTTTGGCGTGACTTCCTAACAGAACATATATCTGTCGTGGCAATGAATGAGGACGAAGCATTAGAATTGACAGGCTTTAGTGACCCTTTGCTTGCTTCTAATATGGCATTAGATTGGGTTGACCTTGTTTTATGCACCGCAGGCCCTTCAGGGCTATATATGGCGGGTTATACTGAAGAAGCCGTCAAACGGGTGACTCAACATCCATTATTACCCGGTGCGATTGCTGAGTTTAATTTGTATGAGTTTAGCCGAGCTATGCGTCAGCAAGATTGCAAAGTCCCATTGAAAATCTTTTCTCATATTGAGCCTTATATGGGTGGGCCAGAGAAAATAATGAATACGAATGGTGCAGGGGATGGGGCTTTATCTGCATTGCTTCATGATATTACGGCGAACTCCTACCACCGCTCTAATGTGCCAAATTCAAGTAAGCATGAGCGCCAATACTTAACTTACTCATCATTAGCGCAAGTGTGCAAATATGCAAACCGTGTCAGTTATCAGGTTTTAACCCAACACTCGCCACGATTGACTCGTGGTTTACCTGAGAAAGAAGATAGCTTAGAAGAATCTTATTGGGAAAGATAAATTTATTATCGTGAGTGATTATTAGATGAGTTAATACTATTGAGTGTAATTGAATGCCCCAATGTTTAAATCAACATTGGGGCATTCAAGTTAATCACTATACTATTGCTGCTAGATTAGGTATTAACAAAAATACTTATTTGAAGGCTAAAATAGCCACTTAAGTTAGTTGAAATTAAATTAATCAAAAAAGTAGTATTATTGTTGAATAATTTTTAGTCATATTTGGATGGTGATATCAAATATGAGTGTTTATAAAAATTGATTATGAAATTTAACTTTAATTCGCCTATTTTTGATAATTAAAATTCGAGCGAGTCATTAACAATACATAAATATTATTAATATATTTAAGCTTGTTTAGTGAGCCCTAACTCCACATTTACTTTTGTGAATTCAATTTCTTTTTCATCTTCAATTTCGTAGCGTATTGCTTGTGGAACTGAAATTTTGATGGCAATGAAAACAGCCAAGAAACCACCAACTAGCTTACCTAATAAAATAGGTAATACGAGTGTCGGTTGAAAGTTAGCAGTAAAGGCTAAATGGTCGCCAATAGTTGCTTGAGCACAAACACCGAATGCTACACACAAAACTTTATCTCTTGCTTTCATATCTTTGAACAAATGATAGGTTGCAATGATATTCGCCATGACCATGATAAAGCCTAAAGAACCCGTATCGCTTAGTTTTAAACGGTTACTTAATGCACGGACTAATGGTTTACAATAGCGTTGAAATAGGTAGCAGATAGGAAATGTGCCTGCCAACATGATCCCGATATAACCTGCAATCTCAATCGCTCTAAACAACTCATTTTGGTCTGCAAATAGAGGATCAAATCCCCAAGCGCCAAACACTTTAGTAAATACACCTGTAAAGTGTTCAACAATTGAAAACGCCAATACAAGTTTAACGAATGCATCCATAATTTTACCAAAAATTAGGAAGCCTGTTACCATCAACATTGGGCGGTATTTAAGTCCTGCCGCTAATAAAAAGCAGAAAATAAATAATGGCATTAAGTATTGCAACATGGTTAGAAAGTCGAGCGCTATCTGATGAGTTGCAGGTGAGTTAGTTGAAATAATGTCTCTTACTGGGATATTGCTAAAAGTGATCAAAAGTAGTGATGCTAATACAGCAAATGGGATGGAAATCAAACCAGCCATTGCACCTAATGCTAGATATTTATGATCTTTACGGTTGAGCATGGTCAATCCAACAGGGATCAGATACACAATAGTTGCACCAGAGGTGTAGCCTATTAGCATCGCAGTGATCCACATATCTCGATTAGTAGTAAGAGCGTCTGCTAATTGGTAACCGCCCATATCAACCGCAATGATTGATAGGGCCGCGATAGAGACATCTGATCCTACTGATGAAAAGATAGGGCCAAGTACGTAAGAAATCAGTTGGGAAAGTAAAGGAACAGCAGCCATGATCCCTGCTTGGGCAAGGAATACGGGGCCAATTGAAAAAATACCGTTAACAAATTCTTTTCCAAGGTCGCTGGTGGGTCTTACTATTGATGCGACAGCGCCAATGATGGCTCCGCACATAATTAAGTAGATAATATAATTACCAAATTCAGCCATAGTAGGGTTTCCTTTTATTATTGTGTATAGCCGTAATGCTTCAAATTGCATGATTTTTTAATCAGTGTGGTTATACCCCATGCCTAAATCACTGGATTACTATGTGACTTTGGAGATAGCAGCATGTTGTTAACATACAACTTGAATTATTTTGCTTATATTTAGTGTCTTAATTGGCGAGAACGGGCGATGATGTCGCGATATTGCGCCATAACGCCTTGCATATTTGTCCCATCGGGACGCGTTATTGTGGAATTGCGTTTTACAGGCATTTCGTGGCTTATACCTAAACCTTTACGGGCTAGCAATGCAGCACCTAAAGCGGTGACTTCGCGATTTGCTGGCGATTCAATATTTTTTTGTAATAAATTGGCTAAAAATTGTTTAAAGTATTGATTTGATGATAATCCTCCATCAACAGAAATGGACTGACCTAACGGCGAAATTTTCTCCATTGCGAAAATAACTTCAGCTGAACGCGCCGCAATCCCTTCTAATACAGACTGCATCATATCTTTTTTATCTGTATCAAGTGAAAGACCCGCCCACATACCGGCAGCACTTCGATCCCAATAAGGGCAACCTAAACCCGATAAAGCAGGTACAAATGCTAGACCTCGTTGAATGGCAGATTCGGCTCTGAAGTCACTCAGTTCATCAAACTGATCAAATAAGCCTATTTTTCGAGCCCAGTTCACGGCTGAAGCGGCATTGTAAACACCACCATCAAGACCAAATACAGCAGCTTCTTTAGGAAATTTCCAACAAAGTGTGGGTAAAAGACCGGTCTCATGGGTTTGTGGAATTTCAGGGCCAGTGAGTGCTTGTAGGAAAGCGCCAGTACCAAATGTAATTTTGGCATCCCCTTTATTGCGACAGCCATGACCAAAAGTCCCCGCAAACTGATCGACAATAACAGCGGTAACTGGGGTTAAGTGCCCATCTAGATTAATTGCGCCAAAATTGCCAATATTATCGCTCAGCGTTGGAAGGCAATGGATAGGTACGCCAAAGATTTCACATAGTTGGGGATCCCATTCTAATGTGTGAATATTCAGTAATGAGGTACGCGATGCCGAATTGTAGTCTGTGACAAAAACGCCGCATAGTCTATCAAGGAAGAAAGCATCCATAGTGCCTAAGCGTAGTTTGTTCTTATCTGCCAGTGTTTTGGCGCCTACAACGTTTTTTATAATCCATCCCATTTTGCTAGCGGAGAAATAAGGGTCTAGCGGCAAGCCTGATTTTGACTGCACAATAGATTCAAAACCTGCATTTTTGAGTTCTTGGATCGTTTTTTCGGTACGCAGATCTTGCCAAACTATGGCATTGTAAAGCGGACGTTTGCTGTCAGCATCCCAAGCCACAATGCTTTCACCCTGATGAGCAATACCGATAGCATCAACAACTTCACAGCTATGTAGGCATTTAATAATATTTGCCAATATTTCTTCAGGGTCATGCTCTACCCAACCACTATTTAGCGTGATTTGCTTATGTGGGATACTCATCGGGGAGTGATAATGGCCACTTTCATCAAAAACCACGACCCGGGTTCCCGTTGTTCCCTGATCGATAGCAGCATAGCGTTGATTGAGCATCGCATTTCTTCCTAGTGTTATAAATGTTGTAAACTAGTCTGTTTTTTTGCTTACTATCGTTCAATCGGAAATAAAATCCACAAAAAACTCACAATAAGTTTCATGATTGTGATAAAAATCACAATAAAGTAACAGTGTGGGTGTTTTTTGGTTTATTACTTTAATTTGTGTTGTTTTGGTTATTGAGTTTGTGGTTATTGTGTGGTTTTATGTGTGAAAGTTTTAAGTAAAGGATTTCAGCCATGGATATTAATAATAAAAAAATTTGGGATGTCATTGTTATCGGTGGTGGTGTCATTGGTTGTGCAGTGACCCGAAAATTTACCTTAATAGGGGCTAAGACACTCTTACTCGAACGCGGTGGTGATATTTTATCGGGGGCAAGTAAAGCAAATAGTGCACTATTGCATACAGGATTTGACGCCACACCAGGGAGTCTCGAATTAGCCTGTATGCAAGATGGATATCGTGAATTCATTGATATTAGAGAAAAAATGAATTTACCGATATTAGAAACTGGGGCGTTAGTTGTTGCTTGGAATGATGAGCAACTGAGCAAACTCCCGAGTATTGTGGAACAAGCACACACTAACAACGTATTAGATGTGGCAATTATAGATAAAGACGAATTATATCGTAGAGAACCTCATTTAGCGGAAGGTGCGATGGCGGCTGTCACTGTTCCCGGAGAAGCGGTAATTGATCCTTGGAGCACTCCATTAGCTTATTTAACACAAGCCGTGAAACATGGGGCGCAGTATCATTTTCATAGTGAGGTGATATCGGGCTCATTAAGTGAGGGAATTTGGCATTTGTTGACATCAAAAGGTGAGTTTTCTGCCCGTTTAGTGATCAACTGTGCGGGTATTAATGGTGATATTGTGGAATCTATTTGTCATCCATCGCCATTTCAAATCAAACCGCGTAAAGGACAGTTCTTAGTTTATGATAAAGCTGCGGCGGCAGACATTAATGCCATTATTCTACCTGTGCCGACTGCGATAACTAAAGGTGTACTGTTATCAAAAACAATATTTGGTAATTTATTACTAGGGCCAACGGCTGAGGAACAAGAAGATCGTTGGAAAGCGGAAGTCAAAGAAGAGGTGCTGCAAGACTTGATTGAACAAGGTTCGCGCTTGTTACCTTCCTTGCATAATTATAGCGTTACCGCGACTTATGCAGGCTTACGTCCAGCAACAGAAGAAAAATATTATCGTATTAATGATTACCCTGAAAAACAGTGGCTGTGTGCTGGTGGAATTCGTTCTACGGGGTTGACTTCAGCGTTGGGGGTGGCTAATTATTTGAGCCAACTTTATCAAAAAAACTTTACGCCTTTATTTGAATTATCTCCGCCAGATGCGTTGATATGGCCAAAAATGCCAATGATTTCAGAATATCATCAACGTGATTACCAATGTAAAAGTAATGGTGGGATTGTCTGTCACTGTGAGTTAGTTACTCAAAGAGAAATCGAAGCCACATTTGATTCGGATATTCCCCCTGAATGTTTAGGCGCACTTCGACGTAGAACACGTGTCATGATGGGGCGCTGTAATGGATTTTATTGTAGTAGTCAGGTAGAAGAAATTATTAATTCTCGCTTCGATAACACACTCGCAGTGGAGGCGGTGAAATGAATTTGAATTACGATGTTATTATTATTGGTGCAGGACCTACAGGGTTAGCGGCAGCACAAACATTACGTCGTCGCGGTATTCACAATATTGCTATCATAGAGCGTGAAGAGCATGCCGGTGGAGTTCCTCGTCATTGTCAGCATCCTACATTTGGTTTGTTAGCATTTAAGCGTCCAATGAAAGGCAATAAATTTGCACAGGCCCTTATTAAACGTGTGGGTGATACTCAAATTTATACGCGCAGTACCGTAGTAAGTTTTCAACCTAATGGAATACTGACCGTGTCAATGTCAGACGGAATTGTTGAAATGCATGCAAAGCGTGTGTTAGTCGCCACTGGTGTGCGCGAAACGCCTCGCCACCCACGATTAGTCACGGGCTTACGTCCTCAAGGAATACTTACCGCAGGAGCATTGCAGCAATTTGTCTATTTGAAAGGTAAAAAACCTTGTCGTAACCCTGTGATTGTGGGAAGTGAACTTGTCAGTTTTTCCGCATTGTGGACCTTGAAAAATGCAGGTGTAAAAGCACAAGGTATGATTGAAAGTGGTTCACGCATTCTTGCTTATAAACCTGCGGTATTATTTGCAAAAGCAATGGGTACGCCTGTGTACCTGAATAGTAAAATTACCCAAATTGGTGGCCTTGAACGCGTTGAATATGTGGTAGTCGAAACCGCAGGGCAATCTCACAAAATTATGTGTGATTCCATTATTTTTACGGGGGGATTTGTTGGGGAAAATACTTTAATTCGTAAAAGTCATCTTGATTTTGACGCGAACACAGGTAAGCCCGTTACTGATCAATATGGGCATTGTTCAGATATACATTATTATGCTGCGGGTAATATGCTGCATCCTGCGGATATGGGCGACCAATGCTATCAAGAAGGTCTCATTATTGGAGGCCATATAGCAGATGATATTTTAGCTCATCACCATAAGTTATCGATTAATAATACGGTAAGATTACCCGTTAGTATTGGCTCTTCGATTCGCTTTAGTGTGCCTGCCTGTATTGATTTATCAGTGATGAATATGGATAAAACTGATTTTAATATTCAAGTTAAACACGCTATTACCGGTACTGTCAAAGTTATGGCTGGAGATTATATTTTGTATGAGAAACATCATCGTTGTTTGCCTACAAGACGTATATTGCTTAAAGGCATCGATTTAACAAAAATTCAACCGGATGCTACTGAAATTCGTATCACTGTTGTATAGTGCTGAAAATGTTAAATAGTTATAAAGGTAAATAGATGAGTGAGGGGCGTTCTTCAAAAGTACGACATCAAGCCATTATTGAATTATTATCAACTCATGGTCAGGTGTATGTGCAAGAGCTTGCTAAGTATTTTAATGTTGCACAAGAAACAATTCGTCGCGACCTCAGTAAGCTTGAAACTCAAAAATTATTGAAAAAAGTCCATGGTGGTGCCGTTAATATTCAATCCAAATTTGAGCGTAATTTTACAGAAAGAGCTCAAGTTGCCGTTGATGAAAAAAAAGCAATAGCTTTTCAAGCCGCGAAATTAATTAAGCCGGGTGATACGCTGTTTATTGATTTTGGCACAACAACTTTTGAGTTTAGCCAGCGGGTTAAATTAATCGATAATTTAACGGTTATTACTAATTCCCCTTTGCTTGCCAATACATTGCAGGAAAATCCAACAATTGAAACAATTCTAATTGGTGGACAATTTAATGCGATGCAAAATGCCTGTTTAGGTGTTATTGCACTGAAAAATATCGCTGAGTTTTTTGCTGATTATGCCGTTATTGGTGTTGGCGCAATTCATTCATTACATGGCGTGATGGATCAACATGTTGATGAAGCGGCTATTGCACAAAAAATGATGGAAAATAGCGATAAATTAATTGTTTTAGCCGATGGTACTAAAGCAAATAAGCATGCAATTAACTTTGTAACGGGGTGGGATAATATTGATTTTTTAGTGACAACCTGCAAAGACTTTAAATTATCTGAAAATAAAAAACGACCAAAAACAAAAATTATTATTGCTGAAATTGAATAAGAGTTAATTTTAAAAATCGTTAATACAAACCTATGAAGAACAATATTAATATTCCTTCATAGGTTTACTGTACTCAAAATTTGTTATTTTATAACCAGGAAATTATATGAAAATCTATTTTATTGCTTGCCCATATTCAGACCCTGATAGCAATGTGGTTGAAATGCGCTTTCAAGAATGTACTAAGGTTGCCGCTGAATTGGCATTAAAAGGCATCGCAACTTATAGCCAAATTACTATTACACACCCAATTAACCAATATCTTGCAACACAGAATAAAAAAGTCGCTTGGTCATCTATTGATATGGCATTTTTAGATCGCTGTGATGGCTTAATTGTATTGACGCTCCCGGGATGGGAGAAAAGTGGTGGTGTTGCTGCTGAGATTCAATTCATGAAGGATAAAGGATTACCTGTTTGGACCTATGATGAGTTTATTACACAATAAACAGTCATTTTTGGAGCTTAGGGAATAAAGTTACTTATTGTGTTACTAATAACTTTAATTAACAAAGAATAAACTATTAATTGAGTTTGGATAAAAAAGGGAAGCCATCTGGCTTCCCTAAATTTATTAAACTAAGTGATAATTAGTGAATTGGTTTTAGATATTCATCTAAATTTTTACCTTCACCTTTATCATTATTATCGCTATCAGTATCGTCATTAATAGTACAGCCGAACTCTTCGACGTCATTACACATAAATGTTGCCATTGATTTAGCAATTTCATGTTCACCGATAATAATATGGTCCGCTCCACGCTCTTTTATGAAGCTAACTTCATCATCGTAGTGAGCACGGACAATCACGATAACATTAGGGTTTAGTTCTTTAGCTGTTGCCACAATTTCACCAGCTTCATAACCATTAGGAATGGTCACAAGTAAGGTCTTAGCACATTCAATACGCGCTAAGCTAATGGTTTCTTTGTTTGCTCCATTACCTAAGATTGCGCTAAATCCATTTTCGGCAAGACCTTCAAATCTAGCTCGAGTGTCCTCAACGACAACCAGTGGGATATTTTTTCTACGTAGTTTGTCCGCTAGCATCCCACCGACACGTCCATAACCAACAATAATGGCGTGACCACAGATATCGACAGGAACTTGAGTTTCATCTTCTAAGGTTTCTTCAAGAAGCTGCTCTTCGATAGTTTCTGTTCTTTCAAGATACTTATCTAATAAGGTAAATAAGATAGGGTTAAGCATGATAGAGACAATTGCACCTGCTAATACAAGGTTTTGAGCGTCTTTATCCATCACACCGAGTGCTAATCCCATACCTGCTAAGATAAAGGCAAACTCACCGATTTGTGCAAGACTGACTGATATGGTTAGTGCTGTTCGCCGTGAATGACCAAACATGCGTACAAGCACCAATGCTGCGGCTGACTTACCGATAATGATAATCGCAAGTACACCTAAAATACCCAGCGGTTGCTGTAATAGTACCATTGGGTCAAATAGCATACCGACAGAAACGAAAAACAGTACGGCAAATGCATCGCGTAGCGGTAAGGTATCTTGAGCAGCACGATGGCTAAGCTCAGATTCATTCAATACCATTCCGGCAAAGAAAGCACCAAGGGCAAATGAGGCATCAAATATTGCCACCGCCGCATAAGCTATACCTAATGCAAGAACAAGGACGGCTAAGGTAAAGAGCTCGCGGGAACCCGTTGAAGCAGTGCGCGATAAAATCCATGGGATCACTTTACGGCCAATAACAACCATAAGAACAATAAAGGCAACAACTTTACCAACTGTCCAAGCAAGTCCGAGGATAAGCTCGCTAAAGCTTGCGTCATCGGTATTCATGATGGCAGCAGCAGCAGGTAATAGTACAAGAGCTAGCACCATGGCTAAATCTTCAACTATTAACCAACCAATGGCAATTTGTCCGCGCTGACTTTCTATTAGTTGTCGTTCTTCTAAGGCTCGAAGTAGTACAACGGTACTGGCGGTAGACAAACAGAGTCCAAAAACAATACCAGTAAATATTCCCCAGCCAAATAACATGGAAAGGCCGAGGCCTAATATCGTTGCGACCGCTATTTGTGCCACTGCGCCGGGGATGGCAATCGCTTTAACTGCGAGCAAATCTTTAAGTGAAAAGTGAAGGCCAACCCCAAACATTAATAGGATAACACCTATTTCAGCGAGCTCTGGTGCCAGGGTGGTGTCGGCGACGAATCCAGGTGTAAAAGGACCGGCTAGTACACCAGCCGCTAAATAACCAACTAAAGGGGAAATTTTTAATCGTTGAGCTATCATTCCTAACAAATATGCAAGGGCGAGACCACCAACAATGGTTGTAATTAAGGGCGTTGAATGCTCCATTTAGTCTCCTCTGGGTCGTGAATAAAAAAGGTGGGTACATGCCTTTGACTTTTAAAATGACGGTGATGCATTGACTATCATTTTGAAATACAAATTTCATGTTTAGGTATTTTATCTTTTTTTGAGATAAATTGCCTTAAAAAAATGCAATGTTTTTAAAAAAAAAGCGGACTAGAGGTGATAAATAGTTTAAAGGTTTGAGTTTTTGAGATTTAGGGCTGATATTTGAGTCAAATATAGCTGTAGTAACCCATACTTATGTTTTGATAAGTATGGGTAAAATAAGAAAATAAAACTATTTATTACCAATATTTGGTAGTAACACTGTGAAAATACCAAGTAATGGTAGAAAGGCGCAATATTGATAAACTTGTTCAATACTGGTTTGGTCTGCAACATACCCGAGTACTGCTGCGCCAACACCACCCATGCCAAAGGCTAGTCCAAAAAAGAGGCCTGAAACCATTCCTGTTTTACCGGGGATCAGGTCTTGGGCATAAACTAGGATCGCTGAAAAAGCAGATGCTAATATCAAGCCAATGATCACAGTGAGTACGCCTGTCCAATAGAGCGATACGTGAGGTAAAATTAAGGTAAATGGCGCAACACCAAGTATAGAAAACCAAATAACATACTTACGACCAATTTTGTCACCGATAGGGCCACCAATCATAGTGCCTGCAGCAACAGCAAATAAAAATACAAAGAGGTGAATTTGGGCATTTTGAACCGAAACACCGAATTTATCGATTAAATAGAATGTGTAATAGCTGCTAATGCTCGCTAAATAAAAGTATTTAGAAAAGATTAATACCAGCAGGACAGCCAAAGAGCCGATTACTGCCTTGCGCGGTAAAACTTTAATATTAGCGTCATAAGTGCTCTTTTTATTTGCTGTGCGGTGTTGTTGCTTATACCAGCTACTAACCTGTAATAGAATGACAATCGCCAGTAGTGCGGCAAGTGAAAACCAACCAATATTGCCTTTGCCGTAAGGTTCAATAATCAGCGCTGCAAGTAATGGGCCTAATGAAGCCCCTAAATTTCCCCCAACTTGAAAAAACGACTGGGCAAGACCGTGACGTCCACCAGATGCCATACGTGCGACGCGAGACGATTCAGGGTGAAATACGGATGATCCAGTTCCCACTAGCGCCGCCGCTAATAAAATCATGGGGAAAGTTTCAGCCATCGCTAGTAGTATTAATCCTGAAAGGGTGAAGGTCATGCCAATGGGTAAGGAATAGGGCTGTGGGTGCTTATCCGTGTAATAACCAATTATTGGCTGTAGTAATGATGCCGTAATTTGATAAGTTAGGGTTATCATTCCTATTTGAACAAAACTCAGCGAGAAATCAGCTTGCAACAATGGATAAATCGCTAGGATTAGCGATTGGATCATGTCATTTAACAGGTGAGAAAAACTGATTGCGGTGAGAATACTAAAAACAGTTTTCCCTGTTTTGCTCGACGGTTTCGGTGGACTGATGTTGTTTGGTGTTGTGGTCTGCTCACTCATAATTATCAACTTATTATTGTGTTATATAATTGTTATCAATATATCCGATATTCTTGGCATACTTCAAGTTAGTGGTTATATTCAATCTCGATCATCTACAGCTTGTCTATAATTCGCCGTATTTCACCTATATTTAAATGAAGAAATAAGAAGTTTCAAAAAGCATAACAATGAATTATTTGAAGTAGATCTCATTTTTATGAAACGAATTTCTTATTATGCAAGAGGTATCAAATCTTGCTCAAATTTTTATGCTATAAAACAGAACTCGATTACTCACTATAATCTACACACACTGTAGAAAATTCCTATATCAGCAGGGAGAAATGTATGAAGTTTACATTTAAGGCATCAGTATGTGCGTTAACTGTGTCTTTGGCGCTATTACCAGCGGCATTGGCAAACGCATGGGAAAAAGATAAAGCCTATAATATTACTATTTTACATACGAATGACCATCACGGGCACTTTTGGCACAATGATAATGGAGAGTATGGTTTAGCGGCACAAAAAACGGTTGTTGATGAAATCCGTGATGAAGTTGCTAAACAAGGCGGCAGTGTATTACTGCTATCTGGTGGTGATATTAATACAGGTGTTCCTGAGTCTGATCTGCAAGATGCAGAACCTGACTTTAAAGGGATGAATTTAGTGGGTTATGATGCAATGGCACTGGGCAACCATGAATTTGATAATCCACTTGAAATATTGCGCCAACAAGAAAAATGGGCTACTTTCCCATTCCTTTCCGCTAATATTTATCAAACTAGTACCGGTAAACGTCTATTTAAGCCTTATCAAATTTTTGATAAGCAAGGTGTGAAAATTGCGGTGATGGGGCTGACAACGGATGATACTGTTCGAATTGGTAATCCGGCTAATTTCCCTGATGTTGAATTTCGTGTTCCAGCAGAAGAAGCCAAAAAAGTTGTTGATGAGCTTCGTGAAACTGAAAAACCAGATATTATCATTGCGGCAACCCATATGGGACATTATGACAATGGTAATCACGGTTCAAATGCACCCGGCGATGTGGAAATGGCGCGTAGTTTACCTGCGGGCTATTTAGATATGATTGTGGGTGGACACTCACAAGATCCTGTTTGTATGTCAAAAGAAAATAAAGATTACAAACAAGCTGATTATGTACCGGGAACACCTTGTGCACCTGATAACCAAAATGGCACTTGGATTGTTCAAGCCCATGAATGGGGTAAATATGTAGGTCGTGCTGATTTTGAATTTAAAAATGGCAAATTCACACTAAAACATTATCAATTGATCCCTGTAAATTTAAAGAAAAAAGTTACTAAAGAAGATGGGACGACTGAGCGCGTCTATTACACTCAAGAAATTGCACATAATCCTGAAATGACTAAATTGTTGACGCCTTATCAAGAAAAAGGTGACACACAACTTGGCGTGAAAGTAGGTTCAGTTGACGGTAAATTAGAAGGTGATCGTAGTAAAGTTCGTTTTGTCCAAACTAACATGGGTCATTTGTTGTTAGCGGCACAAAAAGAGCGTGCGGGTGCTGACTTTGCCATTATGAGTGGTGGTGGTGTTCGTGATTCAATTGAAGCTGGTGAGATAACATATAAAGATGTGCTGAAAGTTCAGCCATTTGCCAATGAATTGGTGTATGTTGATTTTAAAGGTGATGAAGTCATTCCTTATCTGCAAGCGGTTGCCAATATGAAACCTGACGCGGGCGCTTATGGACAATTTTATAATGTTAATCTGACATTAAATGCAGATGGCACTATTAGCGATGTTAAGATTGATGGTAAACCTGTAGATACATCAAAAACTTATCGCATGGCGACATTGAACTTTAATGCTATCGGTGGCGATGGTTACCCTAAAATTGATAATCATCCAAACTATGTAAATACCGGTTTTGTTGATGCAGAAGTGCTTAAAGGCTACATTGAGAAACATTCTCCATTGAAAGCTTCTGATTATGAGCCGAAAGGTGAGATTGTTTATAAAAATAAATAATCAGCAGTAATAGATTGATATTCAAAGCCCCAGAGATGGGGCTTTTTGCTAGGTTAGTCTTTTTTTATCTCCGCAAAAGTCGCGTTTAATACCTCAGCAAGGGCATTTGGCGCTAATTCAATGTCAAGTCCGCGTTTTCCACCTGAAATAAACATCGTGTCATATTGTTTGGCCTGGCTATCAATAACGGTAGGCAGACGTTTTTTCTGACCAAGAGGGCTGATCCCACCGAGTAAATAGCCCGTTGTTTTTTGTGCTATTTGCGGGTCGGCCATTTCGACTTTTTTTACTTTGAAGACTTTAGCTACCAGTTTTAAGTCCAATTGACCAGAAACCGGTGTGACTGCGACTGCCAGCGTTTTTTGATCGCCATTTAATGCCACTAACAAGGTTTTAAATACCTGTTTAGCATCTAACCCTAATTTATTGACGGCTTCATCACCAAAGTTATGCTCATTTGGGTCATGGTCGTAAGGGTGTAAGATAAATTGAATTTTATGTTTTTCGAGTAATTTTACTGCGGGTGTCATATTTATACCTGCTATTTTCTAATCAACTACTTACGTAAATAATCAACAAGGCTGCCTTCACCAAATAGGTGCAAAGCACCAACAGCCACCACATAGTTTCCATCTGGTAGTGCTTTTAATTTTTCACTCCAAGCTTGGTTGCGCTTAACCATTAAGGCTTGGTAAACATCTTCACTGAAGGTATTGGGCAATGTCGCACAATGATTAGGTTGATAATCAAGCCACCAGCTAATCATGGTTTGTAAAGAGCGTGCATTCGCTCGCCAATGGACAAGGGAGTCTTGTAATAGCGCTAAACCTTGATTCGGTAGCTTGAGCAGTAGCTCAATTTGCGAATCAGTTCCTTCAAGTTCAATCATTTCTTTTTGTTGCGATTGAGCGCTGCGTAAGAGTTGATAGTCAATGCCATAGTAACCCCTTAAACCCAGTTCTTGAGCTTGAGTCGCCTGCAAAATCAGTGCAATTTGCCAAGCGGGCAGTCTATCGAATTGGCTTGGTTCTTGGCGAATTTCCTGACAATACTGTAAAAACAACGCATACTCTTCTTTGGTAAGTCGTTCTTCTACCTTCACCTGTGCTGCGGCTTGTGAGGGGAAGGGGGAATAATTATCGGTAATATCTGCTTCTACAATCAACGCATCCGCTTGGTTGAGTTTTTCTAAAAGTACCGCAGATAAAGGAAACATGTTTTCTGTTCCCATATGAATGCTACCGACAATATGCAGTTTTAGTTTTTTTGATAAACGAATATCAGCAGCAGGATAGGGATATACTGGTGCGACTTCAGTATGTAGCCAATTTTTCAAATTTTCGAGTAGCTTTCCCATGTGTAACCCACCGACTTTAAGTTTCAGTTGCTTAGGTTAAACAATCTTGGGTGGATTTGCGAATAACTCAAGGGATTATTTCCTTTCTTTACGTGTTGTTCTGTTTACTATAATCATAAGTGGCTATTTTGACGCCAGAACTCTGCTGGTGTTAAACCGCCCAATTTCTTTTGAGGCCAGTGCGCGTTATGGTGAAGGATAACGCTTGATAAAAACTCGGCTACAGTTAGGTTTTGTGCCGCAGGTATTAGCGTAGAAAATGGTATTTCAAGTCGTATTGATGCCTCATTTTCAACATCAAAATAACTTAAGTTGAGATTCTGTTGGCTACACCATTGTTGCAATGGGTGCTCTTCAAATACAGATTCTAAAAATAGCGTTTTATTTTCAGTCTCAAGACTTTGTATAGCAGCCGGTAAGCTGGGTTGTATTTCATTTAACCAATTGACGACGAGTTGTGCAGATATTCCTTGAAAGATTGCGATGCACAAATAGCCGCTGACCTGTTCTTCTAACCAGAGTAAATGAAGTTGCCCATCATCTTGAGGTAGTAAATTCAATCGACGATAGCGTAATTTCAATGTTCCGCAATGCAGGCCACTGTTCAAGGCTTTTTTCCCTTTTAAAACTCGGGTGCCAAGAATATTCATATGAACCATATTCCCCTTTTTCAGCATCCTATCTAAACTTGCCCGTGAAATAGCTTGTCCCATGCCATCATTAACATAAGTGATGAGCTCATCCAGAGGTAAAACAAAGTGTGTTCTTAGCCAAAGGGCTAGATTAATTTGTTCTTGTCTCATTACCTTGTGTACATTTCGTGGGGTGGATTTCTGATCCTCAACATCTTGCCTTATGCGCCAACGTCGTACGGTAGAAACCGAAATACCTAATTCTTTAGCAAGCTCGCGGTCACTTTTGTCTGACTGTTGCAGGTAGCGGCGAACTCGAGGTGTCGTTGTCGCGTTAGCATGTAATTTTATTTCCATCTCAAACTCCTCTTCTAAATGAGGTGGTATTCAATCTTATGAGACTAGTTTATTTGGTACTAAATACTGTGACGTATCGCAACTTTATTTAAATTGCCTTAGGCAATAATCAAAACGCTGGCAAATAGACAGATAATTAACCAAAACAACGTAACTAAAATGCTCAATAACTTTCGTCTGTTATATCCAATATCGCCTTTTATGGGAGATTTACCATGAGTAAGGTACTTGATTACTTAGAAGCTAAGCTGATGCCATTAGCTGCAAAAGCTGCATCACAACGGCATTTATGCGCAATTCGCGGGGCTTATGTCTCTTTTATGCCATTTATCATCGTCGGCTCGGTGATGCTAATTATTTCGTCCTTTCCGAATCAGGCCTATCAACAATTTATGAGTGGTATTTTTGGCGAGAGCTGGACCAGTATTGTTGAAATCCCTTTTAATGCCGTATTTTCGACTATGTCGTTATTTATCAGCTTTATGGTCGCGTACCGTTTAGCGGAGCATTATGAGGAAGACCAAGTTTCTTGTGGAATTTTGGGTTTGATCTGTTTTTTAATTTTGACCCCTTTTTTAAAAGCAGAATCATTAGGGAATGTCACTGTAATCTCGACTGAATGGATTGGTAGTAAAGGTCTGTTTGTAGCGATGATTGGTTCATTAATATGGACTGAACTTTTTTGCTATATCAAACGCAAAAAATGGGTGATCAAAATGCCAGAAGGCGTTCCACCTGCTGTTCAAGAATCTTTTGCGGCACTGATCCCTGCGTTATTGGTGGTGATTTTAGTGTTAGCAATCCGTACTTTAGTTGCCCAAACCAGCTATGAAACAGTTCATCAATTTATTTATCAAACGCTTGCAACACCGATGCGCCACTTTGGGACTTCATATTTTGGTGCGCTGTTAACTGGGTTGAGTATTACTTTGTTATGGTCTGTAGGAATAAATTCAGGATCGATGGTCAACGGTATTATTCGTCCACTTTGGATGGAAAATCAGACAGACAATATTGCCGCTATTCAAGCTGGTGTAACACCTCCTCATGTTATTACAGAACAATTTTTTGACATGGTTTGGATGGGTGGGGCAGGAGCGACCTTATCTTTAGTGATAGCAATGCTGATTTTTGCGCGTAGTAAAAGTATTCGTGAAGTTGGACGAATAGGGGCTGGCGCTTCAATTTTCAACATTAATGAGCCGATCCTCTTCGGGCTACCTATCATTATGAACCCGATTATGTTGATCCCATTCAATCTCGTCCCACTCGTGCTTATCACGACGCAATATATCGCAATGAGCCTAGGAGCTGTGGCTTCAACGACCGGGGTGTTTATTCCATGGACATTGCCACCGGTAATTAGTGGTTTCATCGTCACGGGGCATATAAGCGGCAGTATTATGCAAATTATTAATTTATTGATTGGCGCGATGATCTATTTACCCTTCTTGCGCATCATTGATAAACAGTATTTAGCCACTGAACAGAAAGTATAATTTGTTGTTTTATTAGAAATTCAAGGAGCTGTTATGTGGGGAATTATAGCAACATGGCGTATGGCCTTAGAAGGTGTCACTCGAGCGACAGGCATGTTGAACCATGGTGAAAGCGCATCCCACGCTGTCGTAGAGGCAGTCTCTGATGTTGAGGATTTTCCTTTATATAAATCGGTCGGTTATGGCGGATTACCCAGTGAAAACTGTGAAGTTGAGTTAGATGCAGCTTTTATGGATGGCGATTCTCTCGCATTTGGTGCAGTCGGTAATTTGATCGATATTGCGAATCCCGTACGTGTCGCACATGCATTAAGTCGAGAACGATTTAATTCGCTATTAGTTGGACGTGGAGCCAGAGAGTGGGCTATCGAGCAAGGTTTTGCGCAGAAAAAAATGCTAACGCAAAGATCAATTGCACATTATAAAAAGCGTTGTAGAGAGACCATCGATAAAGGATTGAGCCCATATGATGGCCACGATACTGTCGGTATGGTCGGGTTAGATTTACAAGGCAGTATGAGCGTAGCAACTTCTACCAGTGGGCTATTTATGAAACGTAGAGGTCGAGTCGGGGATTCACCAATAATTGGTTCTGGTTTTTATTGTGATAGCGAAATTGGCGGTGCTACCGCAACGGGTGTTGGTGAAGATCTAATGAAAGGCTGTACGAGCTATGAGATTGTTCGACGTATGGCTGCCGGTTTAACTCCACAACAGGCCGCGGATTCAGTGGTACTTGAGCTAGAAGATAAATTAATGAAGCGATTTGGCCGTTGTGGTGATTTATCTGTGGTGTGTATGAATGCACTGGGTGAATTTGGCGTGGCTACGAATATCAAAACTTTCTCATTTGTTGTGGCGACCGCCAATATGTCACCAACCGTTTATTTAGCGGATCGCCATGATGAGCACACGACCTATAGGCTAGCCGATAGCAATTGGTTACAAGATTATGAAACGCGGATCAGAGAGCCTATCGATGGAGCGTTACATTATGATTAATTATCAAATTATTATTGAGAGCAAAGCGTTTACTCAGGCACTTTCTACGACACAAGTTATTACTTATCCGCAAAGTGACTTGTTAAAACAATTAGGTCTCCGTAGTCCATTAGTGGAACAGCTTAATAATTACAGCGCGAATGGACAAATTGCCGATTGCCAATTTGGCTGTGAGCCCGTGGGGCGTTTGACGCTAATTCCTGAAAATCATTGGTTATCATGGCCTGAAGGGCAATTACTTACAGATATTCGTTCTTTGGTTAAAGCGCCACTAGCCAATGTATGCGTAGATTGTCGGTTATTTGACCTTAGCCAAGCGAAACATCGCGGTGCCTGCCAGCAGCTATTGATTTTACTGTTTAATCAAAGTTATAGCCTTGATGATCAGCAATTTAAAACCACTCAAACTGTGACTCAGAAAATTAAAAATTTGATTTTTTATAGTCATGTTGAGCAAGTAGATGAGTTAAATAAATTAGCACAACACGCCTTTTGTGTGAGTAAAGGTATGATTGATGCACGGCAATTAGCGGATATCCCGAGTGATATTTGTACGCCTGCTTTTGTGGCAGACACAGTGACTTCTGTGATTGCTAACTATCCTTCACTTTCTGCCTCAATCTTAGATGAAAAAGAAGTCAAAGCCCAAGGATTTGGTTTGCTTCATGCTGTTGGTAAGGGCGCTAAGAATCCGCCTCGTATTGTTATTATTCGCTATCAAGGTAGCGATGATGCTAATAATCGTTGCCGTGCATATGTCGGGAAAGGTGTGACCTATGATACTGGTGGTTATTGGTTAAAAAGTGGTGATGGCATGTATACCATGAAATATGACATGTGCGGTGCTGCTAACGTTTTTGGTTTACTCGTTGCCGCAGCAGAAATGAAATTGCCAGTTAATCTTGTTGGGATCTTGATGCTGGCAGAGAACATGATAGGTCCAGAGGCTATGCGCCCGAGTGAAATTGCGACGAGTTACTCAGGTTTAACCGTAGAAATTAATAATACAGATGCAGAAGGTCGACTGGTATTGGCTGATGGGATTGCTTACGCCAGCACATTACAGCCAAAATATATTATTGACGTGGCGACGTTAACCGGAGCCGTTGTGAAAGCATTGGGTTATGACTTAACCGGACTCATGTCCTCAGATATGGCATTGAGTGCCGATTTGCATCAGGCAGGTCTGGATAGTCGTGATGAGATTTGGGCGTTGCCCTTGGATAAACGTCTTGCAGGACAGGTGAAAAGTCATATTGCGGATGCGTGTAATACACCGAGTAACAATGCGGCAATAAGTGCATCAGCTGCTTACTTTTTAAGTCTATTTTGCCCCACCGATTTACCTTGGGCGCATTTAGATGTTAGTGGAACAGCATTATGGCGTGAGAATGGTTATAGCACAGCATCTGGTCGACCGATTCCGCTTTTAATTCAACATATTATGAATGACTTGGAGAAATAATATGAAAAAAATTTTATTGATTTGTGATTTAGGAATGTCCACAAGTCTGATGGTTAAAAAAATGCAAGAAGCGGCTAAAACACGTGGTATTGACGCTGAAATTACGGCAAAGTCGGTGCGTGATTATAAAGCCTGTGTAAATGATTTTGATGTTGCGCTTTTAGGCCCACAAATTCGTTACAAACTAGCAGAATGTCAAAAAATTGCCGATGCGGCAGGTAAAAAAGTTGAGTGTATCGATATGATGGCCTATGGAACCCTGAAAGGGGATAAAGTATTAGACCAAGCATTAGCGCTGATTGATTAAGGAGTCAGTATGGATCTCGAAAATGAAGTCATGGAGCTGATTACTAATGCAGGTTATGCACGAAGCTTAGTTTTTCAAGCCATTGCGGTTGCACGTGAAAATAATGATTTTGCTGAAGCGGAAAGTTTAATGCAGCAGGCTCAAGATGCATTATCCATTGCGCATCACACTCAAACACGATTAATTGAAATGGATGAAGGAACTGGTAAAGTTCCCGTTCATATCATCATGGTTCATGCTCAAGACCACCTAATGAATGCGATTATGTTGACTGAATTAGGGCGTGAAATCATCATGTTGCATAAAAAAGTGGCAGAGAAAAACTAAAGAGTAAAAATTTGATTCTAAATTGAAAATAGCCCGATATCGAACTAGGGCTATTTTCATTTAATATTGGCGTACTTTAATGCAAAACAACAATATTTAGATTGCGTTCGCTTGATAACCCGCTTGCTCAACCGCTTTAATCAAGCTGTCAGTTGAAGCTTTGCCATAAATTTTAGCGCGTTCAGTATCAACAATAGCGCCAGCAACGCCTTCAACAGCCTCAAGTGCTTGTTGCGTTTTACCCGCACATTTCATACAACTCAAACCTGACAATTGCAACTCAACATCCGGCGTTGTAGCAACAGCCGCCTGATATCCATCTTGTTCAATAGTTGCAATTAATGCATCAGCACTAGCACTGCCCTCAACAACAGCATACTCAAGAGTGACTTTAGCACTTTCAACATCATCACGAGCTTGTAGTACTTTAGTCACGGAGCCCACACAGTGGCTGCAAGTGAGTCCTTGTAGGGAAAGTATTATCTTATTCATTTTATTCTCCATTTTACCCGTCATTCTTCGAGCTACAGGGGTGTTGGCTGCGTAAAACTTTCAGTCATAGCCATAAAACTTTGGCTTTACCGACAACCTATCTGCATTCGAATGGTTTAGGGTGTATAATTAGGCATCAACTTAATCTATCATTTAACTATGTAGTAGAGGTTAAACCTTCCTTCAAGGTTAAGGTCAAGGAAAATTATGAATATTAGTGAAATTGCGAAAAAAACAGGTTTGACCGCAAAAGCGATTCGCTTTTATGAAGATAAAGGCTTAATTACTCCTCCTTTACGCGGTGATAATAGTTATCGCTATTATCAAGATAGACACTTTGATGAACTGGTGTTATTAAAGCAAGCTAAAGATGTTGGGTTTACTCTCGATGAATGCGGTGAATTACTGGGATTATTTCGAAACCCAACCAGACATAGTTCGGATGTGAAAACGACGACTATCGCAAAAGTGCAAGAAATAGAGCAGACAATGGTGAAATTGTCTGCCATACGAGATACGTTGCAAAAATTAGTGGATGAATGTCCCGGTGATGATGGTGCAGACTGCCCGATTATTGACCATCTTGCTCGTGGTTGCTGTCATCAGAGTAAGGCTTAACTTTTAACGTGATACCGTCGACAGTAATAACAACCACTTCGGTATCCGCTAAAAGTGGGATATCTGAATAGATACGCCAGCTTCCGTCGGCCAAACGTACACGGCTGAAACCTTCTTCGGTATCCGTAAGTAAACGTGCCTTAATACCTATTAGCTGGTGGCTAATTTGGTTTACATCGTCAGCTTTAGTGTTTTGCCGCCCACTAAGCCATTTTCGCCATAACACAGCAGAAACAATGGTAAAAATAGCGAACAAAATACCTTGCCATTCCCAACCGAGAAATGGCAATACGAGGGCGATAAAACCGACCAGCACGGCAGCAATACCTGTCCATAATAGGTAGCCGCCAGTCCCAATGAGTTCACTAATCAGCAATAAACCACCGAGACATAGCCAAAACCATGCGGGCTGAGTGCTGATGAGTTCTATCATTTGTTTACCTGCTTCTTATCAGCTCTAGCTTTAGTACTGTCGCCAATAAGTTCAGTGATACCACCGATTGCTCCCATTAAACTACTTGCCTCTAGTGGCATCATGATCACTTTACTATTTTCAGCAGAACCAATACTAATTAGAGCATCGGTATATTTTTGTGCTACGAAATAGTTAATCGCTTGCATGTCACCAACTGCAATAGCTTCTGATACCATTTGAGTGGCTTTAGCCTCCGCTTCTGCCGCTCTTTCACGAGCTTCTGCTTGTAAAAACGCAGATTGGCGTTCACCTTCCGCTTTTAGAATTTGAGATTGCTTCTCACCTTCTGCTTTTAGGATGGCGGCTTGTCGAATACCTTCAGCTTCAAGAATATCGGCACGCTTAGTACGCTCAGCTTTCATTTGAGCATTCATCGCGCTAATCAATTCTTTCGGCGGTTTTACATCACGAATTTCAATACGGGTGATTTTTACACCCCAAGGGTTGGTCGCTTCGTCAACAACATGCAGTAAGCGGTTATTGATGGAATCACGCTGGGAAAGCATTTCATCTAATTCCATTGAACCCAATACGGTACGAATATTGGTCATGGTTAAATTAAGTACAGATAACTCAAGATTACTGACTTCATAAGCAGCGCGAACCGGGTCAACCACTTGAATAAAGCACACAGCATCAATAGTGACGTTGGCGTTATCTCGTGAAATGACTTCTTGGGATGGAATATCAAGGACTTGTTCCATCACATTGATGCGACGGCCTATTTTATCCATAAATGGAACGATAAAATGCAAACCCGGTTGTAACGTTCGAGTGTAACGACCAAAACGTTCAACAGTCCATTGGAATCCTTGCGGCACTGTTTTTACACAGGTAAAAACAATAACAATGGCGAAAAAGATAATAATCGGTATAGCACCAAACGCGAACAAGTCCATATTAAGCCCTTAATTAGTAAAGTAATGAATAAACTTGTCTGCGGTATTTACTGGCTAATGAATCGCCGGTACCCATTGCTGACATGATATCCATCATTGTTTTCTTAACTGCACCGTCTCCGGCATTTAAATCTTTTTTCAAGAATGCCAGTAGCAGTTCTAGTGCTTCTTCATTACGGTTTACTTCATGTAGTTTTAGGGCAAGCTGCACAGCAAGGGTGGTATCTGCTGGGTTTTGATTAAATTCTTGCTGCAATTGCTGAATTTCAGGCGTATCAGCAGCTTGCTTTAATAAATCGATTTGTGCAATTAACCCTTGATAGCGGCTATCTTTGTCTTGCATCGGTACAGTGGCAAGGGTGATTTGTGCATCATCAGTCAAATTCAAATTAATTTGTGTTTCTGCTAATAACAGCGTGATATCACTATTTTTAGGATTGATTTGATTAGCTTCTTTTAGCAGCGGCAGGGCTTCTTGAGCTTTACCTTCTGCGAGTAATTCAGCGGCTTGTGCAGCTTTTAGCTCTTCAGGGCTTGGCAGTACGCGAGAAAGCATTTCCAGCACAACCTCCTCTGGTTGCGGGCCTTCAAAGCCATCAACAGGACGACCATTTTGCAATATATAGACGGTTGGGATCGCTTTTAGGCCAAATTGGCTGGCGACCATTTGCTCTTCATCACAGTTAACTTTAGCTAAAATAAATAAGCCTGCATACTCATTGGCAATCTTATCAAGTGTTAATCCAAGATCTTGGCAATGTGGGCTGCGCGGAGACCAAAAATAAAACATGACAGGCAAAGTCATCGATTGTTCAATGACTTGATGTAAATTGGTTTCGTTAATATCAATAATTTGAGCGTTAGCTAACATAAGGTATCTCTTTGTAAATTGTTATTAATACTAAAATTGTTGTCTATAAAATGGGGGCGTTTTTTGATTTTTCAAGCTTTTTTGCCCTGATTAGACAGTATTTTATCCATTAACTTATCAGGCAGTATTCGTTTAAGTATACGCACAAATACCGTCAGTAGTGTGACAGAGTAGCGTATACGAGGATGTGGGCTTTCGAGCGCATGAATTAATTTTTCAACAACACGTTCTGGTGTTAAGGTGAAACGAGCCGCAATCCCTGGATTTTTAACGGGTTTATCTTTTTGGGTTTGTGCCACATTTTGTGTAAATGCGGTATGAATAGGACCGGGTTCAATCAAACTGATGTGAATACCACTGCCTTTTAATTCTAATCGCAAGGCGTCTGACCAGGCCTCTAATGCATATTTACTGGCCGCATAAGCACCACGCCCCGGTGTTGAAATAATTCCCATCACTGAGCTGGTCTGTACAATACGGCCTTCATTGTGCACAAGCATGGCGGGGAGCAAGCGGAAGGTTAATTGATGAACACCGAAAAAATTAGTGGAAAATTGCGCTTCAAGCTGCTGACGGCTGACAGTACTTAAGGCACCATAAACGCCAAATCCGGCATTATTAAATAATCCGAAAAGACGTCCATGGCATAATGACAGCACCGCGTCAGCCGCGGCATCTATGCTATCGTTATCATCAAGATCAAGAGCAACAGTGTCATAACCGAGATCTTTTAAGCGCAATATATCCGCTTCTTTGCGGCAGGCAGCAATGACATGGTAGCCGCGTTGGCGGAGAGTTTGTGCAGCACAAAAGCCTATGCCGCTTGAGGCGCCAGTGATTAGTACGGATTTTTTCATAACTTTACCTATGCTCGTCATTCTTTGCGCCGTAGTGTTCTCGTCATTCTTTGCGCCGTAGCGTTGTTGTTTTCATAACGTTATTTAAACAGAATGTTGATTATTCACTCTAATTTGAATTAATGTGTTAAGTATATATTTCACTTCTTAGGCGGTAAAATATAGAGAGAAAGCTGTTTTTCCATGAAATCTGTAATAGAAGGCTGAGCCTCTACTGTTGGATGAATACCATCTTGTTGTATCCATTCAGGCTTGGTTATCACAGTTTCCATATAAAATGGTAATAGTGGAATATTATTTTCTTGTGCTAATTTTGAATACACGCGTTCAAAGCTTGATGTATAGCGTTTTCCATAGTTTGGTGGAATACGAATTTGCATTAAAAGCGGTTTAGCACCAGATTGCTCTATTTTATCGATAATTTGTTGTAAATTAGTCTCTAACTGTTCTACAGCTAGCCCTTGTAAACCATCGTTTGCACCAAGCTCAATCAATACCCAATTAGGTTTATGTTGTTCAAGTAAGGTAGAAAGACGTTCCAGCCCTTGAGCTGAAGTGTTTCCACTGATACTGCCATTAATCACAGTTACAGGCGGTGACAATTTCTGCCAACGACTGGCGAGCAAAGAGGCCCAAGCCTGCTCTGCCGGTAAGCGATAACCTGCACTCAGGCTATCACCGAGGATCAATAGTTTTGTTGTTGCGAGTGCCTGTCCACTTGCAATCAATAACAGGAGAAAAACCAATATATGTCGGCGAAAAATATTCTTGAAGTTCATCATCTCATTAAACGTGTTGGCCAAGGTGAACATGAACTGACTATATTGCAAGGTGTTGAGCTAATTGTCGAGCCCGGTCAAACAATTGCTCTTATCGGCGAGTCGGGATCAGGTAAATCAACCCTTTTAGGGATCATTGCCGGACTTGATGACGGCACCAGTGGTAGTGTCAGTTTGCTGGGGCAAGAGTTAACGCAAATGGACGAAGAACAGCGGGCGCGTCTACGTGCACAAAGTGTGGGTTTTGTTTTTCAATCCTTTATGTTGATCCCCACACTGAATGCCATTGAAAACGTACAACTTCCCTCGTTATTACGGGGTGAACCAGAATCCAGCAGCCAGCAACATGCCGTTAGTTTATTAACTGAATTAGGTCTCGGTAATCGACTCAAACATATGCCAGCACAATTGTCCGGTGGTGAGCAACAGCGAGTTGCATTAGCCAGAGCTTTCAATGGCCGTCCTGAAATTTTATTTGCAGATGAACCGACGGGGAATCTTGATCGTCAGACAGGGGATAAAATTGCTGATTTGCTTTTTTCAATGAATAAAGAGCATGGCACAACCTTGATCCTCGTTACTCATGACCATGAACTGGCAGCACGCTGTCAACGCCGTTTAAGATTGGTCGATGGTCTATTAAGGGAAGAGGCATGATTTGGCGCTGGTTCTGGCGTGAGTGGAAAACGCCATCATTATTAATTGTTTGGTTGGCACTGACGCTAGCGGTTGCTTGCGTGTTAGCGTTAGGGCGTATTAGCGACCGTATTGAAAATAGCATGAGCTATCAGAGCCGCGAATTATTAGCGGGTGATTTAGTGTTGCGATCTTCTCAGCCGAGCGACCCGGCTTGGTTACAGGATGCTAAAAATAGTGGCTTGAAAGTGAGTCAGCAAATTTCATTTTCAACTATGGCCTACTCAACGGCAGATGAAGATGCTCGACCACAATTAGTGCTGATCAAAGCCGCCGATAGTGCCTATCCGTTATATGGTGGATTAGTCACTAAGCCTGCGGGGTTACAGCCAACAAAAGGGCAAATATTAGTCGCCCCTAGATTGCTTGAGCTATTAAACCTAAAGTTAGGCGATGATATTGATATTGGCGATGCCACATTAAAAGTTGCAGGTACTTTAGAGCAAGAACCGGATAGTGGCTTTAATCCTTTTCAAATCGCCCCAAGAGCACTTATTTCGATTGAAGATGCTGCATTGACCGGCGCTATTCAATTAGGAAGCCGATTAACGTATCGAGACATGTTCGCCGGAGATAGTGACGCTATTGAGGCTTTCCATGCAAAATTTGATAAAGATTTAAGAACTGACCAACGTTGGTATACCTTAAATGAAGATAATGGTGCGGTAGGAAAGACATTTCAACGTGCACAACAATTTCTTTTATTGTCTGTTTTATTGACGTTATTACTGGCAATTGCTGCTGTTGTTGTTTCAATGACCCATTATTGTCGTAGTCGACATCAGTTGATTGCGGTATTAAAAACCCTTGGAGCAGGGCGTAGCGCATTACGTAAATGGATTATTGGTCAGTGGTTGGTTATTTTAATTGCCGCTGCGCTATTAGGTTCATTGCTTGGGCTTGCCTTTGAAGGCATCTTGATGCAAATTCTAGGCGCAATGCTCCCAAAAGCATTACCTTCAGCAAGTTTATGGCCTTGGGTTTGGGCGATAGGCACATTATTTATCATCGCGATTATTGTGGGTATTCGTCCTTATTATCAATTAATGGCAACGCAACCTTCGCGAGTGTTACGTGAAGATGCACAATCACCCGTTTGGCCTTTGTATTACTATCTCCCCATAGTCACACTCATTGTCGTGGGAGGATTATTTTTATTTGCGGGTGTGAACCCTTTACTATGGTCAATCCTGATTGGCATCGTGGTTTTGGCAATTCTCCTAGCACTTATCGGTTGGATAGGGCTGTGGGGCTTACGTCATATTAAGTTTAAACAGTTAAGTTTACGGCTTTCGGTCAGCCGTTTATTGCGCCAACCAATGCAAACAATCACACAAATGAGCGCATTTTCGCTCTCGTTTATGTTGTTAGCATTATTAGTTTTGGTTCGAGGTGATTTGCTCGACCGTTGGCAGCAGCAGCTTCCAGCCGATAGTCCGAATTATTTCTTGATCAATATGACTCAAGAACAAATTAAGCCAGTAACAGAGCTTTTGGCGCAATATAAAGTCAAACCAACAGGCTTTAACCCTGTAGTATTGGCGCGCCTGGCGGAGATTAACGATAGATCAGCGATTGAATGGGCAGATGAACGCGATCCAAACAATAACACGGTACGACGTGAGCTTAGCCTGACTTGGGAATCCATTTTACCACCGGCCAATTTAATGGATAAAGGCACTTGGCCACCAAAAGCGGGTGAGGTGTCTATTGAACAGACAGTCGTGAAAGAGCTTGGAATAAAAATTGGCGATAAGCTAACGTTTAACTCTGGGGCACAAATTTTTTCTGCGACGGTGAGTAGTATTCGAACGGTAGATTGGGAAAGTTTACGACCTAATTTTTACTTTATTTTCTCTGAAGAAAGTTTATCTCAAATGCCAGCCACTTGGTTGAGTAGTTTTCATTATGACGGTGATGGTCAGTTATTGACGCAGCTTAGCCGTAACTATCCAACCATTAATGTGCTAGACACTGGCGCAATTATTACCCAAATTCAGCAAATTCTCCAACAAGTGAGTCAGGCTTTAGAAGTGATGGTGGTGTTAGTGATTTTATGCGGATTGCTGCTATTACTTGCTCAAGTCCAAGTCGGTATGAGTCAACGTGAACGCGAGTTAGTGGTTTACCGTACGCTAGGTGCCAGTAAAAAGCTGATGCGAAGAACACTTTGGAGTGAGTTTGCATTATTAGGTCTAATGGCCGGTTTTGCTGCGGCTTTTGGTGCAGAAATTGCTCTGTGGTTATTGCAAACTAAAGTGTTTGATTTCCCATGGCAACCTGAGTGGCGTATCTGGTTAATACTACCGCTAAGCGCTGCGTTGTTGCTATCAATATGCGGAGGTTGGTTAGGCTTGCGCTTATTAGGCACTGGCAATCAGCACCGACGTTTATCGAATGGTTGAGTTATAAAACTTCAGGTAGACATCAATGTATTAAATACCGTGATGTCTACCTATTTTCCTTCTGTGAAAAATAAATTCGCTACAATCTTTCAAGTAAAATAACTGTCTTGAATTCATCACTAAACTGTCATTTGCCGTAGTTATGATTCCGTCGTCGATTATTGAATAATCTAATAATAGGATCATAACAATGTTGCATCGTCGCATGATTGGCTCATTATCTTTACTTGCTACTTTAATTTCATTTAGCACCACAGGGTTTGCTCAACAACAAGTTCCGGCTTCATTGGCTGGACATGCTATTTTACCCGTGAATTCAAGTGTTCCTGCACCTGAAAATGCCCCTTCGGATCTACAAACTAGTGGTAAATTTACTACTGCTAAACGTGTTGATACCCTTGGGCAAATTGAAGGAAAATCCGCAGATCGTCCAACAGGTATGCATATCCCAATTAAAGGGCAGCCTTTACAAGGACATTCAGGTATTAAGCGGATGGCTGATGGGACTTATTGGGTACTGACGGACAATGGTTTTGGTAATAAAGTTAATTCTCCTGATTCAATGCTTTATCTAACCCAATACGATATCGATTTTAAAACAGGTAAAGCCAACCCGCTGAAAACTGTTTTCTTCCAAGATCCAAATAAAATTATTCCGTTCCATATCATTAATGAAAGTTCTCAAGAACGTTACCTAACTGGTAGTGATTTTGACCCGGAAAGTTTTCAATTTGCAGATGGTGCGTTATGGGTAGGGGATGAGTTTGGACCGTATTTAATCAAAATGGATTTAGACGGTAAAGTTTTAGCCTTATTTGAAACCCAAGTTGATGGCAAAAAAGTGGTTTCTCCAGATCACTACCAAGTTACTACACCGGGTAAACCTACTGATAAAGTTAGCTTTCAAGTTAATCGGTCAAAAGGTTTTGAAGGGATGGCTTCATCACCTGATGGTTCAAAACTGTACCCAATGTTAGAAGGGGCAGTTTGGAATGAAGACAAGCAAGATTATGAAAATGTTGATGGTAAACGCGCTGCACGCATTCTTGAATTTGATGTGAAGAAACAAGATTGGACAGGCCGTAGCTGGTTATATGTCTTTGAAGATAATCAAAATGCGATTGGTGATTTTAACTTAATTGATGCTACTCATGGGCTGATTATCGAACGTGATAACGGTGAAGGTACGGCTGATAAAGCTTGTGCACAAGGGGCAACAAATACAGAGAATTGCTTTAGCAATTTAGCTAAATTTAAACGCGTTTATCGTATTGAGTTTTCAGATAAAAATGTTGGATCTGCGGTAGATAAGCAAGCTTATATTGATTTGATGAATATCCAAGACCCAAATAGCTTAGCAAGAAAACCATTAAACGAGGGTGTTTTCACTTTTCCATTCTTCACTATCGAAAATGTTGATGTAGTTGATAGCGAACATATTATTGTTGGTAACGATAATAATTATCCGTTCTCATCGAGCCGTGAACCAAATAAAGCAGATGATAATGAGTTTATTTTACTTAAAGTACCTGAGTTATTAGCGCCATAATAATCCGTTATACTCGTCATACTTCAAGCTGCAGGGGTGTTGACTGCGCTCAG
>NZ_DOEH01000013.1:32541-32674 GCF_003533305.1 Providencia sp. | reverse complement strand
TGTATGCTCATCGGGATATCTTCTCTTGCCGCCTACCTGCAACTTGAATTATTTAGAGTATGCTACGACTGATTTTAAAATACAGGGAGAAACTCGTCATACTTCAAGCCGCAGGGGTGTTGACTGCGCTCAG
>NZ_DOEH01000013.1:0-32526 GCF_003533305.1 Providencia sp. | reverse complement strand
TTATGTATGCTCATCGGGATATCGCTAGTTAACTATTTGAATTATATATTATGAGTGATTTAAAGTTGGGGGCTTCATTCGTAATGTTAGTAACAAAATCACAATAACCGGCGCTGCAATAATCAAAAATGCAGGCGTGAAACTGCCAGTATAATCTTTTACTGCACCTGCAATGAAAGGGGCTAAACAGGCAATCGTGGAAAATAAATTAACGATGGAAAAAAGTTCTAAATAAGGGCCGCGACCGAAATAGTTAGACAATAAGACACTGGATGCTAAAAAAGTCATGCCATAGCCAATACCAACAAAAATAACAAATAAAATCAACCAGAACCAAGAAGTAGCAATACTTAAGAAAACCACACCCAATACCATAATAATTAAACTACCAATCAGTAACTTTTTAGGTTCTAGCCATTCGCCAGCGGCACCACCAATAAATCGAGAAAATGCATTTACGAAAGCCATGGTGCTGAGTAATGACACCGCTACCGTCATACTAAACCCTCGTTCTTCAATATGCGCGACCGCAAAGCTATTGACGGTAATACCACACCATAAAAATGAAGTGTAAGTTGCGGCAATTAAATAAAATTGCCAAGTACGTAGTGCTCGGCCTACGGTCCAAACCTGATTTGTTCGATAAACAGGTTTGTTGGCATTGCTGACTTGTTTTTGCATCACCATTTTGGCGTGAGCTTGTTCTTTTTTACCTTCGCGCAGCATCAAGATGGTGACTAATGTAATGACACTCAAGTAAATCGCACACAGTACCCAATGCATCCGCCAAGAACCGAGTTGATTAGAGGCATAAAAATAGATCCAAGGCCCTGCCACGCCGCCTAAACCACCAATCGTAAAATAAAGACCGAATGCTAAAGATTGCTTTTCAAATAAGCGGGAAAGTACATAGGTGCCTGGCACCGTGGCAAGTAAGGTGAAACCTACCCCAATTAAGGCGGTACCAAGAAAGTAAGTGCTGATGATTTCGGTAGAATAGAGATTATAGAAACCGGCAATAAAGAATAACGTGCCTAGCAATAATGTTAAGCGGACACCCACCTTACGAATGAGTAAAGAAGGCAAGAAACTGGCTAGCCCACAGGTTAATCCAAGCAAAGTAAAACCAAACCCTGCTTCCGTCCAGCTCCATTTTAGTTCTTCTATCATCCCGGGCAATACCACGCCTAAAGAGGTGAATGTGGTCGCAGTAGCTAAAAAATAAACCATCCCTAATAGAACTAAAATGCTCCATTGATAGAAAGGGCTAAAAGTTGGAGAGGGTGCGGCTTGTACGTCTGGCATGTCGGCTCCAGTAAAACCGTATGCCTTTATATTTTGATATTTATTATCAACAGGAGTACGGCAAAAATAACAAAATGCCCGAAATTAAATATTCGGGCATCGAATAGGGGCTATTTTCGCTATTTATTGGCGAGAGTACCAGTCTAATTTTACTTTTGCCCACTCAATGCCACTTTTATACTCATTTGGCAGCAAAGTTGTTAGTGCATCAAGTGTTGAAGTGAGTTTGTCGCAATCATGGTGAGACAGGTTTAAATGTCCCACTTTGCGTACTGGGCGTACTTCTTTTTCATACCAGTGTAGATGAACTAATGGCAAGCTTAGCCAGTCAGCATTTACGTAGGTTCCAATTAAATTAACCATTACTGCTGGGCTCTCGACTTCAGGGGAGGGCATGGGTAAATCTAAAATAGCGCGTAAATGTAACTCAAACTGGCTGATAGATGCGCCATTTTGTGTCCAGTGGCCGCTATTATGCACCCGTGGTGCAATCTCATTAATGAGTAATTTATCGCCGACGACAAAACATTCCATTGCCATCACACCAATATAATCAAGTTCATCCATGACAGCGCTCAACATCGATTGTGCTTTTTGCTGGTGGGCATTGCTTGATTTAGGGAAGGCGACACTGGTGCGTAAAATACCTTCTTGATGAAGATTATGTGTAATTGGGTAAAAAACAGATTTTCCGGCTCGGTTTCGAGCACCAATAATAGAGACTTCGGCATCAAAGGGAATGCCTTGTTCGACAATACATTCACCATAAATTTCAGCAGGTAAATCAGTTTCATCGCCGGGTCTTACACGCCACTGCCCACGGCCGTCATAGCCACCAGTGCGGCGTTTTACAATCAGAAAGTCACCTAATGTGGCAAATAATTCAGGCCATTGATCAGGGGATTCAAGTAAAGCCCAAGGGGCGGTGGCAAGTTGCAATGAATCATATAAGTTTTTTTGTGGGGATCTGTCTGCTAAACGTGGAAAAATATCACGGTTAATAAACGCATTATGACGGGCTAATTCTTTGGTTAAGGGGGTTTCTGGCCAACGTTCAATTTCTGCGGTGATCACGCTTTGTTGATAAGGAACGGCTTCTGGTTCCGCATCTAAGCCTACTGGAAAGACAGCTATTCCCAGCGGTTCACCGGCTTGACGCAACATACGACCAAGCTGACCATTTCCTAAGACACAAACTGGTTTCATTATGCCTCCCGTGGATCTGGGTTATTTAGCACATCTTGAGTTTGTGTTTCACGCCATGCTGATAAGCGTTTAAAAATATCCGGATTGGTTATCGCCAAAATTTGTGCCGCTAATAGTGCGGCGTTTGCGGCTCCTGCTTTCCCTATTGCTAAGGTGCCAACAGGAATGCCCTTTGGCATTTGCACGATAGAATACAGGCTATCAACTCCACTAAGTGCAGCACTTTGTACAGGAACGCCTAGAATAGGCACGAGGGTTTTCGCTGCTAACATACCGGGTAAATGTGCCGCTCCACCTGCACCTGCAATGATCACATCAAAGCCGTTTTTTTTAGCCTGTTCTGCAAATGAAAACAGTTTATCGGGCGTGCGATGAGCGGAGACAATTTCAACATGAAAAGGCAGTTGCAGTTCAGTCAACACATCAGCAGCATGCTGCATGGTTGTCCAATCACTTTTAGAACCCATAACAATGGCGATTTTTGCCGCAGATTGAGCAGGAACTTGGGCAGTCATTTAGTGCTTCCCTGTATTTAAAAAATATCACCGGTAAGGTGGGAAATGGAATTAAGTCGATCATATCATGGTAATGCGGTAAGGAAAACGTTTGCGTGGTTGTTTTTTTAAGCTAACAGTAGGCGTAAACGATAAAAATAATGAGAGATAAATTAATCAGAATGGGAAAAAAATGAGCTCAATACCTTGTTCATTAATCACAAATGCAGAGCCTTCTTGATGCCATGCACCGAGCACACCTCGATAATGTGGTTTGTCATTAATGGCAATTTCATGGATAGCAGGACGGTGGGTGTGTCCGTGGATCATCCAGTCAGCATGATATTTTTGCATCTCAGTAATGACGGCTTGTGGATTAACATCCATGATCGACTCAGATTTCATACTGCTCGCGTGCTGGCTATCACTGCGCATTTTTTGTGCAATTCGGCGGCGAATAAACAAGGGTAGAGTGAGAAAGAGCTTTTGTATCCAAGGTGTATGTACTTTTTTACGGTAATTTTGATAGGCTGCATCATCAATACACAGGGTATCGCCGTGTAAAATCAATATTCGTTTACCATACAGTTCTAACAATGTTTCTTGAGGTAAGATAGTCATACCGCACTGTTTAGCATAACGTTGACCAATTAAAAAATCACGATTTCCATGAATGAAATAGCAAGGGATACCGCGCTCAGTCAGTTGTTTTAGCGCTTGAGCTACCTGTAGGTGAAGCGGATTATCGTCATCATCGCCAATCCAATAATTGAAAAAATCACCGAGTATGTATAAGCGCTCAGCGTGGATAGCTTGCTGCTGAATAAAATGGATAAAACCGGCGGTGATCGCCGGTTCATCTTCACTCAGATGTAAATCTGCAATGATGTAAGTGGACATATCTTCTGAGATTACTCGCTGATAGTCACTTTTTCGATCAGAACGTCTTCGCGTGGTACGTCTTGGTGGTGACCACTACGACCCGTTGCTACGCCTTTGATCTTGTCAACAACGTCCATACCTTCAACAACTTCAGCGAATACACAGTAACCCCAACCATCAGGGCGCTCTGAACGGAAGTTCAAGAAGTCATTGTCTGCAACGTTAATAAAAAATTGTGCAGTTGCAGAGTGTGGATCATTAGTACGTGCCATCGCCAATGTACCACGGGTATTTTTTAAACCGTTGTTGGCTTCATTTTTAATCATGGCTTTCGTGTCTTTTTGTTTCATGCCAGGCTCAAAACCACCGCCCTGAACCATGAAACCGTTAATAACACGGTGGAAAATGGTATTATTGTAAAAGCCTTCGCGGCAGTAAGCTAAGAAGTTTTCGACAGTTACTGGTGCTTCGTCGTTAAAAGTTTTAATAACAATGTCACCGTGATTTGTATGAAATGTAACCATAATAGCTATCCTGAATAATTGTTTTTTATGCGCTCTCTGATGAAAGCGTTGAGATCAGAAAGTTTATATCACAGATGAAACCTGACTTGAAGCGACAGCGCATTTTGTAAAAATTTTATTGTGCGCAAAATAAGTCCAGTATCGGGGAATAAACCCTGTTCAATACCTTGCATTCTGGGGGTGATCGGGGTTCAATATCATGGTATTTTTATTCACAGATAGCTAATGTGGATATCGTGGTTATCGTTCAACTTTTCGCCTTGTGGCGATCCGAAGTATTTTAAGTCATGAGATATGATCGCTGCCTTAATCTGTGACATGTTTCAACTAAATGATAAATAACACATATTGTGCTAACAAATGGAAAAATTCAGATGCTACAAATTTACAACACACTAAGTCGTCAAAAAGAAGAATTTAAGCCCATCCACTCAGGGAAAATTGGGATGTACGTGTGTGGCATCACCATTTACGATCTGTGCCATATTGGTCACGGACGTACCTTTGTTGCTTTTGATGCAATTAGCCGTTATTTACGTTATTTAGGTTACGATTTAAATTATGTGCGTAATGTAACGGATATTGACGATAAAATTATTAAGCGTGCAGCAGAAAATAATGAAACTGTTGAAGCGTTAACGACACGTATGTTAGCTGAAATGCATAAAGATTTTGATGCATTAAATATTCTGCGTCCAGATAGTGAGCCTCGAGCGACAAGGCACATTGAAGAAATTATCGAATTAACCCAAAGTTTAATTCAGCGCGGCCACGCCTACGTCGCTGAAAATGGCGATGTGATGTTTGAAGTAAAAACTGACCCAGATTACGGGTTATTATCTCGCCAAGATTTAGACCAATTACAAGCAGGTGCGCGTGTTGAAGTCGCTGATGTAAAACGTAATCCAATGGATTTTGTATTATGGAAAATGTCGAAAGAAGGTGAACCAAGCTGGGAATCACCTTGGGGCTTAGGCCGTCCAGGCTGGCACATTGAATGTTCTGCAATGAATAGCAAATCCCTTGGTCATCATTTTGATATTCATGGTGGAGGTTCTGATTTAATGTTCCCACATCATGAAAATGAAATCGCTCAATCCACCTGCGCCCATGATGGTCCTTATGTTAATTATTGGATGCACTCGGGTATGGTGATGGTCGATAGAGAGAAAATGTCTAAATCTCTCGATAACTTTTTTACGATCCGTGATGTATTAGCGTATTACGATGCTGAAACAGTGCGTTATTTCTTATTATCTGGTCATTATCGCAGCCAGCTTAACTATACAGAAGAAAACTTAAAGCAAGCACGTACTGCGTTAGAGCGACTGTATACGGCTTTACGCGGAACGGATAAAACAGCGACTCCTAAAGGTGGTGAGGAGTTTAAAGCCCGTTTTTGTGCCGCAATGAATGACGATTTTAATACCCCAGAAGCTTATTCCGCACTGTTTGATATGGTACGTGAGATTAACCGCTTAAAAGCTGAAGATATGGCTGCGGCAAACGGTATGGCTGCTCAGTTGCGTGAGCTTTCGGGGGTATTAGGTCTTTTAGAGCAAGATCCGGAAACCTTTTTGAAAGGCGGCGCACAAACGGAAGATGACGCTGAAGTGGCTAAAATCGAAGCGTTAATTAAGCAACGTAATGATGCGCGTAAGAATAAAGAATGGGCATTAGCGGACGTGGCGCGTGATGAGCTAACTGCCATGGGGATTGTACTGGAAGATAGCACTGCTGGCACGATTTGGCGCCGTAAATAAAAATACTCATCATATTTCAAGCTGTAGCAGCGTTGGTTTCACTCGGCTACCCGAATCACATACTTGTGTATGCTCATCGGGATAGCCTTGTTTACCGCCTTGCTACAACTCGAACTATTTTGAGTATTTAATGGATATAATTTATTAAAAGTCATTAATAGTTTTGTTAGTTCCATTTGGCTACCTGAATAATATACTTATGTATACCCTGAAATTCCCTTACTTGCCGTCTACCCACAGTATGAATTATTTAGCGTATTCAATGGTCATAAATGATAAAAAATAGCTAATGGTTTTATAAAACCTTCAAACCTTCAAGAACAAGAAATAATTATTTTCTTCTCAAATATTGTGTGTAAATAACATATCAGTTTTAGTGTCGTTGGTTTCACTCGGCTACCCGAATCACATACTTGTGTATGCTCATTGGGATAGCTTGGTTAGTTTCTAAATCTGCAAGAAATAATTATTTTGTTGTCAAATAATGTGTATGAATTACATACAATCTGCAATTATTTGATATAAGGGAACAAAGTTATGACAACAGCGGCCAGTTTATTAGGTAGATCTCCAGTTAATATGCCCCTACAAAATGAAAATCGACAAAATAGTGATGCTCAGCAAAATATGAGTATAACATCGGTGAAAAATACCAATATTAATAGACCTTCTTGTTTTCGTGGATTAAAAAATCAGATGATTAATTTATGGCATCGATTTATTCATTGCATTATTAATAAACATGCTTCATCTATGACAACCTTAAAACCCAGTTTTATTAGCTATATTAAGGATGAAGGTAATGATTTCGCTAAAGATATTAGTGTTGTGAATAAAAAAGAAAATGGCCTATCCATTATAAACAAAGAAAATTTAATAAGAAAATCGAATGAGCTTTTAAGTGCGTCTAAATATACTGAACAATATTTAAAAATATTACTCAATGAGGCACCAAGTGCATTGATAATTTTAGCTACAAATACAGAACTTGAGGAAAAAACGTGTGATGACGCTCATGCACCTATCTTTTTTCAAGGTGAAAAATTTAAAAAATATGGCGATATCAATATTCTTTCCGTTAAAACTTCAAATACTCAGAATATAGGCCGATTGGCTATCGATAACTACAATATTACACTTGGTGGTGACAAGGTGGTTACGTCAATACCCGTTATTCATGTTGTTAATTGGTTGGATGTTTCCTATTTAAATGAAGATGATAAACAAAATCTATTAGGCCACATAACGGAAACAATAAATAATCGGAAAAAACTATCTTTACCACAATCTGGTTATGAGAGGAAACTTCCAGAACCAAAAAAAGAGCTATTTGCACTTTCTTTTAAAAGTAATAAAGCTGATACTTTTTTTGAAAGTTTTAGTGTGATTAATAAAGTTATTTAATAATATTATTAAAATTAAAATTTAATGCTAAATTGATTTAGGCGCGCTGGTTCGAAGGAGTAGGTGAAAATTTATTGATAATCCATCGTAATTTAAACTGAGATCGATTCTTGTCACTTCTGTATGGTCATAACTAATTTATGGCTAAATTTGAAAGAAACAATTATTCCTATAATGAATAATAAGATTAAGTAATAAACAAGTTAATTATTATTTGAGATAGTTGATCGTGAATGTATTTAAAAAACAAGCTGTTATAGCACAAGTTACTTCTTTGCCTCATTCTACTGAATTTACAGATGATATTGCTGGTGTTAAAGAGCAAAAGACTGCACCTCCAACTTTATTGGCGAATATGAAGTCTGTTAAAAATACAACGATAAAAACACCATTTTTATCGAAAATACAAAGTGCCATTAACACATTAAAACAATGGAGCCATTCGATTATTGATAAGGTAATTGGAATCAGAAAACAACATGTACCAACTGATACTCAGAATATTAGGTCAACAGCATCCCAAAATTATGAAGCTATCGCTTTAACTCAAGGACCAAGTAATTCTCTTCTGGCACTAGATGAACAGCTAAGTTTTGAACAATTAAAGGCTATGACAAGCCAAAGGATTACCGATCAAAAAATTGTTTATGTAAATAAAAGTAATGGTGTTCTTGGCGCTCGGTATAGTGATATACCCACAGCTAAAAAAACTCAAGTACATATCATTGATGAACTAAATAAAAAAATAGGCTTACCGGCTAATCATTTGCAAATTAATGGTGAAAATATTGCTATTCGCTCTCAGTATCCTATAGAAGATAGTAAAAAATTAGAAAACCATATTCGAATGATTGTGGATAATAAAGTTCCCGCCATACTGATTTTAGCGTCAAAAAATGATATAATAAAAGGCAAACTCCCAGCCTATTTTATGGAAAATAAAAAAAGTGGAGCTTTTGAGGTAACTGTCACTCGCCCTAATAAACATATCACTATTAAGAAGGGGGAGTTAATCATTGAACGTTATAAAATGAAAATAAGTTATGCCCAAGATGGTATTAAAAAAAATCATTATATACCGGTGAGTCATGTCACTAATTGGGAAGATAAAACAACAGTAAAAGCAATGGATGTAGTCGCTTTAGCAAAAGAAGTTAATTTAATGACTAAAACAAAGTTAAATGGATGGGCCACAAGTAATAGAAACAAAGAGAATAACCTAAGAGAACAACTTCCTTTGATTCACTGTAAAGCTGGTGTTGGTCGTACAGGATTGGTTGTTGGTGCAATGCAATTAATGAAATCAGAAAATACATTATCAGCAACAGAAATTATCTTAGATTTACGTGAAAGTGGTACACCAACTATGGTTCAGACTAGAGAACAGCATCATACATTACAGGAAGTTGAAAAAATCATGAAGACGGATAAGCTAGTTTAACAATAAACAGATATACCTATTAAAAATCCCCCAATTAAGGGGGAATCAAATATTTTTATTCACAATATATTAAGCGATACTTGCCATTTCTTGTTCCGCTTCTGGTGAGCTGGCTTTTTTAATCAAAGCATACAAAATACCTGAAACCAACGTACCGGCAATAATCGCGAATAAATACATCAGAACATGGTTAACCGCCTCGGGTATTAGCAGCACGAATAAACCACCATGTGGCGCCATTAATTGAATACCAAAGAACATGGATAACGCACCTGTTATCGCTCCACCGATAATACAAACTGGGAGCACACGGATGGGGTCTTTAGCGGCGAATGGAATTGCCCCCTCAGAAATAAAACATAAGCCTAAAACAAAGGATGCTTTACCCGCTTCTCGCTCAGCTTGCACAAATTTATGGCGAGCAAGTAATGTTGAGAGCCCCATTGCTAGTGGTGGTACCATACCTGCGGCCATAATGGCGGCCATTGGAGCATAGGTTTGCGAACTTAATAAACTCACACCAAAAGCATAAGCGGCTTTATTAATTGGTCCACCCATATCCGTACACATCATGGCACCTAAAATAGCCCCTAAAATAATGGCATTAGTGCCTTGGATTGAGATCAACCATGTTGTTAGCTTAAGCATTAAAAATGCAGCGGGTTGACCGATGACATAGATCATCGCCAGTCCGGTAATTAATGTGGATAGTAACGGTATAATTAAAATTGGCTTTAATGCCGCCATTGACTGTGGCAATTTAATTTTTGTGCTAAGAAATAGTGCACAGTAACCGGCTAAAAATCCTGACACTATCCCGCCAAGAAAACCTGCACCTAAGGTGACGGCAAGGGCACCGCCGACTAAACCAGGGGTTAAACCGGTTCTATCGGCTATTGAGTAAGCAATATAAGCGGAAAGCACTGGCACCATTAAGCCGAGAGCGGTATCACCACCGATAACTTTAAGCGCCCAAGCCAAAGTACCTTGTACTTGAGCCGAGTCTAAGCCGAAAGCGAATGACAGCGCAGTACAAAGACCCCCAGCGACCACCATCGGTAACATATAGGAAACGCCAGTCAGTAAATGCTTATAGACACCGCGTTTTTCACCTTGTGAATGTGTTTCAGAATTAGCAGTACTTTGAGCGCTAAATACCGTCGCCTCCTTCAGTGCTTTATCCATCTCTTGGGCGGTCTTCTTGAGTGCAGCGCTGGTGGAGGTGCGATACATGCGTTTGCCTGCAAACTTGTCGACATTCACTTCAATATCCGCAGCAACGATCACCAAATCAGCTTGGTCAATATCTTCTGCCGTGATCTCATTACCGACACCGACAGAACCGCGAGTTTCAACTTTGATTTTCCAGCCACGTTTTTTAGCTTCAGCTTCGAGCGCTTCAGCGGACATATAAGTATGAGCAACCCCTGTGGGGCAAGCGGTAACCGCAAGGACAGAAAGCGTTTTTGAATTTGTTTGTGCGGATGTTGTTGATTCTATTATTGTGGCTTCAGCTTTTGCTTTAGCTAAAAATTCGGTAGGCTGTCTGATGGCTTCATCAGGATGGCCAAAATAGATTTTTTTATCCAGAGCTTCAAAATTTTCAGGCAGCTCGTCCCCAAAAATAATAACCACATCAGCATCTGCTGCTTTATCGGTAATCGACATATCTTGCGTGGAAAGCGCACTTTTTAGTGCATCAAAGGCAAGCTTTATCGCTGCGGGGCCTTGCTGATTATTTGCAGTAATCCATAGTTTCATTATGTTTATCCTCACTACAACGTGAAAGGTTGCAAATCAATACGCGCCATCATGCGAGCTAGCTGCGTTCTATCTGTGATACCGACATTCGGTTGGGAAACGGCAAGAGCGGAAATTGCAGTTGCTAAGCGCAGCGTATGTTCACTGGTTTGTCGCATCATCAGACCATAAATTAGACCGCCAACCATTGAATCTCCGGCACCAACAGTACTGATAACCTCACAATGAGGTGGTTTAGCAAACCATGCGCCAGATGAATTTACCCACATTGCTCCTTCTGCACCTAAGGAGATAACAACATGGGCAATGCCTTGGCTGCGTAATTGATTCGCGGCTTCCACGACATCTTTATGTGTCGGTAGTGGTTTACCTGCCCAGATTTCTAATTCGCGGTGATTTGGTTTGACTAGCCAAGGTGAGGATTTTAAGCCAGCAACAAAAGATTCACGGCTACTATCAAAAATAACGCACATACATTCATTACGTAGGCGTAGCATCCATTTAGTGAAATCTTCGAGATCAACACCTTCAGGAATACTGCCGCTGACACAAATCATATCGAATTGGCCCGCCCAACTGAGTGAGTCAGCGACAAAACGTTGCCAATCTGCTTTCGTGACTTTGAAGCCTGAAAAATTAAAGTCGGTCACATGACCGCTTTTTTCAGTTAACTTTACATTAATGCGTGTTCGACCTTCTACAATTTGAAAGCGATTGGCAATGCCGGTTTCACTAAACACTTTTTGAAAACCGTCTTGATTTTCTTTACCTAAAAAGCCGCCAACAGTGACATCAATACCAAGGTTTTTTAGAACCTTAGCCACATTAATACCTTTCCCTGCCGCATGAAGTCCTGCGGTTTTAACCAGATTCACTTCACCAGTATCAATTTCAGGCAGTAAGCCAACCAAATCATAAGCCGGGTTTAAAGTGATGGTTGCAACTCTCCTGTTCATGCTATTTCCTCTCCAAGACCTGAATTAATGGCATTACCGATCGCGGATATCGCTTCTTGGGCGTCAGCACCTTCAGCATGAATACGCAGGCGGTGACCACATTTAGCGCCTAAACTGACGATTTTCATCAAGCTTCGTCCATTTACAGGGGTGGCGGTGCCATCGAGATTACTTACAGTGATTGCGCTTTTGAACTTTTTAATATTGCTGACTAGCATGGTACTAGGACGTGTGTGAAGTCCATGTGGATTATGAACAATAAACTCTTCTGTCACGGCATTTTGTTCTGATGTGTCGCTTTCTTGGTTATCATTTTGGGCACAAAAGAGTGAGATAAGGTTATCAACGTTATCTATTTTAAATAAATCATTTATTTTTTTATTTTGTAATAATTGATTGATTTTAAATAAAAAATCATCAACCTGACTATTTGCATAGGAAATAGTAATTAAACCTTTAACAGGGTTATTTTGATACGTGAATTCGTTTTTTACCGTTGATAACGCAATGGCACTGTGAATATTACCAGTGACACTATCACTCAACCAAATGCTCTGGCCTAAGTAATAGGGGGTTTCAGTTAATACTCGAGTGATAAAATCAGTGCTAATAGATTCTGAGTTTTGTAAGCTAATAATATTTTGCATTTTTAACGCATTGATATTATTAGTATCAATATTCAGGGTAACCATGGTGTCATCAAATTTAAGAGGCTGAATCTGACTTTCCCCCATAAGTAAGCTTCTTAACGTTTCCACGGAATTTGTTTTTGCCATTTCCTGGGCAATATTTTCATCGCTAATAATGTGTGTTAATTGACGCAATAGTGTTAAGTGCTCGTCAGATTGTGCGGCAATACCGATGACAATATAAGCGATTTGGCCTTCACCCCAGTCGATTCCTTGAGGAAACTGAAATACAGCAAAACCCGTTTTCAATACTTGAGAGCGCGTATCTACTGTGCCATGAGGGATAGCTATCCCATTACCTAAGAAAGTTGGCGCTTGGTTTTCTCTTTCTAACATGCCTTGAACATAACCGCTTTTAACATATCCGGCTTCAGCTAGTGCCGCTGCAATTTGTTCAATTGCATCTTGTTTGCTGTGCGCGGTGGCAGCAAGATGAATATCTTTAATTGACAGGTTAAACATGATTTCTCCTGATTATTCTTTTTAAGAACCAATTCAGACAAAACGTGCCAAATTGATTAGTTGTTATACGTGTTATCGTTAACAATATAGCTGAATCGATAAAGCTTGTCTATGAAGTAGGCGGATGAAAAATGAGATCTTGCTGGCAAAAAGAGATTTTTAGCGCAAATTTATATTTTTAAAAATTGGTTAATTGAAAAAGCTGAAGTCTGGCTGAAGTTTAGCTGAAATACTGATTTTGCTTTTTTAGGCGAGAATGTTGAATAATTAAAAGACTTAAATTGACTTACGCTAGGTGAGAAATAACCGATTTTATACAGGAAATACAGGGGGAGGAGGGGAGGTAAATAGGGAGGTTAGTTAAAAGTTGAGTAAGCTGAATGACGCTTCAGCTTACTCTGGGACTAGTTTTTTCGAGTTTATTATTGCCAATGATAGCGTTTAATTAATCAGTGAAAGATGATTTAAGCAATAACCAACCAAATAGATGCTAATACTAACGTTGAAAAAAGTAGTCCCTAGGTGAATTAGTCTTGGACTTTAATTTTTTCACTACCAAGTGAAACGATTTTTCCCGCTAAAATTTTGCAGCGTTTACGTGTTTCAATTACATCGTCAACTTTTACTTGACCAGCCGCAATCATTGCTTTAGCCATTGCACCGCTTTCTGCCCATCCTTGAATTTTTAGCAAATCGCATAACTCAACATGCGGATGCCCATCAAGATTGAAAATTTCCATTGTTGCTCCAGATTTCATTAAATATCGTGATACTCTTCGCACGCTTGCAGCGTGTTTTGGATAAGGGTAGCGACGGTCATTGGCCCGACACCGCCCGGTACAGGGGTTATCCAAGAGGCGAATTTCGAGGCTTCATCAAAATCAATATCGCCAGTCACTTTGCCGTTGTCTAAGCGGTTAATGCCCACATCAACTACTATTGCACCCGGTTTTATCCACTCACCCGGTATAAAGTTAGGCTTACCAACAGCAACAACGAGTAAATCTGCGTTGCGAACATGTTGTTCTAAGTTTTGGGTAAACCGGTGAGTTACCGTTGTGGTGCAGCCCGCTAATAATAATTCAAGGCTCATTGGACGACCAACGATATTTGAAGCGCCAACAATTACCGCATTTAACCCATAGGTATTAATGTCATAACGTTCAAGCAGGGTGACGATACCTTTAGGTGTGCACGGGCGCAGGCGAGGGGCTCGTTGGCATAGTCGACCGACATTATAAGGGTGGAAACCATCGACATCTTTGTCAGGATGGATTCTTTCAATAACTTTGACGTTATCAATACCCGCAGGGAGTGGCAACTGAACTAAGATGCCATCAATTTGTGAGTCTTGGTTCAAGTCATCAATCAGTTTCAACAGTTCTGCTTCTGATGTCGTGTTGGGTAAATCATAAGAGCGAGATAAAAAACCGACTTCTTCACAGGCACGACGTTTGCTGCCGACATAAATTTGTGAAGCTGGATTTGCGCCAACTAAAATCACAGCAAGTCCGGGCGCACGCTTACCTTTAGATAAACGTAACTGTACTTTTTGGGCAACTTCTTGCCTTATGGTCTGCGCAATCGTTTTCCCATCAATAATTTTTGCTAACATCTGTAACTTAATCCATATATGAGACTCGGGGATGCGTCTATTTTGTCAGAACTTAGCATCAATGTCAGGTCAATCTGTAACATAAAATGAGCAGATAGTTATTTTAGTAGCGAAAAGCCATTGACTCGGCGCTCAGCAACCGTATAATCCAACGCCATCAGCTTAATAGGCTGTTCGCATTTACAATGCGCCCTTAGCTCAGTTGGATAGAGCAACGGCCTTCTAAGCCGTAGGTCACAGGTTCGAATCCTGTAGGGCGCACCATTAATTTTCAATCACTTACCGTCATTTAAAATTCTCCACTTTTGCTAACTGGGACGTATTTGGGACGCAATTACCAAAAATAGTGTCTATTTGCTTCGCATGTTCAGTTAAATGATTAGGTGCTAAGTGTGCATATCTTCTCACCATATCAACTGATTCCCAGCCGCCCATTTCTTGTAGAACCGAAAGCGGCACACCAGACTGAATTAACCAACTCGCCCATGTATGCCGTAAATCATGAAAGCGGAAGTTTTCTATTCCTGCTCTTTTCAGTGCGGCTCTCCATGCTGTGTTAGAATCAACTCGCATTTTTCTAACGCTTGGCGTTAATGTTCCGTCTGGTCTCTTTTTGGATTCGGTATGAACAAAGACCCATTTGTGGTGATTTCCAATTTGCTCTTTGAGAACCTGACAAGATGTATCATTTAAAGCCACGCCGATAGCCTGACCTGATTTGCTTTCCTCTGGATTTATCCAAGCGACTTTTCTTTGCATATCAATCTGATTCCACTCTAAATTGATTATATTGGAACGTCGCAGCCCAGTAGCCAGAGCAAATATAACTACGGATTTCAGTGGCTCAGGGCATTCGCGGATCAGCCTTTGTGCTTCGTGATGTTCTAGCCACCGAACCCGTTTTTCTCTCACTGTTGGCACTTTAATAACAGGTGACTTTTCCAGCCATTTCCACTCGCGCTCAGCAGTTCGTAGTAATGACTTCATAATTGCCAAATGCTTTGCCTTGGTAGCTGTTGTTACTTGTACTTCTGAATAAGCAGGGATTTCCTTTCCCTTACGCTTAGCTGCTTCAGCTTGCTTTTCCCACCGCTCTCTAACCTTCCTATTTCTCATCTTGCTTACAGCTGCATAAATTTTTGCCTCTGTAATATCTTTCAGCTTCACACCTTCGAAGTGATCTAACCAAAAGGAAAGCCGACCTTTATCATCATCCAGTGATTTTTTATCAGCTTTCTCCTCTATCCAACGAACAATCGCCTCCTCAAATGTGACATCAGGGAAGTCACCAAGCTTTTCTATGCGCCACAATTCAGACTTTCGTTTGTCGTGTAACTCCTGTGCTTGCTTCTTGTTCGCTGTGCCAAGAGACTCCTTGATACGCTTGCCGCTTGGCGTCGTGTAATCCCCGTACCAGATTTTTGCTCTTTGGAATATTGACATGGTTTCCTTTCTCCTGTCTCACCAGTGTTCACTGGTATAGTGTGAATTGATTTGTTGGCCGCTGCAATACATGCTGCTCTAGTGAATAAGTAAGGGGAATTTTTCTTTAATGGGTTTTTCTTTGTGAATGCGATCATTCCTTGCTTGCACCACTGTGATAGTGTGTTTTCAGTTATACCAATTATTTCTGCTGCTTCTTTTCTAGATATGGTTATTCCTGTCACCATTAATCTCCTTATCTATCGTCATAACATAGTGATTGAGCCACATATTAGGTGTGTACTTTAATTTCTTATCGGGTGGTAAATATTTAGTGAATTCGGGAAGGTGCTTGAGTAGGGTTTTGGTTGATATTTCGTTGGTTATTTTTTTGTATCCCTTCAGTTCCGTGTGGCATTTCCTTGCCACTGCTCGCAATCCGTTTTCATGCTCCTGTGGTGTCATAGGCCACCTATGCTATTTTCCATTCATTTAATATTTGGTTACCGATATTCATTAATTCATCTCTATCAACAGTGCTAATTATCTTTCGTGGTTTAATGTACGGTCGCCATATTAAAAACATTGAGCCTTTATTATTTCCGTTAACTGGTTTTTTTGTTTCTGCATTAATAAATGATATTCGACCGCCTGTTATTAATCTAACCACATCAACCGTTTCTAATGCAGACTCATACCAGCCTACGGAAGTATCAGACGGAATTAACATTACGACGGGCTGTAATTGTTTTTTACATTGCTCAGCGGCTTTATTAATCCACGGCTGAATTTCGCTATACGGAGGATTCACCCAAATAGCTCCGTAGCTTTCCCAGTCACAATTTAACGAGTCGTCTTTTTCGGTGAGGTAATGAGTACAAAGGTGGTTATTTTTATCTGCGGCGGCATCTAAATAGAAGCCGAATTCAGCGTCCAATGCTGTAAATAAAGGTAGGGGAGTTTGCCATCTATCACGCAATTCCTTTGGTGTATGGCTACCTCCGTAGTCAGCCTTCATTCTCCGCATCCTTCATTAACAGGAATAATTCCATGGCAGCACGATATAAGTTATTGCTTCTAGTTCTTTCGTTGGCGAAACCATACGCAGGTGAAGCAACCCAATTACCGCCGTCGTGTTCTTCTGTAAATACATCAAATGCGGTGCATATCTTATTATCAATAATAATCGGCATTGCATCGGATGGGTTATTGCATGGGTCGAATTTAAACCAGTGGTCTTTATTATTTGACTTTGCAACTACGCCATAGTGTGTTACTTCGGAAATTAACCCCAGCGCCTCAGCAACCTTTTTATTAATCTCGAAGTCAGATAGTTCTGTGTATTTATTCATTGATTAGCTCCCAATATTCACAAATGCTTTTCTTGATGATTCCACCTGCTTCCAAGTGACCAATCACGCAACTAACCTGACTTCTTGAATAGTCAGGGTGGCACAAGTGATATAGTTCTTCTGTGGTAAGCTGATTACATTGAAGAACTTCTATTATTCTCTCTCTTAATCTATTCACTCTCTCATTACCTCACCACATTTAATCTCAACATCCCGCACCATCATTATCTGCATAGCACGGCTCTCGCATTATTGCTGTGTGTATATTTGCTCAGATACAGGCACAGCAGAACCCTGTATTAGCATGGGTAATACATATCCGATTATTTACATGGTTATTTACTTTTGAATTAAATCAGTACGAATATATAACGTGTCAGTTGGGAATTCTCTGTCAGCGCTCCAAGTTACATCGCCACTATATAAATTAATTGGATATACAGGTTTATTTATCTCCTCTGGCTCGGGGTCAACCTGTAGCCATATTAATTCTGGTGCGGTAGGGCAATTAATACTTTCGGGTAAATTACCAATTAAACTCTCGCGTGATGCTTGCCACCAATACCATGCTTGACGTGGAGTCATGAAATAATACTCACCAGTGTCATCATCTATTTTAAATATATCATTGGCATCTAAAGCGGTGCGTTTTATAAATTCTTCTTCAAATTGCTGCCTTGATTTATCCATCACTCCACCTTATTTAGCTCTTCAATGCCTGACTTTGTTAATTTCCATCCATCTTTAGGGTGAAGTTTAATAAGCCCTTTATTCTCCAATGAGAAAATTGATAGCTGATTACTTAACTGGCCATATCCATTACCTACATTTTTTAATGTGTTAATTTGACGCTCTGTTAATTTCATCACTCCACCTTTAATTGCTTAAGAGCTTCACGTATGACATTAAGGCGCGATTCCATTCGCCAATAGTCGGGGCTTTCTTGTTTAGGCCATGGAGCCAGCCACGGCTCATCGCCAAGAAGATCATCATATTTATTAAATACCCCCGAGCTACACACATCCTGTTTTATATCGTCGCTATATTCCGCATCGTCAAACATGTCACGGGCTTCAAACTCGCTAATGTCTTTATTCTTTCGTGATTCAATTATTTGCTTTCTAATGAATGCAATATTATCTTCATTATCAGCATCAATTTCCCTGTCTAGGTTTGAGTCTAAGTAGCCAATCCAATACTGGTTTGTTATCCATAATAAAAACTCGGTAAGTGACATTCCCATACCACCCCAGAAGCATGACCATGACTTTCCAAACTCACTGATAGTTACACGTCCACGGCGATTATCACCATAGTCCTCAAGGTAAACATGGATAGGATCATGATTCTGAACCTCTGAGATAACTAACTTAGTGACCTGCGATTGTTCCACTTTCATATTCATTTCTCAGGTTGCACCCACAAATCAACAACATCACCTGTGAATTCAGCTATAACTTCTAGCTGCTCATCTTCAGATAATTTCTCCCATTCAAATTCTGTGTAGCCAATATCAGTGTTACACGTAGACCCTTGATTGTTTGTTCTTGCATATAACAACATTTGTTTGCTCATATTCATTCCTCTTCATTACCTAAATTTAATCCCATCGAGTAAAATATTTCACTAAAAATACACTTACAATGAACGTATTTTGGTTGTAATCTCTAGTTGGTTCTTTACGATAGATCCGCCCTTGCAATGAATTTTTTAGTGTGTATCTCTTGCCGATTCTCCCATGCATCGGCGTTTTTTTATCTAACTTCCTTGTTAAATCCATGTTATTAACTATGCTTAAATTGCATACACAGAGAAACTATAACATCCCTACACACCCCCTTGCCGTCCGCTCCGTGGCGGCATTTTTTTATACATTGCATCCCTGCGAGTTAAATTAAGCTGTCCGTAGCTTTTCGAGTTCGGGGTAATGTTTGCGGATTAATTCAATTGCTTCTGCAAAGCTAATTTCACCTTCCATCTGCTTATCAAACCAAGTTTGAATATCCTCTGAATTGCCGTCGCTATCTTTCAGGTCGCCAAAAATATCAACCTCGGAATCCCATTCCAAAGCACCGTATAGCCAGTCAGTAGCTTCTTTTACTTTCCCTTTGCTAATTAAAAAAGTAGCGACCTGAACAGTGCTGGCAAAGCGATTTAAAATACAGACGGTAGCATTGCCCATTGCAGCTCTATCCATAATGCTACTTATTTCTTTTTTAAGTTTATCTGTCATATCTATCTCCTGTTTGCATCCTTGCACTGAGTCCTAAATCCAATTAGAGGCGAATTCTATAATTAAATCGTCTATTTCATCGTTTGTTGTCTCTTCATTGAGAAAGAGTCGAGCTTCAGTAATATATTTTTCTCGGTTCTTGGTGAAAAAAGATGAAAACTCAGGAGACCAGCCATGCCGATACCCATTAAAATCAAATTTAGCATTACTCTCTGCTAGTTCCTGAATCATTGAATCAGCGGCGACAATGGCAATATCACGCCAAAACCCTTTCAAATCTCGTTTACGCCAGTATGGTGAAACCTTCGAATCGCAAACATCTTTAAATCCTAGTTTCCAACGACGAATGCAGCGTCCATGTAGAGTTTTCATGGTTATATCCTTTGGTTAAATCACATAGGGAAGGGTCAGAAGGGGATATCGTCATCAAAATCTAACGGTGGTTCGATATTTTGAGGTGCTGTTTGTTGTGGTCGTTGTGATTGTTGAGGTTGTGGTGTTGGCTGCTGGGCTCTCTGGCTTCCTGCCTGATTACCACTACCACCGAAATCTAGCTGATTAACAATAATTACTGGTGCTGATTTCTTTTCTCCACTTTTACCCGTCCATTCCTCCATAACAAACTCACCGACTATTGTTACCTTTGTTCCTTTGGTCAGATACTCCGGTAGTTTTTCGGCTTTAGAGCCAAACATTTTGCAGATAACCCACGATGTTTTTTCATGCTCACCGTAGCCTTGCTTTACTGGTAAGCTAAAAGATGCAATCGCTTTTCCATTTGGCGTCCATCTTTGCTCGCAGTCTTTACCCAAATTTCCGCTTACTGATATTGTATTAATTGCCATTTACGCCGCCTCTTTAAGTTCATTGACTCTAATTCCAGTTAACCGCTTGCACTCTTTTTGTTGAGTATCACTGCCGTTTAGTTCATTCCATACTTTTTTGTACTCATTCATGATCACAAGTTCGCTAGTTGCTCCATGCAAAAAGCCTGTGTAATCACTTAGTATCTGTTCTGTCGTTCTTGGTGCTACATTGTGCACTTCAGCATCAGCATCAATCGCTGTTTCCTCGGTCGGTATGCAAAACGCTTGAAAGGCTGCGTATTTATATGCAATCGACATTGCTTTGTTTGTTGCCTTATCTCCGCTATCCATAGCTTCGCCATACGTTATTATTGTGTGCTTGCTGCCATCCGTGACAGATACAAAATCAAACTCAGCTTTGACCGTTACATAAATTAATACATTCCCTTTCTGGCTAGTTCGCTCACATACCGAGCGCTCAGTACAGCGAGTTAATATAAGCAATCCATGTTTAACTAATGCAGGGGCTAGGGCGTTATAAACCGCATCAATCCCTCTAAACGCATAATTCACGCCGCCGCCTTTTGGTTTTTCCTTGCTTATTCCTTTCTCTGCCAGCTCCTTGGCTACATTACTTATTGCTTTGTATACCTCACTCATCTTTTTTCTCCATCAAATGTTTCATGGTGAATTCGACGTTAACGTCTTTATCTACTTGGCTTAAATACCAAGTGAAATAGCTAGGATTTTCTTTGTAGATATCCTTGAACGTCATACCAAAGTGTTTTCCAAATCCAATTTTGTGCAGAATGGATGGCTGATTAGTTATTTCTAACATTTCCGTATCTGACCATCCCGAATCATCCTTGATCCGTTTAAATAATGATGCTGTTACAATGCAGTCATACAGTGCTCTATGTGCATGCAATCCATCAGGCACATGAACATCCAGTTTCAGTGCGTAGCGTAGGTATTGATTGCTGTGGCTTTCTATCTCAGGCCATAAGCGGCGTGCTAGTTTTAAAGTGCAGATAAAAGGCATATCCATTTCTGGCATCATTCGCTTATCAAATTCGGCGTTATGTGCGACCAGATAATCAGCGCCTTTGTAATGGTCGATGACATCACCGATAAACGGAGAGTCGGCAACCATTTCATCAGTGATATGATGAATAGCCATTGCACTTATTGAGATTGGTTTTTGTGGATTTACAAAATGGGATTGCTGCGATGTGTAATCAATTTCTGCGTCGTTTAAATCGATACTTGCTATTTCAACAATTCCGCTGTCAAAATCGCAAGTTTCCGTGTCAATAATCCTGTATTTAGTCGCCAACTTTTCTTCCTCCCATTGGTAATTGAGGGATATCTCGGTAAGGGTCAAGAACACCTTTAGCCAGATACCTTGCATATCTAGCGAGTTCTTCCTGTTTTCTTTGCTGTTGAATATGTTCCGGCAGAGGAGGGAAGTATTGAGATATTTTTAGGTTAGATTCCCAAGCTCTCGCGGCTTCTCTTTGTTTGCCTGATGCGTTGATATTTTGTGGCTTTCCCTTTCTAGCTAGCCCCATCTGTTGTAAGGCTGATTCCAAGGCTGCCTCCTTGGTTTTGTGAGAAGGGAAGCATCTAACGAGATACTCACCCATATTCACCTCTTAACCAATTCATAGGCACTGATTTAGGCTGAATACCTAAGCTTTCCATTCGATAGTATTCTGCTTCTTCCTCACGTTCCCTGCGTTGCTTCTCGGCATCCTGCCGTTGCTTGAGTTCATCTGAAATTCTCATGCTGCGTCCTTGCCTTTCTTCTCGATTGCCATTTGAATGAGTTCATCTAGCGCTCCCTTGCTAACTGCATACTCAATGACATCTTCAAGAGGGCTTTCCATTGCCCCAAATATCGCGTTAGTGTCACCACGCAAGCTTTTTAGTTCGTAACCTTCCATAGTTAACGAGTGGTTTTTGTATGGGCTTATATCTGGCTTATAGCCATCGGTTAAGATGTTTATTGACATATGTCACCTCGATATCAGCGTTAAAATAATGAGTAGGGCGATAACAACAGCTATCCAATCCCACTTAATTTTGTTTTTAACTTCATCCTTGAAGCTCTCGCTATTCAGTCGATAGCTGAGTTCCTGCCGCTTTAATTCGGTTGTTTCGTTTATTTCATGCATAAGAAATCCCTCACTTATCGATTGATAGCGATTGTTATTGAAAGTGTTCTGGTGTTGGTGCGGCGGGTAAAACTAGAAGTTCTTGGCGTGGTACTCTTCGAGTAACTTGGCGATATCAGATTCTTTAAATGAACCGCCATGCTCACCGCTTGGTTCTTCTATCCATAGCTGTCCATCGCCAAACTGTGAAATCGTTATCTTACCGATAGTTACGGCTTGAACTGGTTTATTGTTATTTGCAATTGGATTACTTTCTGCTTCTGTGAATTTCATAATTAATTCCTTATGTGCGTATTCCTCACTATTAATAGCGATATGAATGATTAAGTGGTGGGTTACTGCTGACCGAGGGCTTTTGCGATTGCTATGCGAGCTTTTTCCATTGATGATTCGTAGCTGTCATTCCAGCCTTGCTTGCGACCATTGCGTTGCATTTCAATCAATGCCTCTAATAACTCTGGTGCTGCTGCAATTAGATTGGCGTTGGCTTCTTGTACAGATTCACTTTCAGGCCAATTAGTAGACCAGATTTCAACCCAGCTGTTATTTTCGCACCCATGAACTGTAGCGATTTGCCCAGTATGGGTATTATTCCTATCCGTTAGCCACGGCGCTGGCGTGTGCTTAAATTTCATATCACCCCCTAGCCTTTAACATTGCATCTGCCATGCGGTAGTAGAAATTTGCGCAATCATCAAGGTCATGGTCTTCTAAGTCATTAGAATATACAGAACCGTTTATATCATTACTTTGAGCCGCAAAATCACCTTGCATTGCTGCCATTGCGAACTTGTCGCGTAACTCTTCCAACTGCCACGGTAAACTCTGTTTATCTGTCATACTCCCTCCGTTATTAACTAAACACGATGCTAGTTGTCATATTTCACGCCACAGAAAGGGCAGAATGAGAAGAATAAAACATGTGTATCAGAAGATACGTTTGCATATTCCTCGCCGTTGGATTTAATCTTTCTGTATTTGAATGCGAAAGGTAGTGATGGTCGAGTTGTAAACACGCCGTTGACATCTACTAAAGACAGGTTTTCCCAGCTTCCGTGAATATATTTTCCCTTACTGCCAATTTTCACTATGGCTCTGTTTTCCATTTTTTCGCCATAAACTTCCAAGCAATCACACATATCTCTATCTCCTATCTATTAATCAAGACATTCTTGGTAGTTGAAACTCTTGCCCAACGCGGCTTATTTCTGTTTCTAATTCAACAAATGCGTCCTTCACAAACTTCGCTAGCTCAATACTTGCGCCATCACTTAGGTTAAATGCCTGTGCTCGCTCAAGTTTCAGCATTTCAGCAAGTGTTTCTCTTGCTATCTGCTTCGATTCTTTCGATAAGTCATGAAAACTCATATTCATCCCCTTGCCGTGACTGAACTGTCACTCATAATCGGCTTGCGTAGCCGTGGTTGCTTGCGTGTGTCGCATTCCTGCGAGCGTTTCTAATCTTCACTAGCTCATGGTCAGTAGCGTCTTTATGATGCTGCCTGATATGCATGGCTGGCGTTCTTGTGTCGAAATCTTTATGACATACCGGACAGTTGATGATGAATTTCACGTTATGCCCTCGCTGTGATATCGCCGTTTGGCATGATTGGCTTGCGTAGTCTTAGCGACTTAGCCTGAGCTGTTGGTAACTTATTCAACTCAAAAATTATCTGAGCCATAACATCGAATGAATTAACCTTCCGTGATTCTTCTTTGCGCTGTTCCATGCGCTTCTCTTTCCTGCGTAATTTATAACGCTGTCTTGAGTTCATAATAAAATCCTCAGTTAGTTAACTTTGGTGATTGGCATAGTCATGTGACTAAATCATGATCCGGCGTCCGGAAGTTGGCTTATGTCACGCCAATCATCTATACCAATCCCAAAGCTAACTTCACTTTGGCCTCCCGTTTGCAAGGAGGAAGCTAAATTATTAAAGAGCATGAGGCGTATATTTCATGTTGCTTGCCTTCGATGGAGTTAATAATACTAAAGGTATTACTTGTGGTCAATACTAATGATATTAAAATAAATACTGAAAGTATTAATTTATTGAATTTAAACGGAATTTATTTTCAAAAATTATTTATCTTGCGAGGAAAATCACACTGGAGGGGAATTGCGGGCACAAAAAAGCCCTCGCTGGGAGGGCTATTGACAATGAAGATACGAATTATTAATATTAATCCACGCTTCGCTCTGGTAGGGAAGCATCTCACCACCATATGGGATCGAAAGGGTCGCTTATAAAATAGCGGCCTTTTTCTCTATATAGGGTATAATTGTCAGGACTTCACCATATGTTAGCAAGTCATAAGCTAGAAATAGCCGCCTAAGCTCTGTTTTTTCTTTTCCATCTGTTGTTGTTTTAAATAGATGCAAAGCGTCTGTTTTTACAAATTTATTTAATTCAACTTTACTTATTAGTTTTATGTTTTTGATTATTACCATTAATTCTTTGTACTTGGTAAGGTTTTCTTTTTGAATTTCTTTTATGGATGTAAGCTTCATTTCTGAGTAGACTTTATCTAACTTAACAGAATTGATTACACCTTCTAGTGTTCCATGGGCGTTTATTCTTCCATTGAGTTTATCAACGCATGACCTGCTTAGATCTAATTTAGTAAAATCACAGTTATTAATGAATTTTGAAAATGGAATCCTAGTTGTAAATGGTTTTTCTATAATAAAATCAATCGCAGGCTTTATGGATATCTCATTATTTTCTTTGATATAATCATCAATGTAATCACTTTCTTTTATGTGCGTGAATACAAATTTTTTGTCACCAAGTGCTACTACTAGATTTTTATGTTTTCTAACGCTTTCTTCTAATTTATCTAAGTCAGATGGTGTTACTAATAAGTTATCTAAATTTCCTTTTTCTCCTTCATTAATAATGAGATTTTTTATAGCTCTTTGATAGCGTAATACATCATAAGGGGATAACCCTTCATCAACTAAACAGATATCATCATAAACTTGCTTGTAGTTATCCGTAGATATTGATGTGTAAGTTATATGGAGTAGCTGATCTGAAGTTTGCTGTTTTAATACTAAGCTTTCATTTTTTTTGTATTCGACTAGTATTATTCTTTCCGATGATACCCTGCCATCTTCCTTTGGTAGCTGAGAAGAGAAATCAGATAGTAATTTTTTAACATTTCTATCGGATAGAGAGTACCCCATAAATATTATTGGGCTTTTTATCATGTTTGATAAAATTTTTGCACTGATTAATATAGATTTTTTATCATATTCATCATAGTCATCTTTATTTATGATGATTGAGTGAGGGTGCGCTACATCACCATGAATTTTATATAGCTCACTCCACCCGACGGTATCATCAAAAAAACCTTCATTACCAATGTATTTCCTAGGTTTTACGCCTTGATCGTGTAGGATGTTCTCTATAAAGCAATCATAATTTGTAGTTACTATCATTTTTGCTTTCTTTAATAATGATTTAAATGATTCATATTCGTTTAAATCAATATCATCTCTTAGTTCCAGCTTCTCAAACCTCTGGCAAATAGAATATTTAAATGGTGATATGTTGTCGTTAAATACTTTTTTTGTCGTTAATCCATCAAGTTTTATATCTCCTGATGAAAATAAGTTGTTGTACTTTTCCTCTATAAAAGATGCTGCTTCAGTATAAATTTTATGGTTAAGATCAGCATCATCAACATGATTAGAATATTTTTTCTTTAAGTCTAAAAGATAACTATAGAAATCATCTGTTTTATTTATTACTTTCCAATATTCTTCCAGCAAACCTTCCCATGCAGGAAAGTTCTTAATGTATCTTTTTGATATACCAGAACCAATGAAGATAATAGGGTAGTTTTTAAAGTTAAAAATAGGTTCTGGCATAAAACGCTCCTTAATTTATTTACACACCCTAAAACGTGTCGTCACTCTTTATCATAGACGGTTAACCATGCTAAAGGCTCTTCAACAAATTGAAGTACATACCCTAGCGCGGTAGCTGCAATGATTAGCAATATCAGCAGCCTATGTTTAGATATAAAGCTAAGTAATTTTTTCATATCAAATAGTTACCCAAAGAAGCAACAAGTCACATCATCCTCGACTATCTTAATTGCCTCTGAGAAGGACGGTATTGATTCTTTGATTGCAGCTATCCATTGGTTAGGCTGAACCATGCTATATAGATTCCAGCTTGTATGAGGGCGATTTAGCACTATCTTAGCAATAGGTGAGTCATACTTTTTATTATTGATGTAATTGACTCGATAAATAGTCACCTCATTACCAATAACACGATATTGCAAATCTACCTCATCCCGAACAAAAGCAGGCGGTCTGCGCTTCATCATAAAGAATTCCATGCACCGTTTAATGTCTGCTATTTCTGTTTCATTGAGTGCCATGCATTCTCCTAAAACGTGTCGTCAGGCCACTAGACTAAGCGCATCATCATCTGAACAGCTACGCCGATGATCTTACAATTTCCATTGATTGGCGTTATTGGCCATGCAGGGTTTAAGCCTTTTAAGAACTTTTGACCGCCATCAATGACCAGTTTTTTAAACGTCGCTTCATTCGAATCAGTTAACTTAGCTATGACTAAACTATTGTTTATAGCCTCTCGACCAGTATCTACGAGCACTAACGACCCCTCAGGAACGCTTTGGCCTGATGCTGCTGTCATAGAATCGCCTTCGACTTTTAACCAGAATGCGGAGCCTTGCACATGCACTTCTGACTCATACCACTCATCTATCTGATCTAGTGTGTATGGCTCACAAGCTTCATTCCAAGACCCTGCTTGAACCCAGCTAATTACTGGATATTTAGGCGCTGGACGATATGGCCTTGGATTAGACACATTTGGAGATAATGCGTTAGTGATCAGCTCAGCTTCTTTAGCAAGGGATGGGCTGAACTCGCTTATAGGTACTTGCAGTAAATTAGAAAACACTGAAGCGATTTGAACGTTAAGTGGGTTTCTACCATTTAGATAATGACCAACCCCGCCCTGACTTATATCAAGCATGTCAGCAATTTGCTGTTGTGTTATTCCTAGCGATTTTTTCTTGGACTCATACAAAGCCTTTAGACGATTGGCGTCATTAAGCTGTTCTGTCGTCAATTTATTCTTATTGCTCATTGTCTCAATTCTAATACCAATGCTATTAAAAGTGTTAATACCATATGTATTGACCTTTATTAATACTTTCAGTATTATTGTGGTGTGGAATAAAAAGGAGATTTACCATGGAAAGAATTCCTTTGTCTGAGTATGTAAAAAATAACAGTCAGGAAAAGGCAGCATCATTAATTGGGGTACATCAGACCGCAATTAGTAAAGCCCTCAGAGAGGGTAGAAATATTTTGTTAACAGCAACCGAGGGTGGAATTCAAGCAATTGAAATCAAACCATTCCCCAGCAATAAAAAATAGTAATACCGCTCTTTAACATTTCATCCGCTCTCCTTGCAAACGGGAGAAACCACAACTCACAGGATCGTGAGCAACGGACTAACTGTAACTATTTAATGGAATATAAATTATGGACTACGCAACTACACGCAATGCACATGCAATTGAATCCCGTATTCGAAAAGGGATCATCTTAACCACACCTAAGCAAGTTGCGAAGGCTGTCGGTGTACACGAATCTCAAATCACTAGATGGCAAGCAGAGAATGGCTTTATCGAGAAGGCGGCTAAGTTGCTTGATGCGATAGGGTTCGACGCACCAATACAAGATGTGATTATTCAAGGTAGTGAGTCAGTGGAGATAGCAAAGGCATTAACGGCAATGCTTGAGTATGTCAGATACCCAAAAAGAAAAACCTCAAAGGCTGCAACCGATGAGGCTCAAATAGAACTGTCAATTTAAAGGGATCAACTTTAAGGAGGTAATTATACATGAATATTAATTACACAACAAATCGATATGGAGGTCGAAGGAAATGAGCATAGGACACCTAGGCGGCATGAACGTTTCTAGGGATATTCGCAAGACAGCCGATTTACCTGACAACTTCAGAACAGAAGGTTGGGTGTATGTTCTTAGTAATGAGTATATGCCCGGTATCTATAAGGTAGGGATGACAACTGTATCCCCCGAAAGTAGAGCAAAAGAACTCTCATCAGCGACAGGCGTTCCAGATAAATTCAAGATAGAGGCATCTTTTTATTCTGACGCACCAGCGGATGATGAATCCTTTATTCACAAACACTTATCTGAATTCAGAATAAATGAATCAAGGGAATTTTTTAAGTGCGACCTAGAAGATATAACAGATATATGTTCAGAAGTTTGCTTGGCCTTAACTGGAACCAAGGTAGAGGATCTCGCTGACTCTTTTGACATTATCTGTTCAGAATCATTAAAAGAGCTAAGGCTTGATGAATTATTTGATTCTTTAGACATTAGAGTACTTGGCTGCAAGCTTGCTACTGCCGAAAGGTTAATAAGACTTGCCGCTCACCTATGCCACAAAAAATTCAATGAATCTCATTCTCTTTATTTTGCTGATGGGGCAGCTCATTTGATTCATAGCTATATCGGGCAGCAGCGAAAGGAATGGGAACTAAAGTATCCTGATTTAGCAAAAATAACGGAGGTACCTTTCTAATGGCCAGAGCAAGAAATATTAAGCCAGGCTTTTTTACTAATGATGATTTAGCAGAATGCGAGCCATTGGCTCGTGTTCTTTTTGTAGGCTTATGGACAGTTGCCGATCGCGAAGGTCGACTAGAAGATAAACCACGCAAAATTAAAGCTATGGTTTTGCCTTATGACGATGCGGATTGTGACAAATTACTCGCTCAATTACATGGCAAAAACTTTATCACTAGATATGTAGTAGATGGAAATGAGTTTATCCAGATTAATAACTGGAAGAAACACCAGAACCCACACATGAAAGAAGCGGCTAGTGAAATACCAGAACAAGTAACGCAACCTATTGATATTGAAGAAGCACCAGAAAAGCACGGTTCTAGTATGGTGCAAGAATCAGAAGAGAACAAAACTATCCCTGCTGATTCCCTCTTCCCTCATCCTGATTCCCTTAACCTGATTCCCTATAACACCCAAGCCGAAAATCCGGCTTGTCCTGATGAGTCAGAAAATAAATCAGCAAGTATTCACCAGATGTCTAGCAAGTATGCATTTGAAGGCGAGGTGATCCGATTAAACCAAAAAGATTTCACTGAGTGGCAAAGCCTGTATTCAAACATCGACCTTGAACACGAACTGAGACGACTGGATATTGAGTTTAGAGCTGACAAACCTAAGAACTGGTTTATCACTGCTAGCCAGAAATTGAATTACCAGAACAAAAACACCAAGTCAGCTTGGACGCCATCAAAGCGCGTTATGCCACCTAGTCGAACCCAAGAATTCATACCGGAGAACTTCTGATGAGCACAGGAATGCAAGCACTGGCTCGGTTTAGAAAGCTGATGCCGGAACACATCAAGCCAAAGTTTGAAACACCCGAAGAGCTCATGGCATGGCAACGAGAGCAGGGCGAAATTGATTCAAAGCGGATCACCGATGCAAATCGTGTTACTCGACTGAATAAAATCATGGGTCGTTCTGGTATTAACCCGTTGCATCTAGATTGTACATTCGATAACTACCAAGCCACTACGCCTGAACAGCAAGCCGCATTACGCAAAGCCAAAAACTACGCTGAGAACTTTGGCAAAAACTTTGGCGGATTTATCTTTAGCGGCAACGCAGGAACCGGAAAGAATCACCTAGCGGCAGCAATTGGCAATCACCTCATACAGCACGGCAAGAGCATTCTAATCGCCACACTGCCAGACCTAATGATGAGAGTTCGAGAAACCTACCAAAAGGACGCCAAGACCTCAGAGTCGAAACTAATCGATGACCTGTGTGAGGTTGATTTACTGGTGCTTGATGATGTTGGCGTGCAGCGAGGAAACCTCAACGAGGATTTAATTATCTTCCAAGTTGTAGACCGTCGATTAGCAAACAAAAAGCCAGTTGGAGTGCTGACAAACCTAGCATTCGCAGAGCTTTCAAAGGTGCTGGGTGAACGAGTCATCGACCGTTTAAGAATGGGTAGCCCGACAACGATTAATTTCGGATGGGAAAGCTATCGCAGCCAAGTTAAGTAACACACCAAATCATAAGGACTTCTAGATGAAACCAATTAAAACTAACGATTTCCAAAGAGGCACTGTTTCTAGACATCCAGCTTTTGGAATTTTAAAGATGTCAGTTACTCAATCTAATGGAACTACTCTTTTTGGATCAAACCTATCACATCAACACTACATGCACTTTCAGTTGGCAATTGGTGAGGAAACCAGAAGAAGTGAGTCAGAAGTATATTATTCAAAAACATACGAAAAAGGCTCTCGGCCAGTTATAGCTGACTTTTCAATGACGATGAGCCAGTTTGTTAATTTAATAACCACACCAAACACTGGCACTGGCGTTCCGTGCACATTGAACTACTACAACACAGGCGACATGGTCAACGCTCCGAAAATCGATATTTCTGAAGCTGAAGATATTACGTCACGCATAAAAAATGACGTCAAGCAGTCAGCAAAAAATGAAGCCAAGGTATTTAATGACGCATTAAACCAGTTGAATGAACTTGTAGCGAAGGGGAAAGCAGGGAAGAAAGAGCTAACTGAACTTTATAACACCCTGCAAAACAGAGTTAATAACTTGCCTGAAAATTTAGCCTTCTCTGTAACTCTGGCTGAAGAGGCTGTAGATAAAATGGTCACTCAAGGCAAGACTGAGATTGAAGCCACAATCATGAATGCAATAAAGCAATTAGGCGTTCAGTCTCTGTCCGAAGGGAAGCAAATAACCCTTAAAACAACTGATGATTAAGCGAGGTGTTGAGTGATGAAATGGTATGAGGAAGCACTTGTAAAAGTATTTAGTAACACTGCTCTGATGTTTCTATTTCAACTTATCGTTTGGGGTCTAGCGTCACTCATGATGGTGATGGAGGAATTAAGTAAATTTAATTTCAGTGCCTACCTAGAATCATTACCAATAGTGGTTATTCATGCGGGAGTGATGACACTTCTAATCAGGATGGCATTCAAGATTCACACTAAAAATATTGATATTAATCATAGAGGTGAGTGATGAAAGGAACAACGTTAACAGAGGGAGGCATCTAATGCAGGGAACTAATTGGGTTAAGTGTTCAGATAAATTACCTGAACTAGACACGCCAGTATTTGCTGGATGGTTTTGGAATGGCAAGTTTGTATGGCATGTTTTCATGCGTTCAGATTCAAGTTTTGAAGGTTGGGTATGGTCGCGTTCTTACTGCCATTTTATCAGCGATAACGATGAGTTTATTGAAGATGACGATTATCCAATAACTCACTGGATGCCACTCCCACCAATGCCAGAGGGTGAATGATGAACGAACTCAAGAAGTGCCTTGAATGTAAATCAACAAAAGTTGGTATCGCTAAAAAACTTAAATTCCCAATGTGGTTTGTAATTTGTCATTGTTGTGAGCATCAAGGAATGGCTCAGCCGTCAGAGCAGGAAGCAATAGCAGCATGGAACAGGAGAGCTAACAGTGATTTACGACCTGAAGTTACCGAACTGGGCAACGCTAAGTAATTGTCCGTTTTGTAATGCACAAGCCGAGCTAGTAGCAGACGGTGAAGGCGTGTATGCAGGATGCGCTGGTAGTGAATGCAGAATAAAGCCAATCACTCTAACTTACGCTACGAAGCGCGATGCTATAAGGGCGTGGAATTGGAGACCGTAGGAGGCTAACTTGGAAGCAGATTTCCTCTTCCACGAATCAACCAAAACCGCAGCATGGCAACACCTCAAAGAAGTTCTAGCAACAAACCAACCACACCGAATAATTATCAAGCCTTGGAAGTCCACACGCTCACTATCTCAGAATGCCACTTTTCATATGTGGTGCGGAGAGATAAGCAAATATCTATGCAAGAACAAGTCTAATTTCACGCCTGAGACCGTCAAGGAGATGTTAAAGCATACTTTTCTAGGCTATGA
>NZ_DOEH01000026.1:83016-86537 GCF_003533305.1 Providencia sp. | reverse complement strand
GCTCGGCGGCAGTGGTTGTATTTGCTGGGCAAGAGTATCCGGTAGTGGTGGGTAAGGATGGGGCTTGGCAGGTAACTTTGCCCGCCGTAACGGAAGATAAAGCCTATGACTATCAAGTCAAGGTAACGGATAACGCAGGGAATGTCGGGGTATTTCACGGGCAGTTTACGGTTGATACTCAAATTACATTGACAGCGAGCTTAGACTTAGCGAGCCAAGAGAATTCGAATACCTCAATAACGCAATTAAAGCGTCCACAAATTAGCGGTACAGCTGACCCTGATAGTAAAATTATTGCTGAGTTTAAAGGACAAATTAAAACGGTTTATACCGATAACCAAGGTAAGTGGTCACTGAGTTTTGATGTTGATGCGGAAGTGGGCAAAGAGAACAATTATAAGATAGTGGCGAAAGATGCCGCCGGTAACCAAAAAACGGTGGAACAGAGTTTTTCATATTTACCCTCGTCAGGAGGGGCGGGAGAAGCCCATCCTCCGATGCTTTCAGTGGTATTAGATGTTGGTAGCGATAGTGGTAAACTAGGTGATTATATCACTAATATAAAAATGCCTAAGTTTACGGGAACAGCGACTAAGGATGCTAAAATAACCTTATCGATTAATGGTGAAGATTTTACGACAGTGGCAGATAGCTTAACTGGAAACTGGGACATTACCGTTAATGAGCAGCCTGAGGGAAATAATCATTATGTTGTAATGGCAGAGCACCCAACCAATGGGCAATTAAAAGAGATATCTGGGAACATTTTTATTGATAATATCGCACCAGTATCTTCAATCGAATTAACCGCAGAAACAGATACTGGCTCTAAAGGTAACTTTATTACCGCACATCAAAAACCGGTATTTACTGGGAAAGGTGAACCTGGATGCAAAGTTACGTTACATTTAAATAATGAATTAGTTTCAACGACGACGGATAGCAATGGTATCTGGAGCTTAACTTTACCTAATGAATTACCGAAAGATTTTACTGGGAATTTTAAAATTAATGTCACGGATGCGGCGAGCAATGTATTTGAGAAAACAGCCAAATTGGTTATCAGTAGTCATAAACCAGAGCTTTCAGATATAGATCTTATTAATCCTTCAATATTGGGAAAATTTAATAAAGCTAAATCAATTAATAGTCTTACCCCAACGTTTCGGGGAAAAATAAATGATGATTCTAGTTTAGAGTTTAAGTTTTCTTATTTTCATCAAAATAAGAAACAGAACTATTTATTTCCTATTACTAAAATAGATAAAGATGGAAATTGGAGCTTCACTATTCCAGAAGGGATATTTGACAATGATCGTCGTTATGATGTGGATAATATATCTGTTGTTGCAACGTCTTCTTCTGGAGTTTCTTCGGAAAAAACATTTTATAAGCCTGGATTACAGATAAAAAACTGTATATTGAAAATAACAGGTGAAGTTTCAGCCGAATCTAGTAGTACAGGAGAAAATAATGAACGTCTTAGCTCTAGTCGCTCACCTTATTTACAAGGTTCTATTGAAGGGAGTTCAGATAGGGATGAATTGAAAGGAACCATTTATATCGGAGGTAAAACATATTCAGTAGATTTTGGTAAAAGCCGAAAATCATGGCATTTTAAAGTTCCTGATAATGTTCAACTCCCTTTAGGGGAAGTCCCCTATACCCTAACATTTAAAGATGTTTATGGTTCGGTAAGGGAGGCTTCTTTCTCTGTAGTGATCAGTGATTTTAAATTTTATCTTGACCCTGATACAGACTCTGGAGAGGTTGGAAACAACTTTACTAACCATAAACACCCCGTATATAAAGGCCAAATAACGGCAGGCGGCACGATTTCAGCTAAGGTGAATGGTAAAGATTATTCCATTCAAGCAAATGAGAAAGGGGAGTGGCGTTTCGAAGTGCCTATTAGCGGGGACGGAGCTTATCATATTAGTTTTATTCAAGATGATGGAAGCCTTGCTGTTGCACAAACGACACTAAATATCCTGACTACTGATCCGGTCTTTAATGACTTTCATATTGTGGATAAGCAACTTTATAGTGGCACTCAAGTTTCTAATGTAATTAATCCACAACTGGTTTTTACCTATTCTGGAAATATGGATTATTACCTGATAACGGTGAATGGCAAAACCACAAGACATAATAAACTACAAACTAAATATAATGGTTCTAAAACGACGTTTGCTAATGAGTTAACTTTATCAAATGGTGAGCATACCGCTAAAATTACAGCGTTTGATGTTGCGGGAAATAAAACAGAGCATAAAGTCATTATTAAAGTACTTAGTGATGAACAAGGTATTACTTCACCGAATATTGAATTTGGTATTAATGATAAACAGTGTATTTCTACAAAAGATGGCAAGTTATTATTTAATCAAAATGAGATTAAGTTTACAGGGATAACAACTTCCGCAGGCCAAATTACGCTAAAAGATATGACGGGAAAAATCATTGGTACGACTAAGGCAGATAATAAAGGAAGTTGGGAATTAACATTGCCTAATAATATTGTTCCCATTGATATAAAGGATGGCAATAATATTTCTCTATCGATTACGGCAAAAGATTTAATTGACCGCGAAACACTGTTTGATTTTGACTTACTCTATGACGTTACCCCTCCAGAAATAACCGCAACATTAGATGACTTACTTTCAAATAGCGGTGTTATTAATATTAATCAACCCACATTCAGTGGAATTACAAAAGCAAATGCCACGGTATGGTTAACGATTAGTAAACAAAAATATTCAGCCATAGCGGATGCTAATGGTAAATGGAAGATAAAATTAGACGATAAACAAGAGTTAAATGATGGCACTTATAAATATGAAATCGAAGCTCATGATATTCTTGGCCAAATTAGTTTAAATAAATTATCAGGTGATTTTACGGTAAAAACAATTGCCTCGATTAATGGTGAGCTAGACCCTGATTCAGATTCTGGGGAGAAGAAAGATAATCATACCAATGTAAATAAGCCAATATTTAAGGGAGTAACAGAACCAAATGCCACTGTACGGCTCGTTTTCAATAATAAAATGGCATCAACTTATGAAAGCATAGCAAATGAAAGAGGAGAGTGGTCGATCAATGTGGATACCGAATTGAGTGATGGTATCCATGATTATGTGATTTTTGCGATTGATAATATTCAAGGCATTAATGGTAAAATTAAGGGGCAGTTAACCATTGATATGACAGCCCCCGATTTGCTCATTGGCGGTGCAGTGGACCCTACGGACTTTACGACTAAACAGGACATTTTAGCTCGTATTACGACACCGACTTTTGCGGGGATTGCAGAGCCAGACGCTTATTTAGAAATCACAGTTGGTCAAGATATTTATAAGGGTATCCTTGTTGATAAGCACGGAAACTGGAGCTTTACGTTATCAGAACCACTAATAGATGGTGAACATGATTATCAAATAAGGATAACAGATATTGCAGGGAATCTAGGGATAGAAAGTTTAACCGGCAAAGTTACTATTGATACCAAAGCTCCT
>NZ_DOEH01000026.1:82672-82916 GCF_003533305.1 Providencia sp. | reverse complement strand
GTAACAGAGCCTGATGCGTTAGTCGAGCTTAAGATTGCTAATGCGACTTATCAAGGGAAGGCTGATAAAAGTGGTAAATGGACGATATCTGTTACGGATACCTTGATTGATAAAACCCATGATTATCATATTGAAGTAAAAGATGCAGCGGGAAATACGAAGGAGGTGACGGGACAAATTACTATTGATACCAAAGCTCCTGAACTTTCTGGTTCCTTAGGAAATTCTACTAACTCTGGGGATA
>NZ_DOEH01000026.1:82424-82624 GCF_003533305.1 Providencia sp. | reverse complement strand
TAACAGAGCCTGATGCGTTAGTTGAGCTTAAGATTGCTAATGCGACTTATCAAGGGATGGCTGATAAAAGTGGTAAATGGACGATATCTGTTACGGATACCTTGATTGATAAAACCCATGATTATCATATTGAAGTAAAAGATGCTGCGGGAAATACGAAGGAGATGACAGGGCAAATTACTATTGATACCAAAGCTCCT
>NZ_DOEH01000026.1:0-82348 GCF_003533305.1 Providencia sp. | reverse complement strand
TCAACACACCAAAATTCAGTGGCATAACAGAGCCTGATGCGTTAGTTGAGCTTAAGATTGCTAATGCGACTTATCAAGGGAAGGCTGATAAAAGTGGTAAATGGATAATTCCTGTCACCAAGCTACTGGCTGATGGTTCCCATAAATACACGATTGAAGTGAAAGATAAGGCAGATAATAAGGAAATTATAGCAGGCAAAATTACGATAGATTCAACCTTACCCGATGCATCTGTTAGTCCTGCACCAGTACCAGTAGAAAATAACGTGGTGATGCCAATTGATATTCCACCAGTTGATAATACGATATCTCAAATAGATATTGATAATCACTATTTCTAGCAAAGTGATTTTAGAAAAAACAGTTGAACCTCAGCATAATAAATGGTGAGGTTCAATGTGTTAAATAATAAATTATTTGAATAATGGGAATGTAGCCGCTGGTTGTGCATGAAAACTTTTAAAGGCAAGTAAAAAATAAGAAACATCATCATAACCGACTTCATGTGCAATACGTGTCATTGGCATATTATCTGCTTTAGATAACATCATGGCTTTATTCATCCGAGACATTAAACTTATTTTAGAAAAACTGGTGTATTCACTCGATAGACGACGTTTTAGTGTTGATGCACTCATATGAAGTTTTTTAGCGACTGTATCTAAAGTACAGCATTGCTTTCCTGCACCATAAAAAATCAAGTCATAGACCTTATCTTTTACTGATATGTTCATTGAGGCATGCAGTGCGGGAATAAATCCATCCACAAATAGGAAAAAAGACAGTATAAAGCTTAAGTGGATGTGAATGACATTGTTATTGGAAAGTAGAAGTAGTTCCTTCGTAGCAGAATAAAATACATTTTCAATAATAGGATTTTGTTGTAATTCGGTGTAGCAAATATTATTAACAGATTTTGATTTTGTTTTATTGAGAAACAAAGAAGAATGTTGTTGGTAAAAGCATTTTAGCATCTCGCTGGTTATCGGGATTACATCGACTGCCAATGAGTCATATTTATCACTGCGGATTATCTCAATAGATCCGCCTTTAGGTAGAAAGCAAATATTCGAGGTTGTTAGCGTTTGCCATTGTCCCTCTTCTATTCGTATTTTAATTTCACCTATACTGATTTTTAGTAACAGGGAGTGAGTAAGATAAAAGCTATTTTTTGTTTTATTGGATAGTGTTTCAATATAGGTATGAAACGTTTTTTCACAAAAAGTAATCGACATAAAATAAACCTGAATAAAGTATTACCCATGATTGCAGACCGTAAAATGACTCTGGTTATCGCAAAGAGTGGTTCACGGTTTTTTTCAAAAACAAACCTTGGTATTTATTTGTCTGGAAAATGGTTTGTTATCTGACTCTCATTCAATAAACATCGACTGACAACGATGCTATTTCTCGATTGAACATAGGTGATACTAATTTTATGGTGTGAATATTTATTTAAATAATGGTCACGATTTTTTATGTTTTTTGGGGCGTAAAATAAAGTCGAAAAAAGTCAGACATATTCATATTTCTGATGGTTTAACTTAATGTTTTTATTTGAGTTATTTGTTGGCATTACCGATGTGATGGCAAAATTTCATGGGGTAATAAATAAAAAAGTCAGAAAAGTCCAAAGTGGAATAGCGGGAAATTCCTCAGAGTATGAGAACATGCGCAGGAAAACTAACAGGAATAGAATATAAAAACGGCAGGAATACATATCCCTGCCGTTCTCGTTGATAATATTTAAAGCGATTAGTTTAGCAGTTGGTTCAATTGGCTGTATAAACCTTGTGCACTTTTCTTGTAACCATCAACAGACAAATGTACGTTATCAGGACGCGCTAAATCTTGAGCCGCCCATGTTCGAATCGAACAAGGCCCTCCCATAAAGGCTTGCCAATCCCAGAATAACGTATTTTCTTGGGCTGCTACTTTCTTCTGTATTTGAATTACATTCATTAAGTTAACTGGCATTTGTGCCTGACAGCTTGCGGCGTTACTGAATTTGATTGAGTCGTTTGGCCCAACTAATAAAATTACGCTATTAGGCACCTGTTGGCGGATTAAGCGAATTTTTTCGCTTAAAACTCGCTCATAAGCTGCTAGATCTAAGGTATCGTTAAAGGCCTCATTGGTACCGTAAGCTAAGATCACCATATCGGGCGACATTTGTGCCAAGGTTTCACTCCATTGTGGTTGCCATTTATCAACCATACTCAGAGTAGCGCCATTTAAACCGAGCGCAGAAAGCATCACGCCAGGTTGTGTTGAACGCAGCAACCAACCGCCAATTTTTAAATTATTTTCTTTACCCACTGAAACTTGTGCGGGTAGTTGAGTATTAACTGGCGATGAGAAGCGCCAGCTGCTACCCGTTGCAGGCAAAGAAAGTACGGACGATGCCGCAGGAGAAACATTCATCTGCGTATCAGAGGTTGTCTGGTAAAGCGCTTGTAATTGATAGTTTCCTTGTGCGGGCTGTAATGGCTTTAACAATATGCTATTACTTGCGGCGGCAGGTTGCGCAATTAAGCCGCCCAAGGGGTAATCAAAGCGTTCATCTTTACGGCTTGAAAATAGTGTCCATTGTTTTTTATCACTCACGCGATTAATGGTGGCAGTTCTTTGCCCCGGAACCGAGATTGGTGGTACAAAACCAAGACCCGCATCCCCATAGCGTTGTTGAAATAATGTTCTCAGATTACCACTAAAAAAGTCAGCCGCAGTGTGTGAGTCGCCTAATTGGACAATATGAACCTGTTGGTTACCTTGGCGCAATTTACTGGCAAAATGGCCCAGATTGGGTTCTGCGTTATTTATCAGTTGCCCTTGTTCAGTGGCTGGTTGGCCTTTTGATGGGGAAACTGTCGTGGTTCTATCCGCTGTATTTTGGCAAGAAAGTAGCCCAAGCGACAGCAGCGTAATGACGCTAGCTGCGGCTAATTTTCGACTAACTTGACGTAGATTGTTCAGTTTCATGAGGTTCCTTTGCTTCCTCTTCGAAATGAATGAGTGAAAAAACTTTTTCAGCAATGGCTTGTTGTCCTTTTGTGCTGAAATGGATCCCATCACCACTTCTTAATTTAATTGTGCTGCTTTCATCCCCAATATAGTCGGAATAAGTGTCATTTTTATATTTTAAGACATCATTCGCGGAAAAATAAATTTCACCGTGATTCTCGACCTCGGATTGGTAAAGACTTCTTAGGAATTTCATACCATCAGATAGCGTATTCTTACGCATATTGGGGGGGCCAACCCAAATCACATCGACATTGTGCTGGCGAGCGGTCGATAATATATCACTAATACGCTCACGATACACCTGTTCCCAGCCTTCGCTTTTAAATTTGACATATTTATAGCCTGCTTGAGGTGGCATATCCCATGGATCATTTGGCCCTAAAAAGACCACTAATACTTTAATATTAGGATTATCATTCAACGCCTTGGCAATAGTTTGTGGCCAATTAAAAAAGCGAGGATAGGCAAGCCCTGTACTTTGCTTACTTAAATTAATGCTATCGATATTATATTTTTTCAAGAGCATGTTTTTAACGTGGGGTGCGATGCCTTGCATCATCGAATCCCCTGCAAAGAGTACTTGATCCCCTTTGGCGATATTGGCGATATGCTTCGGTACGATGGGGATGTTTTGCTTAGCTGTAAACGTGCCAAAATGAACTTTGGTGTTATTTGTTCTTGCTTGTGGGCGCTTAAGTAATTCAGGAAAAGTGACCGATAAGGTTTCTGCGGGATAAACATAGCCATTGAGGAAATTTAGCCCAACACGATAATCATGAGGAAAATTGAGTTTACTGTGCTGATTGGCTAAAGCTTCCGCTGCTTTCTCTTCTTTCGCTTTCTGTCCAGAAGCATGGTAGGCAAAAGAACTCCCCGCTGCTTGTATACCCTCATTTAAATGAGCGCCATAGTCCCATGTGGCGTTTCCTGCCATATTTGACCATGGAGTATCCTGATGATACTTCTGCTGCCAGAAGCGCTCTAATGAGCTTTGGTTCAACCAGATGAGTAATAAACCTGCAATCAATACAATAAAGAGTACTTGCCCGGCTTTTATCAGGGTATTTTTAAACTCAGAAGTTAGCATAAATAAATCCTGGCATTCCAGATGGAGAAAGCATAAACATAATGGTAAGAACGATAGCCAATGGAATGGGGTAGTAGTACCAAGGAATTTGTTGATATTTCTTTGCTATGTAATGGTAACTTTGAACAAAACAAGGGTAAGCAAGTAGTAGCACCCAAAAAGCGATAATTAATCCAAGGCTGGCACTGACAGAGGCAATAAATCCAGGTGCAATAATTTGATTGAGCATCATGATTGCATCATCAAAAGTTTGGCTGCGGAAAAATATCCAAGCGAAGCACACAAAGTGGAAGGTAATAATACGCGACACTAAAGTCGAGAGTGTTTTGTTCGGTAATGTTTTTGTCCAACCTAATTTTTCCATACAGAAACTTTTAAGGTTGAGTAATACAATCCCTAAACCATGTATTGCTCCCCACACCACAAATGTCATTGCGGCGCCATGCCATAACCCTGAAATTACCATTGCGAGAAAAACGTTGGTATTCATTCGACTAAATCCCTTACGGTTGCCACCTAATGGGATATAAACATAATCGCGAATAAAGGTTGATAAGCTAATGTGCCAACGCGCCCAGAATTCTTTGAGGTTAGCGGCCATATAAGGTGCATTAAAGTTAACGGGTACTCTATAGCCAAGTAATAGCGCAATACCTGTGACTAGGTTGGTATAACCAGAGAAATTAAAATAGATATTCCAAGCATAGGCGTAGGTTGCCACTAAGATTTCTCCCGCACTGTATCCAGTAGGGGCATCGAATACGGGATTAACATAGTTCTCGGCAAGAAATGAGCTAAATAAAAATAGCTTAACTAATGCCAAGCAGATAAGCAGTATTGCTTTTCGGGTGTCTAATATTGTCCGAGTTTCAGCTTGTATTTGCGGTAGGAAGTTTTTTGCTCGGTTAATTGGGCCTGCGACGATGCTAGGAAAAAAGGCAAGGTATAAAGTGACATCAAAAAAGTCAGCTTTAGTTATTTCTTTACGGCAAACCGAGACTGTGTAGCTAACGGAATGGAAAGCATAAAAGGATAGGCCTAATGGCGCGAGCAACTCAATAATAGGCAGCCCAACACTGAAACCGAATTTGTCTAATGTTTGTTGTATGGTTTCTTGGAAAAACGAATAGTATTTAAATAAAGTAAAGCAGCCAATAATTCCTGTGGCTAGAATGACATAAATCCATTTATTAGTGAGCCAATTTGTTAGCCAGTTAGTTAATAGATAAATGAAAAAGGTATAGCCGAATAATATATAAGCAAAGTCAGGGCTAAATGAATAAACAAAAAAGTAGCTTGCTGTAATAAGTAAGCCATTTTGTAACTTTGCGCTTGGTTGACAACTCCAATAAATAAGGAAAAACACTAAAAAAGAGCCAAGAAACTCAAACGAGAAAAAATTCATGTTGGACTCAAAATGTTAATTATTTTAGTAGTAAGAAGATGCCCTATGATATTTATTATCATGCCTTATGCAATAAGATTATTGCTCGTCATATTTCAAGCAGGTGCGTTGTTGGTCTCTCTCAACGACTTAAGTCACATACTTATGTCTGTTCTCTATATTGATGCGCTTTTTTAGGCGCTGATTTATCTTAGTTGGCTCAATAAAAAAATCCACTCTATTGAGAGTGGATTTTTTAGTGTCTTGTACCTGGTGATACAAAATTAAATGCGAGTTATTGCTCTTTTTTGAGCTTGTGTAATCAATTCTTCGTTACTCGCGTACATCTCTTGTAAATAGCGGTTATAAGTAGAACCTAACTCTGAGTAGCCTTTCATATCATTGATAAGTTTTGTGGTATCTAACTCATCAGTTGATTTACGTTGTTTCGCTCTTGAATTACGTAGTGATTCATAAGCATTGTGGGTATTCATATTCTTCATATAGGCGGTTACGGTGCCTTCAACTGAAGAGTATACAGAATAACCTTTAACTTTCCCTTGTTTAGCCTGACACCCGCTTCCGCAGCGCATTCCAAACAAATTACCATTTTGTGTTGCTAGTTGAGATGTACCCCAACCTGATTCTGTTGCAGCTTGTGTCGCCACTAAATGTGTCGGCATGATATCCACACGACTGAGTAATTTATCCCAGTTAATACGTTGTGGGTTATTACATTTCATACCATAGCTATCACATATTTGAGCCAGTTGGCGTAGCTCTTGTGCGCTCCACTTCTTGTTTTTACGCACTGAAAGGAGCCAGTTTCGCTCTTCCATAATCTGTTGATTGACTTTTTCAATCACGGGGACAACCGTTTTCAAAAACGCTTTCTTACGTGGTGTACCAGTTGGGTATTTTCGCAAATCAGGCAACGATGTTTGAGCTTGATTTGTGCTCTGCACTGCCTTGTGAGAATACTCTTTTTTGAGCATGGTACTGGTGCTGGTAGAGCCTAAACTAAGACTCGAAAATAATAGTAAAAATAAGAAAGCGAAGACGGCTTTTGTCCTCATCGTTCGAGAGGGCATTTGCTTCTCCTAAGTATCTCTGAACAAAATTCGACCGAATAGTAGCAGAATAATTTTTCATGAGCTACTTATATCCGGCTGACATTAGCTAAATTTCTGTATTGTTTTGTTATGGTTTGAGGGTAAATTAAATTTATGTTTATTTTTTAGTGGTTAGCTAAAATAATTTATAGTACCTTTTGGTTATTTATAAATTATCATTACTTATTTGCCTTGATGTTGGCGTTACATAAGTTAAATTTGATCAAAATACAATCAATTCATGTACTTATTGAAAGGTTATTTTGGTTAATAAATGAGCGGTTAGTGGTGTATTTTTTAATCAAATTGAGAAATGCATCTTTTTAGGAATGTTTACATGTCCTAGTAATGAGTAAGAAAGTGGTGGGTAAAACACAATAAAAGAAAAGTAAATTTAGCATAGGTTTTATCTAAAAAAATCATTTTAAAAGGTCGTGAAAATGGAGTGGGAGGTGACATATTTTGATTAAATAATCTCTTTCTTGGGTGATAAATTGTAATGCTGATAATGTTAATATTACCTATTAGTTAAATGTCTCTGGAAAGGGTGAATGAGTGACTATTTTAATAATGAGTCATTGAAGAATGATCACCCAGTATAAATTAGCGGGTCGAATTGCGGGGAACATAAATAAGTTCGATGAGTTCTTTTTGCTCAGTGACTTGAATATCATTTGCCCTATCTATAAGCATTTTGATTGCTAAGGCACCTATATATTCGGCAGGGATCTGTACCGTTGATAATTCAGGATATAAATAATGACAAAGGTCTGTATCATTAAAACCAATAACAGCGATGTCTTGTGGTATCTCAATATTATGTTTTCTTGCCGCACGATAAATGGCGCCTGCAAGTAAATCATCATCACAGATAACGAGATTAGGCTGGGTTTGGAGTAATATTTCTGCGCGATAAGTCGCTTCTTCAACAGAGAAAGTTGAATATTCAAGATGCAGTGTTTTATTTTGGTGTTCTAGTGCATTAAATTTACTTTCGAATATGCGATGTCGTCTAAGAAAATGCCTTCTAGGGAATTCAGCGCGAAAGTAACCGATTCGATAACGATCTGATTGCTGAATGTATTCGATGATTTTATTCGTTGTTTCAGTAATATTAAGCTCAATATCAATATTGTCTTCATTATCGGGCTCAATATAGACGATTTGTTTTCTATAACTGGCTAATTTGAGCGTAAATTCATCACTACAAGCATATATAATGCAGCCACTTATTACTTTACTTTGAAAAAGGGAAATGAGTTTATCGCACCATTCATCATTAGCGATACTGTCGAGGAGAATAACAGAATAACCTGATTTAGCAGCCGCTATCTCTGCGGCATAAATAACTTTTCCAAAATAGGGTTGTTGTAGATCAGGTACCACAAAGGCAATATTGGTTGATGAACCATTACGTAGCATTTGAGCGCTGACATTAGGTTGATAATTTAAGTCTTCAACGACAGCTAAAACGCGTAATCGAGTGGCTTCAGAAACCCTACCTTTTGATTTACCGCTAAGAACAAGTGAAACAGTTGATTGTGAGACATTTGCTAATTTAGCGACATCTTTACTATTAATAGAGGGTTGATATGTCGAACTATTCTTTTTTTTAGTCATAACGCAAATACCTTTTTTTATAGCAAGTGTAACAAAGGTCTAGGATAATAAGGTGGATATTAATTTGTTTTACCTCGTCTTATTTATAGGGTGAAAATATGCACTATTAATATGAGTAAAGCGAATGAGTAAAGTAAATTTATTTAAGCCAATTAAATAAGTAATACGTATGACTTACTGTGAATTACCTCACATTAGGGAATAATAATCATATGTATGATGCGATGGTCGGTACTATAGTTTGGTCAGTAATTTATAGTTTGGCCGATAATAGCGGTGACATAAATGGCATCCTACAGCTAACGGGTGATTAAATGAGTACAATATTTAGATTAAAAGTTGTGTCGTTTTTACAGTATTTTATTTGGGGGTCTTGGCTCGTGACCTTGGCATCGTATCTATTTAATACGTTGCAGTTTAAAGGGAGTGATATTGGATTAGTTTTTAGTTCATTGGGTCTCGCTTCACTTTTTGCACCTGTAGTGATTGGTATGGTTGCAGATAAAATTAATAATCGAAAACTGGTATTTATTACCCTGCATTTGCTTTCAGCCGTTACCTTAATTTTAGTGGCGTATAGCACCAGTGTAACCATGCTATTTTTAGTTTTATTATTGAATTTAATGTTTTATATGCCAAGTATATCGATGTGTAATAGCATCCTATTTGAGTTACTAGAACAGCAAAAATTAGAATCAAATAAATATTTTCCTAAAATTCGTGTATTCGGTACTGTCGGCTTCATTGCTGCAATGTGGACGATAAGCCTATTAAGACTTGAAACGAGCCATTATCAGCTATTTATCGCTTCGGGTGCTTCTGTTGTGCTCGCCATTTTCTCGCTCACCTTGCCAGCGGCTAAACCTGTTGATAAATCTGAGAAAGAAGCTATCGCGACGTCTAACTTTAATATGAAAAACATTTTATTCGTTTTTCAAAAACATAATGTTGTTGTATTCCTCTTTTTTGCGATGTTGTTGGGTTCGGTTTTGCAAATCACTAACACACTGGGTGTGCCTTTCTTGCAAGATCTGGCAAAAAATCCAGAGGCTGAAGGTTCATTATTTGCAAGTTTTCCAACGATCTTCTTGTCTATTTCTCAATTTTCAGAAGTCTGTTTTATTTTAGTACTTCCTTTCTTACTTAAGAAAATCAAAATAGAGACCATCTTATTATTCAGTATGTTGGCGTGGATTTTACGTTTTGGTCTATTTGCTTATGGTGATTTCTCAACCATTGGTACTTTCGTACTTCTGTTATCAATGATTGTTTATGGCTGTGCGTTCGATTTCTTTAATATTTCAGGTTCTCTTTTCTTAGATAAAGAAATTCCATTGCAATATCGCTCAACTGCCCAAGGGATATTTACGACCTTTGTGAATGGTTTTGGTACTTACCTTGGTGCGATGTTAAGTGGTTGGGTGCTTGATTTAAATACGGTTAATGGCGTTGTTGACTGGCACATGTTCTGGATTGTTTTTGCCTGTTATACCGGCTCATTCACCATTCTTTATTCAATTTACATGTTGCTTAGAAAACCGTCAGATTCACAAGGTGAAACTGTTAACCACTAGAAATAGATGTGGTTAGTTGTGAAAACGCAACAATATAATAGGTGGAAGAGATGTTGAACGAAACTGAGTACCGTATTAAAGATTTAAGTCTAGCGCCGCAAGGAATGAAGCGTATTAATTGGGCGAAAGCACATATGCCAATTATGCAAAGCTTAATGATCCGCCTTGAAAAAGAGCAACCGTTTAAAGGCCTGACTATCAGTATTTGTCTACATGTCGAAGCTAAAACGGGTGTGTGGATTGAAGCGCTAACTAAAGGCGGCGCTAAAATTGCAATAACAGGCTCTCCGGGTTCAACGCAAGATGAAACAGCGGCTGCATTAGTCGAATATTACGGTGCTCAGGTTTTTTCACAACGAGCAGAAGATTTCGCTGACCATATTAATTATTGCAAAGAAATTTTACGCGTAGGGCCCGATATCATTGCTGATAATGGGGCTGATTTACATGAATTGATCCTCACTGACCCTGAGTTTAGCCATTTACAGACTAAAATATTAGGGGCAACCGAAGAAACCACGACAGGAGCGAATCGTCTGCGCGAAGATTTCTCTGCAAATCTTTGGCCGACGCTAGTTATTAATGATACTCAAGCTAAGCGGATCATTGAAAACCGTTATGGTGTGGGCTCATCAGTGGTTGAAAGTATTGCTCACGCGACTAATGTCATGATCCACGGTAAAAAAGTGGTTGTGATTGGCTATGGTTATTGTGGCTCCGGTGTTGCTCAACGATTCAGAGGAATGGGGGCACATGTTACTGTTGTTGAAACTAACCCGTTAACACGTCTTGAGGCTCACTTGGAAGGTTTTTATACCGCACAGTTGAGTGATGCTATTCCTGATGCAGATTTTGTTGTGAGTGTCGTGGGTCGTGATAACGTGTTAACAGCTAAAGATTTTCTCTTAATGAAAGACAAAGTTATTATTGCTAATGCAGGCCATTTTCAACGAGAAGTTGATGTTGAAGCATTAAATGAACTTGCCGAATATAAAGAAGAAATCATACCGAAAATCAATCTATATCAATTGAAAAATAAAAAACAACTGTACCTGATGTCGGATGCAAATTTAGTTAATTTGTCTGCCGGAAATGGTAATCCAATCGAAGTGATGGACTTAGGATTAGCGTTACAAACCTTGAGTCTGGAGCGTATCGCTTTAGCGAGTCAGTCATTAGCTAAAATACCTCAGCCGGTACCTTATGATATTGAAATGGCAGTGGCTGAATTGGCATGTGACAACTGGATAAATCATTAATTGTATTTTAACTAGCTCGTAGAAGATGTTTTTTATAGGTCATTCAACGAAAGTTAATGCAACAGTGTGTGCAAATTTAAATCAGCTCATAAGAGAGTGTGTATGGAAGAGATGGGGCATTTTGTTACCGCTGAGGTTTATGTCAATTCACCATGGTCAGTTGAAGAAGCAAAGGTGGCAATAGATGCATTTTGCTTAGCGATGCGTCAGGAACCTGGCTGCTCATTGGCATATGCATGGCAGGACAATGCTGATCCTAGTCGGTTTATTCTATGGGAGCGCTATGACAGCCTTGCTGCTCATCAGCAACATTTTACCTTACCTCATACGCAGGCCTTTATCCAAGCCGGTTGGGTTAAACTGATCCGTGCATTTGAAACTACGTTATCTGATGATGAGCCCAAGGAGCCTACTCGATGATTAATTGGGGTATTTTGGGAACAAGTTTCATTTCTGGGGTGATGGCAGATGCAATTGCCGGTGTACCGGGGCATCAAGTTTATGGTGTTGCAGGGCGTTCAAGTGCCAATCTGGCTGCTTTTTGTCAGCAGTATCCAACAAAACATGTGTTTAATGATTATGCACAAATAATTGCTGACCCAGAAGTCGATGTGATTTATATCGCTTTACCTAATCATGTACATCATGAATATATTCTTCAGGCCGCTCGTGCAGGAAAAGCTATTTTGTGTGAAAAATCACTCTCTGTTGATATGGAGAAAACACAAATTGCATTAGCAGCAATAAAAGAGCATAAGGTTTTCTTTCTTGAAGGATTGATGTATTTGCACCATCCGTTGATTACTGAGTTAGTCGCTCAATTGAAAAGTGGTGTTGTGGGTGAAGTTCGCTCAATTACTGCACGTTATGGTGCTGATATTGTAAAATTTGTTAATCCAGACAGTCGAGGTGCGATTTATAACCTTGGTTGTTATCCCGCATCTTTAATTCACTTAGTCATGCAGCTTAGTTATGGTGAAATGGCAAATCGCTATCAAATAGCGGCAAACGGTAGACGAGGTGCAGATACTAATATCGTAGAAACTTCAGCGCTGTTAACTTGGCCTGGGCTTGCTGTGGCACATCTACATTGTGTAGAAGATTATGGCATGTTTTGGGATTTTAGTATTCAAGGTAGCGCAGGAACCTTGCGCATTGAAAGTAACCCTTGGTTACCAGAGGTTCAAGGAAATGTGATAACTGTTATGCCTTATGAACAACCTGCTCAACGGATTGAAATTTCAGCTGAAGGTGATGCTTTTTATTATCAAGTCCAAGCGGTTGGAAATGCGTTAATGCAAAAACAGCTCGAAGCAAAGCGTCCAGCGGTGGGTTTACAAGATTCATTAGAGATTATGCAACTGTTAACGGAATGGGAAAGTCAGGCGCTTAATTTTAGTGATAATTTTTGCCATTAGTTAGCAATATAGACGAATGATTTAAATTTGATATCTATGCTGTGAATTAATAAGGTTCACGGCATAGATTATATCATTAAGGGCGCAAAATTTGTTGTTGTGCATCTTGCGCTTTGGCCGCTTCAGCCAGTAGTGAAAAGTCAGAAACTGTCCAATAATGTGTCGATGTGGGAAGCTGTCCCATATTTGTTGTTGGCAATAAGCGTAATTCAGCTAATTGTGTAAGTGAATAACCAAGGTAGCTATCTGGCAGGCTTAATCGCAAACCTTCCGAGGGGATCATTTGAGTTGGAAATAAAGGCAATCGATTATCTTTAGTTTCATAGTCTCTGGTTAACACAAGAAACTTTTCTGGAACGCGTTGGTAACTGTTCCACCAAATACCATCAACTTTATCAAACATTTTACGGGAATCTTGCTTCTTTTTATCACCGAGTTGATGTAATGCTACAGGGAGTATTTGCGTGATGGATTGAGCGTACATAGGTAATGATTGTGCTCGACCTTGTAAAATCAATGTCATCGAAAGTCTTGCCCCCAATAAGTTCGAATACAAATCTTCAGGGGAAAATGCCGAAATACCTTCAGAGAAACCTGGCACAGATTGGTAACCATACCATTGGGCTATTTCATGCCATGCGGCAAGTTGGAATGCAAGTTTTGCGGCTAAATAAGCGCTGAGGGTATAGCGTTGCTTGGCGGATTGTGGCGCATGAAATGCGCTAAAATGAATTTGTCTGCTTGTCAGCTCATTACTGAGTGTTAGCGACCATTCTTGGCCAAGACGTGGATAAATTTGGCTAAATAAATAGAATGTATAATCGGCGGTGTCTCGGACATGGGAGACATCAATAAAACTGCCTTTATCTGTGTATAATAATCCGACTTTTTCATGACTGACTCCCATCAACGCAGCAGCTGCGCCCACAAAGCTATCATTATAATGATGTTCGCCGAGTTTATCGACCTCAACGATATTGTCGATGGTATAAAAAGGAACAGGAACTCCCCAAAGCTGTGCCTGTAAGTCATAACCAAATGCACAGCAAGCTCTCAAACCTTGTGGCGGCTCTAATTCATTAACGACAGGCCAACTTTGCAAGGCTTCTTCTTGGCTATCGCTCGTTAAAACAGGGGCAATAATTGATAAGTTCTGTTTTTGGGTATTTTGGCAAGCCGCTAAAAATACCGTCATGCATAAGATAATAATAGATTTATACATTAGAATGCCTCACCCACCTGAAAATAAACCCCGGTGCTATTTCGACCAATACCAAAATCAAGGCGTACATTCATTCTCGGTTTAAATTCAAAGCGATAACCAACGCCAACCGTAGGTAGCCAGTGCCCTTCACTTAATGAAGAGGGGGAGTCACTCATGGTACCAGTGCCAAGCCAGCCGGCGACACCGTGTCGCCAATCGAGCTTATGTCTTAACTCAATTTGGCTGGTGAAAATATTATTATCACGGTAACGTCCTTCATAATAACCGCGCATCCGGTTGCCATTACCGAGCAGAGACAGTTGATCCCAAGGAACGTTACCCGTTGTAAAACGGGCATAATTATCGATAGCAAAAACGGTCTTGTCAGTTATTTCATGGTAATAAGCATATTGGAGTTGAGTGGTTTGAAAGCGCGTATCACTGCCAAAACTAGGTGCAAAATAGGTGTAGATTACTTCAAAGGCTTGGCCTTGGTGTGCATTAGGTAAGAAGTCACGGCTATCATAGCTAAAATAAGTACTCATACCTGAATTGACTACTGAGCGTCCACCAATGGTTTGTGAAAAGTATTTTCGTGCTCCTGCATCTGGGTCACTGGCGTTCATTGATGAAAAATGCCAACCTAATCCAAAATAAGTTGCATCAGTGAGTTTGTATAATGCTCTTGGGGTAATTTTGAATTCTTGGGAATGATACTTTTCTTTATTATTATCATTTTTCCCTGCGGCGTAACCTTTGCCCCAATAATAAGTGGGTACATTGTTTAATGTCCCTGAAATAAATAATCGCCACTGGTCGTTATCAATAAAATTATAGTTGGTAAAATTAATACCAAAAGCCCCTGTTGAAGAAGCAAAACCACTTAAGCCAATCGAAGAGGGCTGTGTGATTTTATCTTCTTTATCAATACGGTACAGTCCAACTATAGCCGTACCGACTCCCAGTCCCATTTCAGGGGTATAGAAAGGTCCCGGTAATATTCCCCAATCAACAGTTTTACTTTCATCAAAGCTATTTTTACCACCAAGCTCATTGAGCCAGCCATCAATTTGTTGGCGTTCAGGTAAAATTTGTGCCTGAGATATTGGCATAATAAAAAGGCTGAGCAATGTCAGCCTTTGAAGAACATTCAGTTTTAGCATTAAAAACGGAACTCTCCTGAAATAAAGAAGCTATTTCGGTTATTGAAACCAATTTCAGTGAGTACATTAAAGTTACGAGTAAGCTCGACTCGAGCACCTACGGTATTATTCCATTTATGGGCAAGGTGCTGTTCAACATCGAATTTCACATTACCAATAAATGATGGGTCTTTCATAAAGAAATCAAGTTCTTCTGGTAATGATAATTTACTGACATCACCTTTAAAACGTTGAGTGATATCTTGATACATAGCACCAGTCCAAATTTGAACTTTGGTATTTCCTTGCCCACTAATTAATGGTTCAAAAATAAATTCATAACCAACACGAGGGGTGATAACAAACGCAGAAATTTCACCATCAAGAATATCAAGACTTGTTCTTGTATAATTGAAATCTAAAGTCCCAAAAAATTGGTTATAGCCACCAGCAAAGGTGACACCACCTCCATAGGTTTTACCTTCAAAGTCTAAGACAAAGGGTAGGTTTTCCCACATAGGATCGGGGCTTCCTGCAAGATAAATACCAGTAATATTTGTTTTAGATGTACCTTTAGTTTTTCCGTAAACACCATACATATTCATAAAAGGAAATACCCACGTGTCTAATTTCAGCATATGAGATTCATTTTTTTCGCGAGTATGGCCTGTCTCGACAGAGATTTTAGACAGTAGGGCTTGTCCTAATGGTTTATCAGAGCTAAAACCAATTTTATCCACCACAATATCTTGGCGCATATTCATATAACCATAACTTGCCCCAAATGGTTCAGGTAAATCATAGCCTCGGGCGCGCGCTTCGTCTCCCCAAATAGGCAGTACTCGTGACTCTGTAGCAGAAGAACGAGTAATACCCCCTTCATTATTACTTTTCGGCGCACCAGACTCACTCATGGTCATGGAAAATAAAGGACGATCGTTATCAGCAAAACTGGCAGGAATAGAAATACAAGATGAAAGGATCAGCGCAGCGCTGAATGATATGCGTGTCATAAGTGAACTCAATATACGAAAAATAAAGAAGAGAGAAATGGAATAAGCTACAAAGCTCATTCTTCTTCGTAGAATATTAACATAGTATTTGGCTTTTATGATGGCTCATGATGCTATTTTATATTCACTTATTAGTGAATGTAACGAGGGTTGATAGTTAATTAAGGTTAATAATATTGCGGCTAAGTTTAAGGTTTGTGCCGTTATTCATTATAATCGGCACAATAATTAGCATAAGCGATGAAATTAAACGCTATTTCTTATTCTGTTGATGAAAATGAACACGTTCATGGAAATAGGTTTTTAAGTGCTCTTCCATCTGGTGGACTTTTTGCTCTAATGCATTGATGAGTACATCATCGTTATTCATGTCAAATACGCGTTGCATAGCAAGGTCATCAACGTATTCTTTTTGTTCGTGAGTTAAATTAGACATATTTCATAACCTATATTTTGATGCAATTGAATTATTTTATCGACTAAATATCATTGAACCGATAATCAATAGAGCACTATTGTGCCTTAGTGAATACGGGATGAAAAGTAGAATAAATTATTGTCGAATAATGATAATTCATTAGCTTAGACGAAATGCAAAGTATTAAATCACAATATAAAATTGTTAAGAATAATCACAATATTCTTAATGAATTTAAGCTGATATCCTCAAGTAAATAAATAATGGGTCAAAATAATGAACAATAAACAACAATACCTTGATATTGCGGCAGGGAAAGGCGAAAAAGAAGCATCTATGATGGTGGCGATCCCTGGATCTGAACTGACATCTTCATTACTTGAGAAACGTTTAGAGCAACAAACGTATTTTACTGAAGGTGAGGTTGATTATATCCCAGAAGATGGCGGTTTCTTTTTCTCATGTAAAAAAGATGAACAAGAGTTACGTTTTTATATTTCTCTTGTTGATAGCGATCCGGAATATTCAATTAACCCGTATTTTGCTACCGATCCAATTAGCCCTGAGTTATATGCAGAGGCTAGCTCTGCACCGCAAGCGGTTATCATTGAATGCATGTTCCAAGAGCAACCGCTTGTTAGCTATCTTCAACAATTAAAAATTATTCAAATACTCGTACCTGATTTGTTATTGGGTTTAGATCTTTCTGCGGCAGGTAAAGTATTTACACGGGAATGGCTAAACTTCCAATTAGTGGATGATTTGATGCCGAGTGTGGACTCTTTATATGTGGTTCATGCCATTTACGACCAAGATGAAAATCAGGAGCAAACGGAAGAGGAGCGAGCACCAACCATGTATTGGTTCCATACGCATGGTTTAGCCCGTTGCGGTCTTTCTGAAGCTGAAATTATTATTCCACATCCGATTGCTTCTTATTATGGTATTCCCGAATTATTTTGGAGTTTTGTGAATAACAGTATTACTCAGAGCAAGATTGTATTTAATGAACCTATTTTTATTGGGCAAACACAAACTGGTCATGAGTATTTGGTTGCGGTACCGTTTGAAGACGGTTTGTTGCATGTAGGGCAATCGACATTAGTTGATGATTTAAAACCGCTTGAAGAGATGAATTTTGAGTTTGGTGATACAAATTCAGCACGTTTTATGGGGGATTGGCATGATCGTGATGAATCTCACCAGCATCCCTCCGTGATGTTATTTCGTGTCACTCAAGAAAATCCGACCCTTGAAAGCTTTTTTCAAGGGTTTGAAGATCAAAATGCCATGATGTTTATGCGAACTGATGAAGAAACCGCTGATATGTCCCGCAAGGCCAAATTACGCTGGGAATATTTCACGCATATGTTAGACAATTATGGGCCAAAGCCGGTTGTGCAGAAAAAAGGTTTTTTTGCTAAATTTATGGGGAAATCGGAAGAACAAGCGGATTCAGATTGGCGTTTCTTAGTAAAATGCGGTATTGGTTATCATGATGAAGAAGAAGACTATGATGGTCATGAACATATGTGGTTTGAACCGATATCATGGAATGGTGAGCAATTTGAAGGGCGTTTAATTAACCATCCGTTCTATGTACAGCACATGCAAGAAGGGGAAGTTTATCCGTTAACACGAGATGATATTACGGATTGGACTATTTATTTTCAAGATGGTAGTTATACACCTGATACAATCTATAAATTACTCAGTGGTGCTCAAGTTCATTAATCTTGGTTGGGCACAGGTTACGTTGAAAAATCAATGTGCCCATAAAATTAACGACAATAAGATAACAATATGAATGACCTTGAGCTTTATCAATATGCCCTTTTCTTACTTTCTCGTCGTGATTACGGAAGGGCTGAACTATTCGCCCGTATGAAGCGCCGTATGTACGAAAAAAACGATAGAATTATTGATGAACTCTTAATTGAAAGAGTACTTGCCAAGCTGGATGAACAACACTTTCTTGATGATGATCGTGTTGTTTCTTTGTTGATGCAGAGTTATGTGCGCAAGGGCTATGGACCATTGCGCATTAAGCAAGAACTGCGGCAAAAAGGATTCATTGAAGCATTAATTGAGACCCATCTTGAAAATGTCGAGGTCGATTGGTTCGAAAAAGCCATTGAAGTACGAACTAAGAAATTTGGCGATGATTTGCCTTCTGATTTTAAAGAAAAAAGTAAACAAGTTAGGTATTTACAGTCCAGAGGTTTCTTTGGTGACATGATTTATGAACAATTCAAAAATTAAGCCATTTTATTAGTAATTGGTCTTTTTTCTTTCTTTTTATCCTTTCTCGTTAACGGTTGTTGGTCATTATCTTCAATTGAGTTACATCAAATAATGATACGAAAACTCTTATTTTCATCATTACTGTTAACGTTAACAGTAATTTGATTGTATACTCATGTTCATAATCTAAACAATATTTTTGTTTTATATAAAAACAATGTCAGTTGAGCTGCAATTTTAGCTTATCGGGTTAATTCAAATAGGTATCAATATGAAGAAGTTTTATTTGTCCGCCATTGCAGTGGCTTTGGTTGCAGTTCTTCCTATCAATAGCCAAGCAGAAACAGATCTCAGTCGTATTGAAGAAAGATTACAAGCACTTGAAAAAAGAGCTGAACAAGCAGAACAGCGTGCAGCTACAGCAGAACGTAAAGCGCAAGAGCTTGAGCACATCATGATGACTCAGAACGTTGTACCTCAAGCTAGCCAATCTGCATTACCGGCAGAAACTGTACCTAAAAAAACGCAAAAATCAGCCCCAGGAGTGCAATACAACAACGATTTTGGTGAATTGAAACTTTATGGTGATGTTGAATTTAATATGGATGCTGCGAGTCGCAAAGGGCAGATTACGTCGGTTCGTACAGCGCTTGGTAAAGGTAATGAGCCTAATAAAAGTGATAATTGGGATATTAATGGACGTATCTTAATTGGGCTTGATGGCAAACATATGAAAGATAACGGTAACTATGCGGGTTTTTCAGTACAGCCGCTGGCAGATATGACGGGGAAAATGAATTTAGATGATGCGGCATTTTATTTTGGGCAACAAAATAGTTGGGAAGCTAAATTAGGGCGCTATGAAGCTTATGATATGTTTTCATTAGGTCAAGATACCTTTATTCAATATTCTGGTAATACGGCGAATGATCTTTATGGTGACGGTTTTGGTTATATTTATATGATGAAAGAAGGCCGTGGTCGTTCAGGGGATGGTGGCAGTGTTCAATTATCTAAATCGTTGGATGATTGGTATTTTGAAATTAATGCGTTAGTTGAAGATGGCACTTCTTTGTTTGATGGCAAAACGTATCATGGCTATCAATTGGATAATAAAAAAAATGTGATTTATTTGAGGCCTGTGATTGCATGGCAGCCTAATGATTTTAAAGTTGCAGTCGCAATGGAATCTCAAGTTATCAATAATGCTTATGGCGATACGGTAGAGGGTAAATGGCAAGACATGTCAAAACGTAATGGTTACGGCATGACGGTAGGCTGGAATACGTTAGCACAAGATCCTGATAATGGACTTCAACTGACATTGAGCACTGCTTATTTAGATGCAACTTCTGAAAAAGATTTATCGATAGGCGGTTTTGGTTTATGGCGTCGTGCTCAGCTCGGCTATATCTTTGCACATAATGATATTAAAGATTTTAACTCAGATAAGATATCGTCTGATCCAAACTCTGTATTAAACTCAACACCGGGTAAATACGATATCCACACTATCTATGCTTCTTATGAATTACCCCAAATATTGGACTTAGATAACTATAAAATTTACTTGGGGGCGTATTATTCTAGAATTAATACTGATACCCATAATATGATTAATAGTCACGATAACGACCGTTATGGTGCTCGTGCCCGCTTCAAATATTTTTTCTAAGATAATTATTGTTTCCCTAGCGAGTACTTATTGTTAGGGAAATGAACCTCGTTTTGTCTTCAAAAAAAGAATTATTATTTTTTTTCTTGTACTTTGTCTTATTTATATATTAAAACCATCTGCTGTTATGATTAATATCAGTGAATTTAGCTTAATTATTCGGCAGAGTATTTTTCTATAATTACAAAATGAGACAGGGCAGGAGAAACAAATGATTGAGCTCTTAATCGGCGTTATCGTCGCTATTGGAGTTGGCCGCTACATTATAAAAGGCTATTCAGCAACGGGTGTGCTAATGACCGGAGGTATTTTACTTCTGATCATTACTGCGATGATGGGAAAAAGTGTATTACCTGAATCTGTGAAAGCGACGGGGTGGCGCGTAACAGATATTTTGGAATACATTAAATTCCTATTAATGAGCCGAGGTGGCGACCTTGGCATGATGATCATGGTGTTGTGTGGGTTTGCAACTTATATGACTCACATAGGTGCTAATGATGTGGTGGTTAAAATTGCATCAAAACCACTAAAAATGATCAACTCGCCTTATATCTTGATGGTTGCGGCATATATTATCGCTTGCTTAATGTCACTGGCAGTTTCATCCGCAACAGGTCTTGGGGTGTTGTTGATGGCGACATTATTCCCTGTGATGGTCAATGTGGGGATTAGTCGAGGTGCCGCAGCTGCAATTTGTGCATCTCCGGCTGCGATTATTTTAGCACCAACTTCGGGTGATGTTATTTTAGCTGCGAAAGCCGCTGAAATGCCGTTGATTGATTTCGCCTTCAAAACGACATTACCTATTTCAATCGCGGCAATTGTGGCGATGTCTATCGCACACTTTTTCTGGCAGCGTTATCTTGATAGAAAAGAAAATGTTAAAACTGAAATGCTTGATGTGAATGAAATCAAAACTCATGCACCGGCATTTTATGCAATCTTGCCATTCACGCCAATTATTGGTGTATTGGTCTTTGATGGTAAATGGGCGCCTGAACTACACATAGTGACGATTATTGTTGGCTGTATTATTTTAGCCGCAGTGATTGAGTTTATTCGTAGTTTCAGTGCCAAGCACGTTTATGGTGGTTTAGAGGTTTGCTACAAGGGAATGGCAGATGCATTTGCCACCGTTGTCATGCTGTTAGTGGCCGCTGGTGTATTTGCTCAAGGTCTTAGTACGATTGGCTTTATTAAAGGGCTAATTGACCTTGCACAATCTTTCGGCTCAGGCGCTATTATCATGATGATTGCCTTGGTAATTATTACAATGTTAGCGGCAATGACCACAGGTTCAGGTAATGCACCTTTCTATGCATTCGTTGAGTTGATTCCGCATCTTGCCAAGCAAATGGGTGTGAATCCTGCCTATTTGGTTATTCCAATGCTACAAGCTTCTAATTTGGGACGGACGTTGTCTCCAGTTTCTGGTGTGGTGGTTGCCGTATCGGGGATGGCGAAGATTTCGCCATTTGAAGTGGTGAAAAGAACGTCGGTTCCCGTACTTGTTGGGTTGGTCGTTGTGGTCATCGCGACAGAGATCTTGGTGCCGATTTATCTTTAATATTTAATTAAATATTAATACAGATATAAATGGTTAGGGTTAATTTAAATCCTAGCCATTTTTTTAACTATTAATTAGTTGTTTTTAATTATTAACGTTGAAATTAAAAAGCGAATAAACCTTATTAATACGTTTTATCCCTATTTTAGTAGGGTTTTTTTAAACGAATGATGAATTTTTCTCTGCTTACCTCGACAAATATCATTTAATTAACATCATTTATGAGATCTGTGCCAAAAAGTGCAACAAAATTTTAAATTAAGCTAGGTAGTGCTCTTGGTTTAATGCAGAATCCGCTCATCTTTTTACAACAATGTTAATGATGAAAATTACTTTATGAGCACAATAGAAAAACCACTAAGTATTGCAGAGACGTCAGTCAGTAAATGGACCTATAAGGATTTCACTTGGGTTTTATCTTTATTTGGTACTGCTGTGGGGGCAGGCGTACTTTTTTTACCAATTAAGGCTGGTGCGGGTGGTTTCTGGCCGCTAGTTATCTTGGCATTACTGGCAACTCCCATGATTTGGTTGGCTCATAAAGGGTTAGCACGTTTTGTATTATCAGCTAAAAATCCAAATGCAGATATTACCGATACTGTTGAAGAACATTTCGGTAAAGTTGGCGCAAATATTATTACGTTCGCATATTTTTTCGCGATTTACCCGATTGTCTTAATTTATGGGGTTGGTATTACCAATACGGTAGATTCTTTCCTCGTTAATCAGATTGGTTGGGCACCGATTCCACGTTGGTTATTATCTGGTGTGCTGATTTTTGCAATGACTGCTGGGGTTGTTTTCGGTAGAGATTTGATGCTGAAATTGACATCTCTAATGGTTTATCCTTTAGTCTTCATTTTATTAGCATTATCACTGTATTTGATCCCAGAATGGAATACGTCAATGTTAGATGTTGCGCCTGATTGGGCGGCATTACCAACAGTTGTTTGGATGGCCATTCCATTAATTGTATTTTCATTTAACCATAGCCCAATTATTAGCCAATTTACTAAAGACCAACGTCAACAATTTGGTGATAAAGCTATCATTAAAACGGATATGATCACCGGTGGTGCGGCTATCATGTTAACTGGTTTTGTGATGTTTTTTGTTTTCTCTGTTGTTTTATCGCTTAATCCTGCTGAATTAGAGATTGCGAAGAGAGAAAATATCAGCGTGTTATCCCATATTGCGAATATCAATCCATCACCTATTATTTCTTATTTAGGGCCTATTATTGCATTTGCTGCCATTGTTTCGAGCTATTTTGGTCATTTTCTCGGTGCGCATGAAGGCTTAGTTGGCTTAATTAAATCTCGCTCATCGTTCTCAGTGAAGAAAATTGAAATAGCCTCTATGCTATTTATTGTTCTGACAACGTGGATAGTCACTATTCGTAATCCAAGTATTTTAGGGATGATTGAAACTATGGGGGCGCCAATGATTGCGGCTATCCTATTCATCCTGCCAGTGGTTGCAATGCGTATTGTCCCTGCGATGAAAAAGTTCAGCACATCTAAGTTGGCTCAAGTATTTACATTGCTTTGTGGTTTAGCATCAATAACTTCCGTTATTTATGGTGCATTCTTGTAATCGCTTTTGTTTTTCTGTATCAACCTCATATCGCCTATTTGGCTGTGTGAGGTTTTTTTATATCTATAAGTTATGACATATAAGAAATAATCCGAGAAATAAATAGTGCTATTGGTATTCAAAGTAGCCATCTAGATGTATAACTGAGAGAAGCAGGTTAGATGAAATAATTTCAAGTGAAGATAGTTGTTTGAAAATTACGCTTAGGTAATATCGATTGGTATAACAGTCAGTAACAAATAATGGTCGCCTTATAGCTTAGTTAAATCGGCTTGTAGTGAGTAGTACCGTTTTGGTGCGCTATAACAAGGATAAAAAATGAAATTAGAAACATTATCGATTCACGCAGGCTATTCTCCAGACCCAACAACGAAATCTGTTGCAGTGCCAATTTATCAAACTACGTCCTATGCCTTTGATGATACACAGCATGGCGCTGATCTATTTGATTTGAAAGTGGCGGGGAATATATACACTCGTATTATGAATCCAACTAATGATGTATTGGAACAGCGCGTCGCTGCTTTAGAAGGTGGGATTGCGGGGCTTGCTGTTGCATCAGGAATGGCTGCGATTACTTATGCGATTCAAACAGTTGCACAAGCAGGGGATAATATTGTTTCCGTTGCTAAGTTATACGGTGGAACCTATAACTTACTCGCCCATGCGTTACCTCGTTTAGGGATTAAAACACATTTTGCTGAGCATGATGATTTAGCTGCGCTTGAAGCGCTGATTGATGATAAAACTAGAGCAGTATTTTGTGAAACAATCTCTAATCCTGCCGGTTTTATCGTTGATATTGAGGCACTAGCCGAAGTTGCTCATCGTCATGGTGTTCCTTTAATTGTTGATAATACCGTCGCAACGCCTTATTTATGTCGCCCGTTTGAATATGGTGCGGATATTGTAGTTCATTCATTAACTAAATATATTGGTGGGCACGGCTCTTCTCTTGGCGGAATGGTTGTTGATTCGGGTAAATTCCCATGGGCACAATATCCAGATAGATTTTCTCTATTAATTGAACCTGATGTTGCTTACCACGGCGTAAGTTATACCGAACATTTTGGCGCAGCGGCTTTTATTGCCCGTTGTCGCGTTGCACCGTTACGTGGAACTGGCGCTGCACTTTCACCATTCAATTCATTTTTAATTCTTCAAGGGCTTGAAACACTTGGGTTAAGAATGGATCGCCATACTGAAAATGCATTAAAAGTAGCGAATTATTTAGATAAACATTCACAAGTTGAATGGGTTAAATATGCAGGCCTCGCGAGTAACCCTGAACATGCATTGGCGCAAAAATATATGGATGGTAAACCAGCGGGTATTTTGTCATTTGGTATTAAAGGTGGACAAGAGGCTGGTGGGCGTTTCATTGATGCACTAAAATTAATTGTGCGTTTGGTTAATATAGGTGATGCCAAGTCTTTGGCTTGTCATCCAGCGTCAACTACGCATCGTCAGTTGAATGATGCCGAGTTAGCACAAGCGGGTGTTTCGCGGGATATGATTCGTTTATCGATTGGTATTGAGCATATTGATGATATTTTAGCCGATTTAGCACAAGCGTTAGATGCTGCTAAATAAAGATTAAGCTCAAAATTTAGTTGGTTTTTCATTTTAAACCATCAATTAAACAACTGCTATTAGATGATTTTTATTATCAATAGCAGTTTTTTATGGGCACTATTATATGGGGCTTAGGTGTTTAACGCTTATTTTGACTATGTATGACAACTAATATGATATTCATATGACATAGAAATGAGCATTTATATGAATTGAGTGAAAATAGCAGCAGGAGCGCTGAACTATTTTTTTTAGGTTGAGTCTGATATGTTGATTCTTATCTTCATCTTATCGAAGTAAATGTTGTTTTCATTTATTGATTGTTTATACACAGCAAGATTACTAAAAATAAATTGTTGATTTGTTTATATGGGGTTTAGTAAAGCCAACGATAATGGAAATGATTGGAAGATCATGAGCATTAATCTTGTGTTAAAGCGTCCCTAATTATTAGATATTCATAAAAAGAATGGTTGAGATGAGATGATTATGGCAAATAATAAAATTGCCTATTTAAAATGGTGTCTGTTATTTGGATTTGTACTAGTAACTTATTTTATCCCACTTAATGGCCGGTTGCTTTGGCAGCCAGACGAACTACGTTACGCAGAAATAAGTCGTGAATTGATCCGTAGTTATAATTGGAGTGTACCGGAACTGCTTGATATACGTTACTTTGAAAAACCTATTTTTGGTTATTGGGTTGGTGCCGTATTTCAAATGTTGTTTGGTGAAAATAATGTCTCAGTACGGCTAGGTGCGGTATTTAGTACATTATTAAGTGGTTTTTTTGTCTACCTCAGTGCAAAAATGGCTTGGAAAAAAGAAAATATCGCTTTTAATGCCGTTTTTATTTATCTCTCTATGTTAATGGTATTCACCATTGGCACTTATAATATCCTAGACCCCATCGTAACAGCATTTATTACGATGATTATCTTCTTTTTTCAATGGGGATTAACCACAAAGTACTTTTCTCATAAACTTATCGCCTTTATTTTTATTGGTATTGCGTGTGGCTTAGGGGTATTAACCAAAGGTTTTTTAGTTTTAGTATTACCTACATTGGTATGTTCGGTTGCGGCTATTTATTTTAAACAGTTTAAAGAAATATTTTTCTTTTCATTTGTCGCTATATTTACGGCTTTTCTAATCTGCTTACCTTGGGCTTTTGTTATCGCGAGCCGTGAGCCTGATTATTGGCATTATTTTTTCTGGGTTGAACATGTACAGCGTTTCATGTCTAACGACGCTCAAAATAAATCGCCAATCTGGTTTTACATCCCTATCTTATTAGCCGCTGTTATTCCTTGGTTAGGATACTTATTTGCTTCCATTGCTCATGCATGGCGCCAAAAAGGCATTCATCTGTATTTTCTGCTCTGGCTAGTCATACCTTTCCTCTTTTTCAGTATTACAAAAGGAAAGTTACTTACCTATATTTTACCCTGCATTGCACCTATTGCTATTTTAATGGCAGCTTATATTGATAGTGCTTTTTGGCAGAAAAAAGTGGGTACTGTGCGTCTTAATGCCTGTATCAATATCGTATTTGGCCTGATAGCCACTATTGCCATTATTGCTTCACCATATTTCCCTAAAATTAATGTTTATCAAATAGATGAAAGCAATAAGCTATGGTTAGCCGCAGGTGCATTTATATTTTGGACGCTTGTGGCTTTGGTGTCGTTTAAACCAAAGTTTTGGTATCTCGCCGCCGCGTGCACTTTGGTGCTGAGCTTGAGTGTTGGTCATGTTATTCCAAAGTATATTGAAAGTAACAATACTCCGCAAAATGTGATTGCTAAGTACCAAGACAAGCTGTCGAAAAGAGCTGTTCTGTTGACAAACAATGTGGGACTTGGGACGTCATTAGCATGGGTATTAAAACGTAGTGATATTACGATGCTTCATCAAACGGGTGAGTTAGGTTATGGATTGAAGTATCCTGATGCGGTAAATCGTTTTTATCGCTTAGATCAACTGACTAAGTTATTGGAAGACAATCATTATCGTGATGTTGCTGTCGTGGTTGATAGCTCTCAAGATACGATACTTGATGCATTACCCGGCAATCCAATTCTTATCAAAGAAGGTAAACTGGTTTTTGCTTTCTACGAAGGGCTTTAAATAGAAAACCGCATAATAAATTATTATGCGGTTTCTAACCTAACTACATCGACGTAGTTAGACTAGCGAACTATTTTTTGTATGCTATTTTCATTTCTGTCTGCAAGTTGTTTATTCTTTGTTGGCGCAGCAGGACCATGATAAATAAATAGCATTGCCATACTATTACTCATCTCATTGACGTCGATTTCATTGATGATGCGGTTATCCCTTTGATGACTTGTTAAAGAACTTCTCATTAAGATATCTCCTCAGTGTGTTTAATCAGACGATTGGCTTCTGCAAGCTCATAACGCCTTGGTGTCAGTGCGGTTGTACTGTGATTACGGGCAAGTAGTGAATAAATGGTTGGTAAAACAAATAGCGTGAACAAAGTACCCACTAACATCCCGGTTACAATAACGAGGCCTAATCCAAAGCGGCTATTGGCTCCGGCACCAGTTGCAAACAGTAAAGGCACTAAACCGATAACCATTGCCGCAGTGGTCATTAAGATAGGGCGTAACCTAATTTGTGCTGCTTTTAAGATAGCTTGGCGTCGGTCTAACCCTTCATGGGCTTGTAATTCATTGGCAAATTCCACCATCAAAATGCCGTGTTTACTAATAAGTCCTATTAGAGTGACCAATCCTATTTGAGTATAAATATTCAAGGTGGCATAACCCAAAGCGAGTGGGATCAAGGCGCCACAAATGGACAGTGGGACGGTAATCAAAATAATCAGTGGGTCGACTAAGCTTTCATATTGTGCTGCTAAAACTAAATAAATGATAAGAAGCGCCGCCATAAAGGCAAAGGCGAGGGTGTTTCCTTCTTGTTTATATTGGCGCGAATCGGATTGCCAGTCGTGGCTAAATCCTGCGGGTAATTCATTTGCGATAGTATCAAGGTAGCTAACAGCTTCCCCTAGAGTAACGCCTGGTGCAGGAATTGCTTGGAAAATGGCTGCGTTTTGTTGATTAAACTGAGTAAGTTTATTGGGTTCAACTTGTGTATTGATATCCACAACCGTTGAAAGCGGGATCATGGTGTCATTTTGAGCTTTTACATAGTGGCGTGATAGTGCTTCCGGTGTTAGGCGTTGGCTGCGAATACTCTGTGGAATAACATCATAAGAACGGCCATCCATACCAAAGCGGTTAATATAGTTTTCACCAACTAATAAGTTGAGTGATTCATCAATATTTTGCATGCTAATGCCTAGGCTATTTGCTTTGGCTCGATTAATACGGATCTCAACTACTGGATTGTTGTAGTCAAGGTCACTATCGACCACCATAAATAGGCCACTTTTCCGAGCTTGTTGTTTAATCTCCTCCATTGTCTTATATAACACTGGATAGTCTTGCGGGCTCCTTAATACCATTTGAATCGGTAATCCCCCTGTGGAGCCAGGTAAGGCCGGTAATTGAAAGACAAAAATACTGCTTCCTTCAACATCCCCTACCATACCCTGTAAATCGGACTGAATTGCGGATGCTGGGCGTTCACGCTTTTCCCATGACGACAAATTTGTGCCCCCAAAACTTGACGATGGGCCATCGGTACCATTAATGATCCAAGTGCTTTCGGTCTCGGGTAATTGGATGAAAACATCATGTAATTTGTGAGAGAAGCGTTCAACATATTCAAGATTGGCATGTTGCGGTGATTTAATTGCAGTGAGTACACTGGATTGGTCTTCAACGGGCGCAAGTTCGCGAGGGGCTGATTGATAAAGTAATGGCAAACTGATTACGACAGCAATCGCCAGAATACCCGTTATCCAACGATTATTGAGGGAAAAATTAAGTACAACAGTGTAATAGCGAGCAAGCGTAGCAAAGAATTTTTCTGCTATTCGTGCCATTCGGCCTTCATTTTGCTGTGAATTCAACATAAATGAGCTCATGACGGGGGAAAGCGTTAATGCCACGATACCGGAAACGATGACGGCACCGGCTAAAGTCAGTGCAAACTCTTTAAATAAAGCGCCTGTTAAACCCGACATCAAGCCAATGGGCGCATAGACCGCCGCTAATGTAATTGTCATGGCAATTACCGGCCCTGAGACCTCTCGGGCACCTATCAATGCCGCAAGTACAGGTGATTTCCCTTCTTCAATATGGCGATGTACATTTTCGACCACTACAATAGCGTCATCCACAACTAGCCCAATGGCTAGAACCATCGCAAGTAGCGTTAACAAATTGATACTAAAGCCGAAAGCCATCATTAGAGCTGCGGCACCGAGCATGGACAAGGGAATTGCTAAAATAGGAATAATGACACTGCGAATTGAACCCAGACATAGATAAATGACTACAATAACAATAAGTAATGCTTCAATTAAGGTATTGACCACTTGGCTTATGGAGGCCTTGATAAAGCGAGATGTTTCGAATGCCATCTCAATTTTCACTTCGGGTGGTAATGTTTTGATGATATCAGGCATTAATTTATTCATACCATCAACAATGACAAGGGGGTTTCCTGTTGGGGTGGCAAATAATCCTAAGTAAATCGCGGGTTCACCATTCATCAAACCACTGGTTTCGGTTGAAGATGCACCGAGTTCAATCGTGCCAACATCTTTTAAACGTACCAGACCATTGCCATCATTGCGTATGACGAGATCGCGAAATTCGTTAACGTTAGTTAAATCCGTATTAACGTAAACGTTAGAAAGCACGTATTCGCCTTTTACTTTACCGGGAGCGGCTTGGTAGTTGTTTTTGCGTACCGCCTCAGCAACATCAGCGGCAGAAAGTCCTCGGCCAGCAAGTTTATCGGCATCTAACCACAAACGCATTGCGAGTTGTTGCCCACCAAAAACTTGTACTTTAGCAACGCCTTCAATAGAGGAATACATTGGCTCGACGACGCGAGAAATGTAATCTGTTAAGGCTGGAATGGATAAATTGGTACTGGAAAAACCAATGTAGGCCACAGCAGTTGATTCTCCTGAGGAGAGTTCAATTACAGGGTCATAGGCTTCTTTTGGTAATTTATAACGGACCTGGTTCACTTTCGCCATGACTTGAGTAAGCGCTTGTGTTGAATCACGGTTTAGCGCCATACGTACAGTAACAAGGCTGCTTCCTTGTACTGATGAAGAAGATAAATAATCAATGCCTTCAACAGAAGAGACCGCTTGAGCAATAGGTTGAGTGACAAATCCCTGCATAAGTTTTGCTGAAGCACCAGGATATTGAGTTGTAATGGTAACAGTGGCACTTTCTAACTGTGGATATTGGCGAATAGGTAATTTACTTAATGCAAATAACCCGAGTAAAACAATTAATGCACTGACCACGAGTGCTAAAACAGGTCGACGAACAAAAATATCAGTAAATTTCATAGCGTCTTCCTTATGAACCTTGAGCCGTATCTATCATCGGTTGAGATAATGTATCTTGCGCTATAGGCGTGATTGGCGAACCATCATTTAGACGTAATTGCCCTGAAGTGACGACTTGATCATTTGCTTTTAAACCTTGTTCTATCTCGATTTTTCCATTCCAGCGTTGACCGGTTTTGACTGAAATTCGTTTTGCAGTCATGGCATTACCACTCCCCTTTGTAATAAAAACAGTGTCACCGTAAGCGGTATACGTTACTGCTGTTTCAGGGATCGTCAGCACTTCATTACTCACTTGGCGAACAACATTAACATTGGCATACATGCCAGATTTTAATGTGCCATCGCTATTATTTAATGTGGCTTGTAGGGCGATAGTCCGTGATTTGCCAATGAGTGGGTCAATAGCGGTAATGCGAGCGGGAAAGACTTTTCCGGGGTAAGCATCGACAGAAATATCAACAAGTTGTCCTTGGTGTAGTTCAGGTGAAGCTTGTTCGTCTAATGAAAAATTGAGCTTTAATGTTTGAGTATCAACGAGGCTAGCAATGGCTTCCCCAGGGCTTAAATATTGTCCATCATGCACTTGACGAATACCAATGACGCCATCAAAAGGGGCGTGAATAGCTTTTTGGGCGATCAAGGCATGGGTTTGTAAAATAAGTCCTTGGGCGATATCTCGTTCTGCTCGGGTACTATCAACTTGAGCCTCTGCTACTAAGTGCTGAGTTGCTAGTGAGCGTGTTCTATCATACAAGCGTGTTGCATTGCGCATTTGTGCTTGATAGCGAGTCAAATCAGCTTGTTCGACGGCATCATTGAGTTGAACTAAAAGTTGGCCTTTTTTAACTTGCTGACCAGATTCAAAATAGATTTTAGTAATACGACCTTGAGTTTCCGCGGCAACAAAAACTTGGTTGCCAGCTTCTAATTCGCCTACGCCATAAAATGTACGAGGGGCACTCGCTAAAGTGACGGGTGCTAAGGCTACTTTGACAGAAGGATATTGATAAGCGGTTTGTTTATTTTCATCATGTTGTGCATAAGTCGAATAGATGGCTGCGCCACTACCTATTGTGAGTAATATTACACAGAAGGTTATTATTGTTTTTTTATTCATATTTTTTTTAGTCATTCTAGTTTCCTACTACTTTTACGCAGTTTGCGTGAAATACAGACGCCGAAAATGTTCAGTAATAGCCACCACTATTAACTCACCCATAAGTGCACATGTTCGATTGCCCAAAATATTGTGATTTTGGCTAAGCTGGTTGAAGCAAATAAAACTAAGATCAACACCTGAGTAATAATCCACACTTGTTGCTCTCTAAAATTTTGTTGATTATCGATGACATAGTGCCTCCCCCTTAAAAATAACTTTAATTGACAAGTGCAGAGTGGGGCACTATAAAACCTTAAGTTAAGTTGAGGTCAAGCAAAGGTGTATGAAAATGGAAAACAAAGACACAAAAACGATAAAAATAAGGGAAGTCAAAGAAGAACCCATTGATTTTAGTAGGGCTTTAACGGTAGGTGAGGTTGCGAGTCGTTCTGGAGTGGCGGTATCCACGGTGCATTTTTATGAGTCAAAAGGATTGATTCAAAGTACCCGAACACAAGGAAATCAGCGACGTTTTCCACCCATTGTGCTGCGTTATATCGCTATTATTAAAGTCGCTCAAAGTACAGGTATCCCTTTGAAGGAGATTCAAGATGCGCTGGGACGTTTTCCGGCTAACAGTAAGCTAACTTCTGAGCAATGGAAAGAGATGTCAACGCAATGGAAAACATCTTTAGATCGACGAATCAAACAGTTAACTCGTTTACGTAATGAGTTAGATCACTGTATTGGCTGTGGCTGTCTCTCACTCAGCGATTGTCCATTGCGCAACCCTGAGGATTTTTTAGGAAGTCGAGGCCCAGGAGCACAAATTTTAGAACGTCCATAAAGCGATTATGGCGCAATATTTTATCCCTTTTTCTTTTCATAGTGGTAACTCACACTTTTCATTTTTTGGATAGCCACTGCTTAATGTGGCTATTTGTCTAATTATATCATCACTTTATTTCTCAAATTGCCGCGCTGATTGGATAATCTTTGCGTATAGCGGCTACCGATTTTTCCTTTTTTTGCGCAATGATAAGTCATGTTAATTATTTGTGAGTGCATTGTTTCGAATGAGCAAGAAGAGGGCACAAAAATGAAAGGTTTGCAGGGGAAAGTTGCAATTGTCACCGGAGGCGCAACTAAGATTGGCGCAACAGTGGCGAAAATATTGAGCTCTTATGGTGTTAAAGTCACCATTTTTGATATCGATAGAATTAATGGCGAAAAAGTCGCTCAGTCTGAGCCTAGTATCGATTTTTTAGCGGTTGATATTACTGATGATCAACAGCTTAAACAAGGTATTGATAGAGTTGCGCAAAAATATGGTCAACTCGATTTTTTAGTTAATCTGGCTGCCACTTATCTTGATGAAGGCCAGTCATCCACAAGGCAGGATTGGCTCACTGCTTTGAATATTAACGTTGTTAGTGCTGTCATGGCGGCACAATTTGCTAAAGCGCATTTTGTAAAAGCAGGCAAAGGCGCGATTGTTAATTTTACCAGTATTTCATCTTCTGTCGCCCAGACAGGCCGTTGGCTTTATCCCGCATCAAAATCAACCTTACTTGAAGTGACACGCAGCCAAGCGATGGATTATGCCGCCGAGGGAATACGAGTGAATTCGGTATCTCCCGGTTGGACATGGTCTCGAGTGATGGATGAAATTACGGGTGGCGATCGTCAAAAAACAGACCGCGTTGCGGCTGATTATCACCTATTAAAACGTGTTGGCGACCCTGAAGAAATTGCTCAGGTGGTGGCTTTCCTACTTTCTGATCTGGCAAGTTTTGTTACTGGCGCAGATTACGCTGTCGATGGCGGTTACTCCGCTATGGGGCCTGAACAGGCTAAACCCGCAATTCCCCGTCTTGCTGAATAAGACATCATCATTTTAATTTCATTGAGGAATAAACTATGCGTCGTATTGCAATCGTAGGTGGTGGTCAAGCGGGTATGCCATTGGCTTTAGGCCTCTTGAACAAAGGTTATGAAGTCACCGTCGCCACTAACCGTACACCGGATGATGTCAAAAATGGTCGCGTGATGTCTAGCCAATGTATGTTTGATATTTCACTGCAATTTGAGCGTGACCTTGGAATTAACTTTTGGGAAGACGAATGCCCACCCGTTGAAGGTATTGGCTTTACCGTTCCCCACCCAGAAAAACCGGGTGAAAAAGCGATCACATGGCGTTCTCGCTTAGATAACTATGCACAGGCAGTTGATCAACGAATCAAAATGCCTTACTGGATGGAGCTATTTGCCGCTCGTGGCGGTAATTTGCGCATCGAAGATGTGGGTGTTGCTGAGCTTGAGCGTTTAGCTGAAACTCATGATTTAGTGATACTGGCAGGTGGTAAAGGCGAGATAGTCAAACTTCTCGAGCGTGATGCATCTCGCTCACCCTATGATAAGCCACAGCGCGCATTAGCGCTGACTTATGTTCATGGCATGTTACCAACGCCAGAATATTCACAAGTCTCCTTTAATTTGATCCCCGGTATTGGCGAATATTTTGTGTTTCCCTCACTTACTAATAGTGGCGATTGTCACATCATGGTATTTGAAGGCGTTCCGGGGGGGCCGATGGATCAATGGAATGAAGCGCGTACTCCACAAGAACATTTGGCTTATAGCAAAAAGATCCTCAACACATATTTACCTTGGGAAGCGGATCGTTGCCGCAATATCGAGTTGACCGATGATAACGGTATTCTGGCGGGTCGTTTTGCACCAACGGTACGTAAACCTGTTCTGACATTGCCATCGGGCAAGGTAGTGTTCGGATTAGGGGATGCATTAGTGACCAATGATCCACTCACAGGACAAGGTTCTAACAATGCCACCAAAGCGTGCAAAGTCTATTATGACGCGATTTTAGCGCATGGAGACAAGGCTTATACCGCGGAGTGGATGACTGAAACATTCGAGCAATTCTGGAAATACGGCCGCAATGTTGTGGAATGGACTAATTCGTTATTAGCCCCGCCAGAGCCTCATATTTTGCACTTATTAGGTGCGGCGCAACAATTGCCATCACTCGCCCATACTATCGCGAATGCTTTTAACTATCCGCCAGTATTATTCCCATGGTGGAAAGATGGGCAAGCCTGCGAAGCCTATATTCAATCTCAAATGATGGAAGAAGCCCGCGCTTAACGGGAAGGAATCAGTATGTCTATGATTGCAGAGGATACGCTAATGTGTGACAGCCAATGGGGTCATACCGAATTTGAATCAAAAACGTTGCGCAATTTACTTGGTTGCTACCCGACAGGGGTGGCAATCGTCACGACGCGTACTGCGGATGGTCGTGATGTTGGGTTGACCATTAACTCATTTGCATCCCTTTCACTCGATCCTCCGCTAGTGTTATGGAGTTTAGTTAACCATTCGCCGAACTTAGCAGCATTTCGTGATTGCCAGCATTTCACTATTAATATTTTGGGTAAGGATCACCAAGAGCTAGCCATGCGTTTTGCGAATCCTCGTATTGAAAATAAATTTGAGAATGTTGCCATTCATATTACGCCAGAAGGTTTACCTGCATTACATGGGGCTATCGTCACTTTAGTTTGTGAAAATCACAAACAGGATCACATTGGTGACCATCTATTAATGGTTGGACATGTTCGCCGTATCGGCAGTGAAACGGGTAAACCTTTAGTTTTTCATAGCGGTGCTTTTACTGCTTTACATGACGCGCTCTAGGCGCAGGAGACACTATGGATCAGCAATTATTAATGTCATTTGCCACGCAATTACAACAAGGCAATATTCAGGTTATCGACCTGACACAGACGCTATCACCGTCTTTTCCTGCGCTGCAACTGCCGGAGCAATTCGGACAGGTATGGTCATTTAGTATGGAGCAAATCTCCCGCTATGATGACAATGGCCCTGCATGGTATTGGAATAATTTTAGTTGTGGTGAACATACTGGCACCCACTTTGACGCCCCGATTCATTGGATAAGTGGTAAAGATCAAGCCAATAACACCGTTGATACCATCCCTGTGCACCACTTTGTTGCCCCAGCTGTGGTTGTTGATGCGAGTAAAGAAGTGGCACAAAATTCGGATTGGGTACTGACTGTCGATTTCTTACAACAGTGGGAAGTTAAACACGGAAAAATTCCATCAAATGCTTGGGTTTTGTTTAGAACTGATTGGTCGAAAAAATCAGATAATCCAGAAGCGTATGTCAATATGCGTGAAGACGGCGCTCATACGCCGGGGCCTTCTCAAGAGGCGGTCGAGTGGCTTATTCATCAGCGTGATGTAAAAGGTTTTGGTGTTGAAACTATCAATACCGACGCAGGGCAATCCTACGCTTGGCCTGTGCCTTATCCATGCCACACTTTAATGCATGGCAATAACAAATATGGCCTGCAATGTTTGAAAAATCTCGATCAACTGCCTGCAACAGGAGTGGTAATTGTGGCTGCGCCTTTGAAAATTGAAGGCGGTTCTGGTAGTCCTTTACGTGTACTCGCACTTGTGGGGTGAGTTATGGCAACATTCTCCGATCCACAAGTCATTGTTGTTGGCAGTGGAATGAACTCATTAATGTGTGCCGCTTTATTGGCAGTACGCGGAAAATCGGTTTTAGTGCTTGAGCGAAATGAAAGCTTAGGTGGCTGTATTCGTACAGAAAATTTATTTGAAGGCTATACCCATGACCTGCTTTCTTGCTGGTATTCCTTATTTGTGGGCAGTCCTGGTTATCAAGAGCTCGAACCCTATTTAAAAAAACAGGGTTTGGAATTTGCGCAATGTGATTATTCAACCGGATTGGTTCAACCGGATGGTAAATCAATTGCTTTAAAACGTGATATTGCTGAAGCGGCTAAGCAACTCGATAGTATTGCTCCTGGTGATGGTTTGGTCTTTCGTCGGATGGCCGATAAATTATTTACAGAAGATGCGGCGCTAACTTTTGGTTTGTTAGGACAGAATCCGTATAGCGGTGGCATGTTAAAGCTATTGTTTTCCGAGTGGCGTAAACGTGGCGTTGATGGGTTGCTTGATTTCGCTAAGTCGGGTGTTGAAAGTTTTCGTCGTTGGTCTGAACGTGAATTACAGCATGATTTTAGTCGCGCGCTGATGGCTCCATGGGTGTTGCACACTGGACTCGGGCCTGATGAAGCTAGTTCAGCGTTGATTGGTAAGCTTACTTTTGCCGCGGTTGTTGCAGGTGGAATGCCGGTTGTTAAAGGGGGAAGTTTCCGTATTGTCGAGGCTTTTGCCAAAGTCATTGAAGAGCACGGCGGTCAATTACAAACGGGAATGCATGTTGAGAAAATTATCACTCAAGGCAGTGGAAAAAATAGTCGAGCGACGGGTGTCATTGCAAATGGTGAAGTGTTCAATGCCACTGAAAGTGTGGTGTGCAATGTGACGCCGACTCAGTTGTATGGCTCATTGCTTGATGATGTTTCTCCCCAAGTGATGCAAAGCGCAAAAGGTTACCGTTATGGGCGAGCAGGTATGCAAATCCATTTTGCATTGAGTGCGCCGCCACCATGGTGTAACCCTGAATTGCGCAATGTGCCTTTAGTGCATTTTACGGAAAGCATGGAACAAGTTTGCCTATCGGTAACACAAGCGAATAATGGTTATTTACCTGACAGGCCGACTTTTGGTATTGGCCAGCCAACCGCATTAGATCCAAGTAGAGCCCCTGATGGTGGGTGGATCTTATGGATCCAGATGCAAGAATTACCTCGTCAATTAAAAGGTGATGCGGCAGGGGAAATTACAGTTCCAGCGGATGGTCGTTGGAATGAAACTGTCCGTGAAGCAGTCGCGGATAGAATCCAGCAACGTTTAGAGTTGGTCATGCCTGGTTTTACTTCCTTAATTGTTGGACGAAAAGTAATTTCTCCAGCAGATTTAGAGAATTACAACTGTAATCTGGTTGGTGGCGATCCTTATTCAGGAACCTGCTCACCTGATCAATTTTTCTGGTTACGTCCTTTTGCTGCATCAGGGCAAACAAAAACACATCAAACCGCAGTGAAAAATCTATTTCATATTGGAGCCTCAACTCATCCAGGTCCCGGTCTTGGTGGCGGCTCAGGATATTTAGTTGCTCAGAAATTAGCTGTAAAACGTAGAACATAATCAAATAAGCAATGGAAATGCACAATAACAAGCAAAGCACACACAGTAAGACAACCCACTATGGCAGGAAAAATGATGAATAAGAAAACAATCAGCAAGCTGGTAGCAGGTTCGTGTCTCGGCGCACTTTCATTGGGTGCTGTTGCAACCGAAGGGGGAGGATTAGGGATCTATCCTGACGGATTAGAGAATTTTATGTCAGGTGCGCTGCCACCGCCAGGAGTTCATGTATTGATGTACGGCGGTAATGCGCACTATGACAGTGTGCGAGATAACAAAGGCGATAAAATACCCGTTCCGGGTTTTAGTGTGAATGTGAATGTTTTAGCGCCGCGTTTAATTTGGGTTACTGATCAAAAGATACTGGGTGGCGATCTGGCTTTTCATACTATCGTCCCATTGTTAGATGTGACCGCAAAAGCGGCAGGGAAAAAAGATACCAGTCGAGGCTTGGGGGATGTTACTTTTGGTCCTGCATTGGGTTTTCATCCATCCGCTGATTTACATTATGTGGTTGGCTTAGATGCTTATGCGCCAACAGGAAAATACAGTAAAACAGATCCATCAAGCTTAGGTAAGAATTACTGGGCGCTACAGCCAGTTTGGGCAATTAGCTATATTCCACCCGTTGGAATCAATGCCGATTTAAAAATGATGTATGACTTTAATTTCAAAAACAATGATACGAAAACCCGCTCAGGGCAGGCCTTTCATACCGATTATGCATTAGGTTGGGGATTTGGTAATGGTTGGGTGGCGGGTATTGGTGGCTATACCTTCTGGCAAACAACGGATGATAGCGGTGACAATTCAGCTCAAGGTAAGGCTCGAGCCTATGCGATTGGACCATCAATTCGCTATGCGAATCCACAAGGCTGGTTGTTTACGGCTAAGTGGGAGAAAGATTTTGGTGTAAGAAATCGTCCAGAAGGTTCACAAATTTATCTAAAGGCTTCAATTCCATTCTAATTATTTTCAGTTATTAATGAGAAAGCACCGCCCTGTAAATGATCATGGTGCGGTGCTTTCTGGTGAAGAGTTTCTCTGATTAATAATAATTTAATGATTTGTTAATTAGCTTATGGATATTTTGTATTAATAATAATTAGCTATTTGGATTAATTAGGCTTTTTTCATACTTTGGCTTGGTGTTTCGCCATAACGATGTTTATATTCGGCGCTAAATCTGCCCATATGTGCAAAGCCCCAGCGCAATGCGACACCAGTGACATTTGTGGCTTCCCCAGATAACAATTCAGCGCGTACTCGCTCCATTCGTAAATCACGTAAATATTGCATCGGACTGATATCTAAAAACTCTTTAAATCCAGCATATAAGCTACGTAAACTGACCCCTGCAATATGTGCAAGTTGCTCAACCGTAATAGGTTCATGGGCATGAGCTTCTAAATATTCTTGGACACGGCGAACATGGCGAGGGCGAATTGTCGCTCTTCTTAAGCCCGAGTCTTCGGCGTAATTATGAATATGAGTAGATAATAATGTGACTGAAACTAGTTGTTCTACTTGAGTAGCGATCAATTTGTGTTGGAGTAGATCGGGCGTTTTTGTCGCGCATTCAATCAAATAATTCATTAGTGTGCGCCACGCAATGCAAGACTGCCAAGCAAACCCTAGTTCAAAAACTAAAGGCTTATCTAAGGTATGACCGAGTTGTCCAACCAAAGAACGTTCTAGTAGTGACCGTGAAATGCGCAGCATGAATTGGTCGTTATCGCTATTCCAACGCATTGCTGTGGATTCTTCAGGACTGAGTATTGACGCCATTTGTGGATTGGATTCTAGATGTTTTCCCCCACTTTCAATAATAGCACTTCCTGAGAGGGGCATTTGTACGAGAAAAAAATCTTGAAGTTGGCCCGGGACAATACAAACATCAGCGCCATATCTTAAACGGCTAAGGGAAATATCGCCCATTGGAATATAGTGCATACGCGCATCAAGGCGTTGATGTGGATTAAGTAAATGAAACTGATGGGGCTTCATGACTCGGCCTACCATCGATTTTATTTCTTCAGGGTCAGCAGAGGTAAAGAGTAACCGTTCTGAAGAACAGAGTTGGTTTTCTATGGGTGTTGTGTTGCTCAGCATCGGAGATACCTCCAGTTTAATGCTCTTCATACTTAAAGCTGTAGGGGTGTTGGCATCATAAAGCAACCCGAATCACATACTTATGTATGCTCATCGGGATAGCTTTTCTTGCCGCCTACCTACAACTTGAATTATTTAGAGCATATATCTGATGTTTATATGTATTATTATTTTAATAAAATCAAGGTGTTGTTTTTATTTTTTAGTCTATTGATTATCGATGATGCGAATTAGTTTATGTCTACAATTTTATGTTTGGTTTGAGTGAGTTGTTAATTTTAACCTAGTCCCATTATTTAACATTTCATTAAACTATTTGTAACTAATTGTGATTTGAACATAACATAAACAATTTGCCTTACCTAGCCGAATATGTGCAAAAACTATCCAGAAAATGCAAAAATACAGAAAGAGTATGGTTATTGTGATGTCACTAACAATATAAAAAATAAAGTTATTTTTTTGAAAAATAGCAAAATATCCATGATTTATCATATTGTTATATATATTCATCTAATAGTTAATATAGGAAACCATTTAATAAACTGTTTGCATGTGATTACTTAGCGTTATCAACTATTACCTTTGTATTTGTAGGGCTTAATAATGGTTAAGTGATGATTTATAGTGTTTTTTGCTTATTAAATTTTACTTCTCACCTCAACGCATATCCTTAGCAAATTGCAATATTTCCCTTATTTTACAGTCTATTTGTCCGTTATATGCATGTCCTATCCACTCTCTGCATAAATCTAATATCCATGATTAATCATGGATTGACCTATGCGTAACAAAAAAGATACAAATAAGAAACACAAAAAAGATAAAAACATTCTGATGTTGATTGGTGAGGTTAAAATGGCTGAGCGCTCGTTTGTACAAGAAGTTCAAAAATTACGACAAGGGCAAGGTGACGTTTTCAGCGGTGAAGGCATCCTTGCTGTAACAAAAGCATTACTAGAATCTGGTGTCTCTTATGTTGCCGGCTATCAAGGTGCACCAATATCTCACTTGATGGACGTTTTAGCTGATGCACAAGATATTTTATCTGAATACGGTATTCGTTTTGAAAATAGTGCTAGTGAAGCGACTGCTGCGGCAACACTTGCCGCTTCTGTTAACTATCCGCTACGCGGGGCTGTGACTTTCAAAGCAACTGTCGGTACTAACGTGGCGTCGGATGCCCTTGCGAACTTATCATCTGGTGGCGTATTAGGTGGCGCGCTGATTATCGTCGGTGAAGACTACGGTGAAGGATCGTCAATTATGCAGGAGCGTAGTCATGCTTTTGCTATGAAATCTCAAATGTGGTTGTTAGACCCTCGCCCCAATTTACCGTCGATTGTTCAAGCCGTAAAAGATGGTTTTGACCTTTCTGAAGCGAGTAATACTCCGGTTATGTTGCAAATGCGTATTCGCTCTTGCCATGTGCATGGTCAATTTGTTTGTGCTGATAATCAACATCCTAAATATACAGTTAAAGATGCACTCGAAAATCCAACTCGTGATGTCAGTCGGATAGTTCTACCGCCTGCGAGTTTTTTACACGAAAAAGAGAAAATTGCATCTCGTTGGCCAGCTGCAATCGAATTCATTAAACAGCGTGAGCTGAATGAGTTTTTTTCTGAAGATGCCGATGATGTGGGGATTGCATTACAAGGTGGTTGTTACAACACACTGATCCGCGCGTTGAATAAAATTGGGCTGGCGGATGTATTTGGTAACAGCCAAATTCCATTGTATGTCATGAACGTAGCATACCCATTAGTTGATGATGAGTTTGAACGTTTTTGCCGTAATAAAAAAGCCATATTAGTCCTAGAAGAAGGTCAGCCAAATTTTGTTGAGCAGAATGTCGCTAATATTTTGCGTCAGCGCGAAATTAGCACGGCATTGCACGGTAAAGATATGCTACCGATGGCGGGAGAATATAACACGGCAACCGTCTTGGCGGGTATTCGCTCCTTTTTTGAACGTTATGAAAAAATTGCACCACAAGTTAAAGCTGCCGCAAAACAAATTCGTATTCCAACTATTAATGTTGCAGCGCCACTAATTGAAGATTTAGAACCTGAGTATGTCAATGCCGCTGAACCAACTTTGGATGAGACTGTCCATGCGCGCCCACCAGGGTTTTGTACCGGTTGTCCTGAGCGGCCTATTTTTACTGCCATGAAATTGGTAGAACGCGAACTTGGTGAACATCACATCAGTGCTGATATTGGCTGTCATTTATTTTCGATTCTTCCTCCATTTAATTTAGGTAATACCACTATGGGTTATGGCCTTGGTGGGGCGGGTGCAGCGGCATTGAATGCAAAAGCTAGCAAACGAGCAATTTCTGTTATGGGGGATGGTGGTTTTTGGCATAACGGTTTAACCAGTGGGATTGCCAATAGTGTATTCAACCGTAGTGATAACTTAACTATCGTTATTGATAATAACTATACCTCAGCAACTGGTGGCCAAGATATTTTGTCATCGACTGCATTAAACCCAACTCGTAGTACAGGTCATGAAATTGAAAAAGCAGTGAAAGGGGTTGGTGTTAATTGGGTGAAAACAATTAAGCACACCTATGATCTTAAAACCATGACTAAAACATTGCGCGAAGCACTGACCACCAATGAAAGTGGGCCGAAAGTACTGATTGCGCAAAGTGAATGCATGTTGAATAAGCAGCGACGTGAAAAGAAAGTCGTTCGTAATAATATTGCAGCAGGTAAGCGGGTTGTTCGTGAACGTTTTGGTATTGATCCTGATACTTGCACGGGGGATCACTCCTGTATTCGTTTATCGGGTTGTCCATCGTTATCGATTAAACCAAGTCAAGACCCACTCAGAACAGATCCGGTCGCAACGGTGATGGACAGCTGTGTTGGCTGTGGTTTATGCGGTGAAGTTTCTCACGCCGCAGTGTTGTGTCCTTCTTTTTTTAAAGCTCAAATTATTACCAATCCAAATGGTTGGGATAAATTGCGCCACCGAGTTCGCGGTTGGTTCATTGGCTATTTACAACGTCGTGATTCACGTCGTCGTGAACAATTGAGTTTTTAAAGAGGCCTATATGACTGCTTATTCATCAACAATAAATTCATCAACGGCACATTCATCGTCAACAATGCAGTCGATGATCGCATTACAACCAATAAAAATCGCTATTTTAGCCATGGGCGGTGAAGGCGGCGGTGTACTCGCCGACTGGGTCGTCAATTTAGGCGAAGAAAACGGCTATTTTGCGCAAACGACCTCCGTGCCGGGTGTAGCACAGCGTACGGGTGCCACTATTTATTATGTTGAGTTATTTCCGGGTGCGGATAATCCGCAAACACCTACCCCTGTCTTGGCGCAAATGCCGATGCCCGGTGATGTTGATATTGTCCTTGCTTCTGAATTAATGGAAGCCGGTAGAGCGGTGCAACGTGGTTTTGTCACACCAGAGCGCACCACATTAATTAGTTCGACACATCGTGTTTATTCCATCACAGAAAAATCAGCGATGGGCGACGGGCGTGTCGATAGCAAAGCTTTAATACGTCATACAGGTCAAGCGGCTCGCCAATTTATTCATTTCGATATGGCTCAAGCGGCGCAAGACAGTGGCAGCGTGATCAGCGCTGTCTTATTTGGTGCCTTGTTTGGTTCTGGTGTATTGCCATTTAGCCGTGAACAATTTGAAGAAACTATTGTACGCGGTGGTGTCGGTGTAAAACCTAGTTTACGTGCTTTCACGCTTGGCGCTGAAAAAGCAGCGCAACCTGAAGAGGCTTATGTGTCTCCTGCTGCGCAACAGGTTGTTCATGCACCCAAAAATAAACTCGTTGCCGCATTATTGGCTCGTATTGAAACCGAATTTTCTTCTCATGTTCACTATTTAGCGATTGAAGGGGTTCGCAGGTTGATTGATTACCAAGACCCTGCATACGCCACTTTTTATTTAGAGCGGCTCAAAAAACTATTTGCCCAAGAAGGCGGCCAAGATGAGCGCTTGCAGCGTGCTCTTGTTCGTCATTTGGCACTTTGGATGTCTTATGAAGACACTATCCGTGTTGCTGATCTTAAAATTCGTGATAGCCGCTTTGCCCGAGTACGCAGCGAGGTACAGGCAAAAGATAACCAACTTTTGGACATAAATGAATTTATGCATCCACGTATTGAAGAAATTTGCGAGACGCTTCCCAACAATTTAGGTCGCTGGCTTATGCGTCCACATTGGTTTCACAAAGCGCTTCGCAAATTTGCACAAAAGGGCCGCACTATCACTACCAGTTCTCTCGGTGGGTTTTTACAGTTGTACCTACTGGCGGCTTGGCGGCGCGGAAGACGTTCAACTTTACGTTATCAATTAGAAAATAAGCGCATTGATAACTGGTTAATCGCCGTCGTTGACGCGGCTCGCACTAACCCTGCATTAGCCACGGAAATCGTGCAGTGCCAGAGAGTGGTTAAGGGCTATAGCGATACTCACGCACGAGGTTTGCGCAACTTTCAAACTTTAATGGAAATTGTTCAACGCCAAGGTAGCCAACTTTCACCCATTAATTTGCGAGAACTACGTGAAGCAGCACTTGCTGACGAACATGGCAACGAATTAAAAAAATGCCGCCAACGTTTGGCGATGGAATAAGGAAAATATCATGAGTCTGCTGAAATTTACTCGACCACATAAAATTCATTTCTCTGAGTGTGATCCGGCGGGAATTGTGTTTTATCCACAATATTTCGTGATGTTTAACAATCTATTAGAGCGTTGGATTGATGAGTTGATCCCCGAAGGTTTTGCTGGATACATCCTTGATCAACGCTTTGGATTACCTACGGTTCATCTAGAAGCTGAATTTAAAGCGGTTAGTCGCATGGGCGATAACGTGCAGCTTGAATTACAGGTAGAACGTATTGGTCGTAAATCGATAACGTTACGCCAAAGTTGTACCAGTTTAAGCGGTGAATTGCGTATGCAAGTTACGCAAACCTATGTCACAACTTCATTAGAAACGCATCAGTCGATAGCGATACCTGAAGCGCTTTATAACGCCTTAACCCAGCAACCGGTGTAACGGCACAAAGTCACAAAGGAGACATTCCATGAATATCGTTTGTATTGGCGGCGGTCCCGCAGGGCTTTATTTCGGGTTGCTGATGAAATTGCAAAATCCACAAAACCGTGTGGTGGTCGTTGAACGTAACCGTCCTTATGACACTTTTGGTTGGGGTGTCGTGTTCTCTGATGCAACGCTCAGTAATTTGCGCAAAGCCGATCCAGTTTGCGCAGAAACTATCTCCGCAGAATTTAGTCATTGGGATGATATCGATATTCATTTCAAAGGTACCTGCAATCGCAGTGGTGGTCATGGTTTCATTGGGATTGGACGTAAAAAATTACTCAATATTTTACAAGATAGATGTATTGAAGTCGGCGTTGAACTCGTTTTTGAAACCTTAGTTACGGACGATCAAGAAATTGCACTTCAGTATGATGCGGATCTACTGATTGCATCCGATGGGATCAATAGTGCAGTACGTACACGCTATGAAAATGTATTTAAGCCTGATATCGATCAGCGCCGTTGCCGCTTTGTTTGGCTAGGAACTAAGAAGATCTTCGATGCATTTACTTTTTTGTTCGCTGAAAATGAACATGGTTGGTTCCAAGTCCACGCCTATCAATTTGAAAAAGGGTTATCGACTTTTATCGTTGAAACAACGGAAGAAACGTGGCTCAAGGCGGGTATCGACCAAATGTCACAAGAGGATGGTATTGCTTATTGTGAAAAGCTATTTGCACCTTGGCTTGATGGAGAAAAATTGATTGCCAACGCAGCACACTTACGTGGCGCTGCCATTTGGATCCGCTTTCCTCGAGTCATTTGTGATAACTGGGTACATTGGACTACACCATCAAATGGTAAAGATGTACCGGTTGTCTTGATGGGAGATGCTGCACATACTGCACATTTTTCAATCGGTTCAGGGACTAAATTAGCCTTAGAGGATGCGATTGAACTTTGTGAAAGCTTGAAGGCAACCAACGGTGATTTACGCAAAGGATTAGCACACTATCAAAAAGTACGTAGCGTTGAAGTGTTTAAAATTCAAAATGCTGCGCGTAATTCTACTGAGTGGTTTGAAAATGTCAGCCGCTATGAAAACTTAGCACCAGAACAATTTGCATACTCATTATTAACCCGTTCTCAGCGTATTTCTCATGAGAATTTACGTACTCGTGATGCTAATTGGTTGAAAACCTATGAACAGTGGTTTGCACAGCAATCGGGGGTAATCTCTTCTGATAACCCAATCCCACCCATACTCACGCCTTATCGCTTACGTGATATCGAACTGAAAAACCGAGTTATTGCCTCGCCAACGATGCTTTATTGCGCAACCAACGGCGTAGTCAGTGATTTTCATTTGGTGCACTTAGGTAGCCGAGCACTCGGTGGGGCAAGTCTTATCATGACTGAAATGACGGCTATCGCACCCGATGCGCGTGCAACTCTTGGTTGCCCGGGTATTTGGAATGATGAGCAAGTCATCGCATGGAAAGCTGTGACTCAATTTGTGCATCAAAAAACGGATGCAAAAATCGGAATACAGTTAGGACATGCGGGGCGTCGTGGCTCAACTCAGCGTGGTTGGGAAAAAGAAAACTATCCATTAGCGAAAGATAATTGGCCGTTGGTTTCAGCGTCTGCATTGCCTTATTTACCTGATGTTTCTCAGATGCCATCAGAACTGAACGAAAAGCAAATGGCTGCAATTATCGATCAATTTGTTGCGGCAACAAGATGCGCAGATAGCGCGGGTTTTGATTGGTTAGAACTGCAAGCGGGTCATGGTTATTTACTTTCAAGTTTCATTTCACCGCTGACTAATCAACGTACGGATAACTACGGTGGAACGCTTGAAAATCGTTTACGTTTCCCGCTGGCGGTGATTCGTGCGGTCAGAAATGCATGGCCGCAAGGTAAACCACTTTCTGTTCGTATCTCTGCAACAGATTGGGTTGATGGCGGAACCACGGTTGATGAAGCGGTATTGATTGGGCAAGCCATGCATCAGGCTGGTGCCGATATGATTGATTGCTCCTCAGGAGAAGTTTCACCATTACAACAGCCTGTCTATGGGCGTATGTATCAAACACCAATGGCTGACCGTATTCGTAATGAAGGTTCAGTACCTGTTATTGCTGTTGGTGCTATCACTGATGCCGATCAGGTTAATAGCATTATCGCGTCAGGTCGTGCTGATTTATGTGCATTATCGCGTCCATTACTGGCAGATCCGGCATGGTTGCTTCATGAATGTGCCCGCCTTGGGTGGAATTCAGTCAGTTGGCCTGCACCTTATGAATATGGTCGCCAACAATTACTACAACAATCAAAAAACCGCTAAGCGCCTTAGCCGGATAGGAGGAAAACCTTATGAGTACTCAGTCCCATGATCAATACCGAGAAAGTGTCGCTGGACGTGCTGATGTTGAAGACACTCCCGAGCTGGTGGCGTATTACAAAGAGCTTGATGCATTAAAAACAGGTGCGTTATGGACTGTCGCTAACAAAATCGAGCCATGGCAGCCAAAATCGCAATCAGTGCCTGTGCTGTGGCGCTACCGTGAGTTACGTGAACATGTTTTACGTTCTGTTGAACTGGTTACACCAGAAAAAGCAGGGCGCCGAGTGATTTATTTAAATAACCCAGGGCGACAAGATGTTGCTGCCGCAGTGGGCTGGCTCTATTCAGGCTTACAAGTGATGCATCCGGGAGAAGCAGCATCTGCTCATGCGCATTCATCGTCGGCATTGCGTTTCATTATGGAGGGTCGCGGGGCTTATACCATCGTTGAAGGGCAAAAAATGATGTTAGAAGCTAACGATTTTGTCTTAACGCCTAATGGTACTTGGCATGAGCATGGCGTTGCCGATGATGGTTTACCGTGTATTTGGCAAGATGGTTTAGATATTCCATTAGTTAATGCGCTGGAAGCGGGTTTTTATAAAGTTCATCCAGATTTAAACCAAGTACAGACAAGGCCAATTGATTACCCCGTTGGCATGTGGGCAGGTACGGCTTTACGCCCACATAATATTGGTTGGGATAAACCGTATTCGCCCTTGTTTAAATATCAGTGGGGACCGACCTATGAAGCTTTACAGCGTGCTGCAAAAGTGGCGGATGGCTCTCCTTTTGATGATGTTCTCATGCATTACACCAATCCGCTAAGCGGGGGGCCTGTTATGCCAACGATTGGCGCGAGTATGCAACTTTTACGTCCTGGCTTTGTGGGGAAAGCTCATCGCCATACGGGAAGTTTTATTTATCAAGTGGCGAAAGGTCAAGGTTATTCAATTATTAATGGGCAGCGTTTTGATTGGCAAGAACGCGATATTTTTTGTGTGCCATCATGGATGTTCCATGAACACGTCAATACTTCGAACAACGATGACGCTTGTTTATTTTGCTTTAACGATTTGCCCGTTATGCATTCGCTTGGGCTCTATTACGAAGAAGCGCTGGCTGAGAATGATGGGCACCAGAAGATTATCAGCTGATCATTATACCCGTTGTGTTTCAAGTGTTGATGACCACTTGGCGCGAATTATTTTGGGTATGTTTTGATTATTTACATAAAGAATTTCTTTAAGTGACAAATTTGTTAGGTCAGTAAACCTAACTCAAGGAGAAGAATTATGCGTCTTATTACTTACCGTTCAGATATTACTGCTGCCGCACGTTTAGGTGCAATTGTTGATCAACAAGTGGTTGATTTAGCAAGATTGGCCGAAGAGCAAGGGCAGTATTTACCAGATAACATGTTGGATTTTATTGATTTAGGTCCACAAGGAGTACGTGCAGGCACTGAGCTACTCAATATTTATCAAGGGCAATTCCCAGCGGGGACGGCATGGCCGGTGCAGAATGTGAAGATTTTGGCGCCTATCCCTCGTCCGAGAAAAAATATTTTTGGGATTGGGCTTAACTATGTAGAGCACGTCGCTGAGTCTAGCCGAACGCTTGATACCTCAAAAGAGTTACCAAAAGAGCCCGTCATTTTTTCTAAGCCACCAACAACCGTGATCGGCCCTGGAGATGCGATTGAGCATAACAGCGCAATTACTCAACAGTTAGATTGGGAAGTTGAATTAGCGGTCATAATGGGAACTCGAGCAAAAAGCGTTTCTCATGATGATGCCCTGAGCTATGTCTTTGGTTATAGCTTAATGATTGATATGAGTGCGCGTGATTGTCGCCGTGCAGGTCAATGGATTTATTCGAAAGGCCAAGACACCTTCGCACCTTTTGGTCCTTGTATCGTCACAGCAGATGAGATCCCAGATCCACACACACTGAATCTCAGTTTGAAAGTAAATGGTGTGACTAAACAAGATTCAAATACACGTCATATGCTATTCAATGTAAATGCATTAATTGCAGATATCAGCAAAGGGATAACCTTAGAGCCGGGGGATATTATTGCGACGGGGACACCTGAAGGCGTTGGTGCGGGTCGTTCACCACAAGAGTGGGTGTGGCCAGGGGATGTGATTGAGGCATACGTCGAGAAAATTGGCGAGCTACGCCATCCCGTCGTTGCAATCTAATTGCAGTATCAACACCAAGGAGCGTGACTGATGTTAAATTTAGCGCAATTTAAAGCTGCGGCGGTGCAGGCCGCCCCCGTTTTCCTCGATACTGACGCAACCGTAGATAAAGTTTGTCGCTTGATTGAAGAAGCGGCAGATAACGGTGCAAAATTAGTGGCTTTTCCTGAAGTGTTTATTTCAGGATATCCTTATTGGAGTTGGGTCATGAACCCGATTGATGGCAGTCCATGGTTTGAAAAACTGTGTAAGTCAGCAATTGAAGTACCGGGGCCTGAAATTCAAAAGGTGGCTCAAGCGGCAGCTCGCCATCATATCAATGTGGTTATTGGCGTGAATGAGCGCAATCCTAATGGGGTTGCCACGTTATATAACACCTTAGTGACTATTTCAGATGAAGGTCGAATTCTTGGGCGTCATCGTAAATTGGTGCCGACATGGGCTGAAAAATTAACCTGGGCAAATGGTGATGCTTCATCGCTGAAAGTTCATCAAACCAGTGTTGGCCCCTTGGGTGCCTTGGCTTGTGGCGAAAATACCAATACATTGGCACGTTTTGCTTTGCTTGCACAAGGTGAGCTCGTCCATATCGCCAGCTATATTGCGTTACCTGTCGCACCGAAAGATTACGATATGGCAGAGGCTATCCGTTTGCGTGCCTCTGCTCATTGCTTTGAAGGGAAAGTTTTCACTATTGTTTCCTGCTCTACGGTTTCGCCAGAGATTATTGATGCTATGGCGGCAACACATCCAGAGTCTCGCGAATTATTAGCGCGCCCTAACAGTGCATTTTCAGGCATTATTGGTCCTGATGGTCGTGTTATCGGTGAGCCGTTGATTGATCAAGAAGGTATTGTTTATGCGGATATTGATTTAAATAAATGCATTGCACCACGCCAAATGCATGACATTACCGGACACTATAATCGTTTTGATATTTTTGATTTACAGGTTAATCGTCGTCCTTTAACGGCTGCTCGTTTTCATCATGATGGACAAGATGAAGATGAACTTAACCCATTTACACCATCAGATGATAATTCATTGGAGAAAGGCCTATGAGCCACGGACGCATTTTTCGTATCGGGCAGATAGTGCCCTCATCAAATACCACGATGGAAACGGAGATCCCTGCCATTTTACGTGCACGTGAAGCGTTGTTTTCAGAGCGTTTTACTTTTCATTCTAGCCGTATGCGTATGCAGAAAGTCACCAAAGATGAACTCGCTAAAATGGACTCAGACAGCGACCGCTGTGCGATTGAATTATCAGATGCTGCGGTTGATGTGCTTGGCTATGCTTGTTTAGTGGCGATTATGAGTATGGGTAAAGGGTATCACCGAGTATCAGAAAAACGCTTATTTCAGCGCACTGTAGATAACGGTCATCCTGCACCCGTTGTGACCAGTGCTGGTGCATTAGTCGATGGCTTACATGCGATTGGTGCGAAAAAAGTGTCTATTTTGACGCCTTACATGAAGCCGTTGACGCAATTAGTGATCGATTATATTGAAAGCGAAGGGATCGAAGTTGTTGATAGTATCTCATTAGAGATCCCCGATAATCTGGAAGTGGGTCGCCAAAACCCATTAGCACCGGTTGAAATTACGAAGAAACTTAATACTAACGTCGATGTCATCGTGGCTTCTGCTTGCGTACAAATGCCATCATTACCTTCAATTCAGTTGATTGAGGATCGAGTGGGTTTACCCGTATTATCCTCATCGGTTGCAACAACCTACATGATGTTGAAAAAATTAGGTTTAGACACACGAGTTGATGGCTTCGGTTCGTTACTTAGTGGAAAGTTTTAACTAAATTATGTTAAGAGTTAAGTTTCCTTCTGCTACTCTTCTAGTAACAAATGCAATAATGCATCAAGAGAGGCAAGAGGGCGAGATGTCAGATTCAAAAGTCTTTGTTGATAATTATCTACCTGCCCTATTGGGGCAGGCATGGATGTTAGTTTCATCTGAATTTCATGCGGTTGTTGAGGCTCATGGTTTATCTGTCTTAGAATGGCGTGTACTTTCAACCCTTGCCAATAATGGCTCTATGGGGATCACTGAGCTTTCACAAAAAACAGTGAGTAAACAACCCACTATTACCCGAGTGCTACAGCGATTAGAGCAACAAGGGCATGTGATTAGACATAATAATCACAGTGGTAGTGATCGACGCGTTACTTTAGTGAGTGTTACTTCAAGTGGTATGCAGTTAGTTGAAGGGTTACTGGTTGAGGCTCAGCTACATGAACAGGCGGTGCTTGCTCCATTAGGGGCTAGAAAAAGAAAAATGCTAAAACAAGTACTACAAGAGCTTATCGAACGTCATTCAGTTGATATAAATAAGGTCGATAAAAATGTAACTGAGCAAAATGATCTTGAATAAGATTCTCTTGAAAACGACAAACTAGTCAAATAATGACGGTTTGGTGCGACTATTGATTGCACTCGCTAGATTGTAAGATAAAAAATGAATATGATTTTTAATATCAATAAGATATAAATAAATAATATTAGAGAGGGTAGAGCGGATAATATCTTGTAACACAATGATTGATATGGTTGTTTCTGATTTCTTTATTTTTTTTATCTCATCATAAATTGCGACTTTACATTGATTCAATTTATCTATTTACTGATCATCAATGATTAGCTAAACATGGAGCAATCGATGTCGGTAGTGACACTTGTACTCGTTTTTTTATTAGCCGTTGTTGTGAGCGTATTTGTCTCACGCTTGCTAAAAGATATTATCCCATTACCCCTTATTCAGATAGCGTTGGGTGCAGGGTTATCTCTGTTCGGATTTACGGTTGAGTTTGAACCTCATTTATTCCTATTTTTATTTATTCCGCCACTGCTCTTTCTTGATGGTTGGCGCATTCCAAAAGAAGCGCTATTTCAAGAGATCAAACCCATTATGTCACTGGCAATTGGTTTGGTTGTCGTTACAGTTATCGGTATGGGTTTCTTCATCCATTGGTTGATCCCTGCGATTTCATTGGCCGTCGCGTTTGCATTGGCGGCAATATTGTCACCCACAGACCCAGTTTCTGTCTCTGCGATGACAGTAAATTCCCCTCTTCCATCACGTATGGCTCATATTCTTGAAGGTGAATCGTTGCTCAATGATGCAACAGGGCTAGTATGTTTTGGTTTTGCGGTGTTAGCGGCCACAACGGGTGTCTTCTCTTTAGTTTCAGCTGCGGGCCAGTTTGTAGTGGTGGCTGTTGGCGGGATTTTAGTGGGCTTATTGGTCGCGTGGGCAATAGGTTGGTTAAATCAATTTTTAGTTAAGCGTACGGGTGAAGAACCTGCTATTCAGATAATGATCAGCTTGTTAATGCCATTTACCGCTTATCTGGTCGCTGAACATTTACTTGTTTCTGGGATTTTAGCTGCGGTGGTTGCGGGTATCGCAATGCACTATGAAAAAATTGCAGGTCGTATGCAAGCGGCAACCCGTATGCAAAGTAAAGCGGTTTGGGATACGGTACAAACTGCATTGAATGGTATGATTTTTATCTTATTGGGCGAGCAGCTGCCGGGTATGTGGACAAACATGCCACAGGTCGCTGAGGCCGCGGGAGCGAGCCACCCATGGATGTTGTTTGTCTATGTTGCGGTGATAACTATTACGTTGGCAATACTACGATTCAGTTGGGTATGGATTTCAATGACATTAACCGTCTTCCATAATCGCCGCCGTGGTAAAGAAGCTGACGTAATGCATATTCGCATGATGGCGATTATGGCAACCGCAGGGGTTCGGGGCGCAATTACTTTGGCGGGTATTTTAACGCTGCCATTATTGATGCCTGATGGTTCCTTGTTCCCAAATCGAGATGTTGCTATCTTTTTAGCTATGGGTGTTATTTTGTGTTCATTACTGATTGCCAGTATTGCACTGCCTATTTTGACTAAAGGATTAGTACAAGACTTACCTTATGATAATGACGAAATTCGTGCACGTTTGGCGCTAAATGAAGCTGCAATGGCACATTTACGCGAGTTAATGAATCATCCGTCGGAAGATATGGATGAAATCGCGATGCGGACAGAAGTTGGTGCTCAGTTATTAGAGATCTATGGTAGACGATTAGATAACTCAGATGAAACTGAGTCAGATGTCTTTGATTTACATAAGATGATTGATATGGAGCGCAATATGTCTCGTTCAGCGCTTAAAGCTAAGCGTGATGCTCTATATCAAATGCGTAAAGGTAAAAATATTAATGAACGTGTTTATCATCGTTTGCGTGATGAGCTTGATTTAAAAGAAGAAACATTAAATCATCATAAAAATAATAAACACTAATTAGTCTTGAGTTTTATGATTAGAACGGTCAGAGAGATGTTGTGCTCTGGCCGTTTTTTATTTATAAGTTATTACAAATAATCTTTTTTAATTGGACGAGCTCACATAATTCTTTCTGAGATTTTTTGCACTATTTATAATTTATTTTGGGTTCATATTTAATATTTTTACTATTTAAGCGGTATTTTTGGTCATTTAATCTTCTTATTATAGTATTAAAAGTATCAACTATGACTCTTTTAGAGGTTATAATTCATCCGTATTATCAATTGAATTTGACAACCAACATTGAATTGATAATGTATTAGTTAATTGTTTTTAGGAAAAATTATGTCATCGTTTGTCGCTTATTCAGTTGTGATTATTACCATCACTTAGTGGTGGGGATAAGCTGCATTCTAAACCCGCCAGATAGGCGGGTTTTTTGTTCCTGTCTGGTTAATTGTCAGTAGGAGTTATTTATGTGTTCAATGAAAAATGGCCAGAAATTAGCATCTGACCCCGAGTGTAATCTACAACCAACGGATACTCTTGAGGAGATGATTCAAATGATCAGTGATGCAAGATTGCATTTTTTATGCGGTAAAATTGCATCGGGAAAATCAACCTTATCAAGCAAGTTGGCGAAGCGCCCTCAAACTATCGTACTCAATGAAGATGAGTGGCTGACAAAATTATATCCGGGTGAAATTACTGAACTCGCTCATTATGTTGAAAAAGGCACGTTAATTAAAACGTTGTTAGAAAATCACATTAAACAGCTTATCAGTGCGGGACTCACCGTGGTAATGGATTTCCCAGCTAATACACCAACACAGCGGAAATGGTTGAAATCACTGGCAGAAGTATCGGCTGTTCCATATGTTTTTCACGTATTATCGGTTGATAATGATGAGTGCAAAAAAAGATTAGTGGCGCGTAACTTAACGGGTGAAAACCCATTTAAAACGTCTGAGGCAGCATTTGATTTGATAACCAAACATTTTTCCTATCCCGATAGTCAGGAACAGCTCGTGTGTAAATTTTATTAATGAGCTAATAATGAGTTTGAGCGGCTGATTGTCTATGCCTATAGTATCAGTCGCTTCAACGGGTAAGCTGTGAATCATTATTTAGGGCGATACATTTTAACCTTCTGTTGCTGTTCTATCCAATAATAATCTGCCGGTCCACCTGCACGCAGTAAGGGTTTTTGTTGCGCACTATCATATAATCCATTTTCTAATGTTGATTCATCAATATGCACCATAACTACCTCTCCCATAACCATCCAAGTATCGAGTAGATGTCCACTCGCATTTTTAAGTTGTTGGTATTGTGTCACGACACATTCCATCGAGACTGGCGTCTGAGCAATACGAGGTGGTGTAACTATTGTTGAAGGGAGGGTAGATAATTGCGTTAAAGCAAACTCACTTTCACCTCGTTCTAATGTTGCGCTACTCATATTCACTTGCTCACTAAGCTCTAGCGTTGCAAGGTTATAAACAAATTCGCCAGTTTCAATTGCATTGGTAACGGAGTCTTTTTTTCCGACACTTGAGAAAACGAGAATCGGTGGTGAGTAATTAAAAATATTGAAGAAACTGTAGGGTGCGAGATTAGTTCTTCCTGACTTGTCGCAAGTCGATATCCAGCCAATAGGGCGAGGGGCAATTAGGGATGGGATTGGATCATGGGGCAAGCCATGGCCAAGGGTGGGCTGGTAACTATAAAATTTAATTGTCATTAATTTCTCCTTTTATTCTATTTTAATGGATAACAACATAAGAAGTAGAGTCAAAAAGTGAAAAATGCAGTCAGTGTATAGAGTTAGCATTAAATGGATAACTAATTATATTAATTAGCTTAATTAACAGTTAATAATTATTTTATATCAAATAATTATATCTTGTAATTAATTTTATAGATGTATTGCACTTTTTAATTTAACTTTGGCTGAGCGTTGCTCTTACTCAAATATTGTGTTGGTATGATTTATTTAATATTGTTTTTTATTTTTCCTGAAATTTTAAACTGATTTTTAATTGTTATTTATAAGATAATAGTTTCATTTTGATAATAAATAATAACTGTGATATCGGTCGCATTAAATAATATAATTAAATGATTTTTTTATTATACTATGATTTTTATTTGTTTTTTATAGCATTGATTTTTATATGTATTATTATTTTTTTTATTTTTCCATATGTCTATTTATTATTATTCGATAGATATTGGCTATTGAATTATGTCTATTCGATCGATACAAACGTATTTACAGGTTGAATTGATAATTTTATATTTTGATAAGGTTATATTTATTTTAATTTCAAGTTTGTTCGTTTTTTAAAAATTAAATTTATTCTTAATTTATTTTTAATCGTTTATTAATGGCTATTAAATGATTTTAAATTATTATTTATTGGTTTCTAATATGATGAAAAATAATATTCTATTACGTAAAGATATTGGTTCTTTTTTAAGATCTGCAAGAATAAATAAATCACTAACTGGATTGCAGTTAGGCGAAATTTTACATGTTAGTCAACAACAAATATCCCGCTATGAAAGAGGAGAAACAAGTATCAATATTGAGACATTAGATATTTTATTGGCAGTATTAGATAAAGACTGGCCAGATTTTTTTTTCCAAGTTTTGGCGAATTACTCTGAAGAAATTGCCGATATGAAGATGCAAAATGATTTTATTTTTCTAAATTAAATTTGTTTAATTTCAATGAATTATTTTTTAAATAATATTCAGATTACTGATTTTTATTTTATATGATGTCTATTTATTAAATATTGAAGTGTTAAATAAATATGAAATTTACACGATTAATTTTTTGATGGTGTATTTATTTTCAATCAAATTTTTAATTAAAAGGATAAACGGATGAAATTAATTAAATTAGCGCTAATAACAGCTTTTACGGTATCAACTCTATCTTTCAGTGCCATGAGTGAAAATGCAGGAACACTTGATTTTACTGGAACGGTCGTGAGCTCTCCTTGTAATATCGCTCAATCTTCCTTGAAGCAAGTTATTGATTTTGGGCAATTATCTAGGCGAGCTCTTGAAAATGGTAGAGTTGCTGAGGTTGATTTTGATATTAAATTTACAGGTTGTGACTTTACTGATTTCAATAAGGATTCCAGCGGAAAACCCATGGTAGTTAAATCGATGGAGCTAGTTTTTACAGGGCAACGTTACGCCGATCTTACCAATACATTACTGTCTACTTCTGCGGGCAATACTAATAATGTTGGGATAGGCATTGATGGTTTTGAATTCGGTAAAGCGAAAGATGTTTTACCACTGATTATTAATAAAAAAGGGGATAACACATTATCGTTTAAAGCATTAGCAAAAGCGGTTGATACGACTAAGGATGTTGCTGAAGGTAAATTTAATGCCACATCCAATTTCCGCATTACTTACCAATAATGATGTTGGATGCCCGTCAGTCTATATCTGGCGGGTAATAAGCGGATGAATGGAGGAGATTATGATTGTTTATCAAAATCTTGGGAGACGCATAGCGCTGTTAGTAATTATTTATATTTTTACGAGTTCTACTGCGCATTCAGTTAAAAAATTAAATTTTCAAGGTATCGATATGCTGACGTTGATCATGGGGAGTGTTATTGCCACGCCATGTTCGATCGTGATGGAAAATCGTTATCAGACTATTAATTTCTCATCACTGACACTCACTATGCTATCTACTGAGACTGCTCGAGAGTTACATAATCAGCCCTTTATCATTGAACTACGTGATTGTGGCAGCGCATTTTCTTCTTTGGATCATAAAACTTGGACCATACGTTTTATGGGACACAGCGCGGAATATATTCATGCTTTTGTATTACAGGGGGCTTCCCAAGGGTTAGGGGTTTCTGTACTGGATGACTCGCTCAATATTCTCGTTCCTGGGCAAAATTACCCATTATCTAACAATGTATTACGGCAAAGTAAATCGGGACAAACACTCTTTTTACGCTATTTCTTACGTTTAGAGCTGACAGGGCAACCTATTGAAGCTGGCAGCTATCAAGGGCTAATCCGTTTTTTCATCGATTATCAATAAAACATATATAGATATTTTGGCGAAATTCTCTTTTTGGGGAAGCATTCTTATCGTATTTGGGATGGTATAGAGCATGACGTTCATATTTAGCTTCAAATATAAAAAAATCAGACTGGTTGTTGTGTTCGCGCTTAGCATTATTTCATGGGCCGTTTATGGTACTGAATTTAATACGGAAATGTTGGATGCCGAAGATATTCAAAATATTGATATGAGCCAGTTTTCCGTTGCGGGATATGTACCCCCCGGCGACTATGTTTTGACTATTTTTGTTAATGGCTTACGTTTAGGGGCTCCTCGTGAGGTCTCCGTTTATAAAGATCCCGCTAATCCTCTCTCTGTTTTAAAACATTCAATTTATAAGCAAAAACAGCCGACAGCAGGATTTTCTCAGACGATCTGTATTTCCCCTGATTTACGCGATTTAATGGGATTAAAAAGTAGTGCAATGGAAAAATTAATGACTTCTCATGAAGGGAAATGCCTTGATTTTTCTGCATTAACTGGGGCTCAGTTAAAAGTAGAACTTGCCACATTATCATTAAAAATCACGATCCCTCAAGTTTGGATGGAATATCGAGACCCTTTTTGGGTGCCTCCTGCACTATGGGAAGAGGGGATGAACGGGGGATTTATTGATTATAATGTTAACGCATCAGCAACGAAGGAAAACGAAGGAACTAAGCGTGTTTATTTATCCACCAATGGAACTTCAGGGATAAATATAGGTGCTTGGCGTTTGCGGGGTGATTTCAATGCAACGTATCAAAAGCAGCGGGGTGGATATTACCCTCAAGAAGCACATCAATTTGATTTTACAAGGTTATATGCTTTCACCTCATTAAAAGAGTCAGCCGCTATCCTAACATTGGGAGAAAACTATTTTTATTCTGACATTTTTGAGTCTTGGCAATATAGCGGACTTTCTCTTGAAAGCGATGATCGCATGTTGCCACCTAAATTGGTGGGATATGCTCCTGAAATCATAGGTGTTGCAAATACTAATGCCATTGTGATTGTGCGTAGCCAAGATAGAGTTATTTCAGAAACGGCTGTTCCGCCTGGACCATTTCGTATTCAAACGTTAGATAGCGGAGTTAGGGGGGTATTGGATGTCACGGTACGAGAAGAAAATGGCGAAGAAAAAAAATTCAGCATAAGCACCGCATCATTGCCTTATTTAACCCGTCCGGGGCGGGTAGTCTATAAATTGGCAGCAGGTAAAACGCGTTACAATAATCGTCATCTCACCGGTGAACCTGTTATTAGCAGCGAACTTTCTTATGGCGTATCAAACGCGTGGTCTTTATATGGAGGTAGCCAATTAAATACTGACTACCAAAGTGTTGCACTAGGAATTGGACGTGATTTATTTGCAGTTGGAGCTGTATCAATCGATATAACGCAATCATTTGCACAGTTCACAGATGACAGATTACAAGGCCGTTCTTATCGGCTTAATTATGCAAAATCATTTGATGATGTACGTACTGATATTACTTTTGCGGGTTATCGTTTTGCGGATAAAGAATATCGGACATTAAATCAGTTTATGGATGAAGATAGAACCAAACAAGTAACACGGGCGGCGAAAGAAAACTATCAAGTTTATCTTAATAAGTATTTTGATCATTTTAATCTCTCAATGAATTATCAATACAGCACTTATTGGCAGGGTGACCCTCAAACTCAATATGGTCTATACGCCAATACTAATATAAGTTTTCCTCAGTTATCTCAACATAATGCCAATGTTTCTTTATCGGCGACTAGAACAGAACGTGATAATGGTTATGAAGATGACGCAATTAATTTGTATTTAACAATCCCTTTGTATAGCGGTCATAGTTTGACTTTTTCTGAGCTTTATTCACGTTCAGCGGGTAATAACCAATTTAATCATAATGTGGGTTATAGCGGTTATGGGGATCAAGAAAATTATAATCTCAATATGGGATATAACCATGGGCAGAATATAGATAGCCAATCTAGTTTCAGTGGTTTTTATTCAAAAGATTTATCCCAAGCCAATATTTCTGCTAATGCCAGCTATGTTCCTCATCAATATCACAGTATCGGCGCATCAATAAATAGCGGTATCACATTGACCTCTAAAGGCGTAGCGCTGCATCGCTCCGCGAATGGTGACACACGTTTGATGGTCGATACGCCAAATGTTAGTGGAGTGCCTCTTGATAATGGCGTGATTAAAACCAATGCCTTTGGCCTAGCCGTTATTCCTAATGTGAATAGTTATCGTAAATCAACTGCATCAATTAATACCAGTAAGTTACCCGACAATATAGAAACGCTAGATTCAACTATTGATATCACTCTCACTAAAGGGGCGATTGGTTATCGCAGTTTTTCTGTGCTGCAAGGGGAAAAGTTGTTTGCGATTTTGAGACTGAATAATGGCAAAACGCCACCTTTTGGTGCGAGTGTGCGTAATGATGAAAACCAAGAGTTGGGTATTGTGGGGGAGGATGGTGTGACATGGATAGTTGGAGTGTCTTTACAAGAAAAACTGTCTGTTTATTGGCATAACCAAAAACAGTGCGAACTTGTATTACCTGAAAAACGCCATCCAACGTCAGATATGCTTTTGTTACCTTGCACGCCAGAAAACACACCGGCTCGAGTATTCGAAAGCTAAGTAATATTTTGCATCTAATTACATGATTCAATACATTTTTATGAGGTTAGTTATGTTAAGCATAAAGATAGGTGGCAAGTTAAGTGGGTTAGTTTTTTTCGTTACCAAAGCTTTATTTGTCGTAATTACTGTATCTGCTAGTGCTTATGGTGCAGTGACATTGGATAGAACACGCATTATTTTTCAAGGAGATAAAACTTCAATCAATATCAGGGTCGCCAATGATAATCCAGAAGAGGCGTATTTAGCACAGAGCTGGATAGAAGATTTACAGGGGAATAAGTTAACGAAAGGCGCTTTGCTAGCAACGCCGCCTTTGCAGCGAATAGAACCTAATAGCCAAAGTTTAGTTCGTTTAAGTGCGACGCCATTATTGAGTCAATTACCCCAAGATAGAGAGTCAGTATTTTATTTTAATTTGCGAGAAATTCCGCCGAAATCCAATGAAGACAACACGTTACAGATTGCATTGCAATCACGAGTCAAATTGTTTTATCGCCCTGCGAGTACCTTGGCTGAATCAGAAACTAAGTGGCCTCATAAAGTGACGTTACAAAGAATTCATAACGGTTATCGGCTCAATAATATTACGCCATTTAATTTAACTGTGATTGGTTTTGGTAATAGCAAACAACAGTCTGAGCAAAGCGCTTTTCAAGTCATGATGGTTTCTCCAAAATCGACAAAAGATATTATATCCGATGCAATATCAAAGCCTTATCTTACCTATATCAATGACTATGGTGGTAAACCTACATTGGCTTTTAGTTGCCAAGGAGAGACCTGCACCGTAACAGGAGAGCAGTAATTGTTATATAAAAATAGGTATTTTTACTTGTTACGGGTAAATGCTAAGGAGGGATGATGAACCAAATCATGAAGTGCTCACTGATTTTTATGGGTGGAATTTTAAGTTATTCCACAATGGCAGAAAACCTTGATATCAATATCACCGAAAAAGAATCGAATTTCGAATCGTCACTGCAAGGGTGGTTGAATGTGAATGCCTGTGTGTTTAATGCGCCATGCAACTTACTTGTAAAACAAGGATTGAGCTTGACTCATTGCGGAGCGGGAGAAGTTTTTGATGATGTGGCGATCTGTCATGCAACGGCTAAAACACCGGTAATATTACAGTTTTATGATGTACGGCAGGGGCAAGTTATTCGTCGTTATTCACTTGGTTTATTCAATGGTAATAATGCAATAAAGCTACCTTTTTTAGACGCAAAGCGAAGCATTTTGCGATTAGAGGTTATCTATGAATAAGCTGATTGCCTTGTTTTGGTTGTTGATGATGATTGGGTTTTCTCATCATGCACCAAGTTCCGGCCACTTAGATGTGGAATTTAGCGGTGTGCTTGTGCGAGGTTCTTGCCAATTGACCGCTGAGTCCATCAATAAAAAAATTCGGTTAGATAATTTGCGGTGGCAATTTATCAATGAAAATGAATCGAGTGCGGTTACGCCATTTTCGATCGGCATTGAAAATTGTAGTCAAACTGATTTAAACAAAACAATTAAATTCACTTGGCAAAGTCATCAGCTGGTCAATATTAATGGTAACAGTTACATCTCCACCCAAGGTTCCAGTGGCGTTGTTTTAGGGTTGGTCGATAGCGAGGAAAAGCCCATTGTTTGGAATACCGCAATGGAGATCGGCGCGGTTTCTACCGTCGGGAGCGAGCAACAAATAGCCTTTGGGGTATTAGCACGCAAACCTGCATCTGGTGAGGCGAATGTTGGCGATTTTTCAGGTCGAGTGACATTTGCACTGGAGTATGAATAGTGAAATTAATCAATAAATTAACTAAATATTCTTGGTGCTTGTTATTGCTGACTTCCATGGGGCAAGCCGATGTACTCGTCGATGTCACGGCCACAATGATTTCGCCTGCATGTGATATTCGCAGTGAAGACAGTAGTTCACCATTAAAAATTAGCTTTGGTATTATCAAGATAGATAATCTTAGTGATTTAAGCGTGATGCAAAATTTTCCTCTCTATATATCGGGTTGTCATATTAATAAAGATTTAGCGATTATGTTGGAGCCTAAAAATGATGGCTCATTAGTTTATAACGGGAAAGCCATTTTAGCGACGAGTACAGATGGGCTAGGTATTGATATCAGTGATATTACCGGCGGTAAGGTTCGTTCATTGAATGTAGGGATCAAACAGTTGGTTTACCCTGAAAAAATCGATGCAACGCAGTATCGAATGGACTTGCAAGCTCAACTGGTGAATACGGTTCCAGTGAGCCAGTTAGCCGTCGGAAAATTCACCTCAACCATGATGGTTTTAGTCACTTACAACTAGTGGAAATTGGCGCTATGTTTAATCTTAAATCAAAAATTAGCACTTACCCAATCAGTTTTTTTCTTCTCTTTTTTATTTTATACAGTGTAAAAACTAACGCGGATTATGCAGCAAAAATCCAAAATCCAACGGCGGGCTATTTGATTAAATTAGATAGTAATAGCGTGATAGAACCAACTTCACATAGGGGGACAGATGGTAAAAATTATTATCGAGTTGGCCAGCCAATTGTGGTGGAGGGAGGCGGTTCATCAGTGAGTGTGACTGGGCTGGTGGATTGTGTTGGTCGAAGATGGGGTGACAGTAATACTCAGATTCTCTCTGACAATGCATTTCATCGTTTATTCATGTATGTGCCAACCTTGGGAACAAATATAGAAGGAAAAGTGGCTTATCATATTAACAGTAATTTAATGATGACTGTTGAGACCCGAATCATGAATTGGCTGAATATCAACGCGGGAATGTGTTCATATTCCTATCCTGGCATGACAAGACCGGCATCGAACTTTACGAATCAATTTCCTATAACGATTACTTTTTATATTAATGAGCGAATTATTGATGGTCAATTGGTAATTGCGGAAATGGATCTTGGCGGATACGTTCGCGCATTTACAGCACAAAAAACTGTTCCACCTTATGATAGTTGGCCACTGAATGAGTCGACTGTTCCCATGCGATTAGCAGCTTCCCAACTTAATGTGGGCGCATTATGTTCAACAATGACCAGCACAGGGCAGGCAGGTACGGTGAATTTACGTCATGGGCAATTAAATAGCCTAAACTATGACAGTACCGTCATGGAAAAAATTACCTACAGTTGTAAGTTTGTTTCATCGACGAGAGTTCACTTGAGGCTTGATTATACAACAGATGATGACCCACAAAAGCGTCTGCCTTTGACCAATGACCTCAATCAGAAAATTTACAGCCAATTAGTGCTAACAGATGAATTGACGGGGCAATCAGGTACTGATTTCAGATTGGATATTCATGGGTCGAGAGAGATCAATATTCGTAGTCGTATTCAAGGGGAAAATGCAGATGCAGGGGATTACCATGGCTCTGCATGGTTGATTGCGACTTTTGATTAACCTGTTTTTATTCACCAATTCGTTGAATAAAACTTGAGGGTGTTTGCCCTAACCATTTTTTAAACATCGTTGAAAATGAGCCCACACTGCTGTAACCCAAGTCAAAAGCCACTTCAGTAATCGATTTTCCTGCTGAAATATGGGTTATTGCGCTAAGCAAACAAGCTTGTTGTCGCCAGTCAGAAAATGACAATCCTGTTTGAGCGCCAAAAAAGCGGCTAAATGAGCGCTCGCTCTTATGGACTTTTTCTGCCCATTCTTGGGGTAAAGAGGTAATTTGCGGATTTTTAAGAAATTCACGGCACAGCTTAGCTAAGGTTTCATCTCGTGGAATGGGGGCGAAAAAAGGTAAAGGTTTAGCTTGGGTAATTTCATGCAAAATAAGTTGGATCATAATGCCATCACGGCCGTGAATATCATATTCGATAGGCATATCGACGGATTCAAGTAATAGCTGACGTAGTAATGGCGATACTCTGAGCACCTCACATTTCTGGTTTTGGCGCGGCGCGGCTTTCGGTTCGATATAGAGACTGCGGGTACTGACGTTGAGCATTCGTGTTTCGTGTGGCGTGTTTTCAGGTATCCACACACCACTATCGGGGGGAATGACCCATTCGCCATCTGCGGTACTGACTTCAATTAACCCTGTGGCTCCATAGAGAAACTGTGCTCGACGATGAACATGGGAATTTAGCAACACATTAGGCAAATAATCGGTTCCGATAGCGAGTACATCGCGTTCGATGGCATCGACGGTTTTAAGTGGAATATTTCGCATAGTGATCTTTCTTGGCTGAGATTCAAATATTGTTGCTTAATTTGTGAATTTTGGCAATCTCGATAACAATAACCTTACAATTAGAGTGGTTGGCTGAAATTCAGATCTGTTTGTCTGTTTTTCGAAAGTTGGCAAACACATAAATGTTTACCCTAGCGCGGCAACTTAATGCATGCCAAAGGTAGGGTTATCATGAAAAATAAAACTAATCAGGCTGGTACCCATGAGCCCCTGATTGAACCTCTCACCCGTCGTCGCTTTATTCAAGGCAGCTCTGCACTTATGGCTGTCCCGTTTATCGCGTCTCAATCTGTCGCTTCAATTGCAGAAGACGCCTCGGTCATTCCAACAAAAACAATCATAAAGGATGATGAACGGGTGGTATCGACCTGTAGTAGCTTTGACTGCGGTGGGAAATGTGATATTCGAGCTCATGTAAAAGCCGGAGTAGTCACTCGTATAAGTACAAGACCAGATGCTGATCTAGATGAAGAAATGCCAATCATGCGGGCTTGTGTACGTGGACGTAGTTACCGTAAATTTGTTTATCATCCTAATCGCTTAAAGTATCCGATGAAGCGAGTTGGCAAGCGGGGGGAGGGGCGCTTTGAGCGTATTAGCTGGCAAGAAGCAACAACGCTGATTGCAGAAAATATGCAACGGATTAATCAGCAATATGGGCCTGCTTCTCGTTTCGTTAGCTTAAGTACGGGGGTGACTGGTGGCATTTTCTCGGGTGCCAATATGCTACGCCGCTTATTTAATCTTACAGGTGGATTTCTGGAGAATTACCATTCGGTGAGTAACGGCAACACCATGGCGGTGACGCCTTACACCTATGGCACTTCAGCTAGTGGTAGCACTCTTGATACTTTAGAAAATACGCCACTTGTGATCCTATGGGGGCATAACCCGAATGAAACTATTTTTGGTCATACCAATCATTATTTTCAAAAAATGAAAAAAAATGGCACCAAATTTATTGTTGTCGACCCTCGCTATTCAGATACTGCGTCGTCATTAGCCGACCAGTGGATCCCGATTTTACCGACGACTGATAACGCCATGATGGATGCGATGATGTACGTGATCATCAGCGAAGGGCTCCATGATCAAGCCTTTATTGATAAATATACCGTCGGATTTGCTGAACACCAAATGCCAGAAGGTGTGCCAGAAAATGAGTCATTAATGGCGTATTTAATGGGTCACAAAGATGGCATAGCCAAAACCCCAGAATGGGCAGAGCCAATCACGAAAGTACCTGCTGAGACTATCCGACAGTTAGCTATTGAGTATGCAAGCACCAAACCTGCTGCGTTAATGCAAGGTTGGGGACCACAGCGTCATATTTGTGGTGAACGTTCTGCTCGTGGAGCAACACTACTGGCGACCATTACTGGTAATGTCGGAGTGAAAGGCGGATGGGCAGCAGGTTACGGTATGGCTGTTACGCCTGATTTGCGCAAAACATTGGCAGGACCAAGCCTATTTGAAAATCCGGTTAAGGCGAAAATCAATATCACTAACTGGGTGCAAGCTTGTGAAAATAAAGATCTTGTTACGCCTAATAATGGTTTAAAAAATGCCGAAAAGCTCGACACAGAAATCAAAATGATTTTCTCGTTGGCGGGCAACTACATGACTAATCAGAATCCAGATATTTTGCATGCAGCTAAAGTTTTAGAGGATGAAAGTAAGGTTGAATTTATCGTTTACAGCGACCTTTATATGACGCCAAGTGCGAAATATGCTGACATTTTGCTGCCTGAAACCAGTTTTATGGAACGTTGGAATGTGGGGGGAACATGGGGAACCGGTAACTACATTATTTTATCTGAAAAAGTGATTGAACCTGAATTTGAACGCCGCAGTGATTATGAATGGCTGCGTGAGGTTGCCGATAAACTGGGCGTGGGCGAACAATTCAGTGAAGGTCGCACGGAAAAACAGTGGATAGAGCATTTAGTTAACGACGCTCATGATAAGCGTCCTGAAGATGGCATTCCAACCTTTGATGAGTTACTGGTTAAGCGTCGCCACTTACTCAAACATCAGCCTCATACTGGACATGTTGCATTTGAAAAGAATATCAAAGACTTAGTCAATAATCCGTTTGAAACACCTTCAGGTAAAATTGAAATTTTCTCTAAGCGTCTACATGACCGCCATGATGTGGATATTCCTGCATTATCCCATTATGTACCTGCTATTGAAGGACCTGAAGACACACTAACTTCACGTTACCCATTGCAACTGATTACTTGGAAAGGGCGAAATCGTGCCAATTCCACCCAATTTGCCAATCCTTGGTTACAAGAAGTCCAGCGCCAAGAGCTTTGGATAAACCCTATTGATGCAAAGCGAAGAAATATTGCTGATGGTGATAGCGCGAAAGTGAACAATGACCGCGGTATCACTATGGTGCCAGTAAAAATCACCCAGCGCATTATGCCTGGTGTGGTCGCCTTGCAGGCGGGGGCATGGTGGATGCCGGATGAAAAAGGCATCGATCAAGGTGGGTGTGCCAATGTTCTCACTTCGGCGCGCAGTACCGCCATGGCACACGGTAATGCGCATCAAACCTTATTGGTGGAGGTAACGAAAGCATGAGTAAATTCCTTGTTCACCCAGCGATTAGCGATAAGCAGCTTGGATTTTATATTGACTCGGCACGTTGTTCTGGCTGTAAAGCGTGTCAGGTTTCTTGCAAAGATAAAAACGAGCTCGATGTGGGGCGTAAGTACCGACGTGTTTATGAAGTTGCTGGGGGCGAATTTATCGAAAATGGCACTGGCGGGTTAGTGAATAACGTTTTTGCTTATACGTTATCCATTTCATGCAACCATTGCGATGACCCAATGTGTGTGAAAAATTGTCCGACGACGGCAATGCATAAACGAGAGGGTGACGGCATTGTGCTCGTCAATACGGATAAATGCATCGGATGTGGTACTTGCGCGTGGTCTTGCCCCTATGGCGCACCGCAAATGAATCCAGAAACCAAACAAATGTCGAAATGCGATTTTTGTATTGATTTACAACTAAAGGGCGAGCAGCCGGTATGCGTGGCGACTTGTCCTTTAGGGGCGATTCAGTTCGGGCCGATTGATGAGTTAAGACAGCGTTATGGCCATCAAGCGGATGTGAAAGGGTTGCCAGACTCTTCCATTACTCACCCGAATTTAGTGATTCATCCACACCAAGGCGCAGGGCGTAGTTCGAACCATCATCAAGGCGGCACAAAATGAATGAGTGGTCATTATTGTTATTCACATTTTTAATGCAGGCATCTATTGGTTTAACGGTGATGCTAGGGCTAAATACTAGAAAATTAACCGTAGTATTGGAAGGCAAGAATCAGTCATCTTTTTTACTGTGGTATTTATTTGTTGCCTGTATTTTTGCAGGGATTGGATTGCTGTCCTCTATCACTCACTTAGGGGTTCCACTTAATGCGCCTAACTCTTTATTAAATATTTTTTCATCGTGGCTGAGCCGTGAAGTGGTGTTTACCGCCACCTACTTTTCGCTTCTTGGACTCACTTTCTTATGGTTATGGTTTAAAAAACGGTTGTCATATGTGTTACTCGGGCTTGCCATTATTGCAGGGCTGTGTGATGTGTATGCTATGGCATCAATTTATCGTTATACCTCAATGTTAACGTGGATGAATGATAATACCTATTTGATGTTCTATGGCACGATGTTAACTCTAGGTGCCGCGGGCTATTATTTACTGGTTAATTTATTGCTGACACTTAATGCTAGTTTCACTGCGGCACAAATTTCGACTCGTGGATTATGGATATTGTGGGGTGTGATAGGAATAAGTTTATTTATTCGTTTGGTCTATCAACCTGTCTATGAAAGTTACCTAGTACACGCAAGTTATAATAATGAATCAATCACATTTCCTATAGATTCTATTCATGCTTACCAAGAAATTTGGTCACTGCGCATCAGCAGCTGGCTTATCGGAATATTAGGGGTATTTATTTTAGGCTTTGGTTTATTTCGTCAAATAAAATCCAGTTCAAAAGGGCAGGAGTATGTAGTTGCTGGCTGTTGCTGTGCTTTAGTGGCGGAGTTTATGTTGAGGTACTGTTTTTACGTTATTCACTAATACTCGTCATACTTCGTGTTGTCGCGGTGTTGGCTTCATTCAGCTACCTCGGTCACATACTTTTGTATGCTCCCAAGGATAACTTCATTTTGCCGCCTAGCGACAACACGAATTATTTGAGTATTAATATCTATTTTGATTATATTAAAAAAATCAATAAATCAAAGAGTTAATTTTTATGATCCATTTTTCACATTATGCCGCGGCATTTAATATATTAGGGACCTGTTATCTTTTTTCACCAGAAGATGAAACCAGCCGATATGCGATGAATTTTTTTAAAACCCCTGATTTTGCTTCTCAGTGGCCATGTAAAATAGAGAATCAATTGAGCAGGGAAATAACTCAAGCGCTTAATATCGATATCAAACAGCTTCATCGCCAATGGACAGATTTATTTATTGGCCCAGAGGCGCTACCTGCGCCGCCTTGGGGGTCTGTTTATCTCGATCCTGAAGGTGTCTTACAAGGCTCTTCAACAGTAGCATTGAGTGAGTTTTTAAAGCGGGAACGTTTAAAAGTACAAACCCGATACCCAGAGCCTTCAGATCATATTGGATTGATGTTGTTTCAAGCGGCAGTATTGGCTTCACAGGTGAGAGAAACGGCGTTGAATGAGCTGCTTGTCGATCACTTAAGCTGCTGGTTACCACAATTTACTAAGCAACTTAATGTGGCTACGGTTAGTCCTTTTTATAGTGCATTGACGAAATTAACACTCACAACGGTAGTATCATGTCGCTGGTAATGTATTTAATTTAGTTAATATCTTTCAAATTTTTTGGATTAAATTTAATGAGTTAAGCGTAATATTTGAATGATAAAAAAGTAAAATACAAATAATTATAGAATAGTTGATTTAGCTATAATAAATACAAATTAAAATGATTCTTATTTTACCTTTCTAAGCCATAATGCATTTTTTAAGTCATACTACTTAGTAGTAGGTATCTATAATTAAAAAGGGGTGTGCTGTTATGGGACTATTTAATCGATTATTATCTCATGAAGATGCAGGAAAATTACTATTACGCTTGTCTGTTGGTGGCTTAATGCTTTTTCATGGTATGAGCAAATTAATGACGGGCGCGAGCGGTATCAAAGCATTGCTCGCTTCTTATGGCTTACCTGAATTTATTGCTTACGGTACTATTGTAGGTGAAGTAATTGCACCTATCTTTATTATTCTGGGTATTTTAACGCGCCCGTCAGCGTTGCTGGTGGCGTTTACCATGTTTGTAGCATGGTTAATGATCGGTATGGATAAAACATTTTTACTCGATAAAACCGGAGCATGGGCAATCGAAAGCCTCGTTTATTTCTTTGTGAGTGGTATTGCTTTAGCATTTTTGGGTGCGGGTAAATATTCAGTGATGCGAAATGCGTGTTGGCGTTAATTTAGTTTAAGTTTTGTTTTTTTGAATCTTATTTTTTATAAAGGCCATCAATACATATTCTGTACTGATGGCTTTTATTTTGATACGTAATTTTGATGCGTAATTTTATGCGTAGTAAAGAAATTCAAATCAAAATGGGATTTTTGAAATATTGGTTATTTAGGCTGTTTTGGCTATAATGACTATTCGAGCCATTTTGTACAGTAGGTGATGTATGGAAACAATTCCCGCACAACTCGCTAAAAACCAATTTGGTGATTTGTTGATGAAAGTTCAACGTGCACCTGTTGAAATAAGCAAGCACGGTAAACGTGTCGCTGTTGTTATCTCTCCAGATGAATATGACCAGCTGATGCAGCTAAAATTGCAGAGTTTAAAAGCGGTTTTGGCTGAATCTATTACGCAAGCAGAACGTGGAGAATTTCATACTATTGACGATGTGTTTGCACCATTGACTGCGGATGAACTTGAAAATAAGGCTTAAGGATGAGCGTTAGATTTACGTATAAAGCAAAAGAACATATCCGCTCAATCAAGCTTTATTCTCTGCGTCGATGGGGAGCTAATGTTGCTGAGGCTTATGCAAATTCTTTGCGTGTGACAATGACGAATATATTGGCTCATCAGCCATCTCTTGGTCGTGACCGTAGTGAAGATTTGCATTTAGGCGTTTTTAGTTTTCCTGTTGAAAGCCATATTATTTATTATCGAAAGGCACCGGAAGGTATTGAAGTGCTGGCAGTATTACATCATACACAGGATCCAAACTCTCATTTATAAAAATCCGGGTGGTAATACGCTTTGTTGTTAATTATTTAATATTATTAAAGAAAAAGACCATCAAAAAATTTCTGATGGTCTATTTTTTTGAAAAATACCAGTTAATGACTTTCTAACACGGTTTTACGAAAAAATTCATCTAATAAACGGCTGTCACGACAACCTGGCTCAGGAAATTGCATTCGCTCTGCGTTAGCGATAGTCTCTGATACGAGTTGGTCTATAGCTGGTCGTCTTGCACCATAATGACTTTCGTCTGCTTGGCTTTTTATTACCAACAACTCATCAATTTCTAACCGTACTAATTTATTTGTAACCGTTGCATTAACGAGCTCTGAAAACTCCATTGGCGGCATACTCTTACTCCTTTCTATCCAACGCAAAGCTAATACCGCACGTAGCAAATAAAAATATTTTTTAAGGCGAACTTGTTCACCTTTAAAGTCAGTATGTAAGTTACGTTTACTGATTGATAAGTAGTGGTAACGTGACTTTAACGGTGAATAAAATTGCGCTGCCAGTTGCTCCAATTGAGCAAAAAATGCCTTATCTTTAAAATAAACAATTGGTGAATGCAGCCACTCTATTAATGCAGGGTTAGAGTTACGCATCAATTTCAATGCCTTAGATAACTCCCAACCAGACACATCTAGCTCATCATCAATCGGTTTTTCTATCACATCGCGTTTTTTATCCAGTGTTAGGTACCAATCAAGTTTATGCACATAGATAAACCTGACATCATAGTCGCTGTCGCGGGAGGCAAAACCCCAGCCGCGACTACCGGATTCACACGCAAACAGTATTTTAACGTGATAAGTCTCTTCTATTTCTTTGAGTGTTTTATGTATCCGTTCCTTCATTAGCACGGATACGCTTTCATGGTCAGTTTCCATGCTTTCTCCTATTACTTTTTTATATTTATCCCTTCACACACACGACTTGGCGTAAGGTGTGAACAATTTCTACCAGTGATGATTGCGCCGCCATTACCGCGTCGATGTCTTTATACGCCATAGGTATTTCATCAATCACATCACTGTCTTTTCGGCACTCAACATGGGCGGTAGCCATTTTTTGGTCACTGACTGAGAAACGTTTTTTGGCTTCTGTTCGGCTCATCACACGGCCTGCGCCGTGGCTACAGGAACAAAAACTCTCTTCGTCACCTAACCCGCGGACAATAAAGCTTTTTGCCCCCATTGACCCTGGAATGATCCCCATTTGACCTTTTCGTGCCGATACCGCACCTTTTCGTGTCACTAAAACGTCTTCACCAAAATGTTGCTCTTTTTGCACATAGTTATGGTGGCAATTGACCGCTTCTTGCATTGTGGTAAAAGGTTTTGGGATCTCCCGTGATAGTGCCTCTAACACGCGGTGCATCATCACTTCACGGTTATGGCGGGCAAAGTCCTGCGCCCAACCGACCGCTTGCATATAATCATTAAAATGCGTACTACCTTCTTCGAAATAGGCCAAATCTCTATCGGGCAAATTAGCGATATGCTGTTGCATATCTTTTTGCGCCAGTGCGATAAACAAATTACCAATCGCATTTCCGACACCTCGCGACCCGCTATGTAACATCACCCACACGCGGTTTTGCTCATCCAAACACAGCTCAATAAAGTGGTTTCCCGTTCCCAGTGTTCCTAAGTGTTTGTAATGGTTGGTTTGGCGTAGTTTTGGGTATTTATCACAAATACGTTTAAACTCTTCATCTAAGTGTGTCCAGTGGGTATCGACAATATCTGGAGTTCGATACCAAGCGCCTTTATCACGTCCATGTCGATGTGTGGTTCGACCGTGCGGAACCGCAGCCTCAATAGCAAAGCGAATATTTTGCAAGCTATCCGGCAAATCAGATGCCGTTAAGGAGGTTCGCACGGCAATCATTCCACAACCAATATCCACACCCACCGCCGCAGGGATAATCGCCCCTTTGGTTGGGATCACGCTCCCAATGGTTGAACCTTTCCCCACGTGCACATCAGGCATCACAGCAAGGTGCTTGAAAATAAACGGCATTTTGGCGGTATTTTGTAGCTGGATTACAGCTTTCGGGTCAACAGGAACCCCATTGGTCCACATTTTTACTGGTGCGCTATTTTCTTGAATCAATTCATTGAATTTATTGTTTATCATTATTTATTCCTTAATTTTTACTAATCCGTTTAATACTTGGTCTAAACCGCCATAAACTGAAATTTGGTCGATGCGATGCGCAATGTTTTCTAAGGTTTCAAGCTCTTTTAAACGCAGTGCAACTGGGTTGTTTTCCATCACTTTTGCGGTATTTAGCAATGAACGCGTCGCGGCAGTTTCTTCTCGGCGACGAATAACATTGGCTTGGGCGGATTTTTCTGCTTCAACTACTTGAGATAAAATCGTGCGCATATCTCCCGGTAAAATAATGTCTTTCACACCGATGCTGTCGATTTCCAGACCAAAGCTAGCCGCACTTTGGGCAATTCGTGCCAATATTAATTCATCTATTAATTGTTTGTTTTCCAGTAATTCATCAAGTGAACGGGTGCCGACAATTTCTCTTAATGCAAATTGTAGCTCACGGTACAGATAATCCACAGGCTGGGTCAATTTCGAGAATGCCATTAAGATATCTGCATAACGCCAGTTAGCCGAAAGATTGATGCGTAACGTCACTTTATCTTTAGTTAAAATCTCTTGTCCGCTCACTTCAAGGGATTGCAAGCGGGTGTCTATTATTTCAACTTCTGGTTTGTGGTTGATTTTCCAATAACCGTAAGTTCCTGGTTGTAATAAATTTTGGATCTCACCATCAATTTTTAACATACCGACATGCCATGCAGGGACTTGGCTAATCAAGGCCAACTCATTGCCTTTAATACGTTTTTTACCCATTAGTCGTGACACAAATACGGTTTCAATTACACTATGTTCTGTTGATTGCAGTTCTACTTTTAAGTTATTGCCATTTTTCCAATACAACCGACGAGTCGCGGGTGGCAATATTTCGCTTAAGCTATTGTGTAAATAAATAAATCCGATTTCATCATCAGATAACGCTACATCAAGGCAGTGCTCATCAACCCAGTCAGGGTGAAATTGGCGCAAGTGCTCCGCGAGTTTTTCCTCAATAGGTTCATTGTCGAGGGTGAACAGTGACACGGTCAATTTGTTAAACCAATCATATAAACGGTGCTCACCCGCAGTCAGTAATTGTTTAAAATCTCCATTTTTAGCGGTCAATGCGATTTGTCCCTGAGCGATATTTATTTTTTTCATTATTTTATCCTTTTTTAAAATTTATCCGGCACTGAAGAAAAAAGCGAAGTGGTGAGGGGAAAAATAGAGTGCCTGACTGGGCTGTCTAAATTTCTGCTCATCACTCGGCGTGGCTCTCGAGTGGCGGCTTTAAGCTTAACTTCAGCTTAGTTTTATACAGTTGGATTTGTATTTTTTTCAGGAGTCGAACCTGATAGCGTTGCTATTACCATAAGGTATCTTCCTGACGGCGGCATACAGACCATGTAGTGACTCGGGTCACCATGTCTGCACCGGTTGAACGCGAAGTTCAGACAATTTCCGGCAGTGGATGAATTTATTATTGCCAGAAGCGTGCCAACTTTGATGAAGAGACAATAAATGTTTGTATTAAATTGAAAAATAAAGATTAAATATTTATTGTTGAATTTGGCTAACATTACCAAGAGAAATGAATTAGGCTATTTATTATCTTTCTATATCGTCATTTATAAATTTATATAAACTCATTATGAATAAAAAACGTAAAGTGGTCATTGGTGTATTGGGTACAGTTCTTGATAGGCGAGGTAAAAAAGCTAATCGCTGGACAAAATGGCGCCCAACGGTAGGCCTGTGCCAACAACCTGAGCTTGATATTGATCGGGTTGAATTGCTGCATCAGGTCAACGACCATTCAATGGCAAGTCGGGTCAAAGATGATATTGAAGAAACCTCGCCTAATACTGAGGTGATGCTGCATGAAGTGGACATTGCCGACCCGTGGGATTTCGAAGAGGTGTATACCTCGCTATTAGATTTTTCGGCAAATTATCCATTTGATACCGATAATGAAGAGTATCTGGTGCATATCACGACCGGTACCCATGTGGTTCAAATTTGTTGGTTTTTATTAACGGAAGCTCATTATTTACCTGCTAAATTAATTCAAACCTCACCGAGTCAAAAGGGGAGAGAGAAAGATCCGATAGGTATTCACACGGTGATTGATCTTGATCTCAGCCGTTATACTCATATTACCAGCCGCTTCGAAAAAGAGCAGCAGCAGCAGGTGTCGTTTTTAAAATCCGGTATTGCGACCCGAAATGCCGCATTTAACGCCATGATTGAACAAATCGAGCGGGTGGCATTGCGCTCAAAAGCGCCGATTTTACTGAATGGGCCTACGGGAGCGGGAAAATCGTTTTTGGCGCGACGTATTTACCAGTTACGCGAAAGCCGTCATCAAGTAAAAGGGCGATTTGTTGAAGTAAACTGTGCCACTTTGCGGGGTGATAACGCCATGTCGACGCTATTTGGCCATGTAAAAGGTGCGTTTACTGGGGCGCTAAATGCACGAGGCGGTTTGTTAAAAGAAGCCGATGGCGGCATTTTATTTTTAGATGAAATTGCAGAACTTGGCCTTGACGAGCAGGCGATGTTACTCAAAGCCATCGAAGAAAAACGTTTTTTCCCCTTTGGTTCAGATAATGAAATTTACAGTGATTTTCAACTGATTGCCGGCACCCATCGCAACCTTGCAGAGCAAGTGGAGGCGGGTAAGTTTCGGGAAGATTTATACGCCCGTATCAATATGTGGACCTTTGCCTTGCCGGGGTTAAAAGAACGTCGTGAAGATATTGAACCCAATATTGATTATGAATTAGCCAAATTTTGCCAAGACCAGCAAAGCCAAATCCGTTTTGATAGTGAGGCTCGTAACGTCTATGTGAAGTTTGCTTGTTCCCCACAAGCCCAGTGGCGTGGCAATTTCCGTGAACTTGGCGCCTCGATTAACCGGATGGCTACTTTTGCCGAACGTGGGCGCATCACTAAAGTGGTTACCGAGGAAGAAATTAGCCGTTTGCAGTCTCAATGGCAGCCAAAATCAACAAATACATTACCAACGCAAATTGGTGAGATTGATTTATTCGATAAGCAGCAACTGGCAACGGTACTGGAAGTTTGCCGCCGTTCATCATCTTTGTCAGAAGCGGGGCGTGAGCTGTTTGCGGTATCGCGGCAACACAAAAAACAGCCCAATGATGCAGATAGGCTGCGAAAATATCTCGCTAAATTTGAGTTGGATTGGGATGGGGTGAAGGCGGGGGATTGAGGGGCGTTATATTGCTAAATCGCAGAAAGAAAAATCCCCGCCGAAGCGGGGATGTGGGGGTTAGTATTTGATCATACAAAGTGATTTCACCCATACACCATAGGCAGGGGAATTACCTGAAGTAATCGAGTTGCTAGTAATCTTTTTAGTTAGGTTGTTTGTCCAGTATTCACCGGGTATATGCGCATCATGGTAAGTATCTATTTTTTTCAGGGGGTTCTGAAGTAACGTTGCTAATTTTGATTCATCAGCAAGGTTGTCTCCGTTATTTAGACACTCTCGACTAATATCATTTTTTAGTAGAGCCGTTTGGTTCGAGGGGTAGAAATATGTATTTATTGTTATCGTTGCGCGTATAGCTTCAAGTTTATAGCTATTTTTATTCGGCCTAGCGACTAGTTTGATGACATTTTTTTGACGATTTGGTTTATTCTTTATATAAGGGACCGAATAGGTACCAAAGCCTATTACATCTGGATGGCTATTCTCCCACGTGTAATTAGTATAATCCTTTATCGTCGAATGGAAATGAAAATACTGTTGGTCAAGTACTACGGTGGGGTAGGTTATATTTTGGAAAGAATAGAAATAGATATCAATCTCTTGTTTTGCGCCCACATAATTAATTGTAGCAAAATCAAGGGATACTGTTACTTTTTCTGCCTTTGAGCTTGATACAGATGCAGTATATACACCTGATGTTGTGGTTTCTTGCATAATAGCGTGATTTAAAACTCCACCGTTTGAAGTGAGCTTTGGTTTTTTACCTGAAATAAATGTTCCATTTTTATCAACTAATTTTAAGGTTATTGTGGCGTTGTTTTTACCATTACCTTCAACGGAATCGGTATCAACAGATAGCTCACTTTTCCCGCTGTCAAAAACAGGGGCGCCTGCTTGGATGTTGATTACTTTTGTCTCCGTTGTTTTGGCAGTATTATTGATACTAACTGTTAATGTATGCTTTCCTACAATGTTAAACTTAGTGTCGCTTGAATAGATTCTATTGCTATGATCAATCCCTCCTATTGAGGGTAAAGTTTGCTTGTCACTCGATAAAGTAATGTCACTTGGACTGACATTCAAAACATCGTTACCATGTTTATCTTGTAGCTTGATAATTACTGAAACGATCTGTCCAGCTTCCAGGGGGCCAAAAGTGCTTATCACAATGACGTCAACACTCTCTGCGCCTTGCGGAGCCATAAATTCGATCTCGATAGGTTTTATCAAACGGCTAGTATTAACTACCACATCTAATTGATGTTTACCGACTTTTGTCGATTGCCAATTTGTGGTGTATTGCCCGTTAGAGCTTTCTGTCCAAGTGATACTTTCTTCTTTGCGATTATGTCTTAATTGAATATCTTGATTAGCAACATTAATAACACCATTGCCGAACTGATCTTTGAGTTGCAATGTCAGTGGAGTATCCACACCTAATTTGGTGGTTTCTGACATACTTAACTCAACTTTCGCAACATTTTTAGCGCCTTCCAGTGGTTTCACATCAATGTCGATATTTTTTACCTGACCATTTACCTCAATCGATAAAGTGTGTGCTTTAACTTTCTCTAAGGTTATCTGAGCGGCATAGATACTATTGTGTAATGGTGTTTTCACCCACGATGCTTTCGTGGTAATGGTGCTATCAGTATTCTTAAACTGAATATCTTTAGGTGCAACATCTGCTACTTCATTGCCATAGTTATCCAACAAGGTGAGGGTTAACGTAGTGCTTTCACCCGCATTCATTGAAGTTGCCGCAGTGGTTAACATAATCTCTTTAACGTTGTTAGCTCCTTTCAGTGGTTTCACCTCAATGTCGATATTTTTTATCTGACCATTTACCTCAACCGATAAAGTGTGTGTTTTAACTTTTTCTAAGGTTATCTGAGCGGTATAGACACTATCGTGTAATGGTGTTTTCACCCACGATGCTTTCGTGGTAATGGTGCTATCGGTATTTTTGAACTTAATGTCTTTCGATGTAACATCTGCCACTTCATTGCCATAGTTATCCAATAAGGTGAGGGTTAACGTAGTGCTTTTACCTGCATTCATTGAAGCTGCCGCAGTGGTTAACATAATCTCTTTAACGTTGTTAACTCCTTTCAGTGGTTTCACCTCAATTTCGATATTTTTTACCTGTTTATTTATCTCAACCGATAAAGTGTGTTGTTTAACCTTCTCTAGCGTGATTTGAGCCGTATAAACACTATCGTATGATGATGTTTTTACCCACGATGCCTTAGTGGTAATAGTGCTATCTGTATTCTTAAACTGAATATCTTTAGGTGCAACATCTGCCACTTCATTGCCATAGTTATCAAGCAAGGTGAGAGTTAATGTGGTGCTTTCACCTACATTCATTGATGTTTTCGCGCTAGTTAATTTAATCTCATTAACATTGCTAGTACCTCTCAATGCACTCACCGTAATTTCTTTTGCATTAACATTCTTGTTATTAACCGTTGCAGTTAATGTGTGTTTACCCACTTTGGTTAATGGTAAAGTGGCTTTATACACGCCTGCCGATTCCATATTCCAAGCAATACTGCGGCTATCGATAGGTTCTGAGGTATGGCTATCTTTTAACGCAATATCAACTCCAGTAACACCTGTGACTAAGTTGCCATATTGGTCTTTCAGTTCTAAAGTTAATCCAACTTTTTTACCTGCATCAAGCGTATTACTATTTGTGGAAAGTGTTGCGGCTTTCACCACATCTTTTCCGCTTGGGTAGGTGGCTTCTACGGTTTGAATGCGGCTTGGTTGGTTATTGACTGTGGCTTTAAACTGGTAATTACCGACAGTCTCTAACCGTTGTTTGGTGGTATACACGCCATCTTGCTTAGTTGCCCATGTAGCTTTGATAGCTTTACCATTATTGATGAGCTGAATATCACTTGTATCGATATTAATAACACCGTTATCAACGCTATCAGTTAAAGCTAATGTCAATAGCACTTCTTTGCCTGCCTCAATGGTACCTTCATTGGTTTCAAGTGTGCTTTTATAGACCTTACTTGCACCTTTGGCCGGGGTAACCGTTAACTCAAATTTATCGCTGAGTATTTTATCTGCCGCCACTTGAATCGATTGTTTACGCAGTTTATTCATGGTGAGTTCTTGAGTGTATAGTCCACCACTAAGTTCTTTCCATATGGAGGCCGATTGCAAGTCAGTCAATAACGTCAAGTTCGACGATGCCCTAGTCAGTTTGTTACCAAACTTATCTTTTAGACTTACTGTTAGGGTGACTTTCTCTGCTGAATTTACTGTGTTGCTTTTTGCACTATGAGTGATAGATAGGGTGTCTAATGAACCACGCAAACCATCTTTATCATAAGAGCCAATAGGAATTTCTGTTGGTGCGTTGACTTTCCAATCGACTGTTTCTGACTGGCCGTTGACTTCGACGATGATTTTATAGTTACTCATTGTGGCTGGAGGGAGCGGAGCGACATATCTATTTATATTGTTTTTTTCCATAAATATAATGTCTTGTTTTTTACCATCAATTGTTACAGTTATATCGCCACTGCTGATATTTTTAACTGGGTTGTTATAAGCATCAGTCAAGCTAACGGATAGTGATGATGATTGTCCTGCATCGCTGTTGGCTATCGGTGAAATGGTGATTGTTTTCACAGCATTTTTACCCATAGGTGAATTGACCGTGACAGTGGTCATATCTTTAACCTGATCAATACTCGCCGTGAGTTTGTGATCTCCAACTTCACTGAGTGTGATAGTGGTGGTATAGAGGCCTAAACTATGGACATCTTCATTCCAAGTTGTTGAAATTTCGTTATTACCATTGCTAAGAATAATAGTTTTGTTGTCGATATTGATAACAGGATTATCACTAATATCAGTTACTTTAAAGGTTAGAATAACGTCATCACCTGCGGTGATAGTTTTTAGGCTGGTCGTTAATTTCGCACTGTGTGCATTGTCTTTACCTGCCGATGGCTTCGCATTAATTAATATATTACTGCTTGGTATTAGATTTACAGTGGCTCTCAATGAGTGCATGCCATTCATTGTGATGATGGTCGAGGCGGTGTAAATACCGTTTCCTTTTGATGTCCAGACTAAACCTGTGAGGTTTTTCTTAGTATGCGAATCATTAATGACGATATCATTCGCATTAACTCCTTCAACGCCATTACCCCATTGGTCGGTTAATGTGAGTGTCAGTTCGACTTGGTTGCCTACTGTCAGTTGATTGGTACTGGTTTTGAGCTCGACAGTTTTAACATGGGTTGGACCTACTGGTGCGCTGACATTAATCGCCAGTAGTGTATTTGCTCGGTTGTTAACTCGACTTACAAAGGTATTTTTCCCTTGTTGATGCAATGGGAGCGTGGTGGTGTAAATACCTGCACTTTTCTCTAACCAAGTTAGTTTAGAAACAAGTGTATTGTTATGCTCTAATTGAATGTCGTTGGTTTGTACCTTTTCAACACCATTGCCATGGCTGTCAGTCAGTGTTAATTGTAGTTCGACTGAATCATTCACAGATAATTTACTGTTAATAACGTCTAATTTCACGTTTTGAACGGCAGATTGGCCTTCTGGTGAGCCAACATCAATGTTTTCTTCTTTATTAACACTATTGACTGTCACTGTTAGCGTATCTTTACCCCGTTTTTTCAATAATAGCTCGGTGGTGTAAGTGCCGTCTGCATTGTCTTTCCACACGACGGAACCGGTTTGTTTATGATTGATTACAATACTTGTGCTCTCAATTCCCCTTAAGGTATTGTCAAAATAGTCTTTTAAGGTAACGGTGAGCTTTAATTTATCACTCGTTTTAAGATTAGCCGTTGGGGTAGCTGTGAATAACATTTTCGCCACCACACCACGTTTATTTTGATCGCCGCTACCATTACCATTGATTGCAACTAGGGTGCTCGGTTTTTTGACAGTCCATAGTTTAGGAACTGAATCGTGATTATTGACGGAGACAATAAGGTCATATTTGCCACTTTGTTGGCCTGGTAGTGTGCCAATGTAGTTACCATTAGGTTGTAGAGATACGGGAATTATCAATGTGTTGTTATTACCGACTTTAACTGTTACCTCTTTGATACCTTCGATAGGGTGGCCATTTGAGTCTGCTAGTGAGACCGCTAATGTGCTTTCTGCCCCTGCTATAGGTTCGAGTATAGCGAGGATCTTAATTTGAGTAACTTTGCTGTTGCCTACGGCCTTTTCAACTAGGATACGGAGAGTTTGACTATTGATGTTATTGGCAGTAGCAATTAGCTCATCGTTACCAAGCGTATCTAACAGGAAACTCGCGGTATAAGTACCATCTTGTTTATCAAGCCAAGTCACTTTACTTGTTTGGTGATGAGATAGGGTGCCTTTATTGAGCGCAACGCCTTGTAACTTATTATCAAATGCATCTTTTAAGGTGACGGTCAGGTTTACTGTATCTCCTGATTTGAAACCTTTAGTTGGTGAAACGGCAAGTTCAACCGTTTTAACAACACCAGAAGTATCTTGAGCACCGGAGCCATCGGCTTGAGTTGCCTTGATGGTTGATGGTGAGTTTACTATCCACTTTTGTTGCTCTGTGTGGCTATTAGCAGTGACTTTAACGTTGTAACTTCCTGTTTTACTTGCTGGTAACGTCGCGGTGTAAGTGCCTTTGGTGCTAGTTTCAGTGAACTTGATGTCTGCTAATATGTCGTTGATAGTGATTTTAATGTCATTAGCCATCTGGGCGACACCAAGTTGATTGGCGTCTTGCATTTTTACTGTGATGACACCTGTTTTGCCTGCCGCAGAAGCGGTAATCGAGCCAATGATAACTTTATCCACTTGAGTGATTAGGTTGGCATTTGCCACAGTAATAGTGATTGGCACACTCTCTTTTGAGTTAACGGTGGCTTTTAAGTTATCACTTCCCAAAACTCTTAACGGTAATGTAGCGGTATAGCTGCCGTTATTGTTGTCAGTCCATGTCACCGTACTACCTTGTTTTTGTTGCAATATGATACTGGCGCTACTGACACCTTTAAGTGGATTACTAAACTTATCTTTTAAGGTGATGGTCAGTTGCAGATTGTCACCTGATTTAAAATCAGTGCTTGGTTT
>NZ_DOEH01000027.1 GCF_003533305.1 Providencia sp. | reverse complement strand
AAAACTTTAAGATGGTGGGCCGTGCGGGATTCGAACCTGCGACCAATTGATTAAAAGTCAACTGCTCTACCGACTGAGCTAACGGCCCATCTTAAAGTTTTCTAGTTAATTAAAATCTTACTAATTAATTCTCGTTTATACGGTTAAAAACCTAAGATTATCACAAACATCTGAGTAAACTTATTCTCGTATCAACGGCGGCTAATAATACTGATTTCTGACGATGGTGCAATGATTTTTTTGAAAAAAAAGACTGAATGCACACTTATCATACGGATAACCCCGAAATATTTGGGAATATGTCTTCGGGGCTATGAATTAAAGTGTACTCAACTTTTTTTCAGCAAGTTTTGAACCAGAACTATTCGGGTACTGTTTTAACACCTGTTGATAAACAGCTTTTGCTTTATCTTTTTGTCCCTTATCTTGCATGATCAGCCCAACTTTATATAAAGCTTCACTGCTCTTTTGGGATTTTGGATATTGCTTCACTACAGTCGCAAAGTAGAATGCTGCATCGTCTTTGCTACCTTTATTGTAGTTTAACTGCCCTAACCAATAATTAGCGTTAGATAGATATCCCGATTTAGGATAGGTTTTAATAAACCCTTGTAGTGAACCAATCGCTTCGTCAATTTGAGCTTTTGATTTACTGTTCATCGCAAGTTGAACGGCCGCATTATAATCATCTTTTTCATTACCACCAGCATTGGAACCCGCTGCTGGTGTGGCATCTGAAGGTGATTGTGCATTAGATGCACTTGTATCTGCTGCATCTGTTGAGTTAGTTGAATTACCGCCACCAGCATTGTCTAATTGCATGTACAAATCTTTTTGACGCTCGACAACTTGATTCAATTTGTATTCACTTTCTTGAATCTGACCACGTAGCATATCAATGTCACGTTGGTTATCAGCGAGTTGTTGCTGGATTTGATACAGAATTTGACCTTGAGAGCTAACAGCAGTCTCAAGCTGGGAGAGACGGTCTCCGGGCGAACCCGATCCGACATTGTTGATTGGCGCTTGGGCAATAGCGGTCCAAGGGACCGCTACGCCAACCAATAACGACAGACCAACTAGGAGTTGTCTGAAGTTACTGTTCATAATAGATAATTTCGCTTATCTATTAGTATGCAATGACTGCACGACGGTTTTTCGCGTAGTCTGCTTCAGTATGACCTAACACAGCTGGTTTTTCTTTACCGTAAGAAACCAGTGAAACTTGGTCACCAGAAACACCTTTGCTTTGCAGGTACATTTTAACTGCATTAGCACGACGTTCGCCCAACGCGATGTTGTATTCTGGAGTACCACGCTCATCCGCATGACCTTCAACTACAACACGTACTGATGGGTTGCTGCGCAGGAATGCTGCGTGTGCATCTAACATATCAGCGTATTCTGGAGATACGTTGTATTTGTCAAAGCCAAAGTAAACAGTGTTGTTCTGTTGCAGCTGTTCCATTTGCTGACGTGCCAGCTCTTCCGCAGACAGACCAGTGTTAGTTTGATTTGTAGAAGTATCAACACCATCTTGGTCATTGTTTTTGTTAGAGCTACAAGCTGCGACTGCCATGATTGGTAACGCGATCATCAGCCCTTTAAGCACTTTATTCAGTTGCATCGTTTAGATCCTTAATATTTTGCCACACATTATTATTATGCATCACAGATACGGCGACCAGGCAGGAAATTTTACCTGTCCATCGGTAGCCGGAAGACGCGCTTTGAAACGCCCGTCGGTCGAAACTAGCTGCAATATAGTCCCCAAGCCTTGAGAGGAGCTATAAATTACCATAGTGCCGTTAGGTGCGATACTCGGCGTTTCATCTAGGAACGTTTTCGTTAAAAACTCAACGTTATTCGTTGCCAGATCCTGTTTGGCGATATGCTGTTGACCGCCCCCAGAGCTGACCATCACTAAGAAAGTTCCATCCGGGCTTACATCAGCATCCTGATTTTGCGTTCCTTCCCAGGAAACACGTTCAGGGCTACCACCATTAATATTCATTTTATAAATTTGCGGGCGTCCCGCCTGATCTGAAGTATAGACTAAAGTTTGGCTATCTGGCATCCAAGTTGGCTCAGTATTATTACTGCGACCATCGGTTACCTGACGAATTTGCCCACTTGCTAGTTCCATAATATATAAATTCAGGCTGCCTGTTTTTGACAGAGCAAAAGCTAATTTAGTCCCATCAGGTGAAAACGCAGGAGCACCGTTATGACGCGGGAATGATGCAACCTGGCGAATAGCGCCACTTGATAGAGTCTGAATAACTAAAGCTGAACTACCGCTTTCAAACGTTACATAAGCCAGTTTTTCACCATCAGGTGACCATGCTGGCGACATTAAAGGTTCTGGTGAACGGTGAACCGTAAATTGGTTAAAACCGTCATAATCAGAAACTCGTAATTCATAAGGATATTGACCGCCTTTATTCACCACAACATAAGCGATACGGGTACGGAAAGCACCACGGATGCCAGTCAATTTCTCAAATACTTCATCACTTGCAGTATGTGCTGCATAGCGTAACCATTCTTTGGTTACTTTAAACTGATTTTGAGCAAGTACAGCGCCAGGGTTAGCCGCAACGTCCACTAACTGATAACTGACAACATAACTACCATCAGCTGCAGGCTGTACCTGACCAACAACAACCGCGTTAATCCCTAACGCAGTCCAAGCATCAGGAATAACTTCAGAAGCCGTGCCGGGTTGTTGAGGCATACGACTTGGCTCAATTGGGTTAAACTTCCCACTATTACGTAAATCAGCACCAACAATCATGCCAACCTCTTGTGGTGGTGCACCAGCACCAGCCCATTTAAAAGGCACGACACCAATCGGCTGAGCGGTATTAACACCCTCAGTGATTTCAATACGTATTTCTGCCTGAGCAATAGTAGCCCATAACATTAGGAACCCTAAAACTACTTTAAAAGCCTGCTTCATCCGTAATCTCCCTTACTGCAATATTCATCATCGCAATAATTCGCTGAATTTTAACAAAGGTATAATAACAAAACTAGATAGCACAGAAACTATTTATGCTTTTGCGATGAGTTTTTCAATGACAAAAACACTTACTCATTGAAAACTAAGGCTTAAACACTACAGTGCTACCTGCTTTATTAAATGTATCATAGACCTCTCGACTAGGTGGTTTCGGCATTGTAGCAAGTTTAGCTGCTCTAATTGCCGCATCACATAGTGCCGCGTCATTAGTTGGACTATTTTTTGGTGTAATACTAACCAATAATCCATCCGGCGCAAGCTTCAATTGGAGATCACAAGTTCGTCCACGATAACTTTCAGAATCATAGAACTTGCTTTGGATCGCCGCTTTCACTTTTCCTGCATAGCTATCCACATCTGAGTTGGAAGCGCCTGATTTTTTACCACCGCCACTTCCTGCTGCGGCTTCTCCACCTTGTTTACTTGGGCCTGATGCGGTTAAGTCACCCAGTAAGTCATCAACGGATGATGCACTTTTCGCAGCTTCTGCTTTAGCCTTAGCGGCCTTAGCTTTAGCATCTTTAGCTTCTTTGTCTGCTTTAGCTTTAGCGTCTTTAGCTTCTTTGTCCGCTTTAGCTTTAGCCTCTTTTTCAGCTTTAGCTTTAGCATCGGCTTCAGTTTTTGCTTTCGCTTCTGCATCGGCTTTAGCCTTAGTGGCTTCAGCTTCTTTCTTAGCTTGGGCTTCGGCCTTAGCCTTAGCTTCAGTTTGTTCTTTAACTAATTTTTCTTTTTCAGCTTTTGCTTGTGCAGCAGCTTCTTCAGCAACTTTTTGCTCTTCCTTGGCTTTTTTCGCTGCTTCTTTTGCTTGTTTTTGCTGTTCTTCTGCTTCTTTTAACTGCTTATCTGTTTCGCGCTCTGTTTTAATGCGCTCCTCTTCAAGCTTTTGCAGACGTTTTTGTTCCTGCTCTTGCTTTTCCCTCAGCTCAGCATCTTGTTTCTGTTCTTTCTCTTTACGCTCTTTAGCTGCCTGCTTGGCACTATTTTGCTGTTGCTGAGTTTGATTATATTGCTCAACAATCGCACCGGGGTCGACCATCACGGCATCTATAACCGTGCCTTCTTCTCCCCCACCGCCAAGTTTGACGACAGAAACTAAAGAGCCTATAACAATTAGACCAATCAAAAGAACGTGCAGAACTATCGACACGATCAATGAACGGTTTAAGTTATCTTTTTTCTCTTTTGTCTTTCCCACGCTGGCTTCCAAAAAAAGAATCGTGACTAATTCGAATTCAAACTAAACAATTCAGTCTAGATAGCCTGAGTCATCAAGCCGACAGATTTAATTCCTGCACGATGCAAAATATTAAGCGCCTTAATGACTTCATCATAAGGAACTTCTTTAGCGCCGCCAATAAGGAAAACCGCTTTCGGATTTTTCTCTAGCTGTGCTTTAGCCTCAGCTGCAATCTGTTCAGGTGGAAGTAGCTCTAAGCGATCTCCATCAATCAACATATTATATTGATCCACGCCGGCTACCTCTAAGATAATCGGAGGATTATCACTCGATGATACAGTTTGCGTATCAGTAGCATCCGGTAGATCAACCTCCACGCTCTGAGAAATAATTGGTGCTGTCGCCATAAAAATCAACAGCAACACCAACAAAACATCCAGTAATGGAACAATGTTGATTTCGGATTTCAGCTCACGTTTGCGTCTACTATTGCGCGCCATTCGCTTTTCTCCCCGTCTTATTTCTTATCAGCTGAGAATGCCTGACGGTGCAATATTGCCAGAAACTCTTCCGTGAAGTTGTCATAGCTTTGCTCTAATTTGTTTACGCGCAAGTTTAAACGGTTAAAAGCCATAACCGCAGGAATAGCAGCAAACAAACCAATAGCAGTTGCAATAAGTGCTTCAGCGATACCCGGTGCAACCATTTGCAGTGTTGCTTGCTTTACCGCACCAAGTGCAATAAAGGCGTGCATGATTCCCCATACAGTACCAAATAGACCAATATAAGGGCTAATCGACCCTACGGTACCTAAGAAAGGAATATTAGCTTCCGCCGATTCAAGCTCACGGTTCATTGAAATGCGCATAGCTCGAGAGGCGCCGGTAAGGACAGCATCAGGAGCATGAATATTCGCTTGATGTAAACGAACAAATTCTTTAAATCCAGAGTAAAATATTTGCTCTGTTCCGCTTAAGGCATCACGGCGAGCTTGGCTCTCTTTATACAGGCGAGATAACTCAATACCTGACCAGAACTTATCCTCGAACGCTTCGGCTTCACGCGTTGCCGCATTTAAAATTTTTGTTCTTTGAATAATGATGGCCCAAGATGCAATAGAAAAACCCATCAAAACGAACATTATAAGCTGAACCAATAGGCTAGCTTTTAGGAATAAATCCAGGATATTCATGTCAGTCACTGTTTAAACTCCGCGACAATAGACTTAGGAAGCGCTTTAGGCTTCATTTTTGATATGTCCACACAAGCAATTAAGGCGGTTGCCCCACAAAGTAGATTACCTTGTGAATCAACTAACCTTTGATTAAAGATTAATGAGGCACGTTTCATTTCAACAATTTGTGTTTCAACTTCTAACAGATCATCTAATCGAGCACCTTTAACAAAGTCGATAGTCATACTACGCACGACAAAGCCAAGGTTCTCAGTAAGCATGCTTTGCTGATTGATCCCTTTATTTCGCAACATTTCAGTTCTTGCTCGCTCAAAAAAAGCTAAATAACGAGCATGATAAACTACACCGCCCGCATCTGTATCTTCATAATACACGCGAACAGGCCAGCGAAATAACATAGCAACCACTCCGTCTTAGGTTAAATCAATTAACGGTGCCACTATACGCAAGACGGTGCCGCATTGGAATCACTTTGAAAGTAAAGATATCAAAAATAATTATGGGTACGATGACCCATAATGAGTAAATATACGCAAAATAATTAAAATTATAGGTAATCGACAAACGAATACAGCCAAATATCACACTTAACTTAAATTAACCTAATAACTTAATACGTAAATGTAATCACCATACAACTCAAATTATAGCGAATATAGATTAACTAAAGACTCTAATCAGTCCCCAGATAAGGATGATAGCAGCAGGAAGAGGATGAAAAACTGCTCGCCAGATGACTTTTTTAGGTTTAAAACCCACACCAAAAATCATCGAACTACAAGTTGCCCAAATTAACAGCAACCCTTGCCAAATTAAAAATGAACTGGTACTGGCTGCAAATAGGGTTGGATCCCACATCACAGCACCGGCAGTCACTAGCGCTAAAATAAGGATAAGGGCCCTTATTAGCCCCTTATCCATTAGCTGATAGGTTTTATCCACCAGCATATTATTTACTCACCATCTTTAGCTGTTTTAGCAGCTTTAGAGTCTTCAGAATGCTCTAGCGCTAATGCTGCAATCACTGCAAAACTACAAGCTAACAGAGTGCCGAGAATCCAGGCGAAATACCACATATGTTATGCTCCTTAATACAGTGAATGCTTGTTGCTTTCGATGAAGTTTTTGTCCAAACGGCCAAACATTTTGTAGTAACACCACGCAGTGTAAGCCAATACTAGCGGAACAAAAATGATAGCAACAACAGTCATAACCTGTAGAGTAAACAAGCTAGATGTTGCATCCCACATGGTCAAGCTTGCATTAGGCATAATGCTTGATGGCATGATGAATGGGAACATCGCAACGCCACATGTCAAAATAATACATGCGATAGTCAGAGATGAGCTAACAAATGCTAATCCATTCTTATCTGCTTTCGTGAACAGCATTGTAAATAATGGTAGTGCTACGCCTAAAGCAGGCAGAGCCCACAGCGCTGGATAGTTATTGAAGTTAACCAGCCATCCACCAGAAACCACTTCTACAGTTTTGTTCAGTGGGTTAGATACGCCATAAGTATCAATAGTTGAAGTTATCGCATAACCATCAATACCCATAACTAACCATACACCCGCACCAGCAAACGCTAACAGTGTTATTAAAGCAGTTAGGTAAGTTGTCTTACGAACACGCAGATGTAACTCACCTGCTGTACGCATTTGTAGATAAGTTGCACCTTGGGTAACAATCATCATCAAACTTACAACACCCGCTAACAAACCATAAGGGTTCAGCAGACCAAACAGATTACCGGTATAAGTCAGATACTGTTGATTATCAATTTGCAGTGGAACACCTAATAATAGGTTACCAAACGCAACACCGATAACTAGCGGTGGAACAAAACCACCGATAAACAGACCCCAGTCCCACATGCTACGCCATTTTGGATTCTCCAGTTTTGAACGGTAGTCAAAACCGATCGGACGGAAGAATAATGCAGCTAAAACCAAAATCATAGCAACATAGAATCCAGAAAATGCAGCAGCATAGACTTGTGGCCATGCAGCAAACATTGCACCACCCGCGGTGATCAACCAAACTTGGTTACCATCCCAGTGCGGTGCAACGGCATTAATCATGATACGGCGTTCAGTATCCGTTTTACCTAAGATAGGTAATAAGAAGCCAACGCCCATGTCAAAGCCATCCGTGACAGCAAAACCAATCAGCAGAACGCCGATAAGGATCCACCACACAAATCGAAGAACTTCATAATCAAACATAAGTGGACTCCTATTTACTGAACGTCGTGTGTTGAACTGTTTTTCTGTTCAAAATGGTAACGACCCGTTTTCAGGCTACTAGGGCCTTTGCGAGCAAATTTGAACATCAAGAACATTTCAGCAATTAAGAACAGCGTATACAGACCACAAATCAGGACTAAAGAGAAGATCAGGTCATGAGTAGTCAAGTTAGAGTGTGCAACCGAAACAGGTAACACCTCACCAATTGCCCACGGCTGACGACCATACTCCGCAACAAACCAGCCTGATTCAATTGCAATCCATGGTAATGGAATACCATATAGAGTCGCACGCAGTAACCATTTGTTTTGACCAATACGGTTGCGTACAACAGCTAAGAAAGACAATCCAATAATTAAGAGTAGTAAGAAGCCAACACCAACCATGATACGGAATGCCCAGAATAATGGACCTACGTTCGGGATACTGTCTTTCACTGCTTGTTGGATTTGTGCTTCTGTTGCATCAACAACGTTTGGTGCATATTGTTTCAGCAGAAGACCATAACCGAGGTCGATTTTGCTTGCTTCAAATGCTGTACGTAGAGCAGGATCTTTGTCACCAGCTAAAAGCTGTTGCAACTGACCATAAGCAATCATACCGTTACGAATACGAACTTCATGCTGTTTCATTAAGTCTTTCAGACCTAAAACAGGTGTATCCAGTGAACGTGTTGCGATGATACCCATTGCCCAAGGAATAGAAATAGCGAATTTATTCTCTTGCTTTTCAGTATCAGGCCATGCAATCAGATTAAATGAAGCCGGAGGTGGGTGAGTTTCCCATTCTGCTTCAACTGCAGCGAGTTTAGTTTTTTGCACGTCACCCATTTCGTAACCTGATTCATCACCAAGCACGATAACAGACAGAACCGCAGCAATACCAAAACTTGCAGCAATTGCAAAAGAACGTTTAGCAAAAGCAACATCACGTCCTTTTAGCAAGTAGTATGAACTAATACCAAGAATGAACATGGCACCAGTACAATAACCCGCAGCAACAGTGTGAACAAATTTAACTTGTGCGACAGGGTTCAGCACTAGCTCCGAGAAGCTAAGCATTTCCATACGCATGGTTTCAAAGTTAAAGTCAGAAGCGATAGGGTTTTGCATCCAACCATTCGCGACCAAAATCCACAATGCAGAGAAGTTAGAGCCTAAAGCAACCAACCAAGTCACCGCGAGGTGCTGATTTTTGCTTAAACGATCCCAACCAAAGAAGAATAAACCAACAAAGGTAGATTCTAAGAAGAACGCCATCAAACCTTCGATTGCAAGAGGTGCACCGAAGATATCTCCGACATAGTGCGAATAGTAAGACCAGTTAGTACCGAATTGGAACTCCATAGTCAAACCAGTTGCAACACCTAGGGCAAAGTTAATACCAAATAACTTACCCCAGAACTTAGTCATATCTTTATAAATTTGCTTACCAGATAGTACATATACCGTTTCCATAATCGCAAGCAAAAACGCCATACCAAGCGTCAATGGTACAAATAGGAAATGGTACATCGCAGTCATGGCAAACTGTAATCTTGACAGTTCGACAATATCAAACATCTTGACTCCTTGCTCCTAGCAGGAAGACACCGACTTGCGGCAACCCGGCCTTCAGTTTAAAACCGAAGGACCTCTTAACTACCAGCAAAAAATGCCTCAAAACAACAAATAATTAACAAAAGGAAAAGAACTAACTACACTATAATAATAGTACGCTTATCTTTACATACAATAAACTTCTTTTACGTGATTCAGATTTGAATTCTGACTTTACATCAAGAATTATACTATTTAATAGATAAAGACATATTTGATCGAGCACCAATTTAAGCAATTTAAACAAATAAAGCCAGTAGCAATGAATTGATTTACGTCAATTTTTTGCTTTTTGTTAATTGATTGAAGCCACAAACAATTAATCGTTATTTAGATGTTAATTTGCTGTTATTGACAATGAAGCAAATATGCATTTTTCTTTAAAAGATTAACAAAAAAATATTATCTTTCTTTTAAACATTCAAAAAAAGAATATTTAATTTATTATAGTATCTTATTTTGCAGTTATTACGAATTTTATTAAAAAAAGAACTTATCTCAACTAATTGTCTATTTATCGTTAATTAAAATCGCTTTAAATCCATAAAATTGATATACCGCAAATTACGTATTTCGCCATTAATTGTGCTTTCCTTTCCCACAACCAAAAATCATACTCACTATATCTAAACATCGCTAACGCACTTTATACCATGGTGACAGCGGAATCTTATTTCATTTTATACATTGATTAAGCCTATAGTATAAACGCCAGCTATAAAAAAACCCGCATCCAAAATAGATGCGGGCTTCTGTCTATTACTCTAAACGCGAATAAATAACTCGCGCTTAGCTTACTTGTTTAGCAATGATTTTACTGCATCGCCGATATCTGCAAGGCTACGAACAGTTTTCACGCCAGCGGCTTCTAAAGCAGCAAATTTCTCATCGGCAGTACCTTTACCACCAGCGATAATTGCGCCCGCGTGGCCCATACGCTTACCTTTCGGCGCCGTAACACCTGCAATATAACCAACCACAGGTTTAGTCACGTGCTCTTTAATATATGCAGCCGCTTCTTCTTCTGCGTTACCACCAATTTCACCGATCATAACAATCGCTTCAGTTTGTGGATCTTCTTGGAATAATTTCAAGATATCGATAAAGTTAGAACCCGGAATTGGGTCGCCACCAATACCGACACATGTAGATTGGCCTAATCCTGCATCTGTGGTTTGTTTAACCGCTTCATAGGTCAACGTTCCTGAGCGAGAAACAATTCCAACTTTACCTGGCAGATGAATGTGCCCCGGCATAATACCAATCTTACATTGACCCGGTGTGATAACCCCTGGGCAGTTTGGACCGATCATGCGAACGCCTGCTTGGTCTAATTTTACTTTAACTGTCAGCATATCCAGAGTTGGGATACCTTCAGTAATAGTAATAATTAGCTTAATGCCTGCATCGATAGCTTCTAAGATAGAATCTTTACAAAATGGTGCTGGCACATAGATAACTGATGCAGTCGCACCAGTTGCTTCTACAGCTTCACGCACGGTATTAAATACAGGAAGGCCTAAATGCGTTGTGCCGCCTTTACCTGGTGTGACACCGCCAACCATTTTTGTACCGTAAGCAATAGCTTGTTCTGAGTGGAATGTACCTTGACCACCCGTAAAACCTTGGCAAATTACTTTGGTGTTTTTATCGATTAAAATAGACATTATTTAGCCTCCGCTGCTGCTACTGCTTTTTTAGCTGCATCAGTCAGGCTGTTAGCAGCAATAATATTCAAGCCACTTTCTGCCAGTTTTTTCGTTCCGAGTTCAGCATTATTACCTTCTAAACGCACAACAACTGGCACATTGACGCCAACTTCTTCAACTGCACCAATGATACCGTCGGCAATCAGGTCGCAACGAACAATACCACCAAAAATGTTAACAAAAACCGCTTTAACATTTTCATCTGAAAGAATGATTTTAAACGCTTCAGTTACGCGCTCTTTAGTTGCCCCACCACCGACATCAAGGAAGTTAGCTGGGGAACCGCCGTGCAATTTAACGATATCCATCGTTCCCATTGCAAGACCCGCACCATTAACCATACAACCAATGTTGCCATCGAGAGCAACATAATTCAGTTCCCACTGAGCGGCTTGCGCTTCACGCGCATCTTCTTGGGATGCATCATGCATTTCACGCATTTCTGGCTGACGATATAATGCGTTGCTATCAATTCCTAATTTACCATCTAAGCAAATCAGGTCACCCTCGGTATTAATAACCAGTGGGTTAATTTCAGCTAATGCAAGATCGCGCTCAAGGAATAACGTTGCTAGACCCATGAAAATTTTAGCAAACTGGCTAACTTGTTTACCCGTTAAGCCTAATTTGAATGCAAGCTCACGGCCTTGGTAAGGCATAGGACCAGTCAGTGGATCAATACTTGCTTTATGAATTAACTCAGGCGTTTCTTCAGCAACTTTCTCAATTTCAACGCCACCTTCAGTTGACGCCATGAATACGACACGACGAGTGCTACGGTCAACAACGGCACCTAAATAGAGTTCTTTTGCAATATCAGTCGCCGTTTCTACCAAAATTTGGTTAACCGGCTGACCGTTTGCATCTGTTTGATAGGTTACTAAGTTTTGACCTAACCACTTTTCAGCAAATGCACTGATATCGTTGATATCATTTGTAACTTTAACGCCACCTGCTTTACCACGTCCACCTGCATGAACTTGGCATTTAATGACCCAAGGACCATTACCAATTTTTTTAGCAGCTTCAAGGGTTTCAGCGACCGTTGAACAAGCATAGCCTGTCGGCGCTGGCATACCATAACGTGCAAACAGCTGTTTTGCCTGATACTCGTGTAAATTCATGATGTTCTATCCATAATTAAGTCTGAAGAGGCGTTTATTCGCCTCTGCAATTGTTACTGATTTAGCAACCAGCGAACTGGTTACATCGGTTACTTCAGACCGGGCAGGTTGTACCCTGCCCTGTTATGTTGCTATACGTCTAGCAGTAAACGAGTTGGATCTTCCAGCATATCTTTGATAGCGACTAAGAAGCCCACTGATTCACGACCATCAACTAAACGGTGGTCATAAGACAGCGCTAAATACATCATAGGAAGAATTTCTACCTTACCATTTACAGCCATAGGGCGGTCTTTAATGGCATGCATGCCTAAAATCGCGCTCTGTGGTGGGTTAATGATAGGGGTGGACATCAGAGAACCGAATACGCCGCCATTAGTGATAGTGAAATTACCACCCGTTAAGTCTTCAACTGTTAACTTACCGTCGCGACCTTTGATAGCCAGTTCTTTAATATTTTTTTCAATATCAGCCATGCTCATGCCATCAACATCACGTAAAACTGGTGTTACCAAGCCTCGTGGCGTTGAAACTGCAATACTAATATCAAAGTAGTTATGATAAATCACATCAGAACCGTCAATAGAAGCATTCACTTCTGGGTAACGTTTCAGTGCTTCAACCGCCGCTTTAATATAAAAAGACATAAAGCCTAAACGTACACCATGACGTTTTTCAAATGCTTCACCGTACTGGGTACGTAAGTCTTTGATTGGCTGCATGTTGATTTCGTTGAACGTGGTCAGCATCGCCGTAGTATTTTTCGCTTCCAGTAAACGCTCTGCAATACGTTTACGCAAACGAGTCATTGGAACACGTTTTTCACTACGATGTGCTAATGGCGCTTGTGGAGCTGCCGGTGCTTGAGCAACTGCTGCTGCCGCAGGTTTGTTAGTTGCTAAATGTTTCTCAACATCTTCACGCGTTAAACGACCACCAACACCCGTTCCTTTAATATCTGCTGCATTCAAGCTGTACTCAGCAATTAGGCGACGAATAGCTGGGCTCAGCGCATCATTGCTTTCAGTTTCTAAGCTACCAGTTTGACGTTGTGCAGGTGTCGATACCTGAGCTTCTTTAACTTCAGCAGGAATACCAGTGCTATCACCTAAACGAATACGGCCTAATAACTGTTTAGATAAAACAGTTGCGCCTTCTTCTTCAACGATAGCTTCTAAGATACCCGCTTCACTCGCAGGAACTTCTAAAACCACTTTGTCTGTTTCGATCTCTACCAGCACTTCGTCACGCTCGACTCTATCACCTGCCTTTTTATGCCATGTGGCAACCGACGCATCTGCAACGGATTCAGGAAGATCGGGAACAAGAATTTCTACGCTACTCATTTTGTATCCTTTATTTATTCAATGTTCAAAGCGTCATTTACCAGGGCTTTTTGTTGTTCCTGGTGAACGGACGTATAACCAACTGCTGGAGAAGAAGAAGCAGCACGGCCTGCATAGCGTAAAGTCGCTCCGGCAGGGATTGCTTCACGGAAATTATGTTGACTACAGTACCAAGCACCTTGGTTTAATGGCTCTTCTTGACACCAAATGAAGTCTTTCGCATTAGTAAATGGCGCCAATGCATTTTGGATATCTTCGTGTGGGAACGGATATAGCTGTTCAATACGAACAATCGCAACATCGGTTTGCTCATTCTTACGACGTTGCTCTAATAGATCGTAATAGACTTTTCCTGAACACAGAACGACACGTTTCACATTTTTCGGATTGATTTCATCTATTTCACCGATAACCGTTTCAAACTTGCCATTGGCCAGTTCTTCCATGCTTGATACCGCTAATGGGTGACGAAGCAGTGATTTAGGAGACATAACAATCAGAGGACGGCGCATACCACGTAGCGCTTGGCGACGTAACATGTGATAAACCTGTGCCGGTGTTGATGGTACACACACTTGCATGTTCTGATCTGCACACAGTTGTAGGTAACGTTCTAAACGTGCAGATGAATGCTCTGGGCCCTGACCTTCATAACCATGAGGCAGTAACATGACCAGACCACACATACGACCCCATTTTTGCTCGCCTGAGCTAATAAATTGGTCGATAACTACTTGAGCACAGTTAGCAAAGTCACCAAATTGCGCTTCCCAAATCGTTAGCGTGCGCGGTTCAGTTGTTGCGTAACCATATTCGAATGCAAGTACCGCATTTTCGGTCAGGACTGAGTCCCAAACATTAAATACACCTTGACCATTATGAACATTTTGCAAAGGTACGTAGACGGAGCCATTCGTTTGGTTATGAACAACCGCATGACGATGGAAGAATGTACCACGTCCGGCATCTTCACCTGATAAACGAACAGCAACGCCTTCATCGACAAGTGTGGCATAGGCTAAAACTTCAGCTGCACCCCAATCGAGAAGTTTTTCACCTTTCGCCATTTCTAAACGATCTGCGTAGATTTTCTCAACACGTGATTGAGCAACAATACCATCAGGAATTGTGCTTAATTTCGTCGCAAGTTCAGTGAGTCGTTTAGGATCATAAGTTGATTTATATGAAGCATCCCAATCATGATTTAAGTAAGGTTCCCACGTGTACGCATTGAGTCCCATTTCACGGTACTCTTCAACGACACAGTCACCTCTGTCGAGCGCATCACGATAGAGATTAACCATCTCAGTCACTTCATTTGCAGAAACCACACCGCTTTCAATTAAGCGATCTGCATAGATTTTACGTGGTGTCGGATGCTGCTTAATTTTTTGATACATAATTGGCTGAGTTGCATTTGGCTCATCAGCTTCATTATGGCCATGACGGCGATAACAGACTAAGTCGATCATCACGTCACGTTTAAATGTATTACGGAAATCAAGCGCTAAGCGGGTCACAAAAGCAACCGCTTCAGGATCATCTGCATTAACGTGGAAAATTGGTGCCTGCACCATTTTCACGATATCCGTACAGTATTCAGTTGAACGCGTATCTTTTGGATTTGAAGTCGTAAAACCAATTTGGTTATTAATTACGATACGCATTGTACCGCCAACCTCATAACCGCGAGCTTGAGACATGTTCAAAGTTTCTTGAACTACGCCCTGACCTGTCACTGCCGAGTCACCATGAATGGTAATAGGCAGAACCATATTGCTGCGACCTTCATCAAGACGGTCACGGCGTGCGCGTACAGAACCAATAACAACTGGGCTAACAATTTCAAGATGCGATGGGTTAAACGCCAACGCTAAGTGAACGCGCGAACCCGCGGTTTCAAAGTCAGATGAAAAACCTTGATGGTATTTCACATCACCTGCAGTTGAGTGATCTTTGTGCTTGCCCGCAAACTCATCAAAAAGTTCAGCTGGTTTTTTACCTAAGATATTAATCAGAACGTTGAGGCGGCCACGGTGAGCCATACCTAAAACAACTTCACGTGTATCTTGCTTGCCGGCGTGGTGGATCAGATCCTTCAACATAGGGATCAATGAATCACCACCTTCCAGTGAAAAACGTTTTGCCCCTGGGAATTTAGCACCTAAGTAACGCTCAAGGCCTTCGGCAGCAGTCAGTTCAGCTAAGAAACGACGTTTCTCTTCTTTAGAGAATTGCTCTGCAACATTCACAGACTCAAGACGTTGCTGTATCCAGCGCTTTTCTTCAGTGTTGGTGATGTGCATATATTCAGCGCCGATTGAACCGCAGTAAATGCGTTTCAGCTCTTTATATAAGTCACTGAGCTTCATGGTTTCTTTGCCGATAGCAAACGAACCCACGTTGAACGTTTCGTCAAAATCTTCTTTTGTTAAGTTGTGGAAGGCGGGATCTAAATCTGGAACAGATTCTCGATTCCAAAGACCTAACGGATCAAGATTTGCGTTTTGATGTCCACGAAAGCGGAATGCGTTAATTAGTTGCAAAACTTTAACTTGCTTTGCATCGATCGTAGGATCGCTAATAGAGGTGTGATAACGCGTAGAATCTTTTGCTAAGCGACGGAAATAATCGCGTGCTTGCGAGTGAAATTGCTCACTGTTGGTGCTTGCACCAGCCATTTGTTGGAAAATATCTTTCCATTGCTCATCTACGGAATTAGGGTCAGTCAGATAATCTTCATAGAGCTGTTCTATATAAGACTGGTTCGCGCCTGCCAGAAAGCTTGAATCCAGCCAGTCCTTCATTACGCCGTTCTGCATTGTGATCCCTTAAGCTATTAGAAGCTTTAGTTTTCGCCGTGGTTAACTAATCGCCGCATTTAAGCGACCTCGATAAAGGTTCTCTTGGACATGCTTTTTGCATGTTCTCACTTTGGGAGTCCCATTATCAATTGAGGGTTTCCCTTTTAAGGAACCTTTAAAAACTGGCTGCGGTTTTTAAAGGTTCCTTGCTTACGCTCGTGTCTTCATCTTTTGCAGTTGGCTTTTTACTTTCACTTTTTTACTTTACGCTTTCGGTGACTTTATGGACTATTTTACAAGATTAGCATTTTTATTTTACGCTTTATCTTTACTTTATGTGTTTATTTTGTGCTATCACTTAATTAACCAGCAGTACCTAGGTACCGCTGGTCAAAATCAGCTTTTATGCACTATGTTTTAGTAACATAGATTTAATATGGCCGATAGCTTTCGTTGGATTTAGTCCTTTAGGGCATACATTGACACAATTCATAATGCTATGACAGCGGAAAACACTAAAAGCGTCGTTCAGATCATCTAATCTTGAATCCGTTTCAGTATCGCGACTATCAATCAGGAATCGATACGCTGCAAGTAGACCTGCGGGACCAATAAATTTATCCGGATTCCACCAAAAAGATGGGCAAGAAGTTGAACAACACGCACACAAAATACACTCATATAAACCATCGAGCTTTTCACGTTGTGCAGGTGATTGTATATTTTCACGCGCCGGTGGATTCTTATTATCATTAAGAAGATAAGGCCGAATTTTTTCGTATTGGGTGTAAAATTGAGTCATGTCGATAATCAAGTCACGCACAACAGGCAGACCGGGTAATGGACGGATCACAATTTTCTTCCCATTACGCGTTAAAGCAGATACTGGCGTGATGCAAGCCAGTCCATTTTTACCGTTCATGTTCAGACCATCAGAACCACACACCCCTTCACGACAAGAACGGCGAAAAGAGAGTGTAGGATCTTGTTCTTTCAGCTGAATCAACGCATCCAATAGCATCATGTCACGCCCTTCCGGTAATTCAAGGGTGTAATCTTGCATACGTGGTGCGCTATCCACATCCGGGTTATAGCGATAAATCGAAAATTGTTGTTTCATAATTTATTTCTCCGCAACTGGATTAACACCACACATTAGTAGGTACGAATTTTCGGTGGGAAGGGTTCACGCAACTTAGGCTGCATGTTAACTTCACGACGCGTCATCGTTTCAGATTGCGGTAAATACAATGAGTGACATAACCAATTCGCATCATCACGCTCTGGATAGTCAAAACGGCTATGAGCACCACGACTTTCTGTACGGAAATTTGCAGCTTGTGCTGTTGCATAAGCCGTTTCCATCAGGTTATCCAGTTCTAAACATTCGATACGCTGAGTATTAAATTCAGTCGACGTATCATCAAGACGTGCATTTTGCAGACGCTCACGAATCACTTTCAGCTCTTCTAAACCTTTTGCCATTGCATCACCTTCACGGAATACCGAGAAGTTATGCTGCATGCAAGTTTGTAGTGCTTTACGAATCTCAACAGGATCTTCACCAGTACGTGCATTTTCCCAACGATTGAAGCGGGTCATTGCCGCATCGATATCAGATTCAGAAGCATCACGCATCGAACCTTGTTCCATGATTGATTCTTTCAAGTGCACGCCAGCTGCACGACCGAATACCACAAGGTCAAGCAATGAGTTACCACCTAAACGGTTTGCACCATGTACGGATACACAAGCAATTTCACCCACTGCAAACAAGCCAGGGATAACTTCATCTTCGCCTTTTTCGTTATAGCGAATCGCTTGCCCTGTAACTTTCGTTGGAATCCCACCCATCATATAGTGACAGGTTGGAATAACAGGAATTGGCTCTTTAATTGGATCAACGTGCGCAAAGGTGCGAGACAGTTCAAGAATACCCGGCAAACGGGATTCCAGCACATCTTTACCTAAGTGATCCAGTTTCAGTTTAGCGTGTGGACCCCAAGGACCATCGCAACCACGGCCTTCACGGATTTCAATCATGATTGAACGAGCAACTACATCACGACCTGCGAGATCTTTCGCGTTTGGTGCATAGCGTTCCATAAAACGCTCGCCATCTTTATTCAGTAGATAACCACCTTCACCACGACAACCTTCTGTCACCAGAACGCCAGCGCCGGCAATACCTGTCGGGTGAAACTGCCACATTTCCATATCTTGCAAAGGCACACCAGCACGAGTTGCCATACCAACACCATCACCAGTATTGATGTGTGCATTCGTCGTTGACTGATAAATACGTCCTGCTCCGCCAGTCGCTAAAATTGTCGCTTTAGCTTTGAAGTAAACTACCTCACCGGTTTCCATGCAGATTGCGGTACAACCGACAATATCACCATCTTGATTTTTAACTAAATCAAGGGCGTACCACTCGGAAAAAATGGTCGTGTGATTTTTCAAGTTTTGCTGATACAGAGTATGTAACAGAGCGTGACCAGTACGGTCAGCAGCTGCTGCGGTACGTGCTGCTTGCTCGCCACCAAAATTTTTGGATTGACCACCAAATGGACGCTGATAAATAGTGCCATCATCAAGGCGCGAGAAAGGCAATCCCATATGCTCTAATTCAAGGATAGCTTCCGGCCCAGTTTTACACATGTACTCGATAGCGTCTTGGTCACCGATATAATCAGAACCTTTAACGGTGTCATACATATGCCATTCCCAGTTATCAGGGTGCGTATTACCAAGTGCAACAGTAATACCGCCTTGTGCTGATACTGTATGAGAACGTGTTGGAAAAACTTTAGACAACAAAGCACAAGTTAGGCCTTGCTGTGAAATCTGAAGTGCTGCGCGCATACCTGCACCGCCAGCACCAATGACAATAGCGTCAAACTCTCTGATTGGCAGATTCATCTATGCACCCCACACAACAATTGTTCCGTAAATTAAGTAAGCCAATAAAGCAACAACGATTACCAGTTGTAGCACTAAGCGCAACGCGATTGGCTTAATATAGTCGGTCAATACTTGCCACATACCAATCCAGGCATGTACCAAAATTGAAAACAACGTGAGGATAGTGAATACTTTTGTCACAGAAGAAGCGAAGAAGCCACGCCATACTTCATAGGTAATATCATTAATAGCAACGAAGCCAACAATGTAGAGTACATAAAGTACGATAACAATTGCAGAACCGCGAATGAATAGCCAGTCCTGGATACCAGTACGGCCTAAAGCAGATGCATTACTTACCATACTAATATCCCCGCCAGAATTGCCAGAATTACAGTAATAACAAATGTAATTTTTGCAGATGAGTTTCCTGCAGCAAGGGTTTCATCAACGCAACCAAAATCCATTAACATATGACGAATACCACCACATAGGTGATATGCCAATGCTGTTAGAATGCCCCAAAGAATAAACTTAGCAAAAAAGCCAGTCATTATTTCAGACGCGTATTGAAAACCTTCTGGAGAGGAGATAGATATCCCTAGCAACCAAAGCAGAATACCAACTGCGATGAGAGTAATGACGCCAGAGACACGGTGCAAGATCGAAGAAATTGCAGTGATCGGGAAATGAATCGTCTGCAAATCTAAGTTGACAGGTCTTTGTTTTTTCACAATTTTGCCCACACAGCTTTTATTATTTTCCATCCTCCGGACCTGGGGTGGAAATCAGACAGTGACAGGGGTACTAAATGCAACTTAACACAAACTGTAATCCATCATGTTTAAACAAAGTTGCATACTGATCACGCTGGGAACTCCTAATACAGGGTAATCCGGAGACCTGCCGCCAGTATAAAGTCTTCACATAGCTATTACAATTCCCACACAAAATGTTTGGGGACATTTAGCTCGAACAGTGAGAAGGATCACGATTTAAACATTTTGTATAAAAGTGCTTATCTTATTTGACAATGATTCAACATTTACCTTACATATAGGTCTGGCAGAATTACCTTAATGGTGTGAATGAATTTTCATCGTAAAAGGCAAAATTCATAAACAACAAAAGTTATGAAAGTTGTTCCCCTTACCACAAATAATGATATTGTAGGGAAAACAACAAAAAATAACATAACATCTAAGCACTCATGAACAACCTAATTACATTGTCGTCGGTCGTCAGATTTCAGGGTTTTATGTGATAGCTAACTGATTTCCTCACAACACTGGTAGAACAATGCGCAAAGACACAGTATAAAGCTGGGTTCTAGGTTGTTGGGTGTCGATTATCAAGCGCTAAGGAGACCATAAATGGCTGATAACAAAGCTAAGCTAACGACTGTAGGTACAGGTGAAATTGAGCTAGACGTACTAAGCCCGACTCTAGGCCAAGACGTTATTGATGTCCGTACTTTAGGTTCAAAAGGGTACTTTACTTACGACCCTGGTTTTACTTCAACTGCCTCATGTGAATCGAAAATTACCTTCATTGATGGCGACAAAGGCATCCTGCTGCATCGTGGTTATCCCATTGATCAATTAGCCACCCAAGCCTCTTACCTTGAAGTTTGTTACATCCTGTTGTACGGCGAAGCGCCGACGCAAAAAGAATACGAAACCTTCAAACACACCGTAACTCGCCACACCATGATCCATGAGCAAATTACACGTATGCTTAATGGCTTCCGTCGTGACTCCCATCCGATGGCCGTTTTATGTGGCGTAACCGGTGCATTAGCTGCGTTCTATCACGATGCCCTTGATGTTAATAACCCACGTCACCGCGAAATTACTGCTTATCGTTTGTTGTCAAAAATGCCAACAGTTGCAGCGATGTGTTATAAATACTCAATTGGCCAACCTTTTGTTTATCCACGTAATGATCTCTCTTACGCGGGTAATTTCTTGCACATGATGTTCTCTACACCTTGTGAAGATTATAAGGTTAACCCAGTTCTTGAACGTGCAATGGATAGAATTCTGATTCTACATGCTGATCACGAACAAAATGCCTCTACCTCAACCGTACGTACTGCTGGCTCATCAGGTGCAAATCCATTTGCTTGTATTGCAGCGGGCATTGCATCTCTTTGGGGACCTGCGCATGGTGGAGCTAACGAAGCTTGCTTACGCATGTTGGAAGAAATTCAAACAGTTGAGCACATTCCTGCTTTTATCGAACGCGCTAAAGACAAAAATGACTCTTTCCGCTTGATGGGCTTTGGTCACCGCGTTTATAAAAACCATGACCCTCGCGCAACTGTAATGCGTGAAACTTGCCACGAAGTTCTGAAAGAGCTGAATCTCAATGATGGCTTATTAGAAGTTGCGATGGAATTAGAACGTATCGCACTAAACGACCCGTATTTCATTGAGAAAAAACTGTATCCAAACGTCGATTTCTATTCAGGTATCATACTGAAAGCAATGGGTATTCCATCATCTATGTTCACCGTTATTTTTGCTATTGCACGAACAATTGGCTGGATTGCACATTGGAACGAAATGCATGATGACGGTCTGAAAATTGCCCGTCCTCGCCAGCTCTATACTGGTTATGCTAAACGTGAATTCAACACTGAATTATCAAAAAAATAATATTTAATTAAATCCGAACGCCCTACATCAATTAAGGTCTTGATTTTTCAAGACCTTTTACTATTCAACTTTCATCTTTTTATTATTGACTACTGTTGGTATTCTCTTGGGGTTACACCACTCATCTTACGAAAAAAACTGATAAACGCGCTATCACTAGAGAGGCCAAGCTCTTGAGTAATAAAGTGATAAGGCCTTCCTTGCGCAAGTAATTCAATTCCTTTAATAAAACGCCATTGCTGTCGCCATACCTGATAATTCATACCTGTTTCTTTCAAAAAAATTCGACTAATCGTTTTCTCACTAGCCCCAACAGTGAGTGCTAATTGATTTAGTGCAGGTGGAAGTTTTTCTATATCTAAATGTTTAAAGCGGCGATCTTGAGGAATTGCTAACAATGTCGGTTCTACCGCTGCATTTTGTAGTTCATCAATAAACACAGGCACTAAATTCGCCAAACGCCCCTGCTGCCAATTGCTATCAAATGGCGCGATAGCAACACATTCAAGCAATTCTCTAAGTAAAGGGGATACATTCATAATCACGACATCCTGCCCAATTTTCTGTGCATATTGAGGGCTCAAATAGACAGACCGATATCCTACAGATGCTCTCATTTGCGCACGATGACGAACAAATGGGGGTATCCACGCCACTCTTCCCGGCGGTAGTAATGAAATTTTATTATCCAGTGAAATACGCATGCAACCTTGCTGAGTGAACAATAATTGTCCCATTTCATGAGTATGTAAACCCGAGTCATGCAGCCCCATTTGAGCGGCGATCCCCAATATTGGTGCCTGATACCAATGGGTTTGAAATTCATCAGTTTGTGCTAACCAAGCCATAATGTCTCTTTATTATTATTTATTGTCTTTATATTTGTAATAAGACAATAAAAATATCACTAAACTGCCTGCAATTGAATATCGATATAGGAAAAACAGATGAAATCGCCTCTTTCATTATGGCTAGCAGTTGCTTTAATGATGTTTCCTCAAATAGTAGAAACCATTTACAGTCCAGCTTTGACGCACATAGCAAGTGCATTTAAAGTCAATCCAGAACAAGCTTCCCAAACGCTATCACTCTATTTCTTTGCATTTGCATTAGGTGTCGTTTTTTGGGGAAGAATGTGTGACGTACTAGGTCGTCGCCCAACAATTCTGGCGGGTTTATGTCTATATGGCGTAGCATCTGTCATAACATTATTTATCTCACAATTTTATTTACTGTTAATTTTACGTATGTTATCTGCATTTGGTGCTGCTGTAGGCTCCATTGGAACTCAAACTATCATGCGTGATAGCTACCAAGGTCATGAATTAGCAAAGGTATTCTCGATTATGGGAATTGCACTGGCCATAAGCCCTGCATTAGGCATGTTAACTGGCACTGTGCTGGTTAATCTGGGTGATTATCAAGCGGTTTTTGGTGGTTTAGCGGCAATAGCAGCTGTTTTATTGTTATGGTCCTGTTATAAATTGCCTGAAACCCGCCTAGTGAGTGTGACTAAGATCGCATTTATGGCGTTTCTATTAAGGATGATTAGGGATAAACAAATTATTAGAAATGTGATTTTAATCTCATTTCTGAACATTAATTTATTCAGTTACTACCAACTTGCGCCATTTATTTTTGAACGATTAGGCTTCACACAGCAACAATTCGGACTAACTGGCATTTTATTAGCTATCGGAGTGGGATTAGGCTCTTTAATAAATCGACAGTTATTGGCTAAAAAACATACTTCAGAGCAATTAGTTAAGCTTTCGAGTCTTATTTCATTACTTTGCGGATGCCTAGTTTTCGCATTAATTGATTCAATTTGGTTTTTAGCACCCGTAATAGGCGTAGTTATTAGCTATGGCATTGCGATCCCGAATATATTGGCAAACGCATTAAATAGTTATAGCCATGCAAAAGGAACCGCTGGGGCAATACTTGGACTTTTTTATTACACCGGATTAGCGCTAGGTTTAATGATTGCAGGCTGGAGCCAACATTTAGGTTTAGTATTAGCAATATCGGGCTTAATTCTGATTTTAACATCCAGAAAATACCAAATTCAGACAAACTACTAAAAATCTTCTATGAATTGAAAAATAAAGGAAATTGATTCTCTAAATAGTTCATGTTGTGGCTAGGCGGTGAATGAAGACAGCTTGGGGAACATACACAAGTATGTGACCCAAGTGGCTGAATGAAACCAACACCGCCACAGCGTAAAATATGACGAGAATTAGGGAACATACACAAGTATGTGACCCAAGAGGCCAAATGAAACCAACACCGCCACAGCGTGAAATATGACGAGAATTAGGCAGGATTGTCGATATCGACAAACTCGGCGTCTAACCCATGCTGATCAACGAGCCATTTTGTCAGCGCTTTAATACCATAACGCTCTGTTGCATGATGACCGGCACTGTAGAAATGGATCCCCATTTCCCTTGCAATGTGAATAGTTTGCTCAGAAACTTCTCCAGTAACGAAAGCATCAACACCGAATTCTGCCGCTTGCAAAATGAACCCTTGCCCGCCTCCCGTACACCATGCGATTTGACGAATTTCCTCTTTTGCATTATCACCGCAATGCAACACTTTACGACCAAGTCGAGTTTCTAAACGGTTAGTTAGCTCTTCAGGCTTTATTGGGCTATCAAAAAAGCCAAATGGCATTAATGGATCAATTTGACCATTAATTTGAACTCCCATCAGATGAGCCAATTGGGCATTATTACCTAATTTATGATGAGCATCTAATGGCAGGTGATAACCATAGAGATTGATATCATTAGTTAATAATGTTTTTAAGCGCTGTCTTTTCATCCCTTTAATAATGGCGGGTTCATTTTTCCAAAAATAGCCATGGTGAACAATCACCGCATCGGCTTTTTTTTCGACAGCAACATCGAGTAATGCTTGGCAAGCAGTTACCCCTGTGATTATTTTTTGCACATGTGGACGCCCTTCAACTTGTAGTCCATTAGGCGCATAGTCTTGGATTTCACTGACTTTCAACTCATCATTAATGATTTCTTCTAATCTTAAGTTATGCATTTTGTTGTCCTTTTAGTGCACGGGCTCAATAACTTGAGCTCACCATTTTGAATATAATTTACTGATAGTACTAAGCATAAATAGGAACACAACTTTTTTGTGTGATTTATTATTGTGATAATAACTATTTCATTTCTTAGTTTATCAATTCAAAACATCTAAAATTGACAATCTTTTTCATTTAATGATTGATTGTCTAAGTAACAAGGTAAGATAACGTAGAGAAACTAATTTTAATCTGTACTCGTTACTATCACTAAATAAAAGGTGTTTCTCTATGCATAATAACCGTTTAAAGATTAATTATGATCCATTTAATTGTAACAATGGAATTCCATTCGAACCGAGCACTCACTGGGATCCTAGAAATAAAGCATGGGAGCTTAATGATTTCAGCATCAACTCCGACTTTATCCCTGATAGCATTCCTTCCCATCTCAAAGAAGCACTAAAAAATAATATTTGTATCGTCTACGGTGAAAAAAATTGTCCATATTTAAAAAACAAAAGCTATCAAGAGCTTATGAAAGCCATTAATAGCGGTGATAAACATGCTGCCCATAAAGCTTATGTACAACGATTCCAACACTATGAAAAGATGCAAAAAGGACTTATTGAAACTTCATTAAAAAAAGCACGAGCTGCAAGAGAAAGACAAGGACCTTGCGGAAGTTCAGGCCCATTTCAATCTAGAGCTCTTATTGCAATACCAGGTAAATGGGATAACCTTATAGCTAGCCAAGCCAATCAACAAAATACGCATGCTTATACCGTAAATTTTAATATTTCATCTAATTTGGAGTCATCTTTTGATGTTCAAATCAGGTACCCTGTATCTAATGGCATAAAGACTATTAATACAATAGGCCCTGGTTCATACTTCATCGAAGCTAGTTCAGCAGGTTACTCAAGTATTAGAGTAAAATCTCACTCTATACCTATAACGATAAGAATTGATTACCCCGCTGAAACTAATAATTAATTATTCCACCAAGGGTTAAATTATTGCCCTTGATTTATTTCATATTTACTTATTGTAAGCTTTTAATATTTCAAATCCTATTAATTTGCTCTTAATCGAAAATGCGTATGATTTACTAGTATCAAATTCCGTCGCTATATATGTTGAATCTAATAATATTTTTTCATTAAAAAATAATTGCATATACCCACCAACATTTGAATTAATCAATAAATTAAATCTATCAGAGCAAAAATTATTTTTTTTCAATGTTATCCACATGGTCAATTTTTCTTCAACTTCTGATTTTGTTAGGTTTATTTTGGATACACATTCCTTTTTCAAAATAAAAAATTCATTTTCAAAAACATAAACAAGATTATCTTTTCGTTCATCACTAACGCAACTAATTAATAAAATACTGAAAAAAAAACTTATAAATTTAAGTAATTTCATTTGCATATAAATTCCTTATAATAAATAGCCATTTAATTAGAGATAAATCTAACTAATTTAAAAAATCAAATTACTAAAAAATAATGTAACAGTATAAATGAAATTTTGACATGAGTAATTTATTGTTTATTAAAAAACAATAACCAATAAAAAAATCCCCACAATTATTTAATTGCAGGGATATCTGATGAGTTACTTATATACTTACTCGCTATACGCTTAATTAACGATGATTTTCCATCGCCATCTCTGAACGTTCCAGCCACACAGGTTTATCACTGGTTTTCGCCCAGACCTTATGTAAGTAACTATAATATTTTGCTCGTTTTGGGTGAAAAACCATAACCGGGAACGCTAGAATGCCAGCTGTTACAGCCGCAGTACGGCGTGCTAAAACCTGATTACGGGAATATTCACGATATGTAGACATCGGTATCCTCCTTCAGTAGCGACTCTATTTGCCGATCCCAATATTGCTCTTCAACTTCTACAAAACTCGATAGTCTTGAAAAGAGCCACTAAAATCGCACAAATAACATAAAAACAAATTAACTGAAATTATGATAGCGCAATTTGTGTAATAAAACTACTCATCTGACCACTTAAATAGAAAAAAAATGAATGCTCATACTAAATTCTGTAGTTTTATTACAAAAATTAACCGATAGATGTATAAAACAAACAATAAATTAACAAAAAATAAACAATTTAATTCAGGCACCACTTATTCTCTATATATCCATTTTTATACTTTTTTTACACCCCTAGCCTTCTTTTTATCAGCTTCTTTACAACGAAATCTCTACCCTAACCTCATGGAAATACTCAGGAGATAACATTGTGTCATTACTTTCCACTATTGGGGCTGTTCTTGTTGTTGGACTACTCGCTTATCTAATTTATGCCCTGCTTAACGCGGAGGATTTTTAATATGGCGGCTAATGGATTTTTACTTATCGCTAGTTTCTTGCTGATACTCTTAGTGCTCGCTAAACCATTAGGTAATTTTATTGCCTGTATTATTGATGGTGATATGCCACATTTTGTAAATAAAAGTGAATCATTACTGTGGCGTTTTAGCGGAGTTAAACAGCGTGGACGTGAAATGGCAGAAATGAGTTGGCAACGTTATGCCATCGCAATTTTGCTATTTAATGTTCTCGGTTTTTGCTTGTTATTTGCTATTTTGATGTTCCAAGGTAGCCTGCCCTTAAATCCTCAAAAGCTACCGGGGATGAGCTGGGATCTGGCATTTAATACCGCCATTAGCTTTGTCGCAAATACTAATTGGCAATCTTATAGCGGTGAAAACACACTAAGTTACCTCAGTCAAATGGCTGGTTTAACGGTTCAAAACTTCCTATCTGCGGCAACAGGGATCGCCGTCGTATTTGCGCTCATTCGTGCTTTTTCAAGACATGCTAGTAAAACAGTCGGGAATGCGTGGGTAGATATTTCACGGATCACTTTATATCTTCTTCTGCCACTTGCCATTGTTTTTGCGCTATTCTTTGTTAGCCAAGGGGTTATCCAAAATTTCTCTGCCTATTTATTAAGCAGTAATTTAGACAGCAATGCGCAACTTCTCCCTATGGGTCCTGTCGCTTCTCAAGAAGCCATAAAATTACTAGGGACCAATGGTGGTGGCTTCTTTGGTGCCAATTCCGCTCACCCTTTTGAAAACCCGACAGCACTCAGTAATTTTGTCCAAATGTTAGCGATTTTCCTAATACCAACTGCATTATGTTTCGCTTTTGGTCGTATGGTTGGTGATAGCAAACAAGGTCATGCTTTGCTATGGGCAATGACCATTATCTTTGTAATTGCCGCGATTGTAGTTATCCAAGCTGAATATGTAGGAAATCCATTCCTCAGTGAGCTACATGCTAACAGCAGTGCCAATATGGAAGGAAAAGAGAGCCGTTTTGGTGTACTCAGTTCGGCATTATATGCCGTTGTCACCACAGCCGCTTCATGTGGCGCGGTCAATGCCATGCATGATTCATTTACTGCACTTGGCGGCATGGTACCAATGTGGTTGATGCAAATCGGTGAAGTAGTCTTTGGTGGTGTTGGTTCAGGTCTGTATGGCATGTTGCTATTTGTTTTACTGGCCGTATTTCTTGCTGGTTTGATGATTGGTCGCACACCTGAATACCTCGGTAAAAAAATCGAAGTGCGTGAAATGAAAATGGTCGCAATCGCCATACTTGTGACACCTACACTTGTGTTACTTGGTACAACAATCGCATTGATGACCGAAGCCGGCCGTGCAGGTATTTTAAATCCTGGCGCTCATGGCTTTAGTGAGGTTTTATATGCATTTTCTTCCGCAGCAAATAATAACGGTAGTGCTTTTGCGGGTTTAAGTGCTAATACCCCGTTCTACAACGTGTCACTTGCCATTGCTATGTTCCTTGGGCGCTTTGGTGTCATTTTACCCGTCCTTGCTATTGCCGGTTCAATGGCGATGAAAAAACCACAAGCAGCCAGTATTGCCAGTCTTCCTACCCACGGCCCTTTATTTATTGGGTTATTAATCCTAACCGTTCTTCTCATTGGTGCGCTGACATTTGTTCCAGCACTTGCGCTTGGCCCAATAGCAGAGCATTTGCAAATTTGGCTAGTGGCGTAATGAGGGTAAAAAAATGAAAAATCAAAAAACACAATTGTTTGATAACGCACTGATCCGTCAATCTATTATTGATGCCTGTAAAAAATGTACCCCTCAAGCGCAATGGCGTAACCCTGTCATGTTTGTGGTTTATATTGGTAGTATCATTACAACTATTTTATGGCTAGCAATGTTAGCTAACTATGCTGAAGGCAGTGCATGGTTTAGTGGTATGGTCACCTTGTGGCTATGGTTTACCGTCATTTTTGCAAACTTTGCCGAAGCCTTAGCTGAAGGTCGTAGTAAAGCGCAAGCTCAAAGCCTTAAAGGGGTGAAACAACAAAGTAGCGCCACTAAACTGGCAACACCATCATTAGATGCGGCACAAGAAATCGTTAGTTCTGATTTGCTACGTAAAGGCGATATTGTACTTATTCGTGCAGGGGAAACAGTTCCTTGTGATGGTGAAGTTATCGAAGGCGGCGCTTCCGTCGATGAAAGTGCCATTACAGGAGAATCAGCCCCAGTGATCCGTGAGTCAGGTGGCGACTTTTCATCTGTCACTGGCGGTACTCGTGTATTATCAGATTGGTTAATTGTTGAATGTACAGTCAATCCGGGTGAAACCTTCTTAGACCGAATGATCTCAATGGTTGAAGGCGCACAACGTCGTAAAACCCCGAATGAAATCGCGTTAACGATTTTGTTAACGGCCCTCACCATCATTTTCTTATTAGTTTGTGCAACGCTTTACCCGTTCACCTTATATGCTGCTGAAAATGCAGGAGCGGGCAGCGCAGTCTCGATATTAGTGCTTATTGGATTATTAGTGTGCTTGATCCCAACCACCATTGGCGGGTTGCTTTCATCTATCGGCGTTGCAGGTATGAGTCGCATGTTAGCGGCGAACGTCATCGCCACCAGCGGTCGAGCTGTCGAGGCGGCGGGCGACGTGGATGTGTTGCTACTTGATAAAACAGGCACCATTACCCTCGGTAATCGCCAAGCATCTGAATTTTTACCGTTAGCAGGTGTAACTGAACAGCAACTGGCTGATGCCGCTCAATTATCATCACTTGCCGATGAAACTCCAGAAGGCCGTAGTATCGTTATCCTTGCCAAACAAAAGTTTAATCTACGTGAAAGAGACATTCACGCCATGAATGCAACCTTTGTACCTTTCTCTGCAATGACTCGTATGAGCGGTGTCAATGTTGGTGAAAGAATGATCCGTAAAGGCTCGGCCGATGCCATTCGTCGCTACGTAGAAGCTAACCATAGTAAGTTTCCCCCTGAAGCCGATAAACTCGTCGAACAAGTGGCACGCTTAGGTGGCACACCGCTAGTCGTTGTCGATAATCAAACGGTACTTGGCGTGGTAGCACTTAAAGATATCGTTAAAGGTGGCATGAAAGAACGTTTTGCTCAAATGCGCAGTATGGGCATTAAAACCGTCATGATCACCGGTGATAACCATCTAACCGCAGCAGCTATTGCTGCCGAAGCCGGTGTTGATGATTTCCTCGCGGAGGCCACTCCAGAAGCCAAACTGGCGTTAATTCGCCAATATCAATCCGAAGGACGTTTAGTTGCAATGACAGGGGATGGTACGAATGATGCGCCAGCACTTGCACAAGCGGATGTTGCGGTCGCGATGAACTCGGGCACTCAAGCAGCAAAAGAAGCCGGAAACATGGTGGATTTGGATTCAAACCCAACAAAATTAATTGAAGTCGTGCATATCGGTAAACAAATGTTAATGACGCGTGGCTCACTCACCACCTTCAGTATTGCCAATGATATTGCTAAATATTTTGCCATCATCCCTGCGGCATTTGCTGTGACTTGGCCGCAGCTCAATGCTTTAAATATTATGCACTTACATTCACCGGCTTCCGCCCTGCTATCGGCCGTTATTTTTAATGCTTTGATCATTATATTTTTAATTCCCTTGGCATTGAAAGGCGTTAATTACCGCCCGATGAGTTCTCAATCACTGTTGCAACGCAACTTAAGTCTCTATGGTATTGGCGGACTTATCGTTCCATTCATTGGTATCAAGCTCATTGATATGTTTATTAGCCTATTTGGAATATAAGGAACCCATTATGAACATGATTAGATCATCAATTATTATGCTTTTATTATTAACCCTCATAACGGGAATTGCTTATCCGCTGATGGTAACAGGGCTAGCAAATGTCTTCTTTCCATGGCAAGCCAACGGCTCGCTCATTAAGCAAGATGAACACATTATTGGCTCTGCATTAATTGGTCAAAATTACCAACGGATTGACTATTTCCATGGTCGCCCTTCTGCCACATCGGAAATGCCTTATAACACCTTAGCCTCTGGCGGTAGTAACTTGGCGGTCAGTAACCCATTACTGAGTAACATCATGTCACAACGTAGTGAATTACTACGACAACAGAACCCTGAGGGGGGACAAGCTATCCCAGTTGATTTATTAACCTCATCGGCAAGTGGTCTCGATCCAAGTATTTCCATTGCGGCGGCACTTTATCAAGCGCCAAGAATTGCCAAAAACAGACAGATCCCATTAGAAGAGGTAAAATCGCTAATAAACACACATACACAAAGTGCTTTATTTAAATTTTTAGGCGAACCTGTGGTGAATGTGTTAGAACTCAATATCGCCCTTGATGAATATAAACAACAAGAAAATAGCCTAACTCACTGAGGTTAATATGAATAATCAAGAGCCTGTTCGCCCAAATCCAGATGAGCTTTTGGCTAAGGCAAACGAGCACGGACGTGGCAAACTTAAAATATTTTTCGGTGCCTGCGCAGGTGTCGGGAAAACTTATGCCATGTTACAAGAAGCGCAACGTCTAAGAGCACAAGGCTTAGATGTCCTTATTGGCGTAGTGGAAACCCATGAAAGGGAAGAGACTGCGGCACTTCTTGATGGTCTTGCTCAATTGTCGCCTCGCCGACTTCATCATCGCGGACGTCGTTTACAGGCTTTTGACATTGATGCAGCTCTTGCAAGAAATCCAGCCATCATTCTAATGGATGAACTCGCCTTTAGTAATCCGACAGGCAGTCGCCATCCAAAACGTTGGCAAGATGTTGAAGAGTTACTTGATGCAGGTATTGATGTACTCACAACGATTAATGTCCAACACATTGAAAGTTTGAATGATATTGTTGGCAGTATTACAGGTATTCGCGTCAGAGAAACGATCCCCGATCATATTTTTGATGCCGCCGATGAAGTGGTCTTAGTCGATCTTCCTCCTGATGATTTACGCCAACGTTTAAAAGAAGGCAAAGTTTACATTTCAGGACAAGCTGAGCGCGCTATCGAGCACTTTTTCCGTAAAGGTAATCTTATTGCATTACGTGAATTAGCCTTACGTCGCACCGCTGACCGTGTTGACGACCAAATGCGTGAATTTCGTGACGGAAAAGGACAAGCACCCGTTTGGCATACCCGTGATGGATTACTTTTATGCATTGGTCATAATATGGGCAATGAAAAATTGGTGCGAGCCGCAGCACGCCTTGCGGCAAAATTAGGCAGTATTTGGCATGCGGTTTATGTTGAAACGCCAACGTTGTACCGCCTTCCTGAAAATCAGCGCCGCGCTATTTTAAAAGCATTACGTTTGGCGCAGGACTTAGGAGCCGAAACAGCCACGTTATCTGATCCTTCAGAAGAAAAAGCAGTCTTACGTTATGCGCGAGAGCATAATTTAGGCAAAATTTTAATCGGACGTCGGATCAAACATCGCAAATGGGTAAGATTCAATCTTCGTGAAGGTTTTGCCGATCGCTTAGGCAAATTAGGACCCGATCTTGACCTTGTTATCGTCGCACTTGAAGAAAAAAGTGAGTGGGATAAAGAGCCAGAAAAAAAACCATTTTCTGAAAAGTGGCGCTCTGACGTCAATGGATTTTTAATGGCGATACTGATGTGCGCCGCTATCACCCTCTTTTCTCGCACATTTTTACTTGCCCTCGATAAAGCCAATTTAGTCACTCTTTATTTACTTGGCGTAGTATTAATTGCCTTATTTTATGGACGTCGCCCCTCTATTTTTGCCGCTTTAATTAATGTGATAAGCTTTGATTTATTCTTTGTTCAGCCACATTTTTCATTAGCTATCATGGATATGCAATATTTAGTGACCTTCTCCGTGATGCTAATTGTCGGCGTCGTCGTCGGAAATCTCACTGCGGGTATGCGGTATCAAGCGCGGATTGCACGCTATCGAGAACAGCGAACTCGCCATCTGTATGAAATGACTAAGGAATTGGGTCAAGCACTCAGCACAGAAGATATTGGCGAAACAGGTTATCATTTCATCAATAATGCATTTCAAGCAAAAACCTGCTTATTATTACCCGATGAAAATAACCAGTTATTTCCTTTGCAATGCAAAGGGCATAGCCCAATGCAAATTGATAAAGCCATTGCTAAATGGAGCTTCGATAAACGTCAGCCCGCAGGTGCAGGTACAGATACATTGCCGAGCGTACCTTATCAATTACAACCCATTACCTCCGCAGATCAAACACTTGCTGTTCTTGCTATTGAGCCGACAAATATACGTCAATTACTCATTCCCGAACAACAACGCATGCTACAAACTTTTACCGGATTAATTGCAAGTGCCCTATCGCGCTTACAACTGACCAAGCAAGCGGAAGCCGCAAAATTAGATATTGAACGAGAACAATTGAGAAACTCACTTCTCGCGGCGCTTTCTCATGATTTAAAAACTCCATTGACTGTCTTATTTGGTCAAACAGAGATTCTCATGCTCAATTTGTCTGCCGAAAATTCACCCTATACAAGCCAAGTCGATAAAATGCGTCAACAAGTGCTCAGTACTTCCCGCTTGGTAAATAACTTACTTGATATGGCACGCTTACAATCTGGCAGTATTCAACCAAATCTTGAATGGCAGTCACTACAAGAAATTACCAGTAGCGCAGTGAGAACTTTAGATTATACTTTACATAGTCATCCTCTAGATATTGATATTCCAGTGGATTTACTGCTGTATTGTGATGCAAACTTGATTGAACGTGTACTCATCAATTTATTGGAAAATGCGACCAAATATAGTGATGAAGAAACACCGATAGGAATTCGTGCCTATACAGAGCCACAAAAAGTACATATTGAAATTTGGGATGCCAGTAATGCTATCCCTGATGGGCAAGAGCAAACTATTTTTGATAAATTTTCGCGTGCACAAAAAGAATCCGCTATTCCTGGCGTGGGTTTAGGTCTTGCAATTTGTCGTGCTATCATTCAGTTACATGGTGGTGAGATCTGGGCTAAAAATAATGAAAAAGGTGGTGCCAGTTTCCACTTTGTTTTACCTTTAAAACAATTGCCTGAAATTGAGGCCGAAATCTAGGAGACGTCTAACCATCGTGGGCACCCATCAAATCCTAATTATTGAAGATGAAAAAGAGATCCGCCGCTTTGTTCGCCTTGCGTTGGAGGGTGAAAATTGGAAGGTTTTTGAAGCTGAAAACTATCATCGCGGCTTAATTGAGGCTGGCACCAGACAGCCTGACTTGCTGATATTGGATCTTGGCTTACCTGATGGCGATGGCATTGATTTAATTCGTGATTTACGTAAGTGGAGTAGTATTCCTGTTATTGTATTATCGGCTCGTGAAGAGGAATCCCAAAAAGTCGCCGCTCTTGACGCTGGCGCTGATGATTATCTCACAAAACCTTTTGGTATCAGTGAATTGCTGGCAAGGGTACGAGTCGCATTACGTCGATTTGGTAAAACAGGTCAAGAAAGTTCTCTTTTTCAATTCGGTGACATTAGCGTCGATTTTATTAATCGTGTTGTCACCAAAAAAGATGAACAGTTACATCTCACCCCTATTGAGTTTCGTTTGCTCAGCGAAATGGTTGCTAATAGCGGCAAAGTACTGACTCAGCGCCATTTGCTATTACAAGTATGGGGACCAAATTATGTTGAACATAACCATTATCTTCGCATCTATATGGGGCATTTACGCCAAAAGCTAGAAAATGACCCAGCGCGGCCAATTCATCTTCTCACCGAAACCGGGATTGGCTATCGTTTTATGCCTTAAAAGGCCAAATAGAGATAATCCTTAAAAATAAACTTCTCAGAATAACGCCAATAGTTTAAATCCGGTAACGCTCTATAATTCCCGCATCTTAACGTATTGGAGTGAATACCTTGCAACTGTTATCAACTCAATCATTTCGTCGTTTTTCATCAATTTTAATTTTGTTTCTAAGCCTTTTTGTCACAACCCAAGCTTTCGCCCTAAGCCCTGAAGAAAAGATCCGTACAGAAGCGCTATTAACAGAACTGGGTAAGCAACAAAATCTCACTTTCACTCGAAATGGCACAGAACATAGTGCTATAGATGCTGAATCTCACCTAAGATTAAAGCTAGGTAAAACACATAAGAGATTACAAACCGCAGAGCAATTTATTGATAATGTTGCCTCAAAATCATCCATTACGGGTGAACAATATCAAGTCAAAGATGGGCAAGGCAATATAATGTCAGCCAATAAATATCTCCATGATTTATTGAAAAACAATGTAGATAAAACAACTAAATAATAGCTTTATCCATCTGTAAAAAAGCCGCAATCTTTATCAGAAAATTGCGGCTTTTTAAAAAGTAAAACGAGCGAAGTTTAACTCAGATTTGTCCCCTAAATAATTTGTGTCACAGGTAGGCGGCAAATAAAGCTATCCCGATGAGCATACACTAGTATGTGATTAGGGTAGCTTAATGATGCCAACACCCCTGTGGCGCAAAGAATGACGGGGACATTAAATATTGAAGTCAACGCAGCTACAGCGCGAAGTATGACTGGAAAATTAACGCTTAAAGTAATCCTCTAAATAATTCGTGTTGTAGTAAGGCGGCAAATAAAGCTATCCCGATGAGCATACACTAGTATGTGATTCGGGTAGCTTTATGAAGTCAACGCAGCTACAACACGAAGTATGACGAGGATTTTAAGCCCCTTCAACCTTAGACCAAGTATCGCGCAACCCAACCGTCCGATTAAATACCAGATGCTCTGCATTACTCAACTTACTATCTGCACAGAAATAACCTTCGCGTTCAAACTGATACGCTTTTTCAGGTGCTGCATTTTGTAAGCTACGTTCAACAAAACCTTGGCGAATAACTAAAGACTCTGGATTAATCGTCGATAAAAAGTCATCTTCTGCCGCTGGGTTTGCCACCGTAAATAAACGGTCGTACAAACGAATTTCAGCAGGTAATGCATGAGGAATGCTCACCCAGTGAATTACGCCTCTTACTTTACGGCCATCAGCAGGGTCTTTATTTAATGTATCTTCATCGTAGGTACAGTAAATAGTAGTGATATTGCCTTCTGCATCTTTTTCAACACGTTCTGCTTTAATAATATAAGCATTACGCAGGCGAACTTCTTTACCTAAAACTAAGCGTTTATATTGACGGTTAGCTTCTTCACGAAAATCAGCACGGTCAATATATAATTCGTTGCTAAATGGTACTTCACGAGTGCCCATCTCTGGGTCGTTTGGATGATTTGGTGCAATTAAAATCTCTTCACCATTTGTTTTATTTTCAATCACTAAACGAACTGGGTCGATAACTGCCATGGCTCGTGGTGCGGATGCATTTAAATCATCACGAATACAAGATTCTAGAGATGCCATTTCGACATTATTATCTTGCTTAGTGACACCAATGCGAAGGCAAAATTCACGAATAGAAGCTGCTGTATAACCACGACGGCGTAAACCTGAAATGGTCAACATACGAGGGTCATCCCAACCATTAACGTGTTTTTCAGTCACTAATTGATTGAGTTTACGCTTAGACATAATCGCGTATTCAAGATTCAAGCGCGAAAATTCGTACTGGCGAGGGTGGCAATCTATAGTGATATTATCCAAAACCCAATCGTATAAACGGCGGTTATCTTGGAATTCCAATGTACACAGTGAGTGCGTGATCCCTTCTAGGGCATCAGAAATACAATGCGTAAAGTCATACATCGGGTAGATACACCATTTTTTACCGGTTTGATGGTGTTCTGCAAATTTAATGCGATATAGAACCGGGTCACGCATAACCATAAATGGTGAAGCCATATCGATTTTTGCACGTAAACATGCTTTGCCTTCTTCAAAACCACCGTCACGCATTTTTTCAAATAACGCTAAGTTGTCGGCAATAAGACGGTCACGATAAGGGCTGTTTTTACCTGGCTCTTTTAACGTACCACGGTATTCGCGAATTTGATCCGCACTGAGTTCATCAACATAGGCAAGACCTTTATTAATAAGCTCTACCGCATACTGATACAATGCATCAAAATAATCTGATGAGTAGCGAACATCGCCGCTCCATTTGAAGCCAAGCCACTGCACATCATTTTGAATTGAGTTAACGTATTCAACATCTTCTTTTACAGGATTGGTATCATCAAAACGTAAATTACACTGTCCCTGATAATCCTGCGCAATACCAAAATTCAAGCAAATTGATTTCGCATGACCAATGTGTAAATAGCCATTCGGTTCTGGCGGAAAACGAGTGTGCACCGAAGTGTGTTTTCCAGTCGCCAGATCTTCATCTATGATCTGACGGATAAAATTTGTTGGGCGAGTTTCTGCCTCATTCATTGTCATCATTCCTCAATGCCAAATGCGCGCTAAAAGCCTGTAGTAACCGAACATATTCTACCATAATCACTCAGGAAACAACCGTTTGATCGTGGTTCGCCTACAAAAGGTGTACCAAAAGGGCTATTTAGCAGAAAATCTCAACATTAAACTGCATTTAATCTCTATATAATACCACTCAAAATGCCATGGGTAGATTAGGTTAATAGCATAGCAACTAACACAATTAACAATAATAATGGATAACTTTGTGCATGACGTTTATCACTCAGATAAGGCATTAATAACGCTGCAAATCGGATGCCTAGCCATGAGGATGTTATTAAAATCAAAGCACCTTTAATATAGATCATTCCCATAAAGCCATCACCTAACTCAAGATTTTTTGTCATCGCAAAATATAAATAGGTTAATGTGCCAGTAATTGCCATCGGTAAAGTTAACGGATTAGCGAACGCCGCCGCTTGGATCATACTAGCACCACGTCGTCTCATTAGTGGGACGGTCATTACACTGCCGCCAACACCTAAAAATGCAGCGACTGCGCCAATGAGTACACCAATCGGTGTATCTGCATAAAATTTCTTTTTAACCGCTCCAATACTATTTGAACTTATTTTCATAAAACCGGGGCGAATAAAACAATCAAATATTGTGATAACTAAGTAGCCAATAAATATCCAACGGATCCATTCACTGTCTACCGATAACGCGATAAATGCCCCCATAATTCCACCTAAAGAAATAGGGATAATAAATGGACGTATCATTGACCCGTTGAGATTGCCTTTCAAATAATGAGCACGACTCGAAAGTAGAGAAGAGAAAATCATCACACAGGTTGAAGTTGCCACTGCAATTTGCATGGCAACCTCTCCAGCGTTACTGCGAGGCCCCCAAACTAATATAATTAATGTGTATAATAGGGGGACTGTGATGAAACCACCGCCAAAGCCAAATAATGCAGTAGTGATCCCTGATATAAAACCAAATAAGCAAAGAAGAAGCTCCACATAAGTGTCCTCATAAATCATTTAGTTTTTTATCATATCGATGAAAAAGAAGGTTGGCTTATGCAAATTTGACAATTGAGTTTGAGATTTAGCCAAATAGCTTAACTAGCACGACTATAGTTTTATAAGATGTAATGAAATTAATGACCGATTTTATTAATGAAAATAAAAAGCAATTATAGACAAAACAGTTTCATTTGCTGGCAATTATTCCTAATAATGCTCAATAAAAAACCCCGATAGCCAACATTTAACGTTAGTTAGACTTCCGAGGCTTCTTACATCATTTAAAAAATTATTTTTAAATCAATAAATTCAAAATTTATTTTATTATTTTTTGCGTTCCTTTGCATCAGCCTCAACTTCCTGTTTCCAATCCTCTGATATTGGCGCAGCCATTTGCTTCGATTCAACTGCTTTATTTACAGCTCGATAAGCTTTGTCATATCCAGTTCCATCTTGAACATAGCCTGTCGCATTAGAGCTTTTTATACCAATATTTTCAGCCTCTGATACCGCATCTATATTGGCACCTAAAAAGATAAAATCCCATTTATCTTCAGTTTCCGCAGATTTAATCATTGATTTAATTTTTGCAGCATTATATTTCTCACTACTATTTTCTTCACCATCAGTAATGATGACAAATAAAACGTTATTATTTTTAGTGACTTTTCTGTTTTCACGCATCTTTTCAATGCTTTCACCAATCGCATCTAACAATGCTGTATTTCCATTAACAGAATAATCATCCAAAGTTAAATTAGAAACTTTACTAATAGGCTCTCTATTATGTAACATTTTTGTTTTGTCATTAAACAAAACAGTTGTAATAAATGTTTGGCCTTTTTTATCTCTATTTTCAGCTAGAACACTATTATATCCACCAACAGTATCTGATTCGAAACCAGACATAGAGCCACTTTTATCTAAGATAAAGACTAAGTCTAAGACTTCCGTATCTTTGGTTGTTTCAATAACACTTTTACCCAGTGAAACACTCGAAAACAATAATATTAAAGCGGTTGATATCATGGTTAAAAACGACTTTTTTAATTTAGTCATCGCCGAATTCCTTGATGAAGTTACAGTTAATATGGCCTATAGCTATCATCCAATTTTAATAATTATTTCAAATAAGATTACTCTGCTTAATTGATAAGCATATTCTTAATTCATGTTTCACACTTATTGTTACCGGTAATTATTACCGGAGAATAGGCTATACCAATTCGCCTTAAATTATTTAATCATTACTGATAATACCAAAAATACAAAGCGTTATCGAATCCAAATACCACCATTTCTAAGCTGATTAATTTGCTTAAAAAACGCATTATACCGCTCATTTTCTTCAGAGCTATAATTTATAGAGGATGCCGTATACGCATTAACAAAATCAATGCTTAACTGATGAAACTGTGTATTTAATCTATCATGAATATCAGTGTTATTTGATTCTTGTAATTGCATAACTAATTTAATTAGCTGTTGAGCTGTTGACTGCACTTGAGGATCTGAAAAATCAACACTAGGTATTTCATAATTGAATTTCATATTCACTGAATTCATTGCGTTATCTTTTTCTATTTCAGAAATTAAACTTGAATTCTCTTTGAGATCGATATATTCAGTTATTTCACTTTCATCAAAACACTTAGATTGAATATTACCTTCAAAATTATTATTTTTCGAAGCTATCAACGTAGGCAACTTCTCTCCGATAGGAGAGTGACATCTAAATAAATTTGCATCGATAATCTGAGCGCTGGTACTTCTAATCGGCATCGCTAGCTCATGACCATGAAAAATAACCGGCTGAATGGAGGGCTTGAATATATCACTATTTCCTTCTACGCTATAAACCTCTGATAATGTATAATATACAAAATGATACGGATTAATAATCCCACCAGAATTATGTTCGAATACCATAAATGTCGTTATATTGTTTTTATTGTCCGCCATAGTATGTAAACCAGAAGAAAGCTGAATCACCCCATGATGGTTGGGTAATACATCATATTTTTTCCCATCTATTTTAAATATAATATTATTTTTCGTTGGATTACTATAATAAAACTTTCCCTTGCTTTCCATGAGATCAAAATTATCACATGCAGAAATAAAAAATATACTCATCACCAACAATAAAAAATTCAATATAGCTTTCATTGTATTTTTCCAATATAATTTAAATATTAGGGCTTAATTCTAAAAATAAGAACCGAACACTAATAACTATAGCCACGCTATTTTTAATCTATATTGATAGAAAAAACTTTACTATATGTGCTTTAGTTTTTTTAGTTAGATATCCTAATATTATAATCTTTTGAAAAATAAGTATAAAAATAGATATCATACAAACTAATGTAATCAAAAAATTATTAACTTCACTAACTGAAGAATGGACATTACGCACGATAGCAAATAAAATTTAATTTAAGTTTTGGTTGAATATCATAAAAATTTAACTTTATTTAACATTAACTGAAAAACAATTACAGCCACAATGAAAACGAACAACTATAGGAAGCTTAGCTTTTTTTCCGCGCCTTTTACAAATCGAGTTTTCAATTTCAACAGCACGTTTTATTTCATTAATTTCAAGTCGTGATAATCGTTTATTCTTACCTGTTTCACTGCGAACTCTTTCACCACCGAGTTTAGCACCTGACATAACAACCTCTTTTTAATGAAAAAATCAAAAATAGCGCCAAATAGCGCTATTGATCTGTTTAGTTATTTAATCGCTTAGCTTAACACTGCGTGAGCTTCGATTTCAATTAACCACTCAGGTAAAGATAGCCCCGTAACAATAATCCATGATGACGCAGGTGGCGTTGCATTAAATTTTTCTTTTAAGGCTTTCGCAATATCGAGCTGTTCATCATGAGTATCAAACCCTTGTTTAATATAGATCCTCAGCATCGAGACATGAGATAAATCACCGCCGGCTTCTTTGATAACATGTTCAATATTGACTAACGATTGTACTGTTTGCTCATACATACCACCAGCCACAGTTTCTTGATTTGCATTAACGCCCACCTGCCCCGAAAGAAATAACTGGCGAGTACCTGTTGTCTCAATTGCCTGACTAAAACCATATTGTAAAGAATCAAAAACAGAAGAAGGATTAATTGATTTTTTATGCATTTTCTCTCATCTACCAAAAGCTGTGAACGACTTTCTATTATAGATTAAAGAACTATATAAAGCCGAAACGATACAGTAAATCATCTAAAATAGATTGATTACAAAAAACTTACACATTTTGCGAAAAGAGGCTAAAAAAATAGCCTCCACATTGACTGATGTGAGGCTATTTAAACCATTAATTCTGTATTGTAATTAAATAAGTGGCGGAATTGCTGGTAAAATCGGGACTTCAATAACAGTTGGTCCTTTACGACTAAAAGCATCTTTACAAGCTTGTTTTACCTGTTCAATCGTTTCTGCTTTTATCGCAGCACAACCATAACCCTTGCCTAATGCCACAATATCTAAGTTTGGGATATCTAACCCCGGCACTCCCGGTGTTTCTTCTAATACCGCAAATGATTTTAAAATCGCATATTCACTATTTCGCGGTATCACAAACACAATCGGCAAATTATGTTGAGCGGCACTCCATAAACCTTGAATTGAATATTGCATCGAGCCATCACCAATAATTGCCATCACAGGACGATTGCGACCGCTATCTCTTTCTGCTAATGCAAGCCCAACACTCGCGGGTAAGTTCCAACCTAATGAACCACTTGCAAAAGTATAAAATGAATCCGGTGATTCAATGGGCCATTCGCGATGTAATTCACCAAGATTAGAAGGTGACTCTTCAACCAAGATGGTTTCTTTCGGTGAAACAGCTCTAAGTGCACGAAATAATTGTGAGGCGCTCAGTGGAGTATCATTTGCCAGCGTCTCTGGAGCTGCCGGATGAGGCGCCATCCCATGTGATTGTTTAACAACTGCTTTCGCTGCTGTAGCTCTTGCTGTCACGAGATGAGTTAATCCTTCGATTGCGAGAACTGCATCACTTAATAAACTATCACCAACAGGCGATCGCCCTGCTTCAATCGGGTCGTCAGTAATATGTAATAAACGCAGGCCATCAGGAATATATTCCCCCCCTACATAAGGGTAATACCTAAAAACAGGTGCACCAATAATTATTGCTAAATCATGCCCTTGTAATTTTTCAGATAAAGGTGCAATCGCAAATGGAAGACCGCCTGCATAAAGAGGATGAGTTTCCGGAAAAGGTGGACGCTCTGACGCAGGGGCTGACCAAACTGGAATATTTAATTTTTCAGCCAGTTTAATTCCTGCATCCCAGCCTTGCCCTCTCGCAATTGCCGAACCATAAATCAGTACCGGATTTTTTGCAGCCGAGAGCGCGTCAGCAAATTCATGCAATCGCAGAGGATCGTAACCAATGCGTTCAGAAACTGAACGCACAACGGCATTATTGTCTACAGCAGGTTTGTCCCAATCATCAAGTGGAATGGATAAAAATACTGGCCCGGCCGGCGGCTGTAATGCCATAGCATAAGCACGCATAAAAGCAGCGGGAACATCTTCCGCACGAACGGGTTGATAACTCCATTTAACCCAAGGCTTTGGTAGCACTTCTGGCTCAATATTCGTTAGCCAAGGTTCCATAAGTAGCATTTCACGAGTTTGATTACCGGCAGTAATAATTAATGGAGTACGATTCATGTATGCGGTTAAAATATTACTCATTGCATTACTTAAACCAGCAGAGGTGTGAACGTTGACCATCGCCACTTTACGCATACCTTGAGCATAACCATCTGCCGCCGCAACCGCCGAAGACTCGTGTAGCGTTTGTATATATTGGAAATCACTCGGAAAATCTTTTAAAAATGTTTCTTCTGTTGAACCAGGGTTACCAAAAACAGTTGTAATATCGAGTTTACGTAATAAATCAAAAGTCACTTGGCGAATTGTTTTTTTCATTTAAAACATTCCATAAAAGAATAACGAAATGACCAATAATGATTGTCTATATTAGACTTAAAAATAAATATCACTCAAATAAAACAATCAATATTAGAATATATTTGTTTTTAATTTTATATTACATCAAAAAATGTAATAACTTACTTTTAAAATCAACTGAACTAGTATACCTATTCATTGAAAAGAGCTCTATATAAAAATAAGTGATATCGCTAGCTAGATGAAACGATAGTGCTATATTTTCAATATAATTCAGTGCTCATTCACATTTAACACTACTTTTATTTTATATATTTAATCATAAAAAATTTTCTGAATTCCATCTACAAGCACTCTCTATAATTTGGTATTACTTTTCAATACCAATATTTCTTTAGAACCAGACATAGCATGTGATAATGATTTGGTTTTTAACGAATTTTTATCAATCGCTATATCATCACTAAGAGAGCTCATTTTAATTACGCCATTGTCATTAGTTAATACCACAATCGCATTCGCGACTCTAACCTCATTTTTACTAATCAGTGTTGATGATTTATTATAGTCAAAAGAAATGACATTTTTTTGACTATTAACATTTTCACCATGCCCACAAAAGGTCATTATTGAATACTCAAAGTTTTCATGAAGATAATCAGTAAGAACTTGATTATTAATTTGACCATCAGTTTTAGTCGATGATCCTGTCATTTTTTTATGACTATCAATTATCGACTTTGAACCATCTATTTCAGTTTCCCATTCTGATTTATTATTTCCTGGTTGCCCGCTATGTAGTGCATAAAAATGTTCATCTTTTATACCAAATACCATAGTACAACCTGAAAGCTCTCCGCTATGAATGAGTAGAGGCTGTTCTGGTTTAAGTTGTGATAAATTAAATCTGAAACCTACGGTTCCACAGTTACCATTATCCAATTGTATGCACTTAAGATTATCACTAAATTCTTGTTTATTATAATAATTACCTATTGGAGTCCCTAATATAATCTCGGCCGATTGAATATTTTTCCCACTATAGACTTCAAGTCCATAAGCAATATCTAAGATATTGTTAGTAAGCTGTTCACTTTCTTTATCAAACCTAACATAATCGCATTCAATTGGTAATTTACTATCCACCACCTTAGTCGATATAATACCTTTTCCAATCAATGGGCTAACATCGCCTTTCATTACTTGAGCTTTATCTTTTAACAATTCACTCTTTTCACTGAGAGTAGTCTCGGTTTCAACACCATTAAATCTTGTTGTATTAGCGAAGTTAATTCTAGCATTCGCTCCTGAATCCGATATCACAACAGATTTATTAACAAGCTCTCTTAGGTTACTACGAGCCACCTTATTAAGGTTAGCATTAACAGAGCTCCGATAATTTTTTTTACTTATGCCTGAAGTTGAACGACTCAATTTACTAATTCCAAGACTAAAATTACTTTGATTACTGCTATTTTTTTTTCGAACACAATAATTAGTATTATTTTTAGTTGATAACGAATTGTTTTTTATCTCATTTATGTTTTTTAAAAACAACGAATTACCATTTTTCTTATACGTAACCAAATTAACATTAGTGCTCTTAATGTTATACAAACCAATCTTATTAAATATACTCATTATGCTTCATCTTGATAATTCATAGCCTGTATGAATATTAAATCATCAAATAAACTAGCCACTATCAAAAAACGATTAATATGTGAAAATTATCGATAAATTCTTGCAAATATTAAAACTACCAAACCACTCGTAATAAACCTAAAAACACTTTCAGTACAAAGAATTACATTTTTTATATCACATTAACTTCAATTTCCCCTAATTAACATTTGGTTTATAAAATTGAATTACAAATAAAGTACTCAACATAATAAACACCCTTGATACCGCGGCTTATATTGAGATGATTACCGATAAATACGATTCGGCAAAGTTAATGGACAGAATTCGTGAATTTAGTACTTATTTGTATTCATCCCAGCGTTAATAAAAGAGCATAGCATCAACCCAATGCTCTTTTTTAATTTATTGATTATTTTGTTATTTTCGATAATCGTTCTGCAAATTTAATGCCATTTTTGCAAGCAACAATATCCGCCATAATAGCCAGCGCAATTTCAGATGGTGTTTTACTACCTATTGGAATGCCAATAGGCGCATGTATCCGGTCAAGTTCACTTATCGACATTCCACCAACCGCTATTAGTCGTTCACGACGGCGATCACTAGTACGCTGTGACCCCATCGCACCGATATAAAATGCTGGGGTATTCACCGCTTCCATTAATGTCAGATCATCGATACGTGGATCATGGGTTAATGACACAATGGCGGTATTCACTGAACAGCTATTTTCTTCTAAGAAACGTGCAGGAAATAGTGAACTCATTTCAACCAAAGGGGAAATTTGCCCTGCAAAACGAGAAAGCTCATCGTTTCGGTGCTCACAAATAATCACCTCAAATCCCAGTGTCAGTGCGAAATCAGCACAGTACAAGCCAACATTAGAGATACCCGCAATGATAAGTCGAGGAGGAGCTGCAATATAAAGTTGAATTGAGTCATTTTGTCGCTCAATTTTTGTGGGATGTTGAGCATCAATCACTTGACTTATTTCCCCACACCGCGGCAAGGTAATTTTTTTAATAATCGCCGTATAGCCCTCAAGTGCTTTTTGTAACTCAAGAAGATAATTGAGAGAAACTGCATTATTTGGCAGGTATTCAATCAAAACATCTAAACTACCATCACAAGGTAAATTCACTTTAGCGTCTACTCCTCCTTGGCCGTAGCGAACCACTTGGCTTTCTTTGAGGTATTCACCTGTTTGTATTCGTTGAATGAAATCCTCTTCAATACATCCCCCAGAAAGCGATCCCGAATACAGGCCGTCACCTTTTGCGACAAGAAGAGAACCCGGACTTCTCGGTGATGAACCATAAGTGCTTAACACGGTACATAGCCAAACGGGTTGTTCTTTAACCCATGTAATGGCTTGCGCTATCACAGAGACATCTTCACGTAACATATTTAAACCTTATTTATTATCAAGCAGAGGATAATCAATATCTTTGACGACACTTTTATCATTTATATTTAATTGATGGGTATAATGATGTTGTAATATTGATTTTGCCCCCTCATCTCCTGATAATTTAATTAATTCTTGCCTATATATTGCAGATATTCCCACAGGGTGTCCCGGTAAACCTTGGTATATAGGCCTCACTAGTGACCATGTTTTTAATTCTTGAGCGACTTGAACAAATAAATCACAACTAATGTAAGGCATGTCTGCTAAATGAATTAGCCATCCATCCCAATCTTGAGTCTTTTTGACGCCTAGCGCAATTGAATCGCCTAGCCCGTCACTATTTAATAATGAATATGGCACATTAAATTGCAAGCAATTGTTTATAACTTCCAGATTATCTGGTCTGGTTATTACATGTACAGGCAATCCGCTCTCGATTGAATTTACCAGTGTTTGTTCAAACACAGTACGCTCTCCCAAAAAGCTATTCAATTTATTTCCATGACCGCCAGCATTTTGAAAACGCTGACTTTTTCCTGCTGCAGTAATTAATATTCCAATTATCATAGTTTACTATTATGCATTAATAGATATTTTGTTTATATTATAAGGGTGCATACTCATCATTATTTAAGCTGCATGGTTGTTGACTGCACTCACCTAGCCGAGTCACATAGTTTATCTATGCCCCCGACTATCATCATTAGTCATCTACATGCACCTCGATTTTTTTGAGTATATATTAAATATTATAATAGTTTTTATTTATTGTTAACCCATTCGAATGATTCGTATTTAGACATTATTTTTTCTGCTACGTTAAATTATTTAAATCGATACTCGTTAGGTTGGTAATAAATTAAAAATAATAAAATAAGTGTAAGGGTATATTATGAGCAAAAGCAATGTCGAATTTACTCGCAGGCATTTTCTTAAGTGTGCTGTTATTGCGGGGATCTCTGTTTATTTAGCCCCTTTGTATAGCCGTGCTTTTGATGTGTTATTTGAAGAGAAAATTCTTCAATCCCCAGACTGGGACCCTGTCGATAAACGCATCAAATTTCGTATCGACGGTTATGCCAAAGTCCAAGGCGAAAAAGTATTTGCACGCGATATTCGAGCTCGCGATATTCCACACTGGCCAAAACAACAAGGCCATGCATTCTTACTTCGCGTAACCCAAGCCGACAAAATTTATACTGGTTTTGATCTCAGTTTACTAAATGATGGTTTGATGCCTGACAGAGTAGTCACAGCCACAGACCTCGAAAAAGACGGTGTCGCCTTCCCTGAATTTTATGGTGATGATTTACTGCTTCCTGCGGGAAAAACACCCGCTTACCTTGGTCAAGCGGTAGCATTACTTATTTATCATGATTTTGCTAAATTTCGTTTCGCTAAAGAAACACTTAAATTTCGTGATGATGTCATTCAATATGGAGCACAAACTGGCCCATTACAGCGCGACCCATGGGGAAGCTATCGCGGTGTACGTATTGGAGATGAAGACCCATATTCACCTGATATATATTCCAGCCTAAAAGATATGCCAATTTCCCCCATTGGTATGAAAAAGCATCTACCCGTATGGCCTGAAGGTCGAGAAGGAGGAAAACTCGATGAAGAAGGCATGTATCATGCAGATCAACTCGCTAAACAGCTTGAAAACCCGCCTGAAGATTGGTTGATCATAAAACGTAATTACTTCTCACAATCTATTGATACAGCAGCGCTTGAGCCCGACAATGCAAATGGCTGGTATGATGCACAAACTCAATCATTCCATCTTGTTGTCCCCACTCAATCACCACAAGAAATTTCAGCGTCTTTACCTGAAATGTTAGCAAAATCGCATTTTCCAATTAAACGCATTTTTTTACACCCTTGCTTTACTGTCGGTTATGGCTCAAAAGACCATACGCCATTTCCTTACTATGGCGCTATGGCGACCCTATATGGTGATGGCGTCCCTATCCGATTGGCTAACGACCGCTATGAACAATTTCAGTCCACCATCAAACGTCATGCGTTTGATATGGACTACACCCTCGCAGTCAATAAGAAAACCCATAAAATTGAAGCTCTTTGCGCCTCATTTGTTGGAGATGGCGGCGGGCGCTGTAACTTTACCCCCTCGGTTGTCATGGTGGGCGCAACGGGCGCACAAGCCATTTATTACATTCCGAGAAGTGACTTATCTGCGGTCGGTATTGCTTCCAGAGCCGTTGATGCAGGATCTGCTCGTGGTTATGGCACATTACAAGCCATGGCTGCCACGGATATGTTGATGGAAGAAGCGGCTAAACTCCTTAAAGCCGATCCGATTGAATTTCGCCTAAAAAACATTATCAAGTCAGGGATGAAAAATACGCAAGGGGCTATCCCTGGCGGTGCAATTCGTGCTGATGAGGTACTCATTCGCTGCGCAGATCATCCAATATGGAAAGATAAAACCACACGAAAATCAGACTATGAAGCGAAACACCCGGGTAAACTATTTGGCACAGGCATTTCCTGTGTTCAAAAAGATTTTGGTACAGGTGCGGAATCTTCATTTGCTCGTGTAGAATTAACGCCAGAAGGTAAAATTGCCATTTATCATAGTGGTGCAGAAATCGGCACTGGGATGTCAACATCTCAGTCGGTTGTATGTGCTAAATGGCTAGGAAAACCAGCAGAAGAAGCGCATTTTTCCGTGGTTGACTGGTCAGTTTTACCTATGGTTTCTAGCGGTAACCCGTTTGCCATGTCCCAAGACGAACAAGACCGTTTAGCGCAAGATCCACTTTGGACACCAAATTATTGTTCTCCGGCAAGTGCCAGTAACTCCGCTTATTATTTCACTCAAAGTACAGAAGAAGCGGCACGTTTAGTCTTTGAGTATGGCCTATGGCCTGCGGCTATGTCGATTTGGCAAGAAGGTATTGGTGGAGGACAAGCAGCACCGTTAGTTGTTCGTCGTGAAGATGCTCGCTGGGTCGATAACGGATTGACAGCTGATGGACTTGAAGTTCTCCCACTTTCTCGCCTCATTGAGCGCACCTTTCAAATGGGTGGATTAACCGGCGCAGTTTGTCACGTATTTAACCGCTGGCAATGGGCGGAGTCTGATTATCAAATTAACGATGAGCTACGCCGTTTACCTATTGATGGTCTCTCATTACGTTTTGCAGGCAAAGAATATCAAGTCTGGAAGCGAGAGAAAGCCTATTACCCCGACACCCAACGCAATAATGCAGGGGTGACTTACTACAGTGCGGTGGCAACCGTATCAGAATTAGCTATCGATACTGCAACAGGAAAAGTTGAGCTCATCGACCACCATAGTGTCGTCGAATGCGGCAACTTAATTGTACCTCAACTCGTTTCAGGACAAATTCAAGGAGGACTAGCAATGGGAATTGGCCATGCACTCCATGAATATTTACCTCTCTATGAAGATGGCCCCGGCAATGGAACATGGAACTTTAACCGTTACCATCTGCCATTAGCCAGTGATGTGGCGGTTTGGAAACAGACCAGCGAAGTGTTACCCGGCTTATCCGAAACCGACCCGCCAAAAGGCGTTGCGGAAGTTGTGATGATCCCCGTGGTTTCATCTATCGTAAATGCCATTGCTGACGCAACTGGACATCATTTCTTGCACCTACCCGTGCGTCCTGAAGACATCTTAGAGGTAATCCAATGAGCTTAAATTTTCTACCACTCACTTTAAATATTAACGGTCAACAATATGGGCCAATGGATGTTCCTGAAGGCTTGATGATGATCGACTTTTTACATGAGTATGTCGACTTAACGGGTTCACGATTGGGCTGTGGGCAAGGTATTTGCCACGCTTGTGTCGTTATCTTAGATAACCCATCAGGTACTAGTGAAGAGATCCGCACCTGTATCACAGGCGCACATTTCTTTAACAATAAAAAAATTCGTACCATCGAAGGTGCTGCAACCAAAGAAAAGGATGGGGAAGTTAAGTTATCCCCTGTTCAGCAAGCGTTTATCGAACATTTTAGTTTTCAATGTGGCTATTGCACCCCCGGTTTTGTGAACGCCGCCACCGTATTTGTTGAGGAATTACAACGTAATCCTATTGCTCAAGAAGATCTGGAAGATGCCATTAAAAAAGCGCTGAACAACCACATTTGCCGCTGTACGGGCTACGTCCGCTATTATGAGGCCGTTCGTGATGTTGTTCTTAGTATGCCGGGTTTGATTAAGGAGGCCATAAAATGATCAAACGTATTTTATTATGGCTAATCGCGATAGCTATTGTGGTTTGGGCGGTGCTCTATTGGTTTGAAAGTCGCACTCCCGATGGCCCTGTGCAAAAAGTCACCGCCTCCGCCCAGGAAATCGAACGTGGTCGCTACTTAACATTAGCAGGAGACTGCGCAGCCTGTCATACCGCTGCCAATGGGGCGCCAATGGCTGGAGGCTATCCCGTCGATACGCCATTTGGTGTAATCTACAGTAGCAATATTACCCCATCCGCTGACTTTGGTATTGGTCGTTGGACAAAAGAAGATTTCCATCGTGCTTTAACGGAAGGTATTTCGCCACCAAGTCGTCACTTATACCCTGCAATGCCTTATACCTCTTATAAAGGCGTCACGCGTGAAGATTCAGATGCCATGTATAGCTATCTGATGAGCCGAAAAGCGATTGATGTTGCGCCTCCTGAAAACTCACTACCTTTCCCGTTTAATCAACGAATGGCAATGATTGGTTGGAACTTACTGTTTTTCAGTGATAAGCCGCTACCTGATAGTTCTCAGGGTAGCTCAGCTGAGTGGATTAGAGGGAAATATTTAGTCAATGTCTTAGAGCATTGTGCTGAATGCCATACACCTCGTGGCATCATGGGGGAAATGGAGCTAGATAAGTTCATGAAAGGTGGCTCATTAGGCCGTTTTACTGCGCCTGATATTACACCAGAAGCTCTTGCTGCAAGAGGATGGACAACCGACGATTTACATCAGTTCTTCATGACGGGTATCACGGCTCAAGGCTCTGCCTATAGCGATATGCACCCTGTGATTTATCTCAGTTCGCAACATTTAACCAGTGATGACAATAAAGCCATCGCCACTTATTTGATGGGTGATACGCCACCTGCAACACTACCTGCTAAATTAGGGTCTGGCAGTGAACAAGGTCGCCAAGTTTACCTTGAATCCTGTTCCGGTTGCCACGCATATGATGGCAGTGGTAAGCCGCATGTGGCTGTCGCAATGAAAGGAAATTCAACGTTACGAGATACTGACAGTACTAACCTGATCAATGTTATTTTAGATGGTTTACCTGAACAGCAATTCCCTAATAATGAAAGTATGCAAAGCATGCCGGGCTTTGCAGGAAAACTTGATGATAAACAAATTGCAGAGTTAGTTAATTTCTTACGTGTTGAATGGGGAGGACAGCCTGCGGATGTGACTCCTGAAAAAATTAAAACACATCGGCAGTAAGTATTGTTAAAAGCGAATAAGGCTTATTGGTTTACTCATAAGCCTTATTTTTTTGATGAACGATATTTTTTCTTAAACCAAAAGAGCAATAACAAAATAAAAATAATCGCTATCATCGCCCATAGAAAATATGAATGAATAGGCAGTCTGAGCACTATAGAGCTAACAAAATAGCCAATTGAGACAATACCGCAGCCCCATATCGCACCACCAAAAATATTTAGCACTAAAAATTTCAACGGATTCACTTTGCTTGCGCCAATAATAATTGGGCCGACAGTTCTCATACCATAAGCAAAACGAATACCGATAATAATCACATTTTCCCGTTGGCGAATAAGTTGCTGCACTCGGGCAATTTTATTTTGATGACGCTTAAAGCGGGGTAAAATACGACTTCCTGAAAATCGGCCAACGAGAAAAAGCACATTGTCGCTCACAATACCGCCGAGCGCGGCAAAAAGCATCGTCCATGAATACGATAACAATTGATTATGCGCCGCTATCCCAGATAAAAATGCCGCCGTCTCACCCTCAATCATTGTGCCGAAGAAGACGGCCCAATAACCATAATCTGTTATCCAACGTGTTAGCTCATCAGTCATTCAGTCATATTTCCTATCAAATTTATTTTTAGCCATTATTTTAATCATCATTTTTCGACTAAATGTCAGTTAAATTCACCCATAAATTTATTTATACATGATAAATAACAATCATTCCGTCTATTCTTTCACTTATTAGCATAATAATATTTCAACTCAATTAGTTTTTTCGATTACCTTTATTCAATTAAAGAAGGTTTATTTAAAATTATTCACTATCTTGCATAAATGACTTTATCATTAACAATATACACATATTATCTGTGGTATATTTTCATCTATAAAAATAGATAAACACGGTCATCTGAGCAATTCGAATAAGAGCATTCAATTTAGTTGAAATATACTTTCAATTAAAACCATAAAAGCTTCATTTTCTATCGCTATCTATTACAAATATAAGTCCAAAAATAATAAATTCTAGGAGTACAAAATGTCGGGACAAATTTCTAGACGAAATCTCATCAAACTAGGCACAATCGCAGGTATTGCGGTCATGGTTGGCCGACTCCCCTTCGCAATCGCCTTGGAAGTAGATTCAGATGCACCATCGACGGGATGGATAGGTCAAGATGGTAAAGCACGTTTCCGCTGGGATGGTATCGAAAAAGTTACAGGACAAAAAAACTTTGCTCGAGATTACCGAGCAAAAGATATTCCAGGCTGGCCTCAAAAACAAAGCTACGCTTTTATGTTAAAAGCCACACAAGCGGATAGAAGCTTTGAAGGAATTGATATTTCAATGTTAGGGCCAAACTTACAGCCCGATCGTATTGTTCTACAAGAAGATCTCATTCGCGATGGACTAAATATTCCCCAAGATACCAGTATGGGAAAAGGCTTTTATGGCTATAATATTTTAGTCCCCAAAGGTGATACATCACCGATCATTGGCCATCCTGTCGCCATCCTTATTTATCATGACTTTGATCGTTATAGTGCAGCTCAACGCATGTTACGTTTTAATACCGATGTGGTGAAATACGGCGCGGTCACGGGCATCAAGCCACTCGCCAATTATGGCGCGGCACGTTATGTGCGTATCGGAGGAGAAACACCACTCTCGCCTTCTATATTTTCACCCTATCAAGACTCTGGTATCAAAGGCGGATTCGATGGCAACACCCCCGTTTGGCCACCTTATGACCCTAAACATGCCATTACCGTTCCCCCCGTCATCCGCAAAGACCGTGGCGGTGGCTTTATTCAAGCACTACACCAAGCCGAAGATAAGCCAGATGCCCAAGAGAAGGGAATGGATTACGCACGACAAATTAATCAAGAAATTGAAGCGGCACGCCAAAATCCAGATAAATTTGTATTAGAGCGTCATGGTTTTTCACAATCTATCGACCCCTGTGCGATGGAACCTGATAACAGTAATACTTGGTATGATGCCAAAACCAAAACATTGCATATTTTGACAGCAACGCAGTCACCTGCTGGCGTTGTTAATGCAGCGGCCGAACTTTCAAAACGCAATAAGCACTTTCCAGTTGAAAATATTATCTTATTAACCGGTTCAACCGTCGGTTATGGCTCTAAAGACTATTCGGTGTTTCCATTCTATGCAATGGTGGCAAGTTTCTACGCTGATGGTCTGCCCGTTCGTATGGCAAACGATCGTTATGAACAATTTCAAATGGGTATGAAACGTCACTCAATTGAAATGGATGTAACCATCATCGGCGATCGAAAGACCGGTAAGTTTGATATATTAAGAGGAACTTACAATTGTAATGGTGGTGGTCGTGAAAACCTTTCCGTTGCAGTTTCTCACGTTGCAGTACGTGGCGCACAATCCATATATTACTTCCCTAAATCTGATTTAACCGCATTAGCCATGGCGACACCCGCCGTAGAAGCAGGCTCGATGCGCGGATTTGGTTCATTGCAATCAATGGCAATTACAGAATTGATGGTGGATGAAATCGCGCATAACCTCAATATCGACCCTATTGAGCTACGCCGTCGAAATGCAATTTTAGAAGGTTACCCGAATACACAAGGCGGTGTTATTGCAGGTGACCCTCGCAATGTAGAAATGCTAAATTTAGTAGAAAAACATCCTCTTTGGCTTAATCGAGATAAAAAGAAAGCTGAATATGATGCTGCAAATCCTGGCAAACTCTATGGTGTTGGTTTTGCTCAAGTCCAACAAGTTTACGGTTCCAGTGGTGTACCAACCATCCTTTCCCTTGAATTCGATGCGCAAGGGCAACTCACTATGCGCCACTGTATGCAAGAAATCGGTACCGGTGGCACAACTGCGCAGCAAGTAATGGTTTGGCAAGCACTGAGTAAGGCGCCAGATGTTGTTGAATTTGGGGTTACTGAATTTGACCAACTGCCATTAAAAACCAGTTGGGCCAATCAGAAAAAACAAGATGAATTAGCAAAAAATGATCCTTATTGGACACCAGCACTCATCCCTGACATGAGCTCATCAAGTGGCGTTTATTATATCGGTTTCGGTACGCGCCAAGCTGGTCGCTTTTTACTTGAAAACTCGCTATGGCCAGCCGCAAAAAGTATCTGGAGTGAAGGCTTAGGTGGCGGGTCATTTAATGGTTTAAATGTTGAGTTTTCGGATATCCGCGTAGGACCTGATGGTATCGGAGGTGGTGGTATGAAGCCAATTCCCTTCAATATATTAGCCAAAAGAGCGCATCAATTAGGTCTCATCACGGGTGTTGCCGTGCATGGCTATTCAAGCTGGCAATGGGCACGAGCAGACTTTGACATTCCAACACTCGGTTTACGTAATCTTCCGCTGGATGCGTTATCTGTTCGATATGGTGATGGCGCGCCTCAAGAGTTGAAAAAACTCATGACAACGGGTGGATATCATTTCATTAAGCGTGAAATTGCTTATTACCCGCCAACACAGCGCGCTAAAGCAGACCCAACAACTGTGACCCCTGCGTCTTGTTTGGTCGAGCTCAACGTGAATACACTTACCGGTGAAGTCGACGTTATGCGACATCATATGATTATGGACCCCGGTACTATGATTGTGCCTGAATTAGTTTCTGGACAAATTCAAGGGGGAACTGCGATGGGTATTGGCCACGCGCTACTTGAAGAGCTACCGTTATATGAAAACGGCCCCGGTGATGGCACATGGAATTTTAATCGTTATGTTGTTCCACGCGCAAAAGATGTCGCTGTCTGGCAGCAAACCATTGATTACTTACCACCACTTTCAGAAACCTCACCACCAAAAGGTATGGCTGAACTTGGGATGATCCCAATATTGCCCGCCACCAGTAATGCATTAACCCATGCAACCGGTAAGCGTTTTTATGAATTCCCAATTACAGTAGAAAAAATCCAAAAGGCACTATCATGAAGATTAAAAATGCCGTTCCTATTATTGAAAAAATGCCATTAAGCTTAACAATCAATGGCAAAAAAATCGGCCCTATTGATGTTCCTGTTGGCATGCCGATGATTGAATTTTTACATGAATATCTTGACTTGACGGGAACTCACTTTGGTTGTGGGCAAGGTATTTGTCACGCCTGCACAGTGATGGAAGTACAAGCGGACGGCACCACTGTTGAAAGTCGTACCTGCATTTTTGGTGCTCACTATTTCAATAATAAAAATATTGTCACTATCGAAGGGCAAGCCAAACTTGATGATCAGGGGAAAGTGGCAGAACTTACACCTATTCAGCAGGCTTTCATTGAGAATTTTTCTTTCCAATGTGGTTACTGTGCCCCCGGTTTTGTTACTGGTGCAACGGTCTTTCTTAACCAACTCAAACACACCCCTGTAAAACGCGAAAATCTAGAACATGCGATAGAAGAAGCCCTAAATGAGCATATTTGTCGTTGTACTGGTTACGTTCGCTACTATGAAGCGGTACGAAAAGTCGCACTCGCTACGCCCGGCTGCGTGATTGACTAAGGGGAACAGAAAATGGTGAGAAATCGTTTAACACGTAAAATCATTTACGCCGTCATAATACTCGGCATTTTATTTATGTTCTCGGTTTTGTTTGGTGTTTTTCGTACGTCTAGCATTGGACCGAACTTAGATAAACCGTTAACGTCAGAAGAAATTGCAAAACTGATCCCTCGCGGTAAAGAGCTTGCTATTGCAGGGGACTGTTTTGGTTGCCATTCCTTACCCGAGGGACCACTAGCAGCAGGGGGGCGCGCCATTGGTACCCCATTCGGCGTTATTTACTCAACTAATATTACACCCGATAAACAATTTGGGATCGGTAATTATACTCGTGCAGATTTTCATCGCGCGCTTAAGGATGGGATAGGTAAAGAGAGAGGCAACCTCTACCCTGCAATGCCTTTTGTTTTCACTCAAATGACAACATCAGAAGACTTAGATGCTCTGTACGCCTACGTCATGACCTTACCTGCCATGCCTATTGCGAATAAAGAAAACACCGGTGTTTTTGTGCTTCCTGTTCGCCCATTTATGAATTTTTGGACCTTACTTAATTTCCCTGACCATAAAGCGCCGGATAACCCACAACGTTCTGCACAGTGGAACCGTGGTGCTTATATTGTTGAAGGCCTTGCCCATTGTGGTGCATGCCATTCCCCACGTAACTTTATGATGGGTGTAGATTTTTCACGCTCACTACAAGGGGGAGAAGAAGCGGGCTTAGCTATTCCAAATATTACCGCACAAGCACTTTCAAACCATGGCTATGATACCGCCTCGCTCAGTCAGTTTTTACAAACAGGCATTTCGCCGCAAGGCTCTTCATTTGCGGACATGAATACAGTAACCCACTTTTCCACCAGCCAAATGGCCACTGAAGATGTCAATGCTGTGGCTATCTATTTGTTAACTGGAGAAGATGGCCAATTACTTGGTGCAAAACCTGCACCGCAGCCGCTGCCAGAAGCGCAAACTCAACAATCAACGAGTACAATCGAACTGACTAGCACAATTGAAAATACTATGGAAACGGGTCGGATGATGTATATGTCAACTTGTGCAGGTTGTCATGGCATTACAGGTGAAGGTGTACCTAACGGCATCCCTGCGCTAAAAGGCAATGCAATATTAGCAATGGATAACCCTGAAACCTTTATTAACGTAGTGTTAACGGGTATCCCGACAACAACGTTTCCAAATGGCCAACGTATGTATGCTATGCCAAGTTTTGCCGATGATTTAAACTCACAAGAAATAGCAGATTTAATCACATGGGCACGTGCTCAATGGGGAGGACAAGCGACTCCTGTCACCGCAGATCAAGTTGATAAACTAAAAAAAGCATCACAATAAAAAATATAGCGCCTCTTTAAGATAATTAAAGAGGCGTCGTTTTAGCTAGCTCAACGTTGAACAAATCGCCCAATAATTGAGTGAATAAGCGGATAAGCATTAGGGAACTTTTAAATAATCATAGATTGGAATAAATTATCGTCTACTCCCAAAATCTCTATCTCCAACCTCTCCACTAATCATCCGAGTTAATTCCTCACAGCGAATAATTCGCCCTAATGATAAAGTGAAACAAGCAAATACTTCAAACTCACTCTGTTCGCTTCCACATTTCTCAACTGATACATAGTGATGCGTAAAAACAGTATTATTTTCAGCAACAATTGACTTAATTTCCACATTCATACGCTTTGTTTGTGATTTAAGTACAGCCATATGCATTAAAAAATCATCATAGTTCAATGAGTTACCATCAACTACTTGTTGGTAATCAGGCGAAAAATATTGAGAGATTTTATTTTCGTCATGCTCAGGACTACTGACAATAATGTTTAATGCATCAATAACTATCTGATTTAAACTTTTCATTTATTTCTCCGTTCTTAAAACATAAATTATAAATGAAAGCCTAGATGGTATATTATCCGTATCAAGACAATATATACGGCCAATCAGCCATTATGATGCAAACAAAAGCATTTGAGTATGAAAGTCAGCATTCAACCCCTTGGCATAAACATGAGCTAGGCCAACTATATTGGCTCAGTCAGGGCATTTTTGTCATTGAAACCGAATGTGCACAATGGACAGTGACACCAGGATCGATAGGTTGGTTTCCTGCTGGCTTGGATCACAGGGCATGGGTTCCTCGGAAAGTCAAAGGTAATAGCCTTTACCTTAAGCCATCCGACTGTATTCAATATCCTTCTCAAGCCGGTATTTATGGCGGAAATTCCTTTATTTTAGCTATGTTAGAGCGAGTGTTGCGAAATAATCATGTATCTTCAAAAGATTACCAAAACAGTCTTTTAAAACTGTTAGGTTATGAAATTTCTCAATGTGCTGAATTACCACTTCAATTAACGCTTCCCTTAGATCGCCGAGCACGCAATGTAGCCAATGAATTACTGAGAAATCCCGCATGTATACTCGATCAAAGCCAATTAGCCAACCAATGGGGAATTAGCGTCCGTAATCTTAGTCGCTTGTTTAGCCAACAAACAGGCCTTAGTTTTAGTCAGTGGCGACAACAAGCCAAAGTAGTCGCATCTCTTCAGTGGGTACTTGCAGGATTACCAATCAGTGAAGTTGCATCACTCAGCGGTTATAGTAACGTCAGCGCTTATATTGAAGTATTTCGGCAACGCTTTGGAAAGACACCAGGTCAATTCAAAGAGGATTAATATTTTAATAGCTTAATTGTTCATTTTTTGGATAAATAATTTAGCAGTTTGTATGCGGTGGAATAATTGATAAATAAAACCAAACGTTCCAAAAAAATTTAAAACGGCACCCCAATTACGTAATAAAAAATTAACATTAAAACACTATGCCATAGAACTGATCACAGAATAAACTAATCAATTAGTGTATTTTTTGAAATATTAATTTCATAAATTGAGGTTTTAAACATGGATCAATTGGCAGAACGATACCGTTTAAGTAAAGCTATTGCGAAAGAAGCAGGAAAGTTAGCTGTTGATTTCTATCATAATAGAAAAAAGCTTAACATCGAAAAGAAAAAAGGAGATGGACAAGACCTTGTTACTATTGCAGATAAAACAACAGAAGAGTTTATTCGTAAACAAATTAATCACTATTACCCTCAAGATACAATTTTTGGTGAAGAATCAGGACTCACCGTAGGTCAGTCTAAATCAACATGGGTTATTGACCCAATAGATGGTACAAGCGCATTTATTTTTGGGCTACCTTCTTGGTGCATATCTATCGCATTGATAGATGAGCAACAAAATACTCAAATTGCCGTTATCTACGATCCCATTCATGATGAATTGTTTCATGCCCTTCGAGGCCATGGTGCTTATCTCAATGAAGACAAAATTTTTGTGAATCAAGTGAATTCACTCAATGAAGGATTGCTCGGTGTTGGCATTTCAACCCGACTTTCTCCAGATAAAATTATCCCATTTTTAGATAATTTATTACATGCGGGTGGAATGTTTGTTCGCAATGGCTCTGCCGCCTTAATGCTAGCCTACGTGGCTGCGGGAAAATTAATCGGTTATTACGAGCCACATTTAAATTCGTGGGATTGCCTTGCCGGGCTACTACTGATCCAAGAAGCAGGTGGTGTCACCAACAATTTTAAAAGTGATCCTAATTTTCTGCTAAATGGAAACTATGTACTTACTTCAAGCAGCGAGATTTACGATACATTAGCCTCTTTTCTTATGAAATAACCCCAACCTAATCTACCGCTATTAGGCGGTAGATTAACTCCTCTTTTAAGCATCACAAACTAAGTTTTCTTAGCACTCATTTCTAATTTTGAGAGCTAGAGCTCACTCTTATTAATAAGAATTTATTTTCTATATCTAATTGATATACACCATCAATAAAACCCGTGTAAGTAGTATTACTACGATAGAAAACCCAACAATAAAATCGATAAAAAAATCATAATGCAATGATATATAATGAATTATTAAAAATTCACGTTGTAATTTTTCCTTGTAACCTTCAATGTTAACAATATGTGAAAACGCTCACGGAATATATTTTTTACAATGTGTATTTTTAGAATGTATAGTTCATGATGAGAGTGAAAAATTTTGACCTCTAAAATAAATTAATAGTAACTCTTTTTGCTTTCAAGATGAGCTTATGACATTTAAAAACTAACAGCATAATTGAATAACCTAACCATAAATAATTTTTAAAATACTTTAATTTTAATCACCAAAAAGCTCTGACTTATAACCACGTATTATCTATATAATTATAACGGAAGATAGAATATGACTAATTTAATGCGTAAATTTGGGTTCTCAACCCATACTGTAATTCAACTCTTATTTATTACTGCCAATGCGCAATTATTATATGCATTTTGGGATCTCAGAAATTCACTTCCCCTCGGGTTTCCTGTTGCAATGGGGATCTCCGATGCACAAGCGGGACAATTATATTCAATGCAAGGCCTAGTGATTCTACTTGGTACTGTCGGATTAGGGTGGATTGGAGACCGTTTTAAAGTACGTAACATTATGTTTTTTACTACCTTAGGCGTCGGATTTATTTCTTTATTTATTGCACTAAACTCGCCAGGTCTAAGTATGGGTACCTTATTGCTGTGCTTCTTCTTCATGTTACTGTTAAGTGAAGTATTATTTAAACCTGCAAACTTTAAAGCCGTCAGTCTTTCGACAACTAAAGAACACCAAGGTGTTGCATTTGGTATGTTTGAGTTTGGTCGAGGCTTACTTGCATTTTTATTGAGTTTAGTATGGGCCGCGATGGTTTATTACGAAGCGGATAGCCGAACGATGATGGTAACAGCTTCCATTATTGTATTGGCTACAGCAATCTTAATTTTTCTTGCTGTTTCTAAAGATGCCAAAGTAGGTGATGACTCAGAAAGCGCGGCTTCTGTAAAAGAAGCGGTATCTGGTATTTTTAAAGTGATTAAACTTCCCGTTGTCTGGATCACTGGCTTAAACGTTTTTTGTATCTATGGCACATTCGTGGCGGCTGGCACCTACTTTGCTCGATTCCTTCAAGCCGGTTACGGTACTTCAGCAACCGTTGCCGCCATGTTCGCCTCTGTAGTTATCGCATTACGCATGCTTCCATTGCTATCAACACTACTCGTGACATTAGCATTTAAATCAACTGCTCATTTCATGCGTTTTATGTCCTTTTTGCTCGCCATCTTATTATTAACAATAAGTATTCTGTTCTATATGAACCCAACTGCTGTTTCTGACTTCCTGCCAGGACAAGTTCCTGAAGATGTCGTCACACCAACAGTTCGTAATACCATTATGATCCTCATGCTATGTGCATCTGCATGTTGCTTTATGATCCGCGGTGTTTATTACGCACCTATTGGCGAGTCAAATATCGACAAAAAAAATGCCTCTGCGGCAATGTCACTCGCTATCACTATTGGCTACCTTCCCGCGCTTTTAGCACCGCTAATTCTAGGTAAAATCATTTATAGCCCACAACTAAATGAACAAGGTAAAATTATTCGAGAAGTATTAACACCAACTGATATTATTGGTAGTGTATTCATAGGATTATCAATACTAACTATGATTGCCGCACTATTATCTTGGAAGTTAATTAAAATGAAAAAAGAAATATAATCAACTTGATACATCATCAATTCCCTAAAAGTATTACTTTTGGGGAATTCATTATAAAAATTAGATTTAGAGCGTATCTTATGGTGAATAATAAATTATCTTGTTGGCTAAAATATATTAGCAATAGCACCTCAATCACTGAGCTTAGTATTCCTGGTAGTCACGATGCAATGACAGCGTTGTGTGACAACCCTCACTACAAAACACAATATTTATCACTTGATGAGCAACTCAATATTGGCGTTCGTTTCTTTGATTTACGAATAACGCGTAACTTAGTTGCAGCACATCGAAAATGGATTAGTGATATTGAAGCAAAGACGATTTTTGACCAATTACGTCAATTTTTAATTCAATTTCCCTCGGAATTTATTATTGTTCGCCTACAAAATGCGAATGAAAAAAAAGATGATTTTGAACAATATAAACTCGCCATCCAAACATTTATTACTGGCTATCTCGACGATATTTATACCCCAAAATTAAATCCTGATAAAAATATGCCTAGCTATGATTGGCCAACTATTGGCGAAGTAAGAGGTAAAATTATCGTGATCGAATGTGCTCCTACCTCTTTAAAAGTTTCCTCACTAAATAACCAAAACTGGGCATATAATTGGCATGAAAATGAAAATATTGTGCTGCAAGATAATTGGAACGGCCCTGATATAGATGAAAAACTTAAAGATATTAAAACATTACTAAACCCATTACTAAATTACGATAATAAGTTAATACTCAATCATATTAGTGCGACAAATGGTAACTTAGCAGATCCAATTGCTTATGCTGAAATTATCAATCCAATTATTGCCAATAAACTCAAAAAAATGGAAAGAAGTTCAGGAAAAGGTGTTCTTATTTATGATTTTATTGATGATGAATTAGCGATTAATACGATTAAAGTTAATGTGTTTAACAATGTGTATATAGCTTAATTTTTCACCAAAAATATTTAATACCACAACCCAATTGATACATCAAAAAATGAAAATAGTACTATTTTCTCTCTCCCTAAAAGAATTTGATAATGACTCTTAGGGAGAGCTTATTTTTAATAGCCACCATATTTAGTTAATACCATTTTCAGCCACACGTACAAAAGCTTGCCCCGATGGTAATAGCTGACAAAATCCCATAATTAATTCAAACTCAGCCGCAGAGCCGTTTATTTTACAATAACTTATTTTTTCTTCACAAAAACGACTCATACTTAAAAAAAGAAGAACTGAATAAACGTTTTCACCCCGCTCGCCCAGATATTGATTGGGCTAGAGCACATGGATTATGACTTTCGATATTTAATCAAAACGGTGCAGATCTTCAAACAACCGCTTGGTTTATATTGATCCGCCAACACCAAGCGGGAATTGATGGGCTAAATGAAGGACTATCATTACTGCATGCTTTACTTAATCAACATTGGCAAACAATATGGTCAATTATCTAGAGCAACAATATGGCGATCATGCTGACGTCAGTACTTTTACTGAAAAATGGCAACAAAATATACAAACTAATGCATTTGCTGAAAATCGGCTTAATCAATGGTCAGAAGGTATGGAGCAGTTGAATAAACTAAGTGTGCGATTAGACAGCCTTGATGGTAAACCCCGCAGCTACATTACTGGCTCTGAATTAAAAACAATCATTTTCAATGCACGACAACATTTTAATCAAGGTTTACCATTAGAAGAGGAATTACGACGTTTAGAAACACAAAAAGCACAAGGGACCGTTGCAGAGTCTGAATATCAACGTATTGACAATCACTTTAAGCAACTTCTTAATCGCTATGCCTTAATGCGCCAAAATTAGTAACAGTTATTCTCAATATATCTCAGTACTAAATATTTATTGTATAGCTATTACCAATAATAAAAAAATAATACTGAGGTCTCATTATCTATATAGATTTTTGATATCATTGAATTTGAAAGCTGTAGAAGAATACTAAATTAAATCGTTTTTTAATCTAATATTCTTCTACATATTCGTTTTGATAACAAAACAGCCTATTCTTATACAGCTATTACCTCACAATAAGAATTAATTTAGCCAACGCTCCCTCCTCTAATAACGTACTTATTGAAGCATTCCTAAATATCAATTCCATACAAATTAAACCATCAACACTACTATTCTAAATTCTAAATTCTATTTTCTAATCTTTAAATTTACCCCACTTAATAAAAACCTCAATAAATTATAATTCATGTAAATATAAACCAAGATTATCATCACCCAATAAATTAATTTTAAAATGATCAAAAAATTCAGTGTTAATATTTTATATTCCAGTAAGTTTAAATCTAATTTCATTGTAAACTTATAACTAAATAATATTATTTCTATGGAAACAATATCATTGTAGACACCCCCCCCTAAACCACCTCGATCAGCCAACCCAATCATTACATTAAAATCAATTATTTACGATTGATTTTATTTATTTTAAAATTATTAACTAAAAAATAATTAAAAATAATTTAATATCATTTTTCCTTTTTATTTAAATAGTTAGCAAGTAAAAACACTTACTCCATGATAACTCCACCTTGACTTTATAATAAAAAACACCAGAATTGAATTCATATGAAATATAATAATACTTATTTAATTTTATATCATATTATACTTATCAGCATTTATTAATACTGCAATTATTTTTGATGCATTAATTTCATGGAGATATTAAACCCTCAAATTTAACCATATTCACACATAAATAATTTTATATTTAAAATATATAACTATAAGTGAGTACATCTACACAATATATACTTAACAATAAGTTACGTATTATTGATAACCAAATTACGGCCATTAATACAGCGAAAAATTAATCTAATTATTTTACTACTAAATGTGTTTTCCATAAATAATTCAACGAGGAACTAATATCATGGTAAATAATAGTATTGATATATCTAAAAATGATGCAGCGGCAGTCTATGTATTAGAGCAAGCGATGGGGTTTACTTTTCAAGCTTCGCTACGCGCGGCAGCAGTATTAGGTATAGCCGATTACCTTAAAGATGGAGAAAAAACAGTAGATTACCTCGCAAAAGAAGTGAATGTGGATAGTAAAAAATTATTTCGTATCATGAGAATGTTAGCCTCTAAAAGGATCTTTAAAGAAACTAGTGATAACAAATTTGCATTAACACCAGAGGCTGAGTTTCTTCGTTCAGATGCACCTCAATCTTTACGCTCCGCAATATTAATGCTCACCGATGAGACCTTTTGGTCCCCATTAGGGGATCTTGTCGATAGTCTACGTAGCGAATCTTCTTTTAAAAATTTATACGGCATGTCGTTCTATGAATATTGGTCGAAAAAAGAAAATCAAAGAGATGGATATGACTTTCATACTGGCATGTCCTCCATGTCTGCGGTAGAAAATTATTTTTTAGTCCAAGCCTACGATTTCCCAAAAAATGCAACAGTAGTCGATATTGCAGGTGGTATGGGAGGATTGCTATTAAATGTACTTCGTAATAACCCAACTTTACAGGGTATTTTATTTGATCAACCCGAGATATTAACCCGAAACCGTCTTAAAGAATTAGGTGATGACTCGCGCTGGAAAACACAACCCGGTAGCTTCTTTGAGTCTTGCCCTACCGCAGATATTTATCTATTGAAATACATCACGATGGATTGGCCCGAAGAGCAAGCCAGAGCCATATTACGCTGCTGCCGAAACGCTATGCATGAAAACTCCAAATTACTCATCATGGAGCCCGTTATACCAAAAGGAAATACTTGGCATGGCGGTAACGAAATCGATCTGTTGCTATTAGCTAGTTTTGACGGCGGACAAACACGCAGTGAAGATGAGCTCAAAGTTTTGTTAAAGAGTGCGGGATTGAAATTGAATCGCATCATTAATACAGGCTGCTACGTCTCCATTGTTGAAGCCGTTATTGATTAAGTAAATATTAACCAGCCTATATATCAACTGGCTAGTGTGAATTCTGGCGTTGACAATCAATGGCATCGCCAGCCTCTTACTTAAAATAAGCGAAAAAATTCACTCTAAATTTATCATGTTGATTAAATTGAAAAATAATTCAATTTCGCTAAATTAACAGGAAAAAACAATGGGACAGATTTCAGGTAAAATCATCATTATTACCGGCGCTAGTAGTGGGCTAGGTGCTGCAACAGCACGCTATCTTGCCACTCTCGGAGCAACCCTAGTACTTGCGGCTCGTCGTAAAGAACATCTTGATATACTCGCGAAAGACTGTATCGCCGCTGGCGGCAAAGCCCTCGTCGTACAAACTGATGTTACTCAACATACTGATGTGAAAAATATGGTCAATCAAACTCTCACTCAGTTTGGTCGAATCGATGTGTTAATTAACAATGCAGGATTGATGGCGATAGCTCCCATGCACAAAGCAAAAGTTGATGAGTGGGAACGAATGATTGATGTCAATGTAAAAGGACTGCTATACGGTATCGCTGAAGTACTACCGGTATTTGAAAAGCAAAATGAAGGCCATTTTATTAATATTTCTTCGGTAGCTGGCGTCAAAGTTTTCAGTCCCGGCGGTACAGTTTATAGCGGAACAAAATATGCTGTACGGGCAATATCAGAAGGGTTACGCCATGAGGTTGGTGGAAAAATTAGAACGACAACAATTTGCCCAGGTGTCGTCGACTCAGAATTAAAATTCGGCAGCTCAGACCCCGAAAGCGCATCATTTTTACAAGAATTTTATAAACAAGCTATCCCTGCAGATTCAGTTGCACGCGCTATTGCTTATGCGCTTGAACAACCACCCAATGTCGATATCAATGAAATCGTCTTACGCCCTACGCAACAAGATTTTTGACCAGCGTTTTCTGTGATGCGCCAAAATTTCTTCTCACATTCTTATTCTCACCATGCTTTTCGGATCTTTAGCCATGCCTATCTCTCTAAATTTAATATCCGAGTAATTGTGAGTATTTAAAAATATTGGCCGCCGCAAAGATCACATCAATCACGTTCTTGTTCAATGTTAAGCAATTCACGTTTATTGACAGGTTATGATCATGAGCAAAAATTATGCAGTAGCAGATTACCTTCTCGATCGTTTGGCTGAAATTGGCATTCATCATTTCTTTGGCGTACCGGGAGATTACAATCTACAGTTTCTCGATCATGTTATTGACCACCCCAAAATAACTTGGGTTGGCTGTGCTAACGAACTCAATGCAGCCTATGCTGCGGATGGTTATGCACGCTGCAAACCAGCAGCAGCGCTACTTACCACCTTTGGTGTCGGGGAATTAAGCGCTATAAATGGCATAGCCGGCTCCTATGCTGAATATCTCCCTATCATTCATATTGTTGGCGCACCTGCACTACGCGCTCAGCGGGTAGGCTGTTTATTACATCATTCGTTAGGAGATGGGGATTTCGGCCATTTTACCCGTATGGCACAAGAGGTCACTGTAGCCCAAGCTTGTCTTACTTTTGATAATGCCGCGACAGAAATTGATCGTCTCCTCACGATTGCATTAACGGAGCATCGCCCTGTACACCTAGTTCTTCCTTGTGATGTTGCCGAAATGCCTTTGATCTCCAAACCTGCACCAATGAAGTTACCTCAAATCAATTTATCAAAAAAATCACTGGAAAACTTTATCAATGCAGCGCGTGAAAAATTACAATCAGCACATAAAGTCTCACTACTTGCGGGTTTTCTCGTCGAACGCTTTAACGCTAACGAAGTACTAGATCAGTGGATGAAAGAAGTTCCAATTCCCCATTCTACTTTGCTATTTGGTAAAGGTGCAGTCGATGAAACTCGAGCCAGTTTTACCGGAACATACATCGGTGCGGCTAGCGAACCACAAGTGAAACGATGGATAGAAGATACCGACGTTATAATCAATGTCGGTGTGCTGTTCATTGATACCGCTACAGCGGGATTTAGCCATCAATTACCCGAAAATGGATGCATCAATATCCACCCCCATGAAGCAAGAATTGGGCAACAGGTCTTTACTCAGATCCCAATGCAAGAAGCCATTAAAGCACTCCACCAGCTGAGCTTATCTCTAATAAAACAGTGGCAATTACCCACTATTAATCGCCCAAAACAAGCAAATATTAATGGAAGTAAGCTCACTCAACGCCTTTTCTGGCATCAAATTCAGGATTTCTTACGTCCAGATGATATTGTGATTGTCGAGCAAGGAACGTCTTGTTTTGGTGCCGCGACACTCACTTTGCCGCAAGGTTGTAAATTTATCGTTCAATCCTTGTGGGCTTCAATTGGTTTTTCCTTAGCCGCTACATTTGGCGCTCAAACAGCAGAGCCTGATCGCCGAGTTATCCTTTTAGTCGGTGATGGTGCGGCACAATTTTCAGTTCAAGAATTGGGAACAATGCTACGTGACGGACTAAAACCAATCATATTTTTATTAAATAATGAGGGGTATACCGTTGAACGTGCAATTCATGGCCCTGAGCAACGTTACAATGATATTACCTTGTGGAATTGGACATTATTATTACAAGCTTTAGCGAATGAAAATCCGGCACTGATAAGAAAGGTGACTGAGTCAGAACAGTTACAACAAGTGTTGAAAGAAGCCGAAAATTGCAATCAACTTGCCTTTATCGAAGTCATATTGCCAAAGATGGATATACCTGAATTACTAAACTCTATCTCAAGAGCACTTCAAAAAAGTAACGCGGCTTAATAAGCTAAAGTCCTTAAATAGATTGCGACGGTTAAAAAGTCGCAATCATCAAAGTCTTTCAAATTACTATATTATTTCAAACTAACATCATTATTCAAAAGATATACCGACATCGTTTCTCGATTTATTGAGTACTTTTGATACCGCTATCGCCAGATCAAGATGTTCATGGCATATTGCAAATTCTTTAGATGCAATTTGATCACGAAAGAATGCAAACTCAAATATCATATGGTTTGTTGATGCATCTTGAGACATCGAAGTTACTTTGCCTTCGATATTCGCTTCAACTGATTGGCAAATACTTGGAGCACCCTCAATGCGAATATAACCGTTAGTGCCCTGAATAATAAAATAACCAGGACTTCCTGAATCTTTTGCGCCTGTACAAACTGCAATTGTCTTATCAAAATGTAATGTTAAAATTCCCGAGGTATCTATGCCGTTATGTCCTTTATTACAAATATAACGACTTTCATCAGGCACTCCCATAAGAGCAAGCAACACATAAATATTATAAAGATTAATATCATACAAAGCTCCACCCGCTTGTTGTGGGTCAAAAGCCGCATGAACGTTACCAAGTAAATAATCATCATACCGGCTTGAATACTGCGAGTAATTACCCTGAATTATCTTTATATCCCCTATTTTACTGATATTTTGCTTAATGAAATTAAATCCAGGAGTATGAATAGCGGTGATCGCTTCAAATAAATACAAGCCTCTTTCATGAGACAGTAAAACTAATTCTTGCAATTGTTCCCATTCAGGTGTGAAAGGCTTTTCACAAATAACATGTTTATCAGCCATTAACGCTTTATGCGTATAACTATAATGCAAGTGATTTGGCAAACCGATATACACTACATCTATTTGTGTATCTTGCAGTAATTTGTCGTAATCGGTATAGAGCTTATTAATTCCAAACTGCTGGCAAATTGATTCGCCCTTTTCAATACTCGATGCACGCACACATAACGCAACAACATCAATCCCTTGTACATGCATTAATGCATCAAGAGCTGACATGATTATTTTTCCTGAACCAATAAGCGCAATTTTCATTTATTTATCCATTAGTAAGGTTAGCGATGACTAATATAACGAATAAAACACAAAGATGTCATTCTTATCCCCAACCTCTCGAAGCACTCGAGTCAGAAGGTTCCAATCTGGTTTACTACGCTTACTAGCTGATATGATAGCGGTACAAGCTGATTTCTAGCCGTTAGACTACGAAAATTGAACTCATCACCCCGAGCAGTATATTGCAGCAATCCACACAGGGTTAAATCTTAACTATGAACCAATGAAATATTGGGTTAATGAAGCCTCGAAAGCGAACTAGATAGCCAGTTTCAAGTACCCGAATTTCTCACGCTTAGATTTCATCTCTTCTTCAAGACGACGAGATTCCTGCCCTGTTTCAATCGCCGTAGAGGTTATCACCGCACGAATGAGTTGAGTACGAGTGGGTTTTGTTGCTTGAGTTAATTCACTCTTGTTCATAGTAACCTCGCTTCAAAGTGACGATAGTGCATTTTTTATCGTTAATTTATATGGCAATACAGCTCACATCGTACAAGCTAAATATATTTATATCTCCAAGCTCTAAGGAAATTAAGTATTTGAATTAACCGAGCTGAATACCAATAAACAAGATTCTGTCACTCAACCAAATAGAGATTGCGCACCTAATTCGGAACTTTTTCAAAAAAATATAACTTTAGTCTGCTTTGAGCGAGGAGCAGAAGTCATTGCCGTAATAACTGTAAGGGGATCAGATATCGTGAGTTATGTTTCTGAGCATGCCCAAAACGAGCTTTGCTGCGGCCCCTTCATGATCTAAATCAGGATCATAGATGGTCACAGTGATCCCACAGCAGCGCATATTCATAAAAAGTTCACGACAGAGATTAACAAGTTTTTTGGAAGAAAAGCCGGGGGTGCCGGGACAATCAACTGCCGACATTTCAGCGCTATCCAGTACATCCACATCGAGATGAATCCAGTATGGTATTTCAGGAAAGAGATTAAGCCGCCCATATATCGTATCCATGAGTTGGTTATCCGATAGTTCAAGCGCATCAAAAACAGTTATACTCAGGATATCAGTGTCCGCTATATCCGGCCATTCATAATCTTCAAGGCGCGACTCTCGCTCTCCCAGTTGAATGACCGCATTATCCTGAACTAGAGGTCCTTCTATTCCAGGCCACACAGTCAGCAATGATTCTCCCCGTCCGGTGACAAGCGCCAGATCCATTCCGGCTGCCGCGCCGGGTTGGGCTCCAGGCTCCCGCGTCCAGTTTCCGGGATGACGAAAATCGCTGTGGCCGTCAATATGTACAAGTGCAAGTTTCCCTAAATTACGCCTACTGCCGAGCAAGGCTCCGGGCAGTATGGCGCAATCGCCTCCGATCACAACAGGCTTTAAATTACGACGATGGGCCGCCTCTACTTCGTCAGCCAGCTGCAGGTTAAGCTTTCTGAGCTTGTGACCGTTCAGAATATCTGTCCCAGGCTCATCTTCAGGGCTGTATTCTGGGCATGGAACAGTAACGAACTCACAATGGGAGAAAATTTTATCGAGCCCATACTGCATGAGAACCGATGGCGCGCGGAAAGTCCCTGGGGTGTGCCCTTTATAAAGAGGATTAAGGCCAAGATTAGACGGGACAAGAATTATTTTTTTCATCATTATCCTGCTGTTGGTAGCATTATCCTGCTGTTGGTAGGTTGATGCGAAGTTTTATTGGTGCCAGTTAAATAACCGGCACCGGGAGAATTAACGCCAGCGTTCTGTCGCCCAGGCGACCTGCTGTTGTGCGTCGTGGAAAGTCCAGGCCACGAAGCGACTGATTTTTTGCCCCTGCGCCATTTCAATGGTACGGACTTCGGCCGCACCCACCTGCTTCAACGCGTGATAAATCGAAGGCAAGGTAGTGTTTTTAGAAATCAACGAGGTGAACCACAGGCAGTTTTGCGCCAGGCTAACGCTCTCCTCTACCATTTTACGCACAAAGGCTTCTTCACCGCCTTCACACCATAGCTCTTTATTTTTGCCGCCAAAGTTCTGTACCGGCTTGTCGGCTACCTCGCCTTTACCCAGCTTGTGCAGTTTGCGGCGGGTGCTGGCTTGCGCTTCCTGTTCAGAGCTGTGAAACGGTGGATTACACAGTGTGGCATCAAATTTCTCCGCCACGCCGATGATGCCGTTCAAAATAAATTCGGGTTGTTTTTGTAAACGCAGGCGCACGCCGTTTCTCAGTGTCGGATTCATCTCCACGATCATTTTGGCCGTATTGAGCGATACCGGATCAATCTCCGAACCAGTAAAACGCCAGCCGTATTCACACAGGCCAATAATCGGATAAATACAGTTGGCGCCAACACCCACATCAAGGATCGCCACGCCTTTACCGCGAGGGAACTCACCGCCGTTACTGGTCGCCAGCAGGTCGGCCAGATGGTGTAAATAGTCGGCACGCCCGGGGATCGGCGGGCACAGATAATCGGCGGGAATGTCCCAGTGTTCGATGCCATAAAAATGTTGCAGCAACGCACGGTTGAGCATTTTAACCGCCGCAGGATCGGCAAAATCTACCGAGATGTCGCCCCAAGCGTTCGGCTTGACGAACGGCTCCAGTGCAGGGCAACTGGCGATCAGCGCCGGGAAATCATAGCGTGAGCGATGACGGTTACGCGGGTGCAAGCCGCTTTTCTGCTGCAGGAAGGTTTTCTTTTTTTCCACCGTGAAGGGCTCTCTTAAAGGTATTTCTGACGCGTACGATACCATATACCCTATAGCTTTCAAGTTGCAGCTAACAGCTCGGGATGAAACTGTATTAAGCCTGCATTCAGAGTTTACCTGCTCTTTATACCCAACGTCATTCAAGATGCAGGAAGGCGGCAAGGGAAGATAGACAGGGAACATACATCAGTATGTGACCCGGCTGGCTGAGTGCTTGAATGAATAAGGATATATACCGTCCGTTTTAAGCAATAAACTGCCTAGATGTAAGATTCAATAAGCTGATTTGACCAAATTGAATACATTAACGCCAAACATGGAACAACTAACACAAAATGTAAATCGTCCAACTAATAATATCTGCACATAATTGGATTATATTCCATTATTAAAGTGTCCTGTTTGATTAAAGCAGAAGGTCAGAACATATCGATTTAGTGATACAAAAGTATCCTTGTAGCACATAACTAGCCCATGTTTAAACAACATCCGCTATTGGCACCGAACCGCCCTCAAAATTAAGTATAGTTCCATGCTCTAGTAATATATAAGCTAATGCCAATAAATTATTTTCATAGCTGCTATTTACTAACAGCTATGCTTCAATACTATGTCCAAATACGGGTGCTGCCAATCACCATCATTTGGGTAGAAGAAATCGAAATTGAAGGTGGAACAGCTAATATATTGAAATCCGCCTCCCCCTTTGAGTACCTTGTTGAACTACATAATAACGAGATTTATCAAGATACATAACGCAACAACGCCAGCTCTTACCGTTTTCTTGCCACACTCCGCCCTGAAACCCCACTAGATATATTACGGCAGCATGGACGGATTAGTTATCAACCTTGCTGGAAGCTTCCCCGTATAGCACAGGAAGAATGGCACGGTTTATGGGTACCAAATGAAGCAGGATGGGAAAGCTTGAGTGAGGAAAATATTCATCAACCGAGAGGAATTGGTGAGTGGCCTGATTTACCCCATAAAAGCATGAAACCGTTGGTGCATGGGCTGCAAGAGGATGGTGGGAATTATTTGCGGTATTTGATTTATTGGAAAAGCCAATTTGAACATCCATTACCCACATAATGTCGTAGGCACCAATCATTCACCACCTTGTATAAGGTGTAAATCCCCCACTTTTTATATTTAATGAGGAAAATGATATGAGTTTCTCTAGGATCAAAGCTGTCTATATCGATAGCTCAGCTCAAACCAATGACATGCTTGTTTTTGATGCACTCTTAAAACAAGATAACTTCATAGCTAAAATGGAAATTTTTGGGTATATGGCTAACGACAATGGTAAATGGCCTTTTTATATGAAATATGAAGAAAACAAAGGCTACATATATTGGGGCACAGATACAGATTCAAGCATACTTGAGATCTCAACGATAAATGTTAATATTTTTAATAAACAAATCCGCATTGGAGAATATATTACATATTCAGAAATCTGTGATAATAGGCAAATAGAATATACTTACCAAATTCACGAAATTGGAACGACTATAGCCAGAATTAAATCTCTGAGGGTTGTATTCACAGTCCCTTGTGGCGATATATCCCGCAGTTGCATTTTTGGCGCTGATACCCTGTAGCTTGCGGCAGGGTTATTCATTGTATCAAAAATTCAGTATCACGGCAGCAATGGCCTAAAAAGAGAGGCTAGAGTGACACATTAAAAATAAATCTACATTTAACCCACAGCAACAAGTACACAGCCACCTGAACATCCACAAGCGACTTTATGACCTTCTAACGCAACAGGGATACCATTAATTTTCATTAAGCTATCCCCCTCA